>JAYVBH010000029.1:0-109548 GCA_043750575.1 Cyclobacteriaceae bacterium
TTTTCGGATTTTGTTGTCATCGTCTTATGGTTTATCTTTTGACAACAAAACTATCCTAACAAAGGCGCCTGATAAAGATGTACTTCATCGGATGCTTACTTCTTGCCAAACTGGGTAGTTCTGGTTCCAATATTGAGATGAACTTCTGGCAACTGAAATAGCTTCGAACATTATTGGTTGCTCACTAGCTGGAAGGTTGATCACTTCACTTTCAATAGTGTTTAGATTATTTTGCACTGAATTAATATCATTGTTGTTTAGAGCACTAAAGATATCATTGAACATCTCATGCTGCTCACTACTTATGTATGGTATGACATCCGCCATGATTGCATCTGTCATTCCTTCAATCCCTTCCCCAGTTCGGCCAAGATCTGCTTTTTTCTTTAAGAGATACTCAGTATATGTTTTCGTGATGGAATTACTTTTTTCAATGGCAAATTGCATCTCTTTACTGGACAAGTCAGCCCCTTCTTGAGCAATGTACCGAATAGCCGCCTCTTGATTCTCTTGGAGTAGTTGAGATAAAGTCCTCTTACCATTGCTCGCTCCTGTCAATGCAATGGCGTTTTTTTCCTCCTTGAGGGTTGACAATACGAAGTCCAGTCCCTTGTTATGAATCTTGCCAATCGATTCGAATTGTGATGCAGTAAATTTCGGCCCAGAATCAGGTGATTGGCAGTTGAACAGAAAGACCAGGACAAGTGCCAATGTCAAGACATTTTTCATATATCTATTGGTTTGGTGAATATTCAGTTGAGCGCGTAATTTCATGGTCCGAAATCTCATTCCAAAATACATATTTTTGCGCAAGCCATAAATGTCAATTTTAAGAAAAACCTTACATGAGTTATATGCAAAATAGCACCTGATGGATAGGGATTTTAGGTCAATTTTGAATAGCTGGCGGAATCTATCAGCCGGGGAAATCAAGGCCATTATTAAAGGTAGTAAAAAGCTCACAAGGTCCCTGGACCAATTGGTTTTGCTCACTGAGCGAATCATTGCAGAAGAAAAGAGCGACAACTTTGCGTCATTCAAGATGGAAGACCAAACTGAAGAAAAATGAGAATTTGCATTGCAAACGACCTCCCTCCCATTACTACCTATTGGGCAAGGCACAGTTATGCGAGCCTTTTGAAGCAGTCTGGTCAGTCGGTTGAGCTAATAAGGGAAATGCTGGGACACAGCGACATAAAAACAACTGAGAGTTATTTGAAGCGATTTGATTTGAAGAAAAAAATTGAAGCAAACGAGGGAGTGATGGGAATTCTTAGGAAATCAGCATAGCCGGGGGCAGGTCAAATGTTAAAGAAAAATCGAAGAGGAACCGCCTTTTCGGGTTTTTTTGTTCGCGACGATTTTTTGAAATAATGGCTTAATAGCTTTAGATGAAATGAGCACAAACGCACTCGAAAAGGTTCTCTTTGCTATAAGCTATTGGGTGAATTCAAATAGGAATGCCATAAAACAATTATTGGAGCCTAAGGCTGACCTTGTGAAGAGATATCTTTTGCCTTTTAGCTGAGACTCTCTCAAGAGTTTGGAGAGTATTACAAAAGACTTCCACTGAAAAAGAGTGCAACAATTGTCCATGGAAATGCTTTGCGTCTAAATTGGGAGGATGTTGTTCCTAAAGATCAATTGACATATATCCTTGGGAATCCACCTTTTGTCGGAAAGAACCTAATGAGTGAGGAGCAGGATGAGGATATGAGCCAAATATTCGCAGGATCAAAAAGCTCTGGATTGCTTGACTATGTTACTGCCTGGTACTTAAAGGGTTCGAGGTTTATTAACAAGACCTCAATTAGAGTAGCCTTTGTTTCGACAAATTCAATTTCTCAAGGGGAGCAAGTAGGAGTCCTTTGGACTGAGCTTTTGAAGCACGGTGTTAGTATTCTCTTTGCTCACCGGACATTCAAATGGACCAATGAGGCCAAAGGGAATGCAGCGGTTTTCGTTGTGATCATCGGATTTTATCACGAGCGGGAGGGTAATATTGTTGCCGAAAAACTCCTCTATGATTATCCTGATGTCAAAGGAGATCCTCTGGTAGTGAAGGCGCGGAACATAAATCCGTACTTAGTGAAAGGTGACAACGTACTTATTCTGAGTAGAAGTACACCAATTTCGAATGTTCCGGCAATTCAATTCGGAAGTATGCCAAATGATGGAGGCTTCTTCCTCTTAACCAATGAGGAGAAAATAGAGTTTATAAAAACTGAGCCCGATGCAGAGCAATACCTAAAACCACTGTTAAGTGCCAGAGAATATCTTAATGGAGAAAAGCGATGGTGTATATGGCTGAATGGAGCCAATCCTGCTGACCTAAGGCGATTGCCGTTCATAATAGAGAGAATTGAAGCCGTTAGAAAGTACCGACTTGAAAGCAAGCGGGAGGCAACGAGGAAGCTTGCGGAGGTACCTTCTTTATTTGGCGAGATAAGGCAACCTGATTCAGAGTATATTCTTATACCTGCTCATTCATCTGAAAGTCGGAAATACATTCCATTTGGTTTCTTTGACAGCCAGTCTGTTCCCAATAATAGTTGCCTCTTTATCCCCAAGGCCAACCTGTTCCATTTCGGTGTCCTTCAATCTGAAATGCATATGGTTTGGGTTAAATATGTGTGTGGTAGGATAAAAAGCGATTTTAGATACTCCAACAATTTAGTTTATAACAACTTTCCGTGGCCCGAAAATCTACCGAAACAAAAACTTGACGGAGTTGAGAAACTTGCTCAGCAAGTAATAAGAGTACGTGAACGGTACCCGGAGAGCTCATTGGCTGATTTGTATGATCCGCTCACAATGCCAGTCGACTTAGTAAGGGCACACCAAGACTTAGATAAGTTCGTGGATACGTGTTATCGTCCCCAGGCATTCGATACGGAGATGCAGCGCATTGAATACCTTTTCGACCTATACAAGAAGGTCACAGAGCCTTTATTTGGGTCCGAAAAAGTGAGGAAAAAGGTAAAGCGCTAATGGAGCATTGGGCCTGCTAATACCCCGATTTGTTTTAAAAATGTTTTAAAGTAACGGCACAAAAAAACAGCTACTCTCGTAACTGTTTGATTATCAAGTGGGAGCTGAGGGGTTCGAACCCCCGACCCTCTGCTTGTAAGGCAGATGCTCTGAACCAGCTGAGCTAAGCTCCCGATCTAACCAAACCAAGTTTCAAACCGACCCCCACTAATCAGAGCAGATCCTCCACTTTTGGGATTGCAAAAGTAGTACAGTTTTTGATTTGTACAAGAATCAGCCGAATAGGCCATTCAAGAGATAACAAAAGGGCAATTTTGCTCGAAATCAAGTCTCGGTGGATGCCCCCAATAGCACCACGCTATTTATTGTCAAGTACGATCATACCATGAAGTGAAAGGCACTGTCAGGGCTTTTAGGCTAGCCTGAAAAGCCAATCATACAAGGAATGAATCCAGCCAAAGTGCCCAAGGAGGGCGCACCACCATTTATCCCTAACGACTGAAATCAACTAACTTCACGAAACCGATACGTGAAGTGAATCAAAAAGAAAAACAAATTTTGCCTGAAGGGTGTCCTTGCCGCCACACGGATAAGCCCAGTGAGGAAGCTACGAGCGAGGGCAGACGAGACTTTGTAAAAACGATTGCTACCCTGGCGCTGGGGACTCTCGCCTCCCCCCTACTTGCCAATAGCCTTGCCGGTGATCCCAATCAGCTACGGGAGATCCAGAAATGGAAAACGTCAAAGAGCGGAAAAATTCAACGAATCACATTACTTCATACGGCTGACATCCACGGCCAGCTATTGACGCACGATGAATTCTTTCTTGAGAACGGACAAGCGGTGTACAAGAAACGCGGAGGCCTTGCTGTGCTGAAGACCATGTTGAATACACTCCGGAAGGAAAATCCAGGCAATACGATACTTATCGATGGTGGTGACTGCTTCCAGGGAAGTGGCGTGGCTTCGTTAAGCAAAGGAAAAGCACTCGTTCCTATGATGAACAACATCGGATATGACCTGGTGCTGCCGGGAAACTGGGAGGTGGTCTACAAAAAGCAGATAATGATTGAGGACCTGAATGGTTATCACGCCACGAAGATCTGCGCCAACATGCACCACAA
Source organism: Cyclobacteriaceae bacterium (assembly GCA_043750575.1). GTDB lineage: Bacteria > Bacteroidota > Bacteroidia > Cytophagales > Cyclobacteriaceae > ELB16-189. The sequence continues at coordinate 4,116 of JAYVBH010000029.1, forward strand.
GCGAGAGGATCAGTCCAACGCACTCGTTTTTCCCCCCTATTGGATAAAGGACATAGGCAGCCTGCGCGTCGGATTTATCGGATACACAGACCCGACCATCCCAAAGAGGCAACCGCCCGCCTACAGTGAAGGTCTCCGTTTCACCAAGCCGGTCGATGATGTTGCGAAGTACATTGCGCTACTCAAGGAAAAGGAACATTGTGCCATGGTATTCCTGGTTACACATCTCGGGTTGGCCCAACAAGTGGATTTAGCCAATCAACCAACCGTCCAAGGAGCGGATTTCATTCTGGGTGCCGATACGCACGAGCGTGTCCGCAAACCGATAGAAGGGAAATATTCCCGCGTTACAGAGCCTGGCGCATTTGCATCGTTTGTTGCTCGACTTGATCTTATTGTTGAGGATGGCCACGTAAAGGACACTAACTATTCGTTGCTGGATGTGGATCCGGAAAAGTATACGGCCGACCCAGAAATGAAAGCATTGATCAAAAAAGAAAGCGCACCCTACCGGGCCACATTGGACAGGGTAATTGGAAGGTCAAAAACGCCGCTGGTGCGCTACTATGTTCTGGAGACTCCGATGGACAACCTGATCACCGACGCGTTGATGTGGAAATTCAAACCCGATATCGCCATCAGCAACGGCTTTCGTTTTTGTCCGCCATTGATTCCTTCCACAAAGACCGGAGAAGCCGTTATTACAATGGACTACTTGTGGAGCATGGTTCCCGTTAATTCAGAAATAAAATCTGCCCTGATTCCCGGTAAACAACTTTGGGATTGGCTTGAAAAAGAACTTCACAATGTGTTTGCTAAAAACCCTGCGGAGCGGTTCGGTGGTTGGATGGTGCGAATGAAGGGGATGCACATCAACTTCACGATGAAAAACGAACTTGGTAAACGCCTTAACCGGGTTCAAATCAATGGCATGCCACTTGACTTACAAAAAGAATATTTGATCGCTGCCTGCGAGCGTGAGGGAGACCCCGAATCGACGCTCTGCAGAATGGACAATGTAATCGCTCCGACGCATCTTAAGACTGATATGCATTCTACCATCATTGAGTACCTAAAGGTTCACTCGCCCGTAGCACCCGCTATGGAGGGAAGGGTCACTGCAACAGATGCTCCTCAGACGCTACTATCACAACTTGAGGGATATGGCTATGAATTCTTCTGACTACCATTTTTCAGACTATCTTTAGTCGTCCAAATTTTCAGTGAATCTTTTATCGGAATAGACCTCTATGGAACTGCTCGAATTGTTACGTCAGCCTTGGCCCTGGTACGTGAGTGGCGTGCTTATCGGGCTAACGGTTCCCGCCCTTTTCTTATTGGGGAACAAAGCGTTTGGTATCTCGTCCTCCCTGCGGCACATCTGCGCAGCCTGCTTGCCAGGGAAAATACCCTACTTCGATTATGATTGGAAAAAAGAGGTCTGGAATTTGTTTTTCGTTGCGGGTGTTCTGCTAGGTGCCGCAGTCGCAAGCTACTTCCTTGTCAGCCCCATGGATTTTCAGATTTCCAATCAAACCTTGCAAGACCTCACAGCGTTGGGCATCTCTGTTGATCAGAAGATGATGCCTGAAACAGTATTCAGTATGGCCAGCCTTTTCACGGGCCGAGGATTCCTCTTCATCGTTGTCGGCGGTTTCTTTGTCGGATTTGGGACGCGTTATGCCGGTGGTTGCACCAGTGGTCATTCCATCCTGGGAATCTCAACATTGCAGTGGCCCTCGCTCCTGGCGACGATGAGCTTCATGGCCGGTGGTTTTGCGATGGTTCACCTGATTCTTCCGTTACTGCTGAAAATTATCTGATCTATGGCACACGGAGACGATGAATTTAATGTGGAGACCATTTCCGAAAATCAATCCGGGGCAGAAGATTCCGTGAGTCAAGGCTTTCGCGTAAACGCTAAATACCTATTCGCAGGTATTTTCTTCGGGATAATTCTTGTTAAGAGTCAAGTGGTTTCCTGGTACCGCATTCAGGAGATGTTCAGACTTCAGGCGTTTCATATGTATGGCGTGCTCTGTACAGCGATCGGTGTTGGGTTAATTTCCATGTGGGCGATTCAGCGATTCAAGGTAAAGACCCTGACCGGGGAAAATGTGATCATTCCGCAAAAGGAATTGCACAAAGGGAACGTTCTGGGAGGCCTGGTTTTCGGGTTGGGTTGGGCGCTGACGGGCGCATGCCCTGGCCCGCTGTTTGCACAAATTGGCAGCGGATTTCTAATCGTGGTTGTAACATTTTTCAGTGCCCTTGCAGGCACCTGGGCCTATGGATTTTTTCGCGAAAAACTCCCTCATTGATCGACTGGATACTTGGGGTTCAGTTGGCTAAATTCTAACAATATCCCCTCATCCGCTTTGGATCAGATTTTGCATCGTACTTTTGCAGCAACACCATTCATTGAAACGCGCTAGAAAAATCTTCCTTTACACCGCACTGGCACTCCTGGTGGTTCTCATCAGCGCCGTCGCCTCCCTTTTTCTCTTCAAAGATCGTATCATTCAGCAATTCGTACTGGAGGCCAACAAGAGCCTTGGCACGCCTATCACCATCGGAAAAATAGAGGCTTCCTTCTTCTCTGACTTTCCGAAAATCTCCATTGTGTTTACAGATGTCTATGTTGAGGATAGTCATACTGGACAATATCCTTTACTGACGGCGAAGCGTATTTCATTTTCCCTCAACCCAATGGACGTGTGGAGGGGCAAATATATCGTACTGGGTCTTCAGGTGAACGAAAGTGAAACCAACTTGCGGATAAACAAGGAAGGTAAGACCAACTACATAATTGTGAAGTCCGGTGCTGAGGGAGGCGGTAGTGTTTCATTTGATCTTCACAACGTGAAACTGAGTCAATCAAAGGTCTCGTATGTTGACCTTTCTGTTGCGCAGCATCATAAATTCTTTAGTCAGGATCTGACCGCCACCATCATTGCCCGCGATGACCGATACCAGATCAAGGCGAACGGCGATGTAACGATCGAACAAATCGGAATCAGTCGTTCTCTTTTTCTTCAGGATAAAACATTTGATCTCACGTCTACCCTGGAGTATGATGACGCGCGAAAAAACCTGATAATTCAGTCGTCGACCCTAGCGCTCCGGAACAATCATTTTGAAGTTAGTGGCACGTATGCCTTCAAAGACAAGAATCTGATTGACTTGTCAATAGTTGGAAAAGAAACAGACCTTCAATCGTTACTCGCTTTGCTCCCTGAATCAGCAGCCAAGCCTTACAAAAAGTATGAAAGCAAAGGCGAAGTGTACTTCAATGCCCGGCTTTCCGGTGAGATCAGCAGGCGGAGTAGTCCGTTTTTCAGCATTGCCTTTGGTTTTCGCAACGTCACGCTTGTTCATCCGGATTTTAAGTCAACGATTGAGCAAGTGAATCTGGAAGGTTTATTCAAGACTCCTTCCCTGTCCGGGTTTTCCCGGGCCTCTCTCTCCCTCAACAAGATCTCAGCGACGCTGAATGGGACGCCATTCACTGGAGATTTTGACCTCCAGAATCTTGATGATCCCTATGTCATGCTGAACTTTGATGGCGAACCCAAAGCGGCTGACTTACTCAATTTCTATCCAATAGACAATGTCACTGATGTTTCCGGGGCAATCAAAGCACACGTTTCCTTGTCCGGCCGGATTGCCCTGCTGAAGAGCAAGGCAACTGCACAGCAAGTAAAAACTGAAGGAAAGGTTGAGCTGCATGACTTGAATTTTACGCTCGGCAAGAAGGCGCTCACCTTCTCCAACTTGAATGGCACGTTGCAATTCAATAACAATGACCTTGCCATGAGCGATTTGCGGGGAACTTTCGAGCATAGTGACTTTCTTGTCAATGGCTTCTTCAAAAACATTGTTACCTATGCCATCTTTGATAGTCAGCCCATCGGCATCGAAGCCGACCTCACCTCAAGGTTTCTGGATATGGACCGGTTATTTGAAATTGGCTTCAGTGAATCGGCAACTGGTCCATACGAGTTCTCCATTTCACCTTCCATCAACCTAAATTTCAATTGCCATATTGACTCGATGAATTTCAAGAAGTTCCATGCTACCCACGTCAAAGGCGATTTGCTGGTTAAGAACCAAGTTGCCGTTTCCAGAAGTATTAACCTGAAGGCGATGGGTGGCACGATTGATCTGTCCGGCATTGTCGACGCTAAAAATCCGAAGGCCATCGACCTGATTACCTCGGCTACGCTGGACGGAATTTATGTGGACTCACTCTTCTACGTGTTCGGAAATTTCAAGCAGAATTTCATCGAATACAAACACCTCAAGGGCCAAGCCCTGGCCACGATCACGCTGGAGGCCACCTTGAATCAAGCACTTCATCTGTTCCCCGAAACATTGGTCGCCGATGTAAGCGCAACGATAAAGAATGGGGAACTCAACAATTTTGAACCACTCAAGGGCCTCAACAAATATCTTGATGACCAGGGGCTAAATAAACTTAGGTTCGGTGATCTGAAGAACGACATTCACATTGAAAACAAAACTGTCTTCATTCCAATGATGGAAATCAGGAGCAATGTGACTTCCCTTCAACTCAGCGGCACACACGCTTTTGATCAACACATTGATTACCGAATCATTGCCCCTCTTCGGAACAAAAAGAAGATCGATCCGGACGAATCTTTTGGCGCCATCGAAGATGATCTGCAGGGCCGCTCCAAAATATACTTGAAGATCACCGGCACAACAGACAACTACAAAGTGGCCTACGACCAGGTGGCTGTCAGGAAGAAGATCGCCAGTGATATCAAAAAGGAAGTTAATGAGCTCAAAGAGGCATTTCGGTTGAAGGGAAAGAAGAAAAAGAAGGAGCTGGAGCTCAAGAAAGATGATTACTTCGACTGGGACCACCATCCACGATAAGTCAGCAAGAAACCGGTGTTAGCGGATCGGATTGGCTTCACTACTTTTACACGACCATGGTCTCTCTTCAGGCGCTTGTCCGACTCACCCGAATCTGGAATCTGCTTATCATAGGCCTGGCACAATATTGCTCGGCTGTCTTTTTAGTAGCATTCGATTCGGCGTATAGTCCCAGGCTTCTCCTTCTGGTGCTCTCCACGGTCTTGATCGCTGCCGGCGGATACAGCATCAACGACTATTACGATGTCAAAATCGACCTCATCAATAAACCGGAACGAGTAGTTGTGGGCAAGGCGCTCTCCCGGCGAACTGTACTACTTCTCCATACGTTGTTTTCAATTACGGGCATTGGTCTTGGCTTTGTCCTGAATTGGAAGATTGGAATCATCAATTTCATGTCTGTCTTTCTGTTGTGGCTATACTCCAACGCGCTGAAACGACTGCCTTTTGTCGGCAATTTCCTCGTTGCACTGCTGACGGCACTCTCGATTCTTGTGGTCAATGTGCTCTTTCAGCCTATTGCGGCTATTTTTTTGGTGTACTCCTTATTCGCCTTTTTCATGACCCTCGTCAGGGAGATTATCAAAGATGTGGAGGATCTAAAAGGTGACGATACGTTCGGGTGCCGGACACTGCCCATTGTTTGGGGAATTCGGCCTACAAAGGTTTTTATTTACCTATTGCTCCTTGTGTTCCTGGCGGTTGTCATCGCCATTCACATCAGGGTGACTCCTATGCCGGTACTTTTCTTTATTGCGTTTCTGTTTCTTCCCCTGGGCGTTCTGGTCATTTGGCTCATCCGAGCCGATACCCGGAAGGACTTTTACCACCTAAGTCAATTTTGCAAGATTCTCATGCTTGCCGGGATTTTCAGTATGGCTTTTCTTTAGATTATATTGATGCCGGTGAACAACGAAGGAAAAAAAAGAATTGCCCTGATGGCCTCTGGAAGCGGGACCAATGCCGAAGCCATCATGCGGCATTTTGTCAAACATCCACACGTCCAGGTTGGCCTGCTCCTGAGTAATAATCCAACAGCCTATGCCCTGGAGCGTGCAAAAAAATTTCAGGTGCCTACTTTCGTCTTCACCCGTGATCAATTCCGTGAAGGCGAAGCGGTTCTTCAACAAATAGCGGAACACAAAATAACGCACCTCGTTCTTGCCGGTTTTTTGTGGCTTGTTCCCGCCTACCTGATCAAGGCATTCCAAGGAAAGATCTTGAATATTCACCCTTCGCTCTTACCCAAATATGGTGGCAAAGGAATGTATGGAGACAAGGTCCATCAAGCGGTGAAGGTATCAGGGGAAACAAAAACAGGAATAACCATACACCTGGTAAACGAGCACTTTGATGATGGCAAGATTATTTTCCAGGCTGCCTGCGAAGTGAGCCCTTCCGATACGCCAGAAACCATTGCCTCGAAAGTGCATGCGTTGGAACAGCGCCATTTTCCAGCTGTCATTGAACGGTGGGTCACGGCTTAGGGCGGGCACTAAGGCTCCTGCGCATTTGAAACTGACGTGAAAATTCATTCATATGCGCTGCCATGAAGCTGCTTTTTTGTTACCTTTTCGCCATGCAGGCATCCATGCTAACGACCGTCGTCATGCCCCTGGCCCTGGGCATCATCATGCTGGGCCTCGGACTTTCGCTTTCGCTGGAAGATTTCAAGCGCGTGACCAAGTATCCGAAGGCCATGTCCATCGCCCTCATTTGTCAAATGGCGCTCTTGCCCATGGTTTGCTTCCTGTTGGCAAAGGCTTTCGAACTGCCACCTGAGCTTGCTGTTGGATTGATGCTTCTTGCGGCCTCACCTGGTGGAGCCACTGCCAATCTTTACAGTCACCTCTCTAACGGAGACGTAGCGCTGAATATCACACTGACGGCGGTAAACAGCCTGCTCACGCTATTTACGCTGCCCCTGATTGTCAATCTCTCATTAGAATATTTCATGGACTCCGGGGAATATCTCCCGATGCAATTCAAAAAGGTCATGGAGGTATTCGCGATTGTGCTTGTGCCTGTCCTTATCGGCATGGCTATCAAGTCAAGAGCTCCGGGTTTTGCGGCGCGCATGAACAAGCCTGTCAAGATTCTGTCTGCTTTGTTTCTGGCGCTAATTATCATTGCGATTACCATCAATGAACGACAAGCTATAGGAAGCTACTTTGCCCAACTCGGAGTACCCGTGTTGTTGTTCAACCTGTTGAGCATGGCCATTGGCTATTTTCTTCCTCAGTTCTTCCGTGTGGAGAAGAAACAGGCAATCGCCATCGGTATGGAAATCGGCCTTCACAATGGAACATTGGCAATTTATATCGCCTTGAATGTGATTCACAATTCCGCGATGGCCATGCCGGCCGGTGCATACAGCCTGATCATGTTTTTCACCGCTGCACTGTTTGGGTTTTTGGTGAATGTGAAGAGAGCTGCGTAAGCAAAATTTACGTCCGCTAAGGCTATTGACAGAATTACCCAGAGGAAACACTGAGGCTCACAGCGAAATGCATAGACTTCGTGACCAGAATGGAGGGGCACAAAGGTTACTAAGAAAGCACGAAGAGAATAGAAAAACGCGATTACTCGATCGCATGAATCGTCACCCAATAGCGATATGCAACGATCGCCTTCTGCATCTTCGTGAGTTTCGTGAGGTCATTCTTGCTCATTCTCGGCAAGATCATTCGGTTGACAAGGGCCAAAACCCGATAGAATGATTTCTTCATGGTTGTGCGTTTAACTGGCCGAATCAGGGTGAATTGATTTCATTGAATCCATCGGCATGATCCGTCCAGCTCATCGGATACTGTTTGTCAACAAATTGTTCGGCATCTGTGGTTAGAAACAATGGACGGAAGGTATCGAGCATGACGGCGAGCTCTTTGGTTTCTTTTGCGCCAATACTTTTCTCAACCGTTCCAGGGTGCGGTCCGTGTGGCAGCCCACCCGGATGGAGTGTAAACGAACCCCTTTCAATTCCACGACGGCTCATAAAATTTCCTTCCGCATAGTACAGAACTTCGTCGCTGTCGATGTTGCTGTGATTGTAGGGTGCCGGGATAGCCAATGGATGATAATCAAAAAGTCGTGGCACAAATGAACAAATTACGTAGTTGTGCCCCTCGAAGGTTTGGTGTACAGGAGGCGGCTGGTGAATCCTGCCGGTAATGGGTTCAAACTCGTGGACTGAAAATGCATACGGCCAAAGAAATCCATCCCAACCAACAATGTCGAGCGGACTGTAATCATATACGTACTGATGTAAGTGACCCTGTTTTTTGATTTTTACCAAAAACTCCCCTTTCGAAGTGTCAGTGATCAGCTCGCTGGGTGGTCGGATGTCCCGCTCACAATACGGAGAATGCTCGAGCAATTGGCCCACCCTGTTCCGATATCGCTTAACGGTCTCCACGGGTGTCGCCGATTCAATGATGAGAACACGCAGGGGGCCTTCATTGAATTCTATTTTGTAAATGACGGTCCGCGGAATCACAACATAATCGCCCTGGCGGAATTCCACGACGCCGAATTGAGAAATCAGCCGCCCGCCGCCATCGTGAATAAACAGCACCTCATCTCCCTCAGCATTCTTATAGAAGTAGTCCATCTTTCGCCGTTTTGGCGAGCAAATGGCCATAGAGCAATCGCTGTTCATGAGGAGTACTTTTCGCGCCGACAAGTAATCATCGCCCGTTACTTCAACCTTGGAGGTATTCAAATGGGTCTGCCGCAATCCATACTTCTCCAGAATTTTTGGACCGTATGGGACAGGCTCTCCCAAAGCTTTTATCCGGGTCGGTGGGTTAATGTGGTACAAGATCGAATAGATTCCCGAGAACCCTTCTGAGCTCACAACTTCCTCCTTATACAATGAGCCGTCCGGCTGCTTGAATTGAATGTGTCTCTTGGTGGGGATCTTTCCCAATCGTTGATAAAACATAACCAGGTTCGTGTTTGTAGGAACCCGAAGTTATGAAATTTCAGATATTGAAACGGACCTAATGGAAGGAATTCTAAGCAACCCCTTACATGCGGTTCCTGTTCAGGTCTGGAATCCGATCAAATAATCGAATGGCTTGTTGCAGTACTTCGTTTGACTCATTGAAAATAGGATAGAACCCAGTGTTCCCCCAGATGCGCCTGGCAATTTGGGCCTTCACATTTACTTGAAAAATTGCCTTATGCCGTTTCAAATCATTCCATTTTGGTTCTACCTTGTTTTGGCGCCCAACCTTCACCAACTGATCCAGCATTTCATCGGTAATCACGAATTGGGAAACATAGAGATCCAATCCAAGCTTCGTTAGCTCTTCCTTGTGCGACGAAGCGTAGTTGAACGTGTATTCCTGCATCGAATTGCTGATGTACAACTCATTGAGGTAATGACTGTTTTGTGCAGTGTCCAGCGGCACAAAATAATCTGGCATGATGCCTCCACCTCCGTAAACCGTGCGACCATTGACAGTCTGGTACTTGAGCGAATCACTAAACTTGATGCTATCAGCATGAAAGAACTCTCCTTGTTTGAAGCGTTTAGCTATGTCGCTTGAATATTCTTCCATATCTCCATACGGCTTCTGAATCGAGCGCCCACTGGGTGTGTAGTATCTGGAAATAGTCAATCGCAATTCCGAACCATCGCTGAGGTCGAACGGAGATTGCACTAATCCCTTACCAAATGACCGGCGACCGACTACCAGGGCCCGGTCGTTATCTTGTAATGCTCCGGCAAGAATTTCAGATGCTGATGCGCTCCCTTCGTTCAACAGCACAATAAGGTCTCCCTTTTCAAAGTTCCCCTTTTCGGTCGACATGGCATCAGTGTCATACTTCTTGTCCTTGCCTTTTGTGAATACTATCTTCTTTCCTTGCGACAGGAATTCGTCAGCCAAATCAATAGCCTGGTTCATGTACCCACCCCCATTTCCCTGCAAATCAAGGACCAGTTTCTTCATTCCCTTTTTTCGAAGGTCAGTCATTGCGGCCTCAAACTCTTCAAACGTGCTCTGCGAAAAGCGATTGATCTTGATGTATCCAATTTCATCATTGACCATGTATGCCACATCAACGGAGAACTGAGGAATCTTATCCCGTACAATGGTGAACTTCAATAATTCCCTTTCATCCTTTCGGATGACTTCCAATTCTACTTCAGTTCCCTTGGGGCCTTTTAGCAGCTTCATTACCTGAGAATTCGTCAGCCCGATGCTGGCAACAATTTTGTCCCCAACCCGCACGATCTTATCGCCAGGTCTCAGGCCAACTGCCTCAGACGGACCGCCGCTTAAGGCAGTTACCACGACCAGTGTATCGTGAAAGATGTTGAATTCAATTCCTATGCCCTCAAAATTTTCCTGTAAAAATTCATCGGCTTCAATTCGTTCACTGATGGGTATATAGGACGAATGAGGATCCAACTTCCCAAGCATGTGGGCAATGGCATCGTCTACGAGCTGTCCTGTCTTTGTTGTGTCCACGTACTCATCCTGGATCAAGCCAAGCACCTCCTGCAACTTCTGGACATCTTGGTTTGAATTCCTTGCATTCGGCTTCGAGTCAAGGCTGGCTCCGATTAAGACCCCTGCGGCCAGGCCAATACCCAAGACGAGGGGGAGCGCAATCTGTCGGGGACTGTTATTAATTTCCATCATACACGTAACGTTCCTGTGCTAAACGGCAAAGATCGGGCAAAGTTCACAAACCCCGAAACGATGTATTTAATCATCGATCCAAATGATCAATCAGGCAAAACTGCCATTACTGGACTAGTCGCATTATCTTTACAGGAGCCGTTACCATCCAGGGCGGCATTCATCAGTTGGATATGAGTAGAGTGCTTGCGATTGACTATGGATTGAAGCGAACGGGGATTGCCGTCACCGATCCACTTCAGATCATTGCCACCGCTCTTGATACTGTGGAAACAAAAGGATTGATTCCATTCCTGAAAGCGTATATGAGTAAAGAATCGGTTAATCAATTGGTGGTGGGCATGCCCAAGCGGCTGAACAACGAAGACACGGATATGACCCCTTACGTTAAGAGGTTGGTTGAGGAGCTAAACCTCAAGTTTCCGCACCTGCCTGTTGCCCTCATTGATGAGCGATTTACCAGTTCAATAGCAAAACAAGCCATGATCGACGGAGGGATGAAGAAGAAAGACCGCCGGATCAAGGGTAACGTTGACAAGATTAGCGCAACGTTGATTCTTCAGTCCTACCTTAATTCCCCAAAATAATGGGCCGATTATTTACCTTTGTGATCAATTTGTTGTTATCTGATGGTATATCCGATTATTGTTTATGGTGATCCGATTCTAAGGAAGCGGGCAAAGGACCTGGCAAAAGGTTCGGATGAATTGCCTACCCTTATACAAGACATGTTTGACACCATGTATGCCGCCCACGGAATCGGGCTTGCGGCTCCTCAAATTGGGAAAGGGATTCGGCTGTTTGTCGTCGATGGAACGACCCTTGATGAGGAGGACAAGGAGGATGAAGACATGACGGGATTCAAGAAGATCTTCATTAATCCCGAGATCCTGGATGAACAAGGGAATAAATGGGCTTTTGAGGAGGGGTGCCTGAGCATTCCCAATATCCGGGAAGATGTGCTGCGGCAAGAGAAGGTAAGAATCCGGTATTTTGATGAAAACTGGATCAAGCAAGAAGAAGAATATACCGGCATCAAAGCCAGGATCATCCAGCACGAATACGATCACCTGGACGGGAAATTGTTTATCGACTATCTCTCCCCGCTTAAGAAGCGGATGTTGAAAGGAAGGTTGACCGACATCAGCAAAGGCGATGTGGATACGAGTTACCGCATTTCCGCTCCTTTAAAGAAGTAAGAATCCGTTAGGAAGTATAGGTAAGGTGTGGGAGTTTGGAGTCATCAGGTACCCGAATGGTCAAGTCTCCGGTAACCCTCACCTGGCATGCGAGCCGTTCGTTATCCCGGAGCAGGCCAGTGCCCCGGTACTTTTCCTCTGCCGGTGTGAGTTTGCCAAGATGTTCGGCGCCCTTCAGAATGATCATCCGGCAGGTGGTGCACCTGCCTTTTCCGCCACAGGCGTGCATCCAGTCTACAAAATGAGCCTGAAAATGCTGCAAGGCAGACCCGCTTGATCCGGCCAGGATGAGTTCTTTTTGTCCAAGGTTTTCTATGATTATCTTTACCATCGTTACAAGAAATCAGCACACTTCGGTCATGGATGAAAAAATCAGTTTAAAAGCCCTGGAAGACTACAGCGACGACTATGCCTCGAAGGTAACAGCTTCTTTTTTCTCCGCGAAAGAAAAAATCACGGGCCCGGAGATCATAAAACTCTGTGAAATCCAACAGGTTAACCTGTTCGTGATACGAGAATTGCTCCATGCCTGGCGTCTTGAAAGTCAGAAATTGCGTAGCCCGTATTTTGATTATGCCGCCTCTCCAGTGCATGAAGCACTCACAAAATTCCAGAATTTACTTTCCAACTATATCTCCATTTCACGAGAGAACTTCCAGCCCCTGCTCAAGAAGGCAGTATTACAGTCTCTTAATTTGATTCTTTCGCCGTACGACTTTTATTCCGATACACTGGATGGCCATGGCAGCCTCTTGCAGCTTGAGCAGCTCAAGAACGACGTCAAATACATCCGGATCAACCGTACGCCCCTTGAAAAATTGCTGCAAGACCTGGAGGAAAAGAAGCTTCCTTCAATCGCTGGAAATGAAGCCTTTGCGTTGCTGGATCACATTCTTGAAGAAGTGAATTTCACACCGGAAGATGTGGATGATTATCTGGCTAAATTTTCGACCGTAGTTCCTTTGACATTGGAGAAACTCTACGAGCCAAAGGTCAACGCGCCAAAGAAATCACAAGTCCGCGAGGAAGAAAAGGTACCGGTTCCGGCAAAACCCGAGACAGTCCTGCCGAAATCCGAGTCGGTTATCACAACCCCTGAGCCCTCCTTCTCAAAAACAGAACCATCGCCAAAACAAGAGCCAGTCATTCCGAAGGCGGAGCCAAAGCAATCAGGCGCCGCTCAAATCCCGTTGTATGATCAGCAGCCTGGCAAAGGAAATTCACTCGCTGAGAATTTTCAGAAACGAAAAAAGATCAAAGACAGCCTTACCATCAATCAGAAATTCATGTTTACAAAGATTCTGTTCAACGGAGACTTTGAATTGTTTTCTGAGGCTGTAGAACGACTTGATGAATTAGACACCATGGTGCAGGCAAAAAACTACCTGAGCAACAATTACGGTGATTGGAATCCCGAAAGTGAGGAGTGTCAGGAGTTCATGGAAATGATTGAGCGCCGTTTTGCGTAGGCGTTAGTTTCCGCGGCATTAAACACGCTGCAATAGCTGCCCGCGATGGGCGTCTATCTTCAAGAGAATAAACAACAAGGCAGTGAATCCCCACAGGGATGATCCTCCATAGCTAAAAAAGGGAAGGGGAATGCCAATCACCGGAAACAGCCCCACAGTCATACCAATATTGACCGCAAAGTGAAAGAAGAAGATGGCTGCAACGCCATATGCATATACACGTGCAAAACGGTTCTTCTGCCGCTCTCCCAAGTAGAGAATCCTCAGCATAAGGGCAACAAATAGGATGATGACGCCCATGCTTCCTATCCATCCTTCTTCCTCTCCAATGGTGCAAAAAATAAAATCCGTACTCTGTTCGGGCACGAAATCAAACTTCGTCTGCGTTCCCTGCAAGAAACCCTTTCCGGAAAGCCCCCCGCTACCAATGGCAATTTTTGACTGAGTTACATTCCATCCATAGCCCAGCGGATCTGCGTCCGGGTTAATCAACGCCTTGACCCGGTTTTGCTGATGCGGTTTGAGCACATCCGTAATGACATAGTCAACACTCTCAATCACCCCCACAATGAGAATAGCGCCTACGGTTAAGAGTACAATTCTTTTCACCTTCTTTTTACCAAGGCTTATCAACAGCACAAGCGCAATAAAAATGGCTCCGTGCAAATAGAGTTGATTCGGGACTAGCAAAGTCAAAACAAAAATAGCCGCTGCACAAACTCCCACGATTATCAGGAATGGGGACATCCCTTCGCGAAAAAAAACAATCATGAAACAACTGAAGACGAGCGCTGTTCCAGTATCTTTTTGAAGCAGAATCAAGGCCATGGGCAATCCAATCAGGCCGAAAAGAACCGCTTGATTTCTCAGGTTATCCATTTTGAATCCTACAGACCCAACATACTTTGCGATTGCAAGGGCCGTAGCAAACTTGGCAAACTCAGAAGGCTGACCACCAAACGATCCAATGCCGATCCATGCTTTGTTCCCACCTACCTCCTTACCGATGAATGGAACCAGAAGGAGCATGACCATCAGGAGGCCATAAATGACGTAGGCAAACGCATCGTAAAATCGCATATCCAGGATGACAATCCCGAGAATGATAATAAGCGAGGCGGCGATGAACATTAACTGCCGGCCCGAATTCAATGAAAGCGTAAAAATAGAATGCCCGACATTTTCATCATATCCAACCGCATAAATATTGAGCCAACCCAGAAGCACCATGGCGCCATAAAGACCAATGCTTGTCCAGTCAAGACTGCCCGATATGTTTTCTTCGCGCATCAATTTTTTACATCCTCAAAGTTTCCATTCAGTACATATTGTTCAATGTACGGGCGTTTAGTTTTTCCAAATAAATATTTCTCAATCATAAGCGAAGCAATTGACGCTGCCGCTCTTGCGCCCTGACCAGCGTCTTCCACATATACCGAGATGGCAATTCTGGGATTCGTGCGTGGCGCAAAAGCGATGAAGACGCTATGGTCAAAAAGCGGAGGGTTATTTTCTACTGTGCCGGTTTTTCCACAGACAACTACATCCTGGAGTTTTGCACGGTATGACCCGGTTCCTGATTCCACCACTTCCTGCATGGCATCCGCTGCAATGCGGAAATAGGAGGAGTCAATCGTTGTGTAGTGCTTTTCCAGATACTGAGGCAACGGCTTACTGTCATCGCCAATGGCCTTTACAATGTGGGGGATGTAATAGAAGCCCTTATTCGCAACGGTGGCGGCAAAATTTGCCATCTGAATCGGGACGACAAGATTTTCGCCTTCACCAATGGCAAGCGAATAGATATTGGAAAACTTCCACGGCCTGTTCTGGTAGGCGACATCATAATAGGCTGGTGAAGGAACGAGTCCGCTTTTTTCGTTAGGGAGGTCTATTCCCAACGGGCCACCGAAGCCAAAACTTGTGATGTGCTTGTTCCACTCCGCAAGTCCGACCCGCGTATCGCCGTAAGGGTCATTCACTTTGCCTTGATTAAGCATCCTTCTGAGGACACCGTGAAAATAGGGATTGCATGAATTGGCGATGGCTCCCCGAAGGTCTTCGTTGCTGTGTGCTCCGTGGCAGTTAATGATGGACCGGTCGCACCGAATGCGGGTATCAGGCGTGATTACGCCCTCCTGCAGCGCAGTCATTGCCTGTGCAATCTTGAAGATTGAACCGGGCCGGTATTGCGCCATCAACGGCCGATTAAACAGTGGCTTGTTTGTGTCGCCGCTAATAAGTCTGAAATTGGAGCTGTATTGTCTTCCGGTAAGAAGGTTCGGATCATACGAAGGGCCTGAGACGAGAGCTAAAATCTCGCCAGTGGAAGGCTCAATGGCCACAATGCTCCCAGACTTTCCCTTCATAAGAAGCTCACCATACAACTGAAGATCAAGGTCAATACCAGTGACAAGATCCAAGCCCGGAATGGACAGCGTGTCATACGCTCCGTTTTCTACTGACCCCTGAATAATTCCCTTTACATTTCTCAATTTGAAACGAACCCCTCGCGTTCCTCGCAATTGCTCCTCATAAAATCGTTCGATCCCGCTTTGGCCGACATAGTCACCCTGCTTGTATATTCGGGTTGAATCACCGTCCAATTGCCTTTTGCTGATCTCACTTACATACCCCAATCCGTTTGCCAGCGCCGGCGTGGTGTAGGCGCGTGTCGTTCTTGCCAACACATAAAATCCTGGAAATTCATCCAAATAGTCCTGGACGCTTGCGAAATCAACATTTGATAGCTGATCTAGAAACAAGGTTGGCTTGTAGGCCGAAAACTCCTTTCGAGCTTTCATCTCCCTGAATTTGGAACGTAACTCCTCACGCGACATCGCAAAAACCCTACAAAACTTCGCGCTATCAAAATTCTGTACGTCTTTCAGCAGAACTTCAAGTTTGTATTCAGGTGTATTGTATACGATCAACTTACCGTTGCGGTCAGTGATCAATCCACGTACCGGATATTCAGTTTGACGAAAGATCGCATTACTGTCGGCCATTTCGGCGTAACGGGTATCAATGACCTGAATGAAGAATAGCTTGACCATGAAGATTATCCCGGTCAAAACAATTAGCATCTGAAAAAGCTCTCTTCTTCCTTCGTTCATCGTCTTCGGTCAAAAGAAAAGTACTGGAGGAGCAAAATCACAGTCATTGTGAATGTCATACTGGTAATAACCTTCGACATGGTGTACCAGAAAATTCCAAAGCCCCCGGCCTCGGCAAAGAACAACACAGCATGATGAATAAATATCAATGGAAGTGCATAAACCATAAACCATTGCAGTCCATTGACGGCCAGCGTTGGCCCTTGGCCAGCATCGTATCCGCCCTGCGGCGTGATGGTTGTTAGCCAGAAGTTTCTAATGTAAGCGACGAGCACCAGGCTAAGTGCATGAAGGCCCAGGCTATCGTAAAATATATCAATCGTGAACCCGAGCAAAAAGGAGACGACCATCAATACGAGTGAGTTTGTCTCAATGGGCAAGAAAAGAATAAAGGCCACATACAAGAAACAGAAGGCCGTATTAAACAGAACAAGCTGCTTGAACAACATGACCTGAGCCAACAGATACAGGAAGAAATAGACGAAAGCTAGTATCCCTGAGCGGTTCATAGTCGTTCCTTGATCGTGACTCGTTCCAACGAATCCAATTCTGATTTCAATTCACTTTTCACAACTTTCACAAAAGAGAGTTTGCGAAAATCCTGCGCCAATTCCACCCGGATATCATAAAATAGAGCTTCCTTTTTCAAGTCCACTTTCCTGACGATTCCTATGAGAACCCCTGACGGAAATACTGCGTTGTAGCCTGAAGTGACCACTGAATCACCTACCTCAGGCTTAACATGACGGGGGATATAATGAAGATTGACTAACTCCGGGTCCGTGCCATCCCACTGCGTCGTGCCAAAGTTCCCAGTGCGCTTTAGGACACTAGAGACGTGCTCGTCAGTATTCAGAATTGAGGTAACAACTGAAAAATGGTCCGATACTGACTTCACTTTGCCGACAGCTCCTGTCGATGAGATCACCGCCATTCCCGGAACCAAACCAACGTCGATTCCCCGGTTAATGGTTAGATGGTTTTTAAACTGCGCAACGGAATTGTTAATGATTTTCGCGCTGATAAACTCATATCGTACCAGGCTATCGGGAAATGAGGAGGATTTCTCGTCACGACTGGTCATTCGCTCCACGAGCGCTCGCAGCGAAGCATTCTCTTCAGCCAATTCCCGGTTGACATCCCGCAACGACAGGTATTCACGTGTACGCTGCGCGGCCCCCATTACCGATGCCGCGATTCGATTGGAAGAATTGAAAAACTTGGTATTCTGATATTGACTGTTCTCCACCCAAAGCCAGGCACAAAAAATTTCTAAGGACAGGAATGTAAAAAAGGCCCGGTAGTTATATATAAAGTTAAGTAGACGCAGCATGCATCAAGTCATCAGTACCTTTCGATAGTGATTGAGATTCTTTAGCGCTGCTCCTGTTCCGCGAACGACAGCGCGCAGGGGATCATCGGCAACATGAACTGTCAATTTCGTTTTGAGTGCTAATCGCTTGTCAAGGCCGCGAAGCATGGCTCCGCCACCCGTCAGGTAAATACCGCGCTCATAGATGTCGGCAGAAAGTTCGGGTGGAGAAAGCTCCAGGGCCTTGAGTACTGCTTCTTCGAGCTTGGAAATCGACTTATCGAGTGCAAAGGCGACTTCGCTGTACGAAATCTTGATGGTCTTTGGAATACCTGTCATCAGGTCACGGCCCCGTATTTCGTAATCGTCCGGACCGTCGTCTAATTCTGTTAACGCTGAGCCCACTTCAATCTTTACTCGTTCAGCCGTACGCTCTCCGATGAGAAGATTGTGCTGTCGACGCATATAATCCAGGATGTCGCGGTTGAATGTGTCTCCCGCAATACGGATGGACTGGTCGCAAACAATGCCCGACAGCGCGATGACTGCAATATCAGTTGTGCCACCGCCAATGTCGACAATCATATTGCCGATGGGTTGTTCAATATCAATACCAATTCCTACCGCTGCAGCGATGGGTTCATGAATCATGTATACTTCTTTCGCATTGGCATGCTCCGCTGAGTCGCGAACTGCCCGCTTCTCCACTTCAGTGATTGCAGAAGGAATGCATATCACCATTCGCAGTGACGGTGGGAAGAGACGTTTTCCGGTATCGATCATCTTGATCATGCCCCGAATCATCATTTCAGCTGCATGAAAATCAGCAATCACGCCTTCTTTCAACGGCCGAATGGTTTTTATATTCTCGTGTGTCTTTTCGTGCATCTGCATGGCTTCCCGGCCAATGGCGATGACCTTGCCCGTCAACTTGTCCATAGCAATAATTGATGGCTCATCGACAACTACCTTGTCTTTGTGAATGATCAGCGTGTTAGCGGTGCCCAGATCTATGGCAATGTCCTGCGTAAAAAAATCAAATAGTCCCATGCGTAGAAAGTCCTCCTTGCAAAACAGTTAAAAGTGTCTCGAAATTACAGAAATAATCAGGTGTTTTCTCAACGATCAGTGCTTAAAATGCCGATAGCCAGTAAACACCATGGCCACGTTGTGATCATCACAGAAGGCGATCGAATCTTTGTCCTTGATCGACCCACCCGGCTGAATGACCGCCTGAATCCCATGCTGACTGGCGATTTCAACACAATCCGGGAAGGGAAAAAATGCATCGGAAGCCATCACCGCCCCATCCAGTGCAAACCCAAAAACCCGTGCTTTTTCAATGGCTTGTTTGAGTGCATCAACACGACTGGTTTGCCCAACCCCACTGGCCAAAAGCTGCCCATTGACTGCTAGAACGATGGTATTTGACTTCGTGTGCTTGCAGATCTTACTGGCAAATAGCAGGGCCTGAGTCTCTGAATCAGTTGGCTTGCGCTTCGTAACCACCTTCAGATCCGAGGGGGCATCGGTCTTCCAATCGTATTCTTGCTCAATTATCCCATTGAGCAGAGTTTTTGCCTGCTTTCCTCTGACCAAGGGCTGTTTTTGCCGCAAGATCATCCTGTTTTTCTTGCCTTGAAGCAAGGTCAATGCGTCTGCAGCAAACCCAGGCGCAATAAGAATTTCAAAGAACAACGAGTTCATGGCCTCGGCTGCCGCAAGATCAATTGGCTGACTGCTGATCAATACCCCGCCAAATGCTGACAAGGTATCCGCCTGAAAGGCCTTCAAGTAGGCCTCTTTGACGCTGGCCCCTGTCGCCACCCCGCAGGCATTTGTATGCTTGACAATCACAAATGCCGTCTCTCCCGGAAACTCCTGAACCAACTCCACAGCGGCATCTACATCCACAAGGTTATTATAGGACAGTTCTTTCCCATTTAGCTGGTCAAATAGCGCATCTAACTTACCGTAGAACGTCCCCTTCTGATGGGGATTCTCTCCATAGCGCAATGGCGTCCCGGCAGAATAGCTGGCCTTAAATACCGGAATGGACTGTTCCAGGTTGAAATAATTGAAAATGGCAGTATCGTAGTGAGAGGTCACTTCAAAGGCCAATGCGGCGAATCGCTTTCTGTCCGACAAATCGGAAGAGGCGTTCTTGGTCTCAAGGAGACTGAGCAATTCCGAGTATTGGTTCCGGGAGGCAACAATCAATACGTCGCTGAAATTCTTGGCGGCAGCCCGAATGAGGGAAATCCCACCGATATCAATCTTTTCGATGTTGTCGGCTTCACTCCCTCCACCGGCCACGGTCTCCTCGAAGGGATATAAATCGACTATCACAAGATCAATCGGACCAATACCAAATTCTGCGGCTTGCTTGAGATCGGTAGGGTCGTCCCGGCGATAGAGAATTCCTCCAAAAACGGCTGGATGCAGCGTCTTCACGCGACCGCCAAAGATGGATGGGTACCCGGTTAGTTTCTCCACAGGAGTTACGGCATAGCCCAGTTTTTCGATAAACTGTTGCGTGCCTCCGGTTGAAACAAATTCAACGCCTGATTTTCCTAGAAGGTGAATAATCGGATCGAGATGATCTTTATAATAAACAGAAATCAGGGCTCGCTTTATTGGACGGAGGTTCATGGCTAGGATTGAGCCGCAAAAGTACGGCTTGAAATTAAGATTGAAAGCAGAAGGTCCGAATAAATGTCCCTGCGATCTACATCACATTGAACTCGTCAGCATCCAGGTAAGCCGGGAATCGATCACGGTGTTCTTTTAGCATTTGCGCATCAAGGGTAATGGTTTCTATAACCTCTCCATCATCCGCAAACCATGTTGTTACTCCTTTTGAGTCAATGACAGCCGAGTGACCATTGTATACTGTGCCTTTTGGATCAGTCCCTACCCGATTGACCGCGACAACATAGGACAGATTCTCAATTGCCCTGGCCTTGAGCAGCGCGTCCCAGGCCGATATCCTCGGCTGCGGCCAGTTCGCAACATAAACCAAAAGGTCATAGTCCAGCGTTTTACTGCTTCCGTTCCAACGATTGCGGCTCCAAACCGGAAACCGCAAATCATAGCAAACCAATGGACAGATATTCCACCCTTTCCACGCTGCGGTCAATCGCTTGCTCCCGCCGCTATAAACTTCGTTTTCCTTAGCCATTCGAAAAAGGTGCCGCTTGTCATATGTTTGGAATTTGCCTTTCGGTTCCATCCAAATCAACCGGTTAAGATAATTTCCCCCTTCTTGTACAATCAGACTTCCCAGCATGAGAGCGCCCGTCTGGTCCGCCATCTGCCTCATCCATTTAAAGGTTTTCAGATTCATGGCTTCTGCGAGAGGAGCCGCATTCATCGTAAACCCCGTGCTGAACATTTCAGGGAGTACAATCACATCAGTTGGTTGACCAATCTTCCAAATCTTCTCTTCAAACATGGCCAGGTTGGCAACAGGGCTTTCCCAGTGAAGCGAAGATTGTATTACGGTAACGCGTAAATTTTCCATGAACTAGAATTTCCTTAAGATTTCTCCTGCTTTACTGAGTGTCTCTTCCTTTTTTGCAAAACAGAATCTCAACAAGTGGTCCTCTCGCTTGTCTTGATAGAAAGCCGACACCGGAATTGCAGCCAACTTGTGCTCTTGAGTAAGCCATTCAGCCATTTCCATTTCGGATCTTCCCGAAATAGCGCGGTAGGACAGCAGTTGAAAATAACTCCCATGACAAGGGAGGGGATCGAACGATGAACCTTTGATCTGCTCAAGGAAGAAATCTCGCTTCTGCTGATAGAACTTTCCAAGCCCAAGGTAGTTTTCAGGCTTGCCCATATAGGTGGCAAGGGCAAATTGAATGGGTGTGTTGACGCTGAATGTTACAAACTGATGGGCCTTCCTGATTTCCACCGTCAGATCAGGTGCGGCAACTGTATAACCGATCTTCCAGCCTGTGGCATGAAATGTTTTTCCAAAAGAAAATACAGCAATGGTTCGAGGCGCCAGGCCGGGGTACTTAAGCACACTCTCATGCGGAAGCCCATCAAAAATTATACGTTCATACACTTCATCGCTGAGTACGATCAGGTCATGGGTAAGGGCTAAACGTTCCAAATTCTTAAGATCCACCTCCTTTAGCACAGATCCACTGGGGTTGTGCGGTGTGTTGATAATGATCATGCGCGTCGCATCATGGACGTGTGACTCCACTTCATCCCAGTCAATAGAAAAATCCGGTGCGACGAGATTGATGGCTACGGGGATTCCACCATTCAGTCGAATAGCTGGTCCGTAGGAATCATATGAGGGGTCAAACAAGATGACTTCATCTCCGGCGTTAACCAGAGAAGCGATCGTGGAGAACAGGGCTTCAGTCCCTCCTGCGGTAATTGTAATTTCCGTCTCCCAATTTGTTTTCCGTTGATAGGTCTGCGTGACAGTATCTGCAATCACTTGTCTCAGCGTTGGAACACCCGGCATTGGAGCATACTGATTGTTTCCGGCCTTCATGCTTTGATGAATCAGTTCAACCAATTCTTCAGAAACCGGGAAATCCGGGAAACCTTGGGATAAGTTGATGGCCTGATGTTTTTGAGCCATCTGCGACATGACAGCAAAAATGGAAGTGCCGATATCCGGAAGGCGGGAGTTGATTTTCAAGTCGAATGGGGTAGTAGACAAAGGTATTGAATCAGGCGGAACCGAACATCAACAATTCCCCGGCGGACTTGTAACTTGCATGCATGTTTATTGAACCCCACCTCGATACAAAGCAACCAGCGGGCCGTGCTGGCTGGATTGAGGTAGTTTGCGGGTCCATGTTTTCAGGGAAAACAGAAGAACTCATTCGCCGGCTGAACCGTGCCCTGATTGCCCAGCAAAAGGTAGAAATCTTCAAGCCAGCCGTAGATACCCGGTACCATGATGAAAAAATCGTTTCCCATGCTGAGCGAGAAATTCGTTCTACACCTGTAGGTTTTGCCAACGACATTCTGCTGCTCGCGGGAGATTGCGATGTGGTTGGAATTGACGAGGCACAATTTTTTGATGACTCCATTGTGGAGGTGTGTAATCAACTTGCCAACTCCGGCAAACGTGTTATCATTGCGGGTCTTGACATGGACTTCGAAGGACGGCCATTCGGGCCTATGCCCAATCTGCTTGCCACCGCGGAGTTCGTAACAAAAGTTCATGCTATTTGTAGTCAAACAGGGGAAATGGCATCTTATTCCTTTCGCCTGGATGAAGAAAGTGCCCAGGTGATGTTGGGTGAAAAAGATAAGTACGAGGCCAGAAGTCGCAAAGCCTTTGTCGAAGGAATGAAAAAGAGAAAAAAGAAATTGTAGAAATCAACCCTGGATGCTTTACAAAACCCGTGGGATTGTCTTCCGGTTCACCAAGTACGGTGACACCTCCATTATTGTAAATATTTTCACGCACCTATTCGGACTTCAGAGCTATATCGTCAATGGCGTTCGGAGTAAATCTTCAAGAACCATTTCACTTTATCAGCCCCTCACGCTGCTTGATCTGGTAGTGTACCATCGCGAAAACGCGAATCTTCTTCGAATCAAAGAGGTTAAATGCCTGCATGCGTATCAAACGATTCACACTGATATACGCAAGACTACCATCGCCCTTTTCCTCAATGAAATGGTGAACAAGGCGGTCAAGGACCAGAGCAATGCCGAATCAATCTTTGATTTTCTGATGCGGTCATTCATTTCTTTGGATCAATTGGAGGTCATTGAAAATTTTCATCTGCTTTTCTTAATCAAACTGAGTCGACACCTTGGATTTGGGCCACATGCCAGTCACGAAGTAATCGATGGATTCCGGATCAGTGAAGTGGAAGACCGGGCTATGGGCGCATTACTAACCGCCGAATACGGTGATGTGATTTCCATGGCAAATGATACCCGGAAAAATATTCTTGAGTTGTTATTAACTTTCTATCAAAAGCACATTGAAAATCTTGGTGAAATACGGTCGGTCAGTGTACTAAAAGAAATCCTACGCTAAATACATTATTGTGAATCCCTTCAACACGCCTAGCAAAATCATCATTACCTGCAACAAGCGGATTTCTCCTTACCTGGCAGAAGAAGTAAAGGAGCTTGGCTTTGAAATCCAACGTGTATTTTCTACAGGCGTAGAAACCCGAGGCACCCTTCAGGATTGCATCAAACTCAATCTAAACCTCCGTTGCGCCAGCCAAGTTCTCTATTCCCTAAAAGAATTTCCCGCCAACCGGCCCGATGAGGTGTATGAACAGTTGGTTGCTTACCCGTGGGAAACACTCATTGCGCGCGATGGCTATTTTTCTGTTACGAGCACAGTGGATCACTTCACCGTCAACAACAACATGTTTGTCAATGTCAAAGTGAAAGATGCCATTGCGGACAGAATCCGGCGTCATACGGAACAGCGCCCTGACTCCGGACCTGATCTCGATCGGACAGTGGTTAATCTCTACTGGCGTGAAGAGCAGGCCGAAGTTTTCTTCGACACCTCCGGCCATACGATTGCCAAGCACGGGTATCGGAAAATTCCCGGCCTGGCGCCCATGCTCGAAGCGCTCGCCTGCGCCGCAGTGATGGCAACCAAGTGGGACAGGAAGTCACCCTTTATTAATCCAATGTGCGGATCAGGGACCCTCGCCATCGAGGCTCTCCTGCTGGCCACCAACCGACGTCCTGGTCTCTTTAGATCCAATTATGGGTTCATGCACATTACCGGCTACCTTCCGGAAATGTATGAGGTGGAGCGAAAACGCCTGGAGGATCAGATCACAGAAATTCCTGAACTGCATGTATTGGCCACCGACAACCGCCAGGATGCCATCGATATCACACGAATAAATGCCGGCGCGGCAGGCGTAGATCATCTTCTTCAATTGGCCCTCTGCGATTTTTCCGAGACGGTCATTCCGCCGCCTCCCGGTATCATCTGCATCAATCCCGAATACGGTGAACGAATGGGTGAACTCTCCGAACTGGAGGTTACCTATGCAAATATTGGCGACTTTCTCAAAAAGAAATGTCAGGGATATACAGGCTATATCTTCACTGGCAATTTGGACCTGGCAAAAAAGATTGGATTGAAGGCCAGCCGAAGAATTGAATTCTACAGCGCGAAACTGGATTGCCGTTTGCTGGAATATGAGTTGTACTCGGGAAGCAAACGGGAGCCAAAACCGGCCAGCACCATTGTTATTGAATAGCGTCCATCATCATTTTTCCCGGCACTCCAGCCGGAAGCCAACACCATGATAGTTCACAATTTCAAGCGCAGGGTCTTCCTTCAGGTATTTCCGAAGTTTGGATATGAATACATCCAGGCTCCGGCCAAGGAAGTAGTCATCATTTCCCCACACCTTTTTAAGTATTTCCTCACGCTTTAGAATTCGGTCCGTGTTGCACCACAAAAGATCAAGCACATCTGCTTCCTTTTGAGTAAGTACAATTTCACCTTTTTGATGGATTAGCTTCAGGTTACGTCTATCAAACCGGTATGTGCCAAGTTCCAGCACCTTTTCATTGTTGACTGGCCTCGCTGATCGGCGAAGGAAGACGTCGATGCGCAGAAACAACTCCTCCATTTCAAACGGCTTTGTAAGATAGTCGTCGCCGCCAGCTGTAAACCCGGCGATCTTGTCTTCTAACATAGACTTTGCAGTGATGAAAAGAATGGGGATATCCTTATTCG
Source organism: Cyclobacteriaceae bacterium (assembly GCA_043750575.1). Classification (GTDB taxonomy): domain Bacteria; phylum Bacteroidota; class Bacteroidia; order Cytophagales; family Cyclobacteriaceae; genus ELB16-189. Next base: position 29,485 of record JAYVBH010000029.1, read on the forward strand.
TTTTCCGAATAGATTCAGCTAGGGTAAACCCGTCCTTCTTAGGAAGCATGACATCAAGAATGCACATATCAAACGAGTGGTGCTCAAACATCATCTGTGCCTGTTCACCGTCAGAACACAGGGCAACTTCATAGCCCTTCATGAGCAGCCCGTCCTTAATTACGAACCCGAGGCTCGGGTCATCTTCTACGAGGAGAATCTTTCGCGTCATACAGCGGTTGGCAAAATGATTCGGAATGAGCTCCCTTTACCTGTAAGACTCTCAACTGAAATCCTTCCCTTATGCTTTCCGACCATATCCTTGACATAGCTTAATCCGAGACCAAAGCCCTTTACGTTATGAAGATTGCCGGTTGGGACGCGGTAAAACTTGTCAAATATCTTCGCTTTCTCCGAAGGCGCAATCCCGATTCCGTTGTCTGACACAATCAATTCAATGTGCCGCGGATCAGGGTTTCGGGTGACCACCGTGATTTCAGGCTTCTGTTCGCAGTACTTGACAGCATTGTCGAGCAGGTTATCCACTATGTTTGACAGGTGAAGTCGGTCTCCGAGTAATGAATGTAGTTCGGCCTTCAAGTCTAACTCAATTGCAGCGGTAACTCCAACCGAACGGCTCTTCACTATATCATTTACGATTTCGTGAAGATCAATTTTTTCCATCCTGAGATCGGCATCGCCCTTATCAAATGTTGCCATTTGCAGAACACGTTCCACTTGTTGCTTAAGGCGTTGGTTTTCATTCTCAATAATGGTTGCATAGTTCAACAATCGTTCGGGTCGATTGGCGATCGTAGGGTCTTTTAATACCTGTGCGGAAATTGCGATTGTAGATATCGGAGTTTTAAACTCATGGGTCATGTTGTTAATGAAGTCTTTCTGGACCTCTGTAAGTCGTCGCTGTTTCAGGATCACAAATAGGGTATAGCCAAAGAAGAAAATTACCACCAGCGTTACTGCTGAAGAAAATCCCCAAATGCCCATTTGGCTGATGAGGTTGGCCTCGAGAAACGGAAATTGTACGGCGAAATAATATCCATCGGTTGCAAGTTGTGGCGTTGCCGGAAACTGAGAAATGGATTTGACATTTTTGGGTGAAATGTAATTACCGCCAACCATGCACTTCTCTACACAATCATAGATACCATACTCAAAGCCGGCGGAGATGTTTCTGTTCTTGAATTCGGTGACCAGCAAAAACTCTAGCACACTGGCGTTTACCGGGCCATTGGCCTGGACAATGAAATAGTTGGTGGACACCTGCTGAACCGGGTTGGTGGCTGGAATGGGCGTCTTGTTAATTTCAAAGATGCTACGGGCCACAGTACCCAGTGCAGCATTAACGTCCCTGTTGAACTGATTCTCCCGGATGTCAAGCGCCTTCCTGACCCAGTAAATCTGGGTAACCGTAATTCCGGCAATGCTGATGACGGCCAGGATAATGACGACACGTAGGGTGGTCCTGCTCACCTGACAAAGGTAATCGGTATTTATACGGGCCATCAAGGGTTAACAAGTCATTAACATCAATTAGGACGTTATTAACAGCATGGCGTGAGTTTTGATACGATGTTTGTATCGTTCAAACGGACCAAGTAACTTTGACCTTCTAAATCTAAAACAGTCATGAAAAAACTATTCTTCCTTCTGGTATTTGCAGTCGTTGCCCAGCAAGGCTTCACGCAGTCGGCCGCGGCAACCAATCAACCCGCATCGGATCTTGCTATTGCATCAGTCGACAACCAATCATTTGATTTTGGAAAAATCAAACAGGGCGTTCCGGTCACTCACGAATTTTCCTTTGTCAACAAAGGCAAAGTGCCGATGATCATTACTAATGCGCAACCATCCTGCGGATGCACCATCCCCGCTTGGACAAAAGATCCGATCCCTCCCGGTGGTCAGGGCTTTGTGAAAGCAACCTTCAATGCTGCAGGTGTTGGAGCATTTGACAAGACGGTCACTGTAACTGCCAATGTTGAAACAGGCATTGTGATGCTCCGTATCCGGGGCGAAGTAGTAGCACCCAATAACTAAAGACAAAATATTCCGCTAAAGGCCAGGCATCCCCTGGCCTTTTTTTTGTTTTCAACAATTTGTTCTTCTATTCAGCTCCGTACGTGTCAATAATGTGCTGACTAATTACTCGGTACAATTCAGCAACACGTTCATCAGGCTGCAGAAATTCAATGTGATGATCAAGAATCTCAAGGTCACTTCGGATCGCCGGTCCGGTCTGAGCCTGCTCCGGTCCAATGGTCAGACTCTTGTTTACCGTCTCAAGAATAAGTGGCTTCAATACTTCAAAATCCATGCTGTTGTCCTGTAAGATCTTCTTCGCAATGGTCAGCATATGATTTGGAAAATTCGAGGCAAATACCGCCGCTACATGCAAGGCCTTGCGCTCTTCCGAGGTTATCTTTTTCACTCTGCTGCTGATTGCCTTGGCCAGCGTCACGAGAATTTTCTCACTTTCCTCATCGCTACTTTCAATGAAAAGCGGAATCACCTTGAAATCAATGCGCTTGTTCTTGCTGAACGTCTGCAACGGGTAAAGGACACCCGTATTGGCGGCGGCAGCAAATTGTAGAAGGCTCAGCGGTTGGCTTCCGGAAGTATGAACCAGGGTCGCTCCATCCGGAAGGATGATGTCTCTGGCAACATCCTGAATATTGTCATCCGTGGTGGCAATGATAAACAGCCGGGACTTACTTGTGGAAAAATCAAGCGATGCTTTAACATCGGCCTGATAAAGGCGCTCGGTGAGGGCTTCGGCGTGAGACGGATTAAGGCTGTAAACTTCGCGAACGATATAACCGGCATTGTCCAGGGCGGGCGCCAGGTGCCAGGCTAAGTTTCCCGACCCGATAAATGAAACATCCATGTCAGACTGGAACGCGGCAAATTTCAGCGAGTTTGCTCACCACGAAATCAATCTCTTCTTCTGTGTTGAACTTGCTGAATGAAAACCGTACGGCTCCTCGTTTTGAGTTTGGGTAGAGCGCACCCAAAACATGCGATCCTGTGGACGCTCCGCTGCTGCAAGCACTGCCCCCGGAAGCCGAAATTCCCTGGAGGTCCAGGTTGAACAACAACATGTCATTTTCGTCCGACTCGGGCAAAGACACATTCAACACGGTGTACAGGCTCCAGTCTAGATTTTCGGAATCGCCGTGGAAAGCAACGCCCGGAACATTTTCTTTCAAGCTGGCTATCATCCTGGCCTTTAGCTTGCGAATATGTCTTTCATGATCAGCCATCTCCCGATAGGCAATCTCCAGGGCTTTTGCCATCCCGATGATTCCATACACGTTCTCCGTTCCACCCCGCATATTCCGTTCTTGCGATCCACCATGGATGAATTGTCCAATCTTGCGGTCCTTGCGAATGTACATAAAGCCTACTCCCTTTGGCCCATGAAATTTATGCGCTCCTGCAGTTAGCCCACAGATATGGAGTTCTTTCATGTTGTGGCGATAGTGTCCCATCGTCTGCACTGTATCTGTGTGGAAGAATGCGTTATGGGCTTTTGCCAATTCTCCAACCTGATGAATGTCGAGCAGGTTGCCAATTTCATTATTGGCCTGCATCAACGAAATGAGGGCATTGGGATATTGCTGAAGAAGCTCTTCAAGGTGCGCCAGTTCAACATGACCCTTTTCATCCAGACGAACCTGGTGCAATTTGATCTTGCCTTCGCGCTCCATCAACTGAAGTGTATGCGTCACGGCATGGTGTTCGATGGGCGAAGAAATGGCGTGCTTGATCTGATAGGACTGAATACCGTTTATGATCAGTGTATTGTCTGCCTCCGTGCCTCCGGAGGTAAAAATGATCTCCCCGGGTGAACAATTCAGAAGCTCGGCAATCTTTTTGCGGCCAGATTCAATGGCAGTCCGAACCTTACGGCCGTGGCTATGGATAGAGGAAGGGTTCCCGAAATCTTCCATTAAGAAGGGCTTCATGGCCTCAAATACCTCGGGATCGAGCGGGGTGGTAGCAGCATTATCGAGGTAGACGCGCATAGGGATCAAAAATACAAATCTGTGTTAATCTGTGCAATCTGTGGCAACTACAGAGACTCGGAAGGGTTGCCACAGATTACACTGATCGGCACGGACCAATTACTTCCGCGCGCTCTCCTCGATGTCACGCATTACTTTCTTGGCCAACGCATCGGCCTTTCTTTCATCTTGCGACTCGGCGTAAATGCGAATAATTGGTTCGGTGTTAGATTTGCGCAGGTGAACCCACTCCTTCATTTTTTCAAAGTCAATTTTCACTCCATCAACAGTGCTTATTCTCTCAGCACTATATTTCTTGCGCACAGCTTCTAACACCTTGTCCACATCAATTCCGTCGGTAAGTTCAATCTTGTTCTTGGAAATGAAATAGGCTGGATAAGTCTTTCTCAAGGCCGATGCGCTAAGGCCGCTCTTAGCCAGGTGAGTAAGGAAGAGGGCTATACCAATTAGGGCATCACGGCCATAGTGCAAATCAGGGACGATGATGCCCCCATTTCCCTCACCGCCGATTACAGCCCTGGTTTGCTTCATGGCATTCACCACGTTTACTTCTCCAACAGCAGCAGCAGTATACTTTCCATTAGTCTTTTCGGTAACATCACGGAGTGCACGCGTAGAGGAAAGATTCGAAACGGTATTTCCCTTCTTGCGACTCAGGACATAGTCAGCGATAGCAACAAGTGTGTACTCTTCACCAAATGGCTTGCCATCTTCCTGAATGAGCGCCAGCCGGTCGACGTCTGGGTCAACAACAATACCCAGATCGTACTTACCCTTCTTAACCTCACGACAAATGGCCTTAATGTTTTCCGGCAGTGGCTCGGGGTTGTGCGGGAATTTTCCCGTGGGGTCGCAAAACAACTCTTTCACACGCTTCACACCCAGAGATTTTAACAAGGCAGGCACCGCGATGCCGCCAGTAGAGTTCACGGCATCCACCACTATATTAAATCTAGCCTTGCGAATGGCCTTCACATCGACAAGTTTATGTTTGAGGACGAGATTGATATGTTTCTGGATGTAGTCATCCCGACGGGCATACTTTCCAAGCTTCAATACCTCCGCGAAATGAAATTTTTCAGATGCGGCCAAAGTCAAGACTGCCTGTCCATCTTCTGCTGAAATAAACTCGCCTTTTTCGTTTAGCAGTTTAAGTGCATTCCACTGGATTGGATTGTGACTTGCGGTAAGAATAATCCCTCCGCCTGCCTTCTCCATGGGTACGGCAATTTCTACAGTAGGTGTGGTTGACAACCCCAGATCAATGACATCGAGCCCAAGGCCCTGGAGCGTGGCCGTGACAAGGGCGCTGACCATCTCTCCCGAAATGCGGGCATCTCTTCCAATGATGACTTTCTTTCCCTTTCGGGAAAGAACCCATGTCCCAAACGCGGCTGCGTATTTAACAACGTCAACGGGGGTCAGTGCATCACCGGGAGGGCCTCCAATGGTGCCGCGAATACCGGAGATAGATCTTATTAGGGTCAAGGATTGAAATTTATGCGTACGAAATTAGTGATTGCGGGTCATTGTACTCCATTCACTAAAAAGATACTCTTTGAAATCAGAATTTCCCGGGTAGTGTCGGTAATGGTGCAATCGTGGGGTCCTCCTTGTCAACATTAGGACAGGCTTCCCCCTCACCCATGGTCTTCCCGCAATAGCCACATACCATTCCTTCCTTGGCCAAAAAAGGACTTTGGGTAGCGCAGGTGCCGCGGAACTCGCCATTCTTGATAAAGAATAGCCTCACGGACATGAGGGCAAAGAAGAGGGCAAAAATGCCGAGTGCGAAGAAGAAAGTTATCATGGCTCTTTTTCCGTTTGGAATGACGAAGGACGAAGCAGAACTTGCTTCAAAGTTAAAGGAAAAACACCCAGCTCGTACAATAAGTTTCCAGCCTATGAAAAAGCCTCTATCCGCCCCCGACCCCAACCGTGCTGAGAAATTGAAGGCTTTCGACCGTTTGCTTACTGTCATGGACGAGCTTCGTGAGAACTGCCCCTGGGACAAGAAACAGACCTGGGAGACCCTCCGTCACCTGACCATTGAAGAAATCTACGAACTTGGCGACGCCATCCTTGACAACGATGAACAAGAGGTGAAGAAAGAACTGGGGGACCTTATGCTGCACAATGTCTTCTATGCCCGGATTGCTTCAGAAAAAAAGCAATTCGACATGGCCGATGTATTAAATGGAATTTGCGACAAACTCATTGAGCGCCACCCCCATGTGTACAGCGATGTGATTGCCCCCGATGAAGAAACTGTCAAGGCCAACTGGGAGAAAATCAAACTGAAGTCTGGCAACAAATCAGTACTCGAAGGCGTTCCCACTTCACTCCCTGCTCTGGTGAAAGCCATACGGATCCAAGACAAGGCCCGAGGAGTGGGATTTGACTGGGAAAAGAAGGAACAGGTGTGGGAAAAGGTGGAAGAAGAGATGGCAGAGTTCAAAAAGGAATTTCATCCTGAAAACGGCGCCCCACCCGATACAGCGAAAGTACAATCTGAATTCGGCGACCTTCTCTTTTCGCTCGTCAACTACGCCCGCTTCATTCAGATAGATCCGGAAGAGGCATTGGAGCGGACGAACAAGAAGTTTATCAAGCGGTTTCAGTATCTGGAAACTGAATCAGCAAAAGACGGGAAGAAAATGGGAGAGATGAGTTTGGGGGAAATGGATATGTATTGGGAGAGGGCGAAAAGGGAAAAGTGAAAACTAAAAGAGGCTAACGAGCCTCGAAGAAGCACACGCTCCCGCCCACCCACGTCTTGTCTTTGTTGTACTTCACCCCAATCATCTCTCCCCGGCTTAAGCGCGCAAGATTGGTAACTAACTCCGGTCGGGCTGCGTCTTCTTCCCAGAAGAAAAGCAAGCGCACTTCCAGTTTCACCAATCCGTCTGGCGATTCAACAACCGGCAGGTACGGAACCTTGCGCTGAAGCATGTAATCAGGGCGCTGTGCTTCTGGTATGCCTTGCAAATCTTCCGGCGTCACGTTGAAGACAACTCCACTCCCTGAAAACGAGAACAAAGGCTTTAACACGTAGTTCTCCAGGTCGGAAGGATACACTTTGTAATCTGACAAGAACTTACACGCTGGAATAAACCGGCTCTGAATCATGGGCATCGTGTACTTGCTGATGCGAAAAAACCAATTGGGATGCCCGGCCCACTCCACATCAACCTCCTCCGTGAGGTTGAATTGAAGTTTCAGGTCAGTCCGCTTTACCAGTTCGTCAAAGATCACACGGTTGTAGATGCGCTTGATTTCTATTTTTCGTCCTGCCTTTTCGTAGAACAACTTCCTTCCCTCACGGATCACATCTCCGATGTGGACGGGTGCGATGCCGGTAATGTCCTGTGTCGCCAGAAAATCTACAACGGTATTTTGCTTCAACGGATCGATTTCAAGCAGGATAACAGAATCTGGCTCATGTCCGTTTAGCAGCACTTGTCTGAGTTTTTCCCGATACTGCTCTGAAGAGTAACCAAAATGACTCTGCATTCGGGCTGGGACCGCAAAGTGTTCCCGATATTTTCTGGAAACCACATCCTGCCACGCATACAGTGAGGGGAAGCCTTGCATTTCGATTAGCCGTGGCTCTGCCTTGCCATCAACATTGACCACACCAAAATCCAGCGCGAGAAAAAGTGAGCGCTCTGTTTCATTCGGAACTCGCAAGTTGGGAGGAATGGCTTTCTCTGTGAGCTGCTTGAAATCCGGCCGCACGAGGAAATCAATAATTTCATCTGCTGCTTTTCGAAGGAGCAACTCAAAATCCTTTCCGATAAAGACCGGAGTCTCTGCCACACGAAATGTTACCTCACGGTGGTAGATGCGGTTAAGATCGCCGATAAATCGCGTGTACTTCTCTTCAGCGAACTGCTGGTTATACGCTTGTCTGACTGCAGATATCATGTTGGAACGGCAGCGAGCGTGTGGCTGAGCGCCATCATCAGAAACCGGGGAAGGATGGCATTGTGCGTGAGCATGATCTTGTCCGGGTCATTCAGGTGATCAAGCATCTCCCAGTACTTCTGCTCACCATATTTCTGGATGATAAAATCTTTTTTGTCTTCGCGTAGCAAGTACATCCGCATCCCCACCGAATCAGCCTCAGGATGAAACTGGGTGCCAAAGAAGGCCTCATCGAAACGGATAGCCATTACCGCGCGCTCCAGATCAATATGCGGCCGGTACTTTTCAATGGCCAAAATAGAGCCTCCGCCCGTTTCAATTTTTTCTACGTTGGCCTCGGTGAGTTGGTAATCCCTGGAGTCAACAACCCAAAAAGGGTCTCCGAGTGATCGGAGTAAGGGGTCATGATGCCCCGTGTCAGTCTTATGTCCTGGCATGACACCAAACGATGTGCTTTTGCGTTTCGATACAAGTCCGTAACTATAGTACCGGCAAAAAACCTGGAATGAATGGCATATCAGAAACACATGCTTTTTTTTTGCGGGGTTCGCAGCATTGTAGGCCTTTATTGACTCCATCAACTCAAAGTACCGGCGCTCCCACAATGATCCCGCGCTGTCCAGTGGACTTCCAGGGCCTCCGCTTGAGATGTACACATCATAGTCGGGTCCAGGGACCTCAGCTTTCATCCTGATGTCAAATACATCGTAGTGTACTGGCAGGTGAAAATCAGCTTCAAACTCTTCAATGATTTGGCGAATACCACGCATGCCTTCGTTGAGCATGCCCTCATACATGTCGAGGATAGCAATTCGTATGGTCTTTGGTTGGCTCAAAAGCTTGTTCTCTCCATAACAAAGATACCCAGTCCGTTTAACAATCTTTAAGCGTCTGCTCAACTATATAATCCACAACACTGGGAAGGTTGTGCGTCCTGTCAAAAACGGCCAGTTGGCGGTCAGCGCCGGTGCCTTCGTTGAGAATTTTCTCTACTGATTTGAGCGCATGTCTACTGCCCAGATCATCTACGACATCATCCACAAAATCAAGCAACTCGTATATCAAGGTCCGGGTGTCTACCTCAACCTCCTTTCCGAAATCAATTAGTTTTCCATCAAGGCCGTATCGCGATGCCCTCCACTTGTTTTCATTGATCAACGCCCGGTGATACATGATAAAGCTCATATTTTTCTGGCGAAGACGGTACAACTTGACGACGATCGCCTGGAAGAGCGCCGCTATGGCAATGGACTCATCCACGCACATGGGTACATCACAAATTCTGAATTCGATGGTGTCAAAAAACGGATGCACCCGAACATCCCACCAGATTTTCTTCGCGTTGTCAATGCATCCGGTCTTAATCAGTAGATTGACATAGTTCTTATAATCATCCCAGCTCTCAAAGTGATCCGGTATTCCGGTTCGGGGGAACTTGTCAAATACCTTGGTTCGGAAGGATCTGAACCCGGTATTACGACCTTCCCAGAAAGGAGAATTGCACGATAAGGCGTAGACGTGAGGAAGGAAATACCGTGCTGTATTCATAATGTGGATGGCCGTATTCTTGTCGGCAATTCCAACATGCACATGCAGTCCGAAAATTAAGTTTGACCGGGCGGCCTCCTGCATTTCATTGACGATGGCATCGTAACGCGGATTCGGTGTGATCAGCTGTTGCGACCAGTGTGAAAATGGATGTGTACCTGACGCTCCAATCCGAAGACCCAGACTCCCAGCAATTTCAGCGACTGCCTTCCGAAGGCGAGTAATGTCAGCCCGCGCTTCTTCCGCATCCCGACAGATTCCAGAGCCAATCTCTACCACCGCCTGGTGCATCTCTGCCTTCACCTGGTCATTCAACACCTTCGAGGCGATCTCTACAATCTGCTGGTCATGAGAGGCCAGCTCGCGCGTGAGCGGATTGATTACCATGTACTCCTCCTCTACCCCCAACGTAAATTTTTCCATACAGATACCGCTTCTCGGCAGGCTATTTCTTTGTTGCTTTTGATTTTGGTGCAGGCTTTGCAGTCGCTGCCGCGGTCTTTGCTCCCTGGCCACTCAAGAAGTTAGCTACACCATCGGACACAAATGTTCCCCAGGTAAGGTTATCCTTGCCCGGCTTATGAAGTTGGGCGCGTTCCACAGCCATCTTCGCCGCATGCTCTACTACCCATTCAAAATTTTCCTGACCCACAGAAGTCACTTCGGCGTCCGGTGCGGGGTTACAGAAATCAATCGCGTAGGGGATCCCGTTGCGAACTGCCATCTCCACGGTGTTAAAATCATAACCCAAAGCATGATTAAGCGTCAATACCTGATCGTGAACTGTCTTGAGTAATTTTTCTGATGCGGGTCCTTTTTCAACCACATAACGCAAATGATGCGGGTTGCGGGGTTCGTACTGCATAATACGGACGTGCTTGCGGCCAAGGCAGTAGCAGCGGAAGTAATCATCGAAAACAATTTCTTCCTGGAGCATCATGACGAGCTGGCCGGTTTGACGATATGCCTCAAAAAGTTCCTCAGGGCCTCTCAACTTATATACACTTTTCCAGCCGCCGCCGGCGTGCGGTTTCATATATGCCGGCCAGCCGATATGCTCGAATATTTTTTCCCAGCTCATGGGAAACTTGAGGTTGCTAAATGAAGCATCCTGTGTGTCCGTCGGCTTTTCATGCGAAGGCAAAATAACGGTCTTCGGAACGGCCACGCCGACCTTCAGTGCCAGGGCATTGTTAAAGAATTTTTCGTCGGCACTCCACCAGAAGGGATTATTGAGCACGGCTGTGCCACTGCTCGCCGCATTCTTTAGGAATGCCCGATAGAATGGGACATCCTGCGAAATGCGATCGATGATCACATCGAATCCACAAGGAGCACCCTGTTCAACCACGTCGACAAGCACCGGAGCTGCGATGATATCTTTCAATCCCATCTTGTTGATACGTTCGACAAAGGCCTCCGGGAAGGAGCGCTCCATACCGTGCAATACACCAATTTTTTTCATGTTTTAGTACGTTTCGTGTTTCGCCGAAGTCAGCCTGATGTTCACTTTTGGGTACCCCGCCCTTTTTCTAGTAAGTTTTGAGGGAAATGATGATCTCCTGAAATTTCTTCGGCTCCGTAAGGTTAAGACTATGACCTGACTTTGTAAACCAAAACAGGTCCTTTTTTTCCGCTTTCACGCGGTGAAAGTATGCCGCTGTAATTGCCGAAGCGGCTTGGCGGTCAGTGCTTCCCACAAAAAAGTAAACGGGGCAGAGGATCTGTGGGGCTGCTTCAAAAAGGTTGATACCACAAGCCTCCTGGTAAAGGGGAAACCATGTCTTTCCCCAATTAAGCACATAGTTCCTGGGAAGTGGGGGTTTCCCATTGGATATAAGCAACCAACGCCTGTGATAGTACAGTTGATCCGGTGTTTCAAAGGGGATTTTCACCAGTGACAGTTCGCCAATTGCTTCTTGGTTATTGGCGGCTTTTGCTTCACTCATCAACCAATCAAGCGTCTTTCGTTCACTTTCCCATTGATTCACCATTGGCGCCACTGCGATGCAGGCCGCCAGCAAATCGGGGCGGCTGGCGGCAACGCGCAAGGCCAGGAAGCCTCCCCATGAATGGCCCACCAAGTATATTTTCTGTTTCGCAAACTTCAACCGCAGGTACATCGACATTTCCACAGCATCACTTTCCATTTGCGAAACAGTTAGCTTCTTGTCTGATGAATTCAATTTCGCCGTCTTCCCGCTCTCGCGTTGATCCCATTGGACAACAACGAAATGCTTTTGCAGTTCCGCTGTGAATTTTTCTGCAAATCCGATGACAGAGTTTCCGGGGCCACCATGAAGGAATAAAAGAAGGGGCAAAGTATCGTTTACACTTTTAATACTGATCCATTGATCGATACCTCCTATGCGCACGGCCTCAGCCAGATGAATTGGCTTCGCTGCCAGCTGGCCCAACGAAGTCAGGAAAAGAATCAGGGTACCTCCAAGGAAGCTGCTAAGGCTCCGCATCTGTGGTTACCTAATCAAAGAAAGGTAGTGTGGGAACATCTCCCGCCATGCAGGCCAATCGTGCGGCGCATTCTGGCGAACGTCAAGCCAATGCGGAATCCCCTTATTCCGGAACACCTCAGCCATGCGTTCGTTGGCCTCCCAGCACATATCGTGGGTACCGGTACCTAATACGACGAACATGTCCTTAAACCATGGGTTGTCCGCATTCGGAATGTAGTCTGGCGGGTTGTTGAAGTAGACGTTGTCATCATAGTACCCATCCATCTGATCCTTGATATCAAAGGCGGCGCCCATGTTAAAAATGTATTTAGTCACGTCCGGATGACGAAAACCAAAATTGGTGGCGTGATATCCTCCGAAGCTGCATCCCGCCGTTGCGATACGCGAAACACCTGTCTCGCGCTGCATCAAGGGCACTACCTCAGTCAACATGTATTGATCATACCAGATATGATTCATCACGCGCTGAGCCGGATGAATTTGCCGGTTGTACCAACTGAGGGCATCAATGCCATCAGGGCAATAAATTTTTACAAGACCTTCTTCTACAAACCATGCAACGCTGTCGATCAGTTTGAAGTCCTTATTCTCTGTGAAGTGCCCCATGGATGTAGGAAACAACAGAACCGGATACCCACGGGTTCCAAACGAAAGCAGTTCCATTTCCCGGTTCAGGCTGGGAGAATACCAACGATGATAATGCTCATACATAAGCAGTGGGGCTAAGAGGTGTAAGTTAACCTCCGTTATTCTATTTTTGCAACTTTAGCCATGGAAGAGTCAGAGAATACCGAAGAGACCATTACAGCGCCCAAACCGGCTTATGAATACCATTCGGAGAAGCTGACAAATATTTACACAAAGATTCTTCAGCGAAACGTCGAGGTGGAAATCCTTACCCCTCCAAACCTGGATAAATCGAAATCCTATCCGTTGCTCATTCTTAACGATGGCCAGGACAGCGAGGGCGTCAAGGTCAAGGCCGCTGTTGAACAGTTGGTGAGCCAAAAAATAATTCCAGAAATCATCATTGTTGGGGTAACTGCCGGAGACCGAATGCAGGAGTATGGTGTTGCCTTTCGACATGATTTCCATGGGCGGGGCAGACAAGCCAAACTGTACAGTGATTATGTTATCAACGAGTTGGTTCCCTACATCCTATATCGGTATCCCATCTCCAGACACACGGGTGATCGTGCGATTGCGGGGTATTCACTCGGTGGGCTTTCAGCGATGGACCTGGCGTGGAACAATCCCGAAAATTTTGGGAAAGTTGGCGTATTCAGCGGCTCATTCTGGTGGCGAAAGCGGGACTCAGGCAGTTTTTTTTATTCGGACTTTCGTGACCGCCTCATGCACCTTCAGGTTCGTCGGGGAAAATTCAAACCCGGGCTGAAATTCTGGTTTCAAACTGGAACAAGGGATGAGGACAACGATCGGAACAAGAATGGCGTTATTGATTCCATCGATGACACCATGGACCTGATTAGTGAACTTGCCCGAAAGGGATATCGCCCCTTTCATGATATTCAATACCTGGAAATCAAGGACGGCAGGCATAACGTAGAGACGTGGGCAGAGGCAATGCCCGTGTTTATGAAATGGGCTTTTGGCAACACGTGATGCAAAAAATTGATACTATCATTTTCGATTTGGGGGGCGTACTCATCGATTGGAATCCCCGTTACCTCTACCGAAAGATCTTTCAAACCGAAGCGGAAGTAAACTGGTTTCTGGAAAATGTATGCACCCCTGAATGGAACGAACAACAAGATGCCGGTCGGTCCTTTGCTGAAGCCACAGCCGAACTCATACATCGTTTTCCAGATCAGGCTGCTGCCATCAATGCCTGGTTCACGCGTTGGGCAGAGACCATCGGAGGTCCGATCCACGAAACCGTCGATATTCTGAGAATCCTTCGCCTACAAAAGAGACAACGACTTTACGCCCTCACTAATTGGTCAGCTGAAACATTTCCCTGGGCTAAGAATAATTTTGAATTCCTTCAGTGGTTTGAGGGAATTGTAGTTAGCGGGGAGGAAAAAACGCATAAACCAAAACCAGCTTTTTATCAGGTCCTGTTTGAGCGATACCACGTAAATCCGCAACAGGCAGTTTTCATTGATGATAACCTCAATAACATAGAGGCCGCCCGTCTGCTCGGTATGGACGGCATTCATTTTAGCGGACCTTCACAGCTCCGCGATGAGCTTTCAATTCGCGGGATTTCCCTAAGGGTTTAGAATAGAGGTGACCACTTCTTCCGCTACACGTTCCGCAGAAGCCAGTGCTCCGTTTATCATTCCAGCCTGACCGGTAATGTCGGTGGCTTCGCCTGCAAAAAATAACTTGCCTCCAATCGGCTGACCAAGTGCCTTGCGATCTTCGTTGGTCGCGCCAGCCAACGGATAAGAATATCCGCCGAGGATAAATTCGTTGGTTGTCCAGTCTTCACGCAAGAAAATTGGATCGGTTTCGATACCATCTACAACCTTCTTCCGAACAAATTTCGTTCCCCAGCCGATTGGTGGGACTGACTCATCATGATAAAGCAGGTCGATGTCTGCCAAAATCGCTGCGATTAGATCGCTATCTGTCATGGATGAATAGCCCGCAGCCTTCGCTCCGTTAACCGTCACCGAGAGCGTGGCATTGAAAACACTTCGATTGAGTCCAGCACTGAGAAATTCAGGCACGTCAGTAGAGCCCAGTATAAATCCTGCACTCTCGCCCCAGAAGTTCTGCTTGAATTCAATGATCACGCGCAGCGAAGCCCCCATTCCAATTTTTGCCAACGAACCAGTGAATGCACCGGGCAGCCCCGGACTGAAAGATATTGCACCGTTTTTTAGCATGCTTACCGGAACGGTCACAATCACCTTATCTGCCTCATACGTTGTTCCATTACCCGCCGTAAGCACAATGGGATTCGAACCATATTGAATCGAGGTAATCGGTGTATTGAGTTGAACAAATTCTTGCACTGCAATAAATCGGGAGATCAGTAAATCCTGGAGCGTGTTTCCTTTCAAGCTCAGAATTTTTCCATCGCTTACGCGTAAGGTCTCTTCTTCGCCCAACTCTCCAATTCCAATAACATCGTTATCGCTTCCGTATGCATTTCCGATTTGTCCATTCAACATGCCGTAAGCTCGCGTTCCTATGCCTGCAGATTGAATGGCCTGCTGCGCGGTAAGCGGACTCCCGGACAAGTTCTTAAGATTTTGCCTAAAACTCATGGCAGCCTGAAAATCTCCATCGCCAGCCCAATCGGCTGCCGACTTGGCTGTGTTTTCGAGTACAAAATGACTGGACTCGGGGGTGTATTCAAAGGTAGCAAGTTGATAGGCCTGAAAAATTTTGCCCATGATGGAGTCCGTGCCGATAATTGTTTGTGCGCCCAATTCCAATGGAAAGTCTGAACTGAGGAACGGAATATTCGGGTAATACGGGATTGTCGGGTTGCTCGGGTTTTCCACTGCGACTTGATTTCTCAAGGAGCGGACCCGTCCGCCGATTTGATCCCGGGCTTCAAATATTTTGACTTTGATTCCTTTTGAACGAAGGATGTCAGCCACATAAAGGCCTGCTGCGCCTGCACCCAGGATAGCGACGGTTCCGGCGTAGTCTACTTCCGGGCCGGGATCATTGGGAGAGCAACTCGTGATAAAGGAAGGCAGGATCAGCCCTCCCGTAACGCCCAAACCGATTTGCTGTATTGCTTTTCTGCGCTTCACTGCGTAAAATTAGTGGTTAAAGATACGGAGACCCTACGGGTTAATAAAATCAGGCATTCGATGCTCCAGATGAGGAAATATTTCTTTCATTTCAGGTATCTTGCCCTATATAACCCATGCAAGCTTCTCCCCCCGATAGTACCCCTAAACCAAAAAAAGTAACCATTATCGGACCTGAATGTACAGGCAAGACCGACCTGTCTCAATACCTCGCATCGCATTTCAAGACGACCTGGGTCCCTGAATATGCACGTGCATATCTTAACAAGCTCAACCGTCCGTATGACCCGACCGATCTGACCAAGATTGCTCACGGGCAATTGCGCCTGGAGGATGAATGGCTTCAGGACGCTAACCGTTTTCTGGTTTGTGATACGAACCTCATAGTAATCAAGGTATGGAGTGAAGAGAGATTCGGAACATGCGACCCTGGAATTCTACAGTTGATCCAAAATCGTCACTATGATCTGTTGCTGCTTACAAATATTGATGTGCCTTGGGAGAATGATCCCCAGCGCGAACACCCGGATCGACGGGAACATTTCTGGAATATCTACAAAAAAGAGGCGGCTAGCTCAGGCATCCCCGTCGTGGAGATTTCTGGAGAGCGGGACATACGCCGATCCAAAGCGATTCAAGCGATTGAACAATTATTGATGTCTAAATGATCGGCCCGTATGCTGCGTTGAAAATCCGGGACTTTCGGCTATTCATCTCCGCACGGTTTTGCATTACCCTGGCTATACAGATTCAGGCCGTTGTTGTTGGGTGGCAGGTGTATGAAATCACACGGGACCCATTGTCACTTGGATTGATCGGCCTCGCCGAAGCCATCCCTTCCATTGCCGTCTCTCTGTATGCGGGTCATGTGGCTGATGTTACCTCCCGCAAGAAGATCATTCTGATTACGGTTGCTACGCTGGTGCTCTGCTCCGGGCTCCTGCTTCTTTTTACCATTGATTTATGGGGATTTTTACTATCCTACGGAGTCCTGCCGATTTATGCGGTCATATTCGTCAGCGGCATCGCACGCGGATTCATCACACCGGCGATCTTTTCATTCATGCCCCAGTTAGTCCCTCGCGAGCTTTATCAAAATGCGATTTCCTGGAATAGCACGTTGTGGGAAATGGCATCGATCGGGGGTCCTCCGATCGGAGGTCTCATTTACGGTTTTTTTGGGATCACAGCGGCCTACAGCGTGGATGTCTCTCTAACCATCCTTGGGCTTATCCTTGTTATGGCTGTTGCCAGTAGACCCGTGCCTGCCGCGAGTGAGGAACAGGGAATCGTGGAAAAAATCAAGGCAGGTCTGCATTTCGTATTCAGCAACAAGATCATACTTGGCGCGATCAGCCTTGACCTCTTTGCCGTCTTGTTTGGCGGTGCCATTGCGCTCCTTCCCATATTCGCAGATGAGATTCTGGGTGTGGGGAAGATAGGATTCGGAGTGCTTCGGTCCGCTCCTGGCATCGGCGCCCTCTTAATGGCACTCTATCTAACTTATCACCCCCTTCGAAAATCAATGGGCACCATTTTGCTCTACAGCGTAGCAGGATTTGGCGTATGTATGATTCTCTTTGCTGTGTCCAGGAACTTCTGGCTTTCGATGGGCGTGCTTGCGATGAGCGGAGCATTTGATTGTGTCAGCGTAATTATTCGGGGAACTCTTTTGCAAACCCTTACTCCAGAGAATATGAAAGGCCGCGTATCGGCAGTGAATAATATCTTTATCGGCTCCTCGAATGAAATTGGATCCTTTGAATCAGGTGTGGCCGCCCGATTGATGGGCGTAATCCCATCGGTTATCTTCGGAGGGATTATGACTCTTGTAGTGGTCGCCACCACAGCCTTGAAAGCTCCGGGATTGAGGAAGCTGCAAGATGTGAGATAGTCAGAGGCTGCTGCATCGGGGAATCTGGCGGCCCCTTGAAATCAGTAAAGACATGGAAGAATACGCCTTCTGCCGCCCATCCCTTTTAGATTCCACAAGACGTTTTGGAATCCCTAACTTCCTCTCCTAAACCCAAGTCCTATGTCATCACGCAGAGCCTTCTTCCGCAAATCATTCACCATCGCCGGTGCCGCCTCACTCACTGCATTGTCTGTAAAGGCACAAGCTGAGGATATATCTGATGCGCTCCTCGAACTTAACGGGCTTACCCCCGAGGCTGCAGCAGATGACGAAGAACTCTGGGCCCGCATGGCACAGGCATATACAGTGTCTCCTAACATCCTCAACCTGAACAACGGCGGGGTAAGCCCACAGCCCAAGGTAGTGCAAGACGCGGTCGACCGCTATTACCACTTGAGCAATGAGGCTCCTACCTACTATATGTGGCAGATTCTCGACAAAGGCCGGGAGCCGCTGCGCCGAAAACTGGCTGACCTTGCCGGCGTATCGCCTGACGAAATTGCTATCAACCGCAACACCACCGAAGCACTTGGAACATTTACCTGGGGGATCGATCTGAAGAAAGGTGATGAAATTGTAATGACCAAGCAGGACTATCCCAACATGATTCACGCCTGGAAACAACGCGAGCTGCGCGAAGGTGTAAAAATCATATGGCTCAATATTGCGCTGCCGCTGGACAATGATGAAATCATTCTCAAAGCATACATCGATGCCACGACACCCAAAACAAAGATCTGGCACATCACACACCTCGTTACCTGGTCAGGCCAGATTTTTCCCGCAGCAAAGTTGTGTGCCGAAGCCCGCAAGCGGGGTATCATCAGCATCGTTGACGCGGCACACTCATTTGCTCACCTGGATTACAAAATCACAGACCTCGGCTGCGACTATTTCGGAACCAGCCTTCACAAATGGCTCTGCGCTCCGTTCGGCACTGGAATGATGTACATCAAGAAAGACCGTATCGCGGGCACATGGCCGATCTTTCCTACCGACAAACCGCAAAGCGGAGACATCCGTAAGTTTGAGGCTTTGGGTACCCGCTCCTTTGCGCCCGAACAGGCGATCGGTCAGGCAATAGATTTTCATAACGCTATCGGCGCCCGCCGCAAGCAGGAACGACTTCACTATTTGAAATTGTATTGGTGCAACGCGGTGGTCAAGAATCCACGCGTGAAACTCCACATCTCGTTAAAGCCAGAATACTCGTGCGCCCTTGGAACCTTCAGCATAGACGGTATGACACCTGGCGACATTGTGTCGAAA
The DNA here is from genome assembly GCA_043750575.1 of Cyclobacteriaceae bacterium. GTDB lineage: Bacteria > Bacteroidota > Bacteroidia > Cytophagales > Cyclobacteriaceae > ELB16-189. The sequence continues at coordinate 48,380 of JAYVBH010000029.1, forward strand.
CTTTTTGGTGAATACGCGATTCACACAACGGGCATAGTTTGGGAAAATGTCAGCGCTTGCCGGGTAACACCTCATGTATACACGACAACCAAAGATCTGGATCGATTGATTGACGCTGTAGCGAAAATTGCTGCGTCCTGATTTAAGGTAGTAAATCAATTGATACCGGAGTACTCCTCCTCATGGGCTGAATCTCCCAGTATGTCAGGCTGCGCCATAACCATTCCAGGGGGCCGAAACGGAAATACTTCAACCAAACACTGGAGAATATAAGCTGAAATATCCAAACCGCACCGATGACATAGAATTGCTCATAGCGCTGAATCTTTCCATAGTACCCAAGGCCGTAACCGAAAAAAAACAGGGTGCAGATGACGGACTGCATGAGGTAATTGGTAAAAGCCATTTGACCCACCCGGGCCAACCAACCCAGAAGCCAGTTGAACGCACCGCTTTTCCACAAAAGAACCAACACACCAATGTGCCCAAGGGCGAAGAATATTCTTCTGATCTGATAGAGGGAAATGTGGAGTGGAGACAGTTCCATGTATTTATAAGAATCAAAATTCGCTTGTTGCCACCAATGACCCTGAAACCAGGCATAAATAAGAACACTGGAGTATCCGACTACCGCAAATACAGCATAGAGCCACCAAGGCATGTCCCCCGTCAAAACGCCCATTCGAAACAGCGCCATCCCCAACAAGATGAAGATCATGGCATCAAAAAACAGTTCATCATACAAATAGACAGACTCAATATCATGATTCAGCTGCTTGAGATGAGCCCAAACACCTGTGTACGATTGATGCATCTTCGTGATATCCTTGTCGGCGTCCTTGCGCTGTTTTTCCACTTTCGAATCCTCCAGCCGGGCCTTCCACTTGGAGAGATCGGATTTTTGATCATCTGTGAGCGAATCTTTCCTTGACTCAATCGCCATCGCGGCAATGCCCTTGTCTCTGACTTCAAAGCTCTCCTGCCTCCCAAGCCAGTTCTTGAACATTAAGACACAAACAAAGAAAGCAGCTAGAAGCAGAAGCAGGCGAACCGAACTGTTTCGAAAGGGAAACAAGAAAAGCCCGCATATTGCATAGCAGTACAAAATATCTCCAACCCACAGAATGACATAGGCATTGATAAGTCCGAAGATCAGCAACCAGATAAGGCGGGTGTAATAAATCTCCGCTGGACGAAGGCCGGGCATTGTCTTTTCTAATCGGGCAATGAGCAAAATGGTTCCGGCCCCGAAGAGCATGGAGAATAGTGCACGGAAGGAACCCTCCAGAACAAAATTCTGGAGATACCAGGCTATAAGGTTGGCATTCCCTGTTTCTCCGGGGATATGAAAATTAAAAAACCATTGGAAAGGCCCAGAAAATCCAGGCATGTTTAAAATCAGAATTCCACACAAGGCAGCCCCTCGAATGGCATCCAGTATTAAGATGCGTTCCTTCTCCTGGATGGGGGTGGCTATTTCCATGGGGGTGGGTTTAAAGAAAATTAGTCCTTTTGCCAGACAATTCAAACGTGGAGGCCACCGGCACACCGTTCATCACTTTAGAAATTTATTTTCAGGCTTCCGACAGTACTTTGGCGAAATCACCTAAGAAATATGAACCACTCCGCACTCACCTTTGTATTACTGCTTCTACTCTTCGGGGGGTGCAAAGAAGCTAAAGACAACCAACTTCAGGTCATTGGCTTGTTGAAGTCTGTTGAAGTCCTGCGCGATTCAGTCGGGGTAAACCACATCTACGCACAAAATGAGCACGACTTATTCTTCGCACAGGGGTACTGCGCTGCAAAGGATAGGCTCTTTCAATTTGAAGTGTGGCGCCGGCAGGCCACCGGCACGGTAGCAGAAATCCTCGGGCCAGATGAACTAAAGCGCGATATCGGTGCGCGACTATTCAGGTTTCGTGGCGATCTCAACAAGGAACTGAACCAATACCACCCGCGTGGAGAACAAATCATAACAGCGTTTACCGATGGAGTCAATGCCTACATCCGTGAAACACAAAAAGATACTTCCCTACTCACGATGGAGTTTAAACTCCTTGGAATCATGCCCGGCCTGTGGAAGCCTGAAGACGTGATCTCGCGCCACCAGGGACTTCTCGGCAACCTACCGGACGAAATCCGATTTGCGCGGGCGGTGATCATCTTGGGCGAGAAGCATGTAAAAGAATTAGTCGCCTTCGAACCCGGTGATCCGGACCTTAGGTTAGATCCAACTATCGACAAGTCGGGGCTGTTCGATAGCATTGCTTCATTATACACCGCATTCAGAGCTACCCTCAAGTTCAAACCAGAACACCTGATCGCTGCACAAGGCAACAATGCGACCTACGAGCAACTGGCCATGGAAGATGACCGACGATACGATGAACTTATGTCAACAGAACGGGAATCCATTGGCAGTAACAACTGGATTGTTTCCGGCTCACACTCAGCGAGTGGATTCCCGATCCTGGCGAACGATCCTCACCGCACAATCACAACGCCGTCCTTGCGCTACATGGTACATCTCAATGCTCCTGGTTGGAATGTTGTCGGTGGTGGTGAACCAACAACTCCCGGTGTCTCGATCGGGCATAACGAGTTTGGTGCATGGGGACTAACCGTCTTTAACCTCGATGGGGAAGATCTTTACGTGAACCAACTTAACCCGGAGAATCAAAATCAATACCGCTACAAGGGAAACTGGGAAGACATGCGAATTGAAAATGATACCATTTCTATAAAAGGAGGAGGTGCGCAATTTGTTCAGCACAAGTTCACCCGGCACGGTCCAGTGCTCTACGTTGATACCGTCCGACACGTTGCCTATGCTGCACGCTGTGCTTGGCTGGATGTGGGTGGCGCTCCTTACATGGCCAGTTTGCGTATTGACCAGGCAACGAACTGGGAAGAATTCCGTGAAGGATGTTCGTTCAGCCATATCCCTGGAGAAAATATGATTTGGGTCGATAAAAAGGGAAACATCGGCTGGCAGGCCGTGGGTGTGGCTCCCATCCGAAAGAACCACAGCGGTCTGGTACCTGTGCCTGGCGATGGCAGGTACGAATGGGATGGGTATTTACCCATTCGTTCACTTCCCAATGTATTGAACCCCGACCGGGGATTCTTTGCCTCAGCCAATGAAAACAATGTGCCGGAAGGCTATCCTAATCGCAACGCCGTGGGTTGGAATTGGGCTGACCGATTCCGGGTCGAACGCATTAATGAAGTGTTGGCCGCCAAACCCAAGCACACCCAGGAGGAAATGATGTGCCTGCAATTTGATTATTTGTCTCTCCCCGCGAGAACACTTGTACCACAACTCGCCAACGTTCACTCCACGGACAAGGTCGTAGAAGCAATGCGTCAGAGGCTCTTGAAATGGAATTTTCTGATTGATAAAAATGCTGTAGAGGCTACAATCTATGTTGCGTGGGAAAAGAAGCTCTCCACCAAACTCCGGCAACGGCTCGTACCCCCAGAAGCACATAAATACATCCGGACAATACCCTTGAGAAAATTAGTGAGCTGGATGTCTGGCAGCGGAGGGCCGATGGCAAAAGCAACAGACCGAAATAAATTTATGATCGCATGCCTGGAGGAAGCGGTGAACGAGTTGCAGGTGACTCTTGGATCAGATACATCAACATGGATATACGGGCAGGAAAAGATGCACCACGTATTGATTAAACATTCGTTGAGTAATGCAGTGAATGAGGCTACGAGAAAAAAACTTGAATTGGGTCCGTTACCCCGAAGTGGAAATGCCGCTACCCCTGGAATGACCACCAACGGAAATAATCAAACATCTGGGGCATCTTTTCGGATTGTTGCAGACGCGGCAGACTGGGACAAGACGATGTTCACAAATACGCCGGGACAAAGTGGGGATCCCAACAGCCCGTATTACAGCAACTTATTCCGGGCGTGGGCCATGGATAAACATGTTCCTGTTTACTTTAGTAAAGAGCGCATTCTTGGTGCAACAAGGGAAAAATTGATACTCAACCCTTGAAGGCTTTATGACAAGTCTTTAGATAGATTTGATCGCAGCTTCGTAGTTGGGCTCCTGACCAACGGTTGGCACCATCTCTGTATACTTCACTTTACCATCTGGACCAACAACAACAATAGAGCGTGCAAAGAAACCTGCCATCGCGCCTTCCAACATCTCGACTCCATACGACTTGGAAAAGCCAAGGTTACGGAAATCCGAAAGTGTTATGACCTTGTCAATCCCTTCTGCCCCACAGAAACGTCGCATCGCAAAAGGTAGATCCTTGGAGATGCAAAGCACAACGGTATTGGTCAGGCTGGATGCACGCTTGTTGAATTCCCTGACAGTGGTTGCGCAGGTGCTCGTGTCAACGCTTGGAAAAATATTCATGACGATATTTTTATCCGCGAAATTTGCCGAAGAGACTTCCTTCAGATCATTGCCCACCAAGGTAAATCCAGGGGCCTGAGAACCGACTACCGGAAGGTCCCCTGCTGTGTTCACTACCCGCTCACCCAATTTTGTCTGTGCCATATAATTTGATTTAATTCATTAACAGTCACTCACCGAATTCGTTCTGAATCCCGAACTATTTTTTCGTCACGCCGGATAAAGCGATTAGCAATCATGTTGCTAACCATGGCGACTGCGGGGAGCCAGAGCGAAAGACCATATTCGCCGGCCACCTGATTAGATTTGATCAGTTGTGTTGCGAAATAGACCATAGATCCCAAAGAACCAGCCATAACCAATGAATTGAGTGCCCCGAGCTTGACCTGAAGCAAGCGGTTCTCAAATTTTCCAATTTCAATGATGGCGATAGTGGCCGCGGCCATTCCCAGAATAGCACTCAGCGCATAAGGAAAATAGGTTGTATTCCGAACCCCATCCTCCACGATTGTGTAATGAAGGGGATAGAGCATTTTCTGGATACCCCCGTCTACGGCCTGCCAGGCAGGGGCGAAAATCATGAGGATCATAGACGCACTGGTCAGGGCCAGGAATATCGTTTGCTTTCTTTGCCACATAGGATGGTTGCGCTAACTTGAGCCGCCAAAAATATGAATTTCTAAGTAGTTCTCAGCCCCCGAACACATTGCTTATGAAAGCTACCTACATTCTTGACATCCTCCGAACGCCAATCGGAAAGTACGCAGGCGCATTGTCTTCCGTACGTCCTGATGATCTTCTGGCGCATGTGATGCGGGAGTTACTAAAACGGAATCCGGCGGTTCCGGCTGAAGAAATAGAAGACGTCATTGTTGGAGCCGCCAACCAAGCGGGCGAGGACAACCGCAATGTGGCCAGAATGGCGTTGCTCCTGGCCGGATTACCCAATTCTATTGGCGGGGTGACTGTTAACCGACTCTGTGCATCTGGCCTTCAAGCGATCATGAATGCCGCGCAGGCTCTTTCGGGTACCAACGGAGAGATCTACATCGCTGGCGGCGTCGAAAGCATGAGCCGGGCACCCTATGTGATGGCCAAGCCCGAAGAACCTTTTTCCCGAAAAACGGAGATGTATGACACCACCCTCGGATGGCGATTTACGAATAAGGTATTGGCCAAAATGTATCACCCGTATTCCATGGGTGAGACGGCAGAAAATGTAGCGGCCAAGTGGAAAATCAGTCGGGGCGAACAAGATGCTTTCAGTTTGCTATCCCAACAAAAATACGCGAAGGCAGAGGCAGCGGGGAGATTCCAACAGGAGCGCATTCCCGTTCCGGTCACGAAAGGCAAGGAGACTACTCTGTTCTCAATTGATGAGTACCCCCGCGAGACAAGCCTTGAGAAATTGGGTGCGTTGAAGCCTGCTTTTAAAGAGGACGGAACGGTGACTGCAGGCAATTCATCCGGCATTAACGATGGGGCAGCGGCAGCGATTCTTGCCAATGAAGATTTCATTTCAAGATCTGGCGCTAAACCTTTAGCCCGAATTGTTGCTATGGCGGTGGCCGGGGTTGACCCTGCCTACATGGGAATCGGACCCGTGCCTGCTACACGTAAAGCCCTGAAGCGGGCCGGGCTTGCTCTTTCTGAGATCGGACTGATCGAACTAAATGAGGCTTTTGCTTCACAGAGCCTGGCCTGCATCCACGACCTTCAGCTTGATCCTGAAAAAGTCAACGTCAATGGAGGAGCCATCGCGATCGGACATCCGCTTGGATGCAGCGGCGTGAGGATCAGCGCTACGTTGATTCAAGAAATGCAAAAACGAAAAGTGAGATACGGTCTTGCAACAATGTGCGTTGGTGTAGGCCAGGGCGCCGCAATTATCTACGAACGGTGCTGATGCGATACTTTTTTGAAATTAGCTACAATGGAGGGAACTACCACGGCTGGCAATCACAGGCGAATGCATTGGGTATTCAAACCGTTGTCGAGAATTCCTTAAGTCAATTGTTGCGAGAAAACATTTCAATTGTCGGAAGTGGCAGAACAGATACCGGAGTTCACTGTCTGCAGCAATTTTTTCACGCTGACATCACCAAGTCAGTCGACACTTCCCATCTGCTTCAGCGTCTCAATTCCTTTTTGCCCAAAGACATCGCGATTCGATCCATCCGAAAGGTAATATCCGATGCAAGCGCCCGGTATTCCGCCATAGCGCGAACGTATCATTATCGCATCACACGTGTCAAAGATCCAATTCAGGAAGGGCTTTCCTTTTATTTCTTTAAACCGCTGGATATGCGAACCTTGGAGCGGTCCGCTTCGTTACTCGTTGGCATGCACGATTTTCAATGCTTTAGCAAGGTAAAGACCGATGTTGACCACTTTAGGTGCAACATCATTGACGCCCGGTGGACACAAAAAGGCGATCAGTTGGTCTTTGCAATCACCGCGAATCGGTTTCTGCGCGGCATGGTACGGGCGATTGTAGGAACGTTGTTGGACACCGGTACGGGCAAAACAAGCGTCGAAGAGTTTAAGTCCATCTTGAATAGCAAGGATAGAAAAAAGGCGGGGGTCAATGTACCTGCTGAGGGATTATTTCTCGTCCGGGTAAAGTATCCCCGGAATATCTTTATAAAATAGCCAGGTCGTGGAGAAAGAAAAAGTCAGCAGCGGAAATATTATTGACTTCAATGTATTGAAGCGGTTGATCTCATTTGTAAAGCCATACAAGGAGCGCTTCTATATCATTATTGTGCTTACTGTTGTGCTCGGCATTCTCACGGCGGTACGTCCGATCCTTATTCAGCAAACCCTCGACAACGATGTCGCAAATGGAGACTATTCGGGCATGGTTAAGGTGATGCTACTGGTTTTTGGATTATTGCTTGTGCAGTCTGTCTTTCAATATACACATACCTATCTGTCGGGCAGAATTGGCCAGTACGTGATCCGTGATATTCGCATAAAACTTTATAGTCACCTGATCAATCTCCGGTTGAAATTCTTTGACAAAACACCGATCGGTCGTTTGGTGACGCGTACCATATCCGATGTCGAAACGCTGGCAGACGTCTTCAGCGAGGGCTTGGCGGCAATGGCCGGGGACCTTCTGCAGATTGTCTTCATCCTTGGCTTCATGTTTTACATGGATTGGCGAATGGCGCTCATCGGCTTGTCCACATTCCCACTCATGCTTCTGGCCACGTACGTGTTCAAAGAGAAGATTAAGGTGGCATTCAACGATGTGAGAAATGCGGTAGCCAACCTGAACACTTTCGTCCAGGAGCACATCACCGGAATGAACATTGTGCAGATCTTCGGGAGTGAAAAGCGTGAGTTTGAAAAATTCAAAGACATCAACAAGGAACATTTGCATTCCAACCTTCGCTCTGTGCTCTATTATTCGGTTTACTTTCCCGTTGCCGAAATTATTGCTGCCATGGGCGTTGGTTTGTTGGTTTGGTATGGGGCCAAAGGGGTCATTCACCAGGATCAAACTGGAATTACGATTGGAACACTGACGGCCTTCATCATGTACATCCAGATGTTCTTCCGTCCCATCCGGATGATTGCCGATCGCTACAATACGCTTCAAATGGGCATTGTGAGTTCGTCCCGCATCATCAACCTACTTGACAGCAAAGAACACCTGATGCCAAATGGTACGCTGCAAGGAACAACGCTTCACGGAGACGTCGCGTTCGACCATGTTTGGTTTTCCTATAATGAAGGTGAACCCGTGTTGAAAGATATTTCTTTTTCCATCGGCGCAGGTCAGACGGTGGCGCTCGTCGGCGCGACTGGCGCTGGGAAATCATCAGTGATCAGCTTGCTGACACGATTCTATGATATTCAACGCGGGTCCATCAAAATTGATGGAATTGAAATTCAGGAGTACGATTTGAGTTTTCTTCGGAAGCATATAGGCGTGGTCCTCCAGGATGTTTTCCTTTTTTCGGATTCTATTCGCAGCAATATTACGCTGGGAAACCCTGACATCACGGATGAAATGATCCTCCGGGCCGCTGATGAAGTTGGAGCGCGCCGGTTTATTGACAGACTTCCTGGAAAACTTGACTATCAAGTAATGGAAAGAGGATCTACCTTGTCGGTTGGTCAAAGGCAACTGCTTTCTTTTATCCGGGCAATGGTTTATGATCCAAAGATTCTTATCCTTGATGAGGCCACTTCCTCCGTTGATTCAGAAACGGAATCAATGATTCAAGAGGCGATAGGAAAAATGATGAGTCATCGGACATCCATTGTCATCGCCCACAGGCTCTCTACGATTCAAAAAGCCGATACCATCCTGGTGATGGACAAGGGTGAAATAAAGGAGTTCGGCAGCCATGAGCACCTCCTGGACAAGCAAGGGGTTTACGCCCAACTGTACAAAATGCAGTACAAAGAAGCCAACTAGCCTTTGGCCAGCATCTGCGTTCTGTTAGGTCAAATTGGCTATATTTGCTTTGATGCTTTTGTCAAAACCGGCCCTTATTTTATTGGTCATTTCGCTCGTGGCGACCGATGGTTGGTCGCAAGTGAAGCATAGCAAGCGCAGTTCGTCATTCTCAGTTCCGCGTGTAGGCGGCAACAAGGCACGCATTATTTGTCCCATTTTTCTAGAAAGCAAGTACCCGTACCAAGGCATAGGCATAAAGTTGGGCGATCCGTTTGCCATAGCCTATAAATTCTACGCTAACAAAAACTTCTCTTTTGCGGTTGATGCCGGCAAAGCAGCAAGCGGGTTATACAACAAGTACTACCGGGCGGCATTTCCCTCCTATCTTCCTGACACACTCAGCACGGATCAGTCAATAACATACCTTGCCCACACGGCCGTTGTCGATTGGTTTGTAGAGACCAAATTCCTGTATCAATGGGATGCGGAGAAAATTTCCAAAGGTTTGCAATTGTACGCGGGCATAGGTTGGCAATGGAGGAACACCGAACTGGAATACGATTACAATTTCAACGATCGATCGAACAACCAGGACGATGGGAAATTTGGGAAGTTCACCGAAACCCGTTTCACCTACGGGCCAGTCGTCCTCGTCGGTTTTGAGTACTCCTATTTCTCATTGCCTATTTCCGCATTTATTGAAGTCGAAGTATTTACCGATACGTTGATTGATCCAGGATACCAACGCTTCCAGGGCGGTGTCGGATTGCGGTACGTTTTTTGACCTGCTTGACATGTTCCGACGACATGATTTCCTGATCGTTGCCCTCCTTCTGCTCCTCCAGGCATGTTTTGTCCATACCGTGAGCACTGGGCCCTCCGAGAAATCCCCAGTCTTCCGACAAGTGAACTTTCAGGATCTTATTCAACGGTACATGAAAAAGGCAGGATCCAATTCCATAGAAGGAGTCTACTCGGTTTCAGGTATGGTGATCCGCAAGGGAAAAAACATATTGGGAGAACAAAAGGAGAAAACAACAGACCGGAAGGAAAATTATGCGACGGTTGCTATCCTACGTGAAGACCCGGCAGCAGGAAATTTTATTGAATTATCGCTGAACAAGAAGGGGCTGACTAGCTACTCCATCATCGGAGAATTCAAACCAGCGTCGGCCGGCAATATTCTGGTTTACAAACACTACGATCCGAAAGGGAAGGATACTTCATACACGTTTACCCGGGACGAAAATTCAGAAATACTGGAAGGTGTTCGGGTAGATACTGAAGGAGGAAAGCAGGTGACGTATAAACTTACGTATGTGAAGTTGAATCCCCAATGATTATTCTTCGTTGGGTTCCAGCGTCATCTGGCGATCATAAAGCTCTCTGTAAAGTCCACCGTGCTCCATGAGGCCTTCGTGAGTCCCCGCTTCAGAAATTGAACCATCTTCCAGGACAATTATCTTGTTAGCTAATTTGGCCGAAGAGACACGGTGAGAGACAATGAGGGTGGTTCGTCCCCGCATGACGCCTCGCATACTGTTGAGAATTGTGTCTTCTGTCTTGGTGTCAACAGCAGACAAGGCGTCATCGAGCATCAGGATTCGTGGCTCACGTACAATCGCACGTGCAATCGAAACACGTTGCTTCTGACCCCCTGACAATGTAATTCCGCGCTCCCCAACCCGGGTAGCAAACCCTTGCGGAAAATCCATAATGTTTTGGTAGACATCTGCATCTTTTGCTGCCTGGATGATCTTATCCTCTTGTGGTTCAGCTAGACCAAATCCAATATTATTCAAGATCGTATCGCTAAAAAGAAACACATCTTGGGGAACGTAACCGATCTGGCTGCGGAGGTTGGTGACGTCATAATCGAGAATGGGGATTTCATCAATCAGAATCTGTCCCTGGGAAACATCATATAACCTGGAAATAAGGTTGGCTACTGTGCTTTTCCCAGAACCTGTTGAGCCGATAATTGCCAGAGAATCACCCGGGTTTAAGACGAATGACAAATCCCGGATAGCTTGAATGCCTGTATCTGGGTACGTAAAGGAAACATTCCTAAACTCAATCTTTCCCTCGATAGGATGAATCAGGCTTTTTTCAGAGCGAATCTCGGTTTTCGTTTTTAGAAATTCATTTATCCGTTTCTGCGATGCCTCTGCGCGTTGAACAAGGCTGCTGGTCCAGCCAAGCGAAGCAACGGGCCAGGTAAGCAGGTTTACATAGATTACAAACTCAGCAATATTCCCAAAGGTCAAGGTTCCGGCAATTACTTCCACACTTCCTTCATACACGGTGAGAATTGTGCTTAGGCCGATTAGTCCGAACATTAAGGGAAAGAAAAGGGCCTGTACGCGCGTAAGCCGCAGCGACTTGCGCTTATACTCATCATTCTCTTGGGTAAATCGATTGATTGATTCCTTCTCCCGGGTAAATGACTTTAACACCCGAATGCCCGAAAATGCCTCCTGCACAAAAGTGCTTAATCGGGACTGGCTTTCCTGGATCTCCTCTGACCGACGCTCAATAATATTATTGACATAGTAGATGCTGAATGAAAGTAACGGGAGCGGAATCAGCGCAAACAGCGTCAGTTTAAAGCTGATCGTAAACATAACCGGGATCAGTATGAAAAACAATGTGATGAGCTGGAGGCCATACATAATGGAGGGACCCAGATACATTCGTACCCGTCCCACATCTTCCGAAATGCGGTTCATTAGGTCTCCTGTATTATTTCGACGGTAGAAACTGAGTGGTAAGGTTTGATAGTGCTCAAAAATATCATTCTTCAAATCGAATTCAATCAGCCGACTCATCACGATCAGTGTCTGACGAACAAAATACAGGAACAGCCCGCGCAAGAGCGCCATTACAAGAATGAGCAAGGCGTACATCAGAATGCCCTGAGCAAATACATCAAAAAACTCGTCCTGAGCTTTTGTCGCGCCAAAGGAGCGATACAAGTTGATATTGTTCGTTACAAGGTCAATGGACCTCCGCACCATCTGTGCGGGAACTATCTGAAAAATGTTGGAGATAATTACGAATACAAGCCCCCAGAACAAGTGCCATTTGTAGCGGAGAAGGTATTTGTTTAGGTGGGCTAGTTCCTTCATGGGCGTTTATCGCCCGAACATAAACGAGCAGATCTAAATTTGGTTCAAAACAACTATTTATCCGGCACAAAATGTAACTTGCAGCCTTCTTTTTTAATGTTCCTTGTCATGCTCAACCGTCGAACCCTTCGGATCAAGATAATGCAAAGCCTCTTTGCCTATGAGCAATGTAAGGAAGCAAACTACCTGCTGGCCCGCGATTCCATCGATTCATTTTTCAAACCCGACCTGAATTCCATGAAGATTCAGGATAAGGAGATGCTGAAAGGACAGCATGCGGTTGCCATCAAACTTTTTGAAAAACAGTTCTTGGGTGAGCCCGAAAATGAACATCCAGACCCAAGGATAGGTCAGTCAATTGAGGAGGCGTTTGCTTTTCACACAAAACAAACCAAGAAAGATTTTACCTTTTTCAGGAAGAACATCATTCTCGAAGTGGAGAAAATCAACACCATTTATTTCTCCGTGTTGAATCTCATTCCTGCACTTGAAACGGCAGCTGCACAAGACAAGCGGATTGCTGCGGCCTCCTTTGGAACTAACCCCTTCGTTCGTGCGCTACGTGATAATCCTGACCTGCGCAAGGAGACACTCCGCAAAGGTGGAAGTTGGGATCAGCATATGGACCTTGTTCGCTCATGGTTTCGGGACTGTGTCAAAACCGACAAGCACTTCAAGGAATATCTGGAACTTACACAGCCAACAGTGGATGATCATACCGCTCTTATCAAGCACCTGATCCGTAAAATTATTTTGGGCAAAACAGCAATCAACGCGCATTTCGAAGAGCACGATCTGTGGTGGGCAGAGGATCATGAAATTATCCGTAGCATGACGGACAAAACAATCAAATCGCTTACGGAAAATGGCATAGTTGAAATTCAGAAACTATCCCTCAATTGGGAAGATGATAAGGATTTTGTAGAAAGACTTTTTCTGGCGTCAGCTCAACTTGACAAGTCATACCACCAACTGATCGCCAGCCACACCAAAAACTGGGAGGTGGACCGGCTGCCCCTCACCGACCGGGTTATTTTGCACATGGCCCTGGCGGAAATGCTCAACTTTCCAAACATTCCGGTAAAAGTGACCATCAACGAATACATTGAGCTAGCGAAGGAATACAGCACACCGAAAAGCAGGCAGTTTATCAACGGCATCCTTGATGTACTCTCAAAAGAACTAACAAGTACAGGAAAGATCAAGAAGAGTGGAAGAGGGCTCATGGACAACAAATAGGCCCATTTTGGCGCCCTGACCGTTTAGTTGACTTTCGGCGGTTTGATTATCTTTGTCGTCCAAATTCACCCATCATGAGCAAAAACAGCAACGCCCTGATCGCCTTCCTGGCTGGTGCAGCCGCAGGCGCCATTCTTGGGGTACTTTATGCCCCGGACAAAGGATCCAACACGCGAGAAAAACTCTCTTACCGGTTAGACAAGTACAAGAAGGTCCTCGAAGACTTTCTGGACGATTTGGTTACTGGAAAAGAGACCCCCTTAACCACAGAGGCTAAGTCGCAAGGCCAAAAAGTGGTATCCGAGGCGAAAGGCAAAGCGGAACGCTTACTGGAAGATGTTGACGATTTGTTGGAACAAATTCGCGGCACTCAAAAGAGTTAATGATTTGTTAAGAGGATACTCCATTTAGAAATTCTATTTAATTTTACAGACAACCGAATAACTTAAACAGATGAAAAAGAGCATTTCAATTCTTTTTGTGGTCGCGGGCTTGATGTTCCTGCTTCCTTCTTGCAAAGACCGCGCAGCTGAAAAGCGTATTGCTGAACTTGAAAGCCGCCTTGATCAACTCTCGGCAAACAAAACAGCTAGCCCGGCGGCACCTGCGGCAACGCCTTCAGCGGCAGAAGAAAAACCCGAAGGTCCCCTGCCAGTAGCCGTTTATGAAACGACCGACCACGACTTTGGAACGATCAGCGAAGGTCAAAAAGTAATCCATGTTTATAAAATCAAAAACACAGGAGAGGCGCCACTGATTATCCAAAGCGCTCAGCCTTCTTGCGGATGTACCGTTCCTGATTGGAGCAAAGATCCTATCCCCGTGGGAGGCTCAGGCTTTGTGAAGGCTGAGTTTGATAGCAGCGGCAAACCCGGCATCAACAATAAGACCATTACAGTGACAGCCAACACCTGGCCAAAAACAACAACGCTTCGTTTCAAAGCCATGGTGACTCCAAAGGCGGAAATGAAGGGCCCCACTAAGTAGCTTCGGGCCATCTTTAAAGAACAAAAAGTCCCTTAACAGGGACTTTTTTTGTTATCGCCTCCATCCAAAATCTACTACCTTTGCCGCAATAAAAATCCATATCATGTTCGCAATACTCTTACAAGCTCAAAACAGCCCCTGGAATTCCATGATTTTCATGGTCGCCATCATTGGTATTTTCTACTTTTTCATGATTCGCCCACAGCAGAAGAAGTCTAAGGATCAGAAGAAATTTGTCGAAGAAGTAAAGAAAGGGGACTTAGTAGTGACCATCGGCGGAGCCCATGGTCGGGTCGCTGAAATCGAAGACGACACCTTTGTGTTGGAATTTGAACGGGGGGCTAGGATTCGTTTTTCAAAATCCTCTGTGTCCATGGATTCCAGCAAAAATGCTAACACAGGGAAAAAAATCCAGGAATAGTCTTTCACTTTAAAGCAACGAGCCATTAAAACTTGAACTTCCTTCGTGTCATCAGCAATCTTTTACGATTCGACCGTACCAACTGGACGGCCCTTGCCCTTTGTGTGTTTGCTGCTGCTATTTTCTGGATTTTCAATGCGCTAAACAAGGACTACTCAACCAACCTGTCGCTTCCTCTTCAGGTTCAATTTGACGAATCTAAATTCGCCACAGCAGAAGCGATCCCCGGAACAATCATCGTTAATGTAAGTGGAAATGGTTGGGAATTGCTCAGGAAAAATCTGGGGCAAAAAGTTCCCACCATCGCCATCCTCCTTGAGCGGCCCTCAGAGGTGCATCGAATTGCTGGCAGCGCACTCGCTCCACAGGTAACTAGTCAATTAGGCCCATTGCAACTGAACTTCGTTGTGATGGACACATTGAGGTTAACAATAGAACCAAAGGTCTCTCGCAAGGTCCAGCTGACCGCCGATATTTCCTCAGTAACTTTCAAGAGAAACATGGGAAAAATAAGTGAGATTAAGGTGCTTCCGGATTCCGTTCTTCTGGAAGGCCCAAAAAGCTTCGTTGAGGCGCTCGGTGAAATGGTTCAAATCCGGGTGGAGGCCACTCGCCTCGGATCAAATTTCAAAGAAAGCATGGAGGTGATAGTAGACCACGGAGAATTCATATCACGGGACCCACCCCTGGCTGACGTAATTTTTGAAGTCGGGCCGGTTGTGGAGGTTCATCACAATTTTCCTGTGTCAAAATTGAAATCTGGCTGGGCGTTCGACCGTGACAGCATTGGTTGCACGTTGTTGATCCCGCAAAAGAATTACGAACAGTTCCAATCTGATATTGCTGAATTAACGATTGCCACGCCCTTGGTTCCAATAAGCAAAGGCGATACCATCCGGGTGCTCCCGGAGCTGATAGGAATGCCCGCGTATGCCACCCTTCTGCAGATGGATTCCATTGAATTGAGGAAGTATGAGTAGCCAAAACCGCCCGATGGAAGTTGGGGTAACGGGAGGAATAGGCTCTGGAAAAAGTGTGATTTGCCGGATATTCCAATGCCTGGGAATACCCGTTTACGATGCGGATTCCCGCGCGAAAAATTTAATGACCACTGACGGAATACTGGTCGCCCAAATCAAGAAAGAATTCGGAACCTTGTCCTATCATTTGGATGGAAGCCTTAATCGCACCTACCTAAGTAAAGTGGCATTTGGGAACCCAGAGCGGCTAAAAAAACTAAATAGTCTGGTCCATCCGCGTGTTGCCATAGATTATGAGATATGGGTAAATTCTTGCCGGGAAAGCCCCTATGTGATCCGGGAGGCGGCCCTGTTATTTGAAGCGGGCGCCAACAAGTCCATGAAGATGATCATCGTCGTTCACGCGCCAGAAAAGATCCGGATTGAAAGGGTATTGGCGCGGGACCCGAAGCGAACAGAAGAAGAGATCAAATTGATTATGAAGAACCAATGGCCGGATGAAGTGAAGATGAAAAAAGCTGATGAAATACTCCATAATGATAACCAACACATGGTCATTCCTCAAGTGCTCAGCATTCATAAAAAGTTAACTGCTGCGCGATAGACCTGAACTAATAATTTCAATGACCAAACGCATCCTAACCATACTCATCGTCATCGCCGTAGTCTTCCTTCTGGCCCTGCCAAAACTTGGAATCCTGAACAAAGCAAGTGATAAGCCCGGCGGAAATACTCCGGCTATAGTCAGCCTTCTTCCGGTAGAGGGTATTATACTCGTACCAGAGGCTTTGGACAATGGGCTAATTATAACAGGATCGATCATCGCAAACGAATCGTTGGAACTCAAGAGTGAAGCAAACGGAAAAATAAAAAAAATCACTTTCAAAGAAGGTGGTCGTGTAAAACAGGGTGATTTGCTTGTGCAGATCAACGATGAAGAAATCAGGGCGCAGATCGAGAAACAACGGTACATGCAAAAACTTAACAAAGACAATGAATACCGTCAACGCCAGCTGCTGAAAAAAGAGGCGATCAGTCAGGAAGAATATGACAACGCACTCAATCGCCTCAATACAACTATTTCCGATATTAAGCTGCTTGAGGCTCAGCTTCAAAAGACGCGGGTCTACGCACCGTTTGATGGCATTATTGGCCTTCGTTACGTAAGCAATGGAGCCTATATTTCACCTGCCACGGTAATCGCTACGCTGTATAACAATTCACCTGCCAAAATCGAGTTCGCGGTTCCCAGCCGATATAGCGCGCAAATCTCAGCTGGAAAGAAAATCCGTTTCACCATTGAGAATGACACCTCACG
Organism: Cyclobacteriaceae bacterium; assembly: GCA_043750575.1. Classification (GTDB taxonomy): domain Bacteria; phylum Bacteroidota; class Bacteroidia; order Cytophagales; family Cyclobacteriaceae; genus ELB16-189. The sequence goes on from JAYVBH010000029.1 coordinate 65,257, forward strand.
CGTCTTCATGGGCGAAGTCTATGCCGTAGAGCCCCGAATTAATGAGGAAACGCGGACGTTGAAGCTCCGCGCATTGGCAGCCAATCCGAAGGGGGTCTTGCTTCCAGGCCAATTTGTAAAGGTTGATTTGATTCTCGATTCGAAAGCAAACGCATTGCTTATTCCGACCCAGGCGGTGATTCCTGGCCAAAGCGGGCAAAAGGTATTCATTGCAAACCGAGGAAGAGCAAAAGAGGTAGCCATTCAAACAGGAACGCGAATGAATCTAAAAATTGAAGTGCTCTCCGGGCTTAATCCCGGTGATACAGTCATAACAACCGGAATACTTCAGCTGAGAAACGATCTTCCGATTCATATAGTAAAGGCCAACTAAGCAAGAAATAATCCATGGCAAGTCTATCCACCATCAGCATCAATCGGCCCGTATTGGCAATCGTGATGTCGTTGGTTATTATTCTTTTTGGGTACATCGGATTCTCATTTCTTGGAATTCGTGAGTTTCCCAGCGTGGATCCTCCTGTCGTCACCGTGTCTACAAGCTACATCGGTGCCAATGCTGATGTAATTGAGTCACAAATCACCGAGCCACTTGAAGATGCCATCAACGGCATCGCCGGCATTCGTACATTGACTTCGGTAAGTCGTGAAGGCCGGAGCAGTATCACAGTCGAATTCGAACTGGGCATCAACATTGAAGCCGCGGCAAACGACGTTCGAGACAAAGTCTCCGGCTCGCTCTTCAATCTTCCACGCGATGTTGATCCTCCTGTCGTCGAAAAGGCTGATGCTGATTCGAGTCCTATCATCTTTCTTTCCGTTGCCAGTGAGGAGCGTGACCTTCTCGACCTTTCAAGGATTGCCGAAATCATGTTCAAGGAACGACTCCAGACCATCCCTGGCGTAAGCTCGGTACAACTATGGGGGCAACGGCGGTACTCCATGCGACTTTGGATGGATCCCATCAAACTTGCTTCACTGAAACTTGCACCAACTGATGTATTGCAGGCCCTAAATCGTGAAAACGTAGAGCTTCCCTCAGGCCGGGTCGAAGGTCAAAATACAGAGCTGACGGTCCGCACAATGGGGCGGTTAACCACCGTAGACGATTTCAATGACCTGATCATCAAAGACAATGGTGACAACATCGTAAGGTTCAGCGATGTGGGCTACGCTCAGCTCTATCCAGAAAATGATCGCACCCTTCTCCGTCGTGACGGAAAACCTGGAGTAGCCCTGGCTATCGTAGCACAGCCAGGTGCAAACAACATAGAAATCGCCGATCGACTATACCAAAAACTTGATCAGATTCAGGCCGAGCTACCAGCCGATATCAAATACTACATGAGCTGGGATTCTACCCAATTTATTCGCAGCTCGATCAAGGAGGTGGAGGAAACAGTCATCATCGCTTTTAGCCTTGTTCTATTTGTCATTTTCTTCTTTCTGCGTGATTGGCGAACGACCCTGATTCCAATAGCTACCATTCCCATTTCATTAATTGGTTCCTTCTTTGTGATGTATGTACTGGGATTCACCATTAATGTACTCACCCTGCTTGCCATTGTACTTGCTATTGGTTTGGTGGTTGACGATGCTATTGTCGTTCTGGAAAACATCTATACAAAAGTTGAAGAAGGGGAAGACCCGGTAGAGGCAGCAAAAAAGGGCTCTGTTGAAATCTACTTTGCCGTTATCTCTACTACAATATCCGTGGTGGCCGTATTTCTGCCAGTCATATTCCTGCAAGGCCTCACCGGAAGACTCTTTCGTGAATTTGGCCTCGTCGTTGCCAGTTCAGTAGCGATATCTGCCTTTGTCTCGCTGACATTGACACCCATGATGAGCTCCAAACTCCTCAAGCGAAGAAGCGAACAGCCCTGGCTGTACAGGAAGACTGAGCCTTTCTTTCAATGGCTCACGAGTCAATACTCCGCTTCCCTTGAAGGATTTATGAAACATCGTTGGCTGGCCTTTGTCATTGTCCTCTTGTCCGGGGCGCTTATTATATTCTTTGGAAAGACGCTACCCGCTGAATTGGCCCCACTGGAGGACAGGAGTGAATTTCGCTTGATGGCTCAGGGCGCTGAGGGCGCTACGTTTGAGTATATGGATGGCTACATCGTAGACATTACAGATTTTCTTCAGCGTGAGGTCCCAGAACATTCAGGTCTCGTTAGTGTCACGGCTCCGGGATTCGGAACAGTAGGTGTGAATTCTGGTATGGTCCGTATCATCCTGAAGGGAACCCAGGATCGCAACCGGACGCAGCAACAAATTGTAGATGATATCACAGAGCGCGCAAAACAATTTAGTGGTGTTAGAACGTATGTGACCCAAACACAAACCATTGGTGGGGACCGGCGTGGAGGATTTCCGCTCCAGTTTGTCATTCAGGCGTCAAGTCTGGAGAAGCTTCAGGCAGTTTTACCTGCCTTCATGACCAAGGCAATGGCAAGTCCGAAATTCACTTTCGTTGATCTTGACCTCAAGTTCAACAAACCCGAAATCAACATTTCCATAGACCGTGACAAGGCGCGAAACATTGGCGTAAACGTATTGGACATTGCTCAAACGCTGCAACTGGGCCTAAGCGGTACGCGATTTGGAAATTTTATTATGGATGGAAAACAGTATCAAATTATTGGCCAGGTAGAACGGAAAGACCGAAATGAACCGCTTGATCTAAAGTCGTTATATGTCAAGAACAAGAAAGGTGAATTAATCCAATTGGATAATCTGGTGACTATGCAAGAACAGAGTAAACCGCCTCAGTTGTATCGGTTTAACCGCTATTCATCCGCCAAAATACAGGCGCAAATGGCTCGTGGTGTAGCAATGGGAGAAGGAATCCAGGAGATGCAACGTATAGCTGACGAAGTACTTGATAATAGTTATTCAACGAGCCTGGATGGTTCATCACGTGAATTTGCAGAGAGCTCATCAAGCATCTACCTTGCCTTTGTGATCGCACTGGCTATTATTTATCTGGTTCTGGCTGGGCAATTCGAAAGTTTCAAAGACCCCTTGGTGATCATGTTCACTGTGCCCCTTGCCTTGGCTGGCGCACTCCTCTCAATATGGTACTTCAATCAAACGTTGAACATTTTTAGTCAAATCGGGATCATCATGTTGATCGGATTGGTGACCAAAAATGGAATCCTGATCGTTGAGTTTGCCAATCAACGTAAGGACCAGGGAATGGATGTTTTGAAGGCTGTAGTCAGTTCAGCTGAATCGCGTTTCCGCCCCATCATCATGACAAGCCTCTCCACTATCCTTGGAATTCTCCCCATTGCTTTAGCGCTCGGATCCGGATCAGAAAGCCGGGTATCCATGGGGATCGCGGTAATCGGGGGGATGTTGTTTGCGACGATACTTACACTCTATGTAATACCCGCCATCTACTCGTACTTCTCGAGCGAGCACGTAGAACGCGCTGGTCAGTCTGTTAAATAAAATAATTGGGTGCAGCCCAAACTGCCCAGCCGTATCCTGCAAATCTGATAATGCGGGAAATGCAAATAAGCAAGAACTTGTCAATTGGAGTATCTACAGATCCCGCTAACATGCAGGTGGCTGAAAACGGAACGGGTGTCACAGCCCCCACCAGGACGAGGTAAAGTCCGTATGTTTTAAGCTTCTGATCATACTGTTTTAGATAGCGAACATGAATGCGCTGATAAATGGCCGTCTTGGAAAAGTACCGTCCTATATAGAAACCCAAAACCCCGGCGGCATAAGAAATCAATGTGAGATAAGTGAGGTTCAGCACATACTCCGAAACAACCCCTTTCGATTGCCAGATTAGCATAAAAAGTTCCGGGGGGATAATGCCAAACACAATCTCCGAAACCGTAAAAATCCCCAACAGGAGAGGAAGCCTGTCGCCTATCGCATTAATTTCCTTCTGATAAATAGAGATCTCCTCCGCAACCAGAATATAGGCAGTTAATATTACCGCAAACCATATCATGCCGCGAAGTAGATTGCGCCACAGGAAGCTTGATTTTGATTCTTCGTCTTCGTTCATCAATCAGGATAGGATAGGGTGGCGTTTAAATGGCTTGCTTTCGTCAAAAAGGTTTCGGTACGTAATATGGCGCTTATTTACACGGGCACCAACTTGTTCTACTACTTGGATCATTTTTGGATTAAAATCACCAATCCAGTTCATTTCATACTCCGTGTAAGGCATCTTGTCCGATTGATACAAATCCCGAGCAGCTATGATCATGGCTCCATCAACACCCCTTCCCTGGTGCCCAGGGACCACACCAAACAAGATACCAAAGGCCTTTCGATTTGGATGAAAGAGCTTCAACCATCCCAACTTAAGAAAGCCTACCCAATTCAATTTTCCGTTAACGTGCTTAAACAATTGATTAATCTCCGGCAAGGATAAGAAGAAGGCTACGGGATCACTCTTGTAAAATCCAAACCACAGCAGTCTGGGGTCGAGTATAGGCTTCATTTGCTTCACGAGAAGTCGGGCCTGAAGAAGCGTCAGTTCAGGGTTTTCGGCCCTGTTGGCCCAGGCCTGGTTATAGACACGTTGTATGTATTCAGGCAATTTTTCCAACTCGGCTGAAGAAATAAATCGAAAACTGTAATCCGGGTCCTTGCTAACCAACTGGGCTTTGTACGACAACCGTTCTGAAAGAGGTTCCATCACGCTTCGTGTAAAAGTGAGCTGATTGAAATAAAGTTTGAAATTATAGGACTCAAAAAAATTAACGTAATAAGGAGGGTTATAATTGCACTGGTAGTTTGGGTCCTGATCAAATCCTTCCACGAGTAATCCCCACCACTTTTCCCTGCTGCCAAAATTAATCGGCCCATCCATTGCTTCCATACCACGTGTCTGAAGCCACGTCTTGCATTGGTCAAAGAGCATGAAAGCTGCGTGCTGATCCTGGATGCACTCAAAAAATCCCATCCCACCGGTTGGTTGATCATTTCCTCTCTTCACTGTTTTATTGAGCACGAATGCGGCGACACGCCCAATAGTGATCCCAGACACATCCTTAAGAATCCATCGGATACACTCCCCTTCTCTAAATGATTTGTTTTTATCCGGGTCAAACACAACTTCAATGTCCTTATCCAATGGCCGAATCCAATTAGGGACGGCCTTGTAAAGTCTAACCGGAAGCTGAAGAAATTCCTGTATATCCGAAGAGCTTATAACCTCAACAATCTTCATCATATGCAGGAGCCAAGATACAGGTTATTTTGAAAGATGATAGGCATCGCATCGCAATGCCGTAAGCCTTTCCTCATTGCCTAGATTTACAACAATGCCAAAATCTGACGCGGATGCCAAAACCTTTAATCGATTTAAAAAATGCTCAGTGCGAATTACTATGCTGACTTCAATGCTTCTGCACCAGCGACAATCTCCAGAATTTCTTTCGTAATGGCTGCCTGGCGAGTCCGGTTGTAGGTGAGTTTTAGATCCTTCAAAATCTCCCCAGCGTTTTCATTGGCCTTATCCATTGCGGTCATGCGCGCTCCATTTTCAGAAGCCATCGAGTCCAGCAAGGTTTTGAAAAGCTGAACCTTTAACGACTTGGGTATCAGACCCGTCATGATCTCAGACTGGCTCGGCTGAAAAATATAGTCGTTATCCTCCCTCTTGTCTGTCTTGATCGGCAACACAGGCAGAAACTGCTCAACAATCAGGAGTTGCGTAGCAACATTCTTGAACTGGTTGTAAACAATCTCAATCTTGTCATATTTTCCGTTGCGAAATGCCTCCATCATGTACACGGCAGCTTCAGAAGACTTCTCAAATGTCAATCCATGAAAAAGGCTGCCGTAATCGGCATGCACAGAGAATCCGCGCTTGGTGAAAAAATCCTGAGCCTTTTTCCCGATCGGAAGAATAGTTACGTTTTTTCGATCATGCTGGGCTGAATACTTTTCCTGAATAACACGGAGTACTCCTTTGATTGTATTTGAATTGAACGAACCGCACAGTCCACGGTCTGAACTAATAGCGACCAGAAGAACCTTCTCCTCTGCACGAACCTTGCTAAACCAAGTATCGCCATCTGAATTCCCGGATGACAAGTTTTGCAATATGCCTGTCATCTTTTTCGCGAACGGGCGCATCTGTATAATACGGTCCTGAGACTTGCGCAATTTTGCTGCTGCAACCATTTTCATGGCCTTTGTAATCTGCTGTGTGCTGATTACAGAACTGATCCTGGTTTTTACTTCTTTTAAACTCGCCATTGGTTCAAATCATACCCTGGGTCATCCCGGGAAGTAATATTGTTTAGTACTTGCTTGCTAGCTCCACCGATGCCTTCTTAACAGTCTCGACGTCCGAATCTTCAAATTTGCCGTCACGGAAATTATCAAGCACGCCTTTATGATGTGAGCGCATAAGCTCCAGCAGCTCTTTTTCAAACTCTTTAACTTTCCCAGCGGGCACCTTGTCAATGTATCCGCGTGTTGACGCAAGGATGATTGTCACTTGCTCTTCGACCGGCACGGGCTCATACTGTGGCTGTTTCAACACTTCGAGGTTACGGCGGCCACGCTCAATGGTAAGTTTGGTTGATGCATCCAAATCTGATCCAAATTTGGAGAACGCTTCCAATTCACGGAACTGCGCCTGATCCAATTTCAGCGTTCCGGCCACCTTCTTCATCGATTTGATCTGCGCCGATCCGCCCACGCGGGAAACCGATATACCTACGTTAATGGCAGGGCGAATACCAGAGTTGAAGAGGTTTGTCTCAAGGAAAATCTGTCCATCCGTAATGGAAATTACGTTGGTTGGGATATACGCTGATACATCGTTTGCCTGTGTCTCAATGATGGGTAAAGCTGTCAACGATCCACCGCCTTTAACCAAGTGCTTAATGGACGGAGGAAGGTCATTCATCTTCTGCGCCAAGGCATCATTATTGATAATTTTTGCCGCACGCTCCAAGAGCCGCGAGTGAAGGTAGAACACGTCACCAGGATAAGCTTCCCTGCCCGGAGGCCTTCTTAAAAGCAAAGACACTTCACGGTAAGAAACTGCCTGCTTGGACAAGTCATCATAAATCACCAGCGCTGGCCGGCCTGTATCCCTGAAAAACTCTCCTATCGCCGCTCCTGTAAAGGGGGCAAAATACTGCATCGGCGCAGGATCAGAGGCAGAAGCTGAAACGATAACCGTATATGACATTGCGCCTGCCTTCTCCAGTGTTGCGGCCACGGTAGCCACGGTTGAGGCCTTCTGGCCGATAGCGACATAAATACAAAACACGGGCTTTCCCTTCTCAAAAAACTCACGTTGGTTAATAATGGTATCAATGGCCACTGCAGTCTTCCCGGTTTGACGGTCACCGATAATAAGCTCCCGCTGACCCCGTCCAATCGGGATCATTGAGTCAATTGCTTTGATGCCAGTCTGCAGAGGTTCATTCACTGGCTGCCTGAATATTACACCAGGCGCCTTACGCTCAAGCGGCATCTCATATAATTCTCCGTTCAATGGACCCTTCCCGTCGATCGGTTTCGCCAATGTATTGACAACGCGCCCCAGGACACCATCCCCAACCTTAACGGATGCGATCTTACCTGTGCGCTTAACGACAGCACCTTCCTTTATGCCGTGCGGGTCTCCCAGCAAAACCACACCTACGTTATCCTCTTCGAGATTTAATACCAGTGCCTGGAGGCCGTTTTCAAATTGTATCAATTCACCGGCCTGTGCTTTTGAAAGCCCATAGATTCGGGCCACGCCATCACCTATGGTGAGTACGGTACCAACTTCCTCCAATTCAGCATCAGTACGTGCCTGTGATAGCTGCTCACGCAATATTGCGGATACTTCCTCGGGTCTAATCTCTGCCATAATTGCTTATATTAATCTCTTGTTATTAAGTCTTCTTTATGAAATAATTCTCCTCAAACTTCAGGCTAAGTTTTTTCAGTTTGCTTCTTACTGACGCATCAATTTGGCGATCCCCAACATTGAGAACGAACCCGCCAATCAACTCGCTATCCACAGTAGTATGCATTTCAATCGTTGTACGATTGGCTAGCTTCTTGGAAATGGAGTCCATAATTTGAATCAATTCCTTATCTGGGGCAACTGTCGTTGTCAAATAGGCTTTCCCAATGCCCTTGTATGTGTTGTACGCATTGTGAAATTCAATGGCAATGGCCGGCAAAATCGGCTCACGGTTCTTCCGTGTGATAATGTCGATGATTGACATCGTCAAGTTGTTCACTTTCCCGGTAAACAACTTCTTAAGAATTGCTCTTTTGTTTTCGTGTCGAATAACCGGGCTCCGCAGCATAGCGACGAAACTCCTGTTTTCCTTACATGTCTTCGTAAACAAAATCATGTCACGATGCACGTCCTCCACCACGCCCCGCTCTACCGCAAGACCCAGGAGGGACTTAACATACCGTGAGGCAACTCGTGAATCAGCCATTCCTTTAGTTCATCTTTAAGTCCTTGACGAATCCTTGCGCCAGTTCCTGCTGTGCAGCGTCTGATGCCAGGTTCTTCCGTATTACCTTTTCAGCTACTTCTATAGAAAATTTTGCGACCAGCTCACGCACATCACGCATAGCGGCCTGCTTCTCAGTATTAATTACAGATTTCGCATCTTCTATGATGCGGTCAGCATTCTTCTTGGCAGCGACTTGCGCCTCATCATGTACTCGGTTCGCGGCATCGCGGGCGTCGCGTAGGATTTTGTCGCGCTCCTCACGAGCCTCCTTAATCAATTTCTCATTCCCTGTCTTGAGCAACGCCATCTCTGCCTTGGCTTTCTCAGCAGAATCAAGCGCTGCCTGAATGGATGTTTCGCGCTCCTTTAGTGAAGTCAGAATAGGCTTCCATGCCAATTTTGACAGCAGAAAGAACAGTGCTAAAAAGACTATCGCTTGCCAGAAGATTAGTCCAGAACCGGGGGTAAGTAATTCCATATTCCTTTATTTTATTTTGATGACCAGCAATTCGGCTAGTCTTCATAAGTTCAAGAAAGAAACTTGCCCGGCCCAGCGCCTAAGGCAAGTTTCAGGTTTTGCGCAATTTGCTGCGCCCGAGATCAATTAGGCTATAACAGCGCCTGTTTTGTTTGAAATCAGGAAGCAAATAACCAAAGCAAACAGAGCAGCTACTTCCACAAGGGCAGCAATGATCAGCATAGATCCCTGCAACTTGTTGGCAGCTTCCGGCTGACGCGCCATGGCTTCCATTGCAGAACCACCGATACGACCAACGCCAATTCCAGCGCCAATTGCAGCCAGACCAGCGCCAATCCCAGCTCCCATGATGGCGTAGCTAACGTCTAATAGAATTGAAAATAACATAACAGTTGTAATTAAAGTGAACCAAAAATCCAGGTTAATCCCGGAGTATCTTCTTGTGCGGTTACCCGCCCTAATTTCTCATCAATGGCCATCTCCGTGGTGTTCCTCAACGGCCATACCAATGTATAGCGCTGTGAACAACGTGAACACATACGCCTGAATCCCCGCCACCAACAACTCAATCAGGCTTATAAACAATACGAAAATGGAAGATCCTATTCCTACCAGCCAACTCTCAAATATGAAAGTCAGGGAGAGCAGGCTTAGTAGCACAATGTGACCCGCGGTAATTGCCGCAAAAAGACGAATCATCAAAGAAAAAGGCTTTGTGAAAATACCAATTACCTCTACTGGAAGAATGATCAAGCGCAAGGGAAGCGGCACCCCCGGCGTCCACAGGATGTGCTTCCAATAATTTGCATTACCACTGATATTCGTAATCAAAAAGGTGAATACCGCCAAGGTCATCGTGACCGCAATATTCCCCGTCAGGTTTCCTGAACCAGGCAGCAGGCCAAGCAAGTTTCCAAATAAGATAAAAAAGAACAGTGTCAGTAGATAGGGCAGGTACCGATCATACTTAGGGCCTATGTTAGGTTTCACAATCTCATCCTTGACGAACACGATGATTGGCTCGATGAAAGCCTGAAGTCCACTTGGTGCCTTCCCTGAATTTGAGCGGTACGCTTTGGCAACTGATATCAGAACAATCAGGAGAAGAGAAGCATTAATGAATAACATCATTACGTTCTTGGTGATCGAAAAATCCAGAACTGACTTTTCACCCAGATAAATTTGGTTGTGATCAAGATGATAGTCATTGTATGAGACCCGGTTGTGGTGTTCATCATAAAAGTGATGCGATGAGAAAATATCGAGTCCGCGATCCGGCGTATAAACAATTACGGGCAGGTAAAGCGTCCCAAAATGGCCGTCAAAGAAATGCCAGACATGGTTATCCATGACGTGCTCAATAATAACTTCACTTACGCTTGGCTTTGTTGCGGCAGGTGCCGCGTGGGCACCAACTTCAGCTTCATGTTCCCCTTGGGCAAAGGTCCTGGAAACAGTCATTAAAAACGTGACTACGACCAAGAGGAAAAGTGCGCTTTTCAGGCTGTAATTCGATCTTTTTGAGTGAGGATACACGGTCGTAATAGTCGAGCGCAAAACTATTGATTAATAGGCCAAAAAAAAATCTTTACCCCTCTTTTTGGCCCAAGTTTGTGGGTTTTTGACCTCTTACGGCTAGGTATAGCGCCAATACTTCCAAGCCTGTAAACAGGAAGTAACTGATGAGAAAAAGGAGCGCATTTTGGCTGCCTCCTGGAGGGTCAAGCCACAGGATGGTGAATATAAAAATCCCAAAAAATAGGATCCGTAGAACTGTAGATCCAAGGTAGACCATGACAAAGTTTTCAGGCCGCTTATTGATTTGCCGGATGATCACTGAATATAGTACCAGATGCGTTACTGTCAGAAAGATGAGGATTTCCTGCGCAAACGTGGGCCGATAGAACCACGCTTGTGCTACTCCGGCTTCCACTGCGCCAAATAGTGCTACGGCAAGAAGAAAGTTGAGAATTGAAAACCGCACCATTTAATCCTGGTTGAGGTTTTTATAGATAACATACAGCATCCCGGTAAGTACCAACAGGACAAAAAGCAGTAAAAAGACTGGAAACTGAAGGTTAAGATAAAGATCGAGGCGATGGCCTATCCATCCTCCAAACCCAATTCCAGCGAGGAGCTGAAATGCAAATCCGCTATACCGGAGGTAGGAATTAGACGGCTGCTTCGGATCGGAAGGAGTTGGCTTCAGCATTCTCTGCGGACTTAATATCCTTTACTGCGGCACCCATCTTACAACTCCCGTTAAAAACCGCACCTGGCTCCACAACTAGTTTCCCAGTGGAGATATCCCCGTGTACGGTAGCGGTGGCCTTCAGCACAAGCATATCAGAGATGTCAATTTTCCCCTTTACGGTACCTTCAACATCGGCGTTCTGTGCTGTAATGTTGCCATCAACATGACAAGAATTTCCAAGGGCTATTTTTGACTTTGATTTGATGTTTCCAATGATGCGTCCTTCAATGCGGATATTGCCGGCTGTCTCAATATTTCCTTCCAGCACAGTACCTTTTCCGATAACGTTACTTGAGTTAGTAATCTCGTCAGCGGCCTTTTTCTCTTCCTTTGTTGTAAACATGATCTTAAGGTTAGAACGTTACAAATTCTTCCGGATTGAGTGAGTTTCCGTTATACCACAATTCAAAATGGAGGTGAGGTCCATTCGTCATTTCACCCGTATTGCCAACAATAGAAATGATCTCACCTGCGTTGACAAAACTACCAACTTTTTTCAATAGTTCCGCATTGTGCTTGTATACAGAAATCAAATTACCTCGATGCTGAATGGCAATCACATAGCCGGCATCCAGCGTCCACGAAGCCATCAGCACAGTTCCATCAGCTATACATTTGACCGGCTCACTTGTCTTAGCGACGATATCCACACCATAGTGCGCCTTCTTTACATCATAATGATCGGAAATGAATCCGGTAATCGGTGTGAAGAAGAACGTCTCGCTCAGCTCATTGTATTTACTGCTGGTCAGAGAGATGAGCGATAACTCAGACTGTTCAAAGTCTTTGCGAAACTGAGAGTCACTTGGTGCCAACTTGGCCGTGCTCACGGGCTTTATCGGCTTAGTCTGCTCCTTTAGCGCAGAGGGTGCATCAACAAAACTATTTGTCGTATCACTGTTGAGAACGCGTTTAAAATTCTGAATAAACTCATCTTTTTGCTCTTCTTCATTCGCAAGTGAATCAACTCGCAGTTGAAGTTGGTAGAGTTTCTTGGCTGTCTCCCGTTGTGCATAGCGAGGATCAAACCACCGGGCAAGAAGGGTTTGCGACAAATAAAGGCTTCCCGCAAATAGCAGCATAAACACGATGGATGCCAACACGAGGACCTTTGCGTAGGTGAATCCAAAGGTTGACTTTTCCTCCAGGTTCTCCTCCTTTCGGATGACCAGTTGGTACTTGGTGCTAAACCGCTCTGATATGGTTTTTTTGGGTTTCAAAGTCCTAAATTGTCCCAAAATTAGATATTCTGCCGGACTATAATATTGAATACCTGTTTTTTGCGTTTGTAAATCAAACTATTGCATGAGGGGCCTAAGGTGGATCGTTTTCGGGTTAATCGTGGCAGTCGCTTGCGGCTTAGGCTGGCGCTGCTCCCCCAATCAAAATACCGTTACCAGCGATGTTTATCATAACACAACGGCACACTTCAATGGATACTTTTATGCTAAAGAAAAGATTCTTGAAATTCAGAATACAATCACCAAGAGTCTGGATGATGACCCGAATCAAATTCTAAGACTCTTTCCAAAGTTAGATACTGCGCTTGCGGCCTCATACCGGAAAGACACGGAAGAAGTAATCAAGATGGCCTCTCTATCCATTCAGAGGCATCCCAACAGTCGATGGCTGGATGATAACTACCTTCTGGTCGGCCTTGCCCGATTGTATGATTGTGACTTTCAGAATGCCATCCAAACATTCAAGTATGTCAACACAAAAGGTCTTGACCCAAACGTACGCCATCGCTCCATCATTCATCTGATTCGAACCTTTACAGAACAGTCCGACTTCCTGAAAGCAGAAGAAGCCTTTCGATTTCTCGAGAAAGAAAAGTTAAATGATACCAACAGCAAGGACTTCTATCTGGAAAAAGCATACTACTACCAACTCCGAGACGATTATGACAACATGGTACGAAATCTCGCTTCAGCTGATACGCTCCTTAGGCGAAGTGACCGCAAGGGTAGAATCTATTTTATCATTGGACAAGTTTACCAGCAGCTTGGGTTCAAATCAGAAGCTTATGGCTATTACCGCAAGTGTTTAGGAACTAACCCGGAATATGAGATTGACTTTTATGCTCGCTTAAACATGGCACAGGTAGCTCAACTCGATGATGAAAAAAGTCTGCGAATGATTCGCAAACAGTTTGAAAAAATGCTTTCCGATACCAAGAATGAAGAATTCAAAGACAAGATTTACTATGAGCTAGGTGAATTTGAGCGCAAGCAGAATCATCTGGAAGAGGCCATTGCGGAGTACAAGCGTTCAGCACATTCGGGAAAGAACAGAAGGATTCAGGGCAACGCATACTTGCGCGTCGGAGAAATTTATTTTGACTCCCTTCGAAAATTTTCTCTTGCCAAATCCTATTATGATAGTGCCATAGGCTCGCTCCCCAGAGAGACAGAGGGCTATGAAGCCATTAGTAAGCGGCAAAAAGTGCTAGGTGATTTTGTCACATACACGGAAACCATTCAATGGCAAGACAGCCTATTGACGTTGTCGCTACTTGATTCTGCTACCCTGCGCACCCGAATTGATTCAGTACTGGCAAGTCGGGCTCCCAAGGATGATGGGAAAAAGAAAAAGAAGAAGCGTGCTGATACCTCAGGTGCCTCTGGGCAGGGCAATTCATTTTTTCAGACAGAGTCGACCAGCACCACGGACTGGTATTTTGGAAATCTTTCTGCTGTATCAACGGGCCAAAGTGAATTCAAGAGGATTTGGGGCAATATCTCCCTTGAGGACAATTGGAGGAGATCAACAAAATCCGCAAACCTTGGGTCCACAATCCTTGTTGGAACTACCGGAAAACCTGAAGACGTGGTAAAGCCCACGGATGAGCCATTGGCAGGAAGTTCTCCGGACGCAGCCTTCAATAATCTATTTGCCGCATTGCCTCAAACTGAAGAAGAAAAGGCACTTGCCCTGTCCAAAATAGAGGAGGCCTACTTTAAACTTGGTGACCTATACTACTTTCAGCTTGAAGAAAAAGATAATGCTGAAGGCTCATATGAGCAACTCCTAACACGATTCCCGGCTTCTGAATACAAGCCGGAAGTGCTTTACAAATTGTATCTCATTCACAAAGAAAAAGGCGATTCAGAGGCTGACGTTCTTGCCCAGCAACTCAAGACTGAATTTCCATCATCCACCTTTACAAGAATTCTGCTCAATCCAGACTACTTGAAGGAAACCAACGTCGCCCAGGAGAAGCAAAAACTAATCTACAAGGAGGCTTACGCGGATTTTCAAAGAAATAACCTTCGCGGTACGCAGGAAAAACTAAAGCAGGCCAAAGAAATTGGAGAAACACAATTTACGCCGCAGCTTGACTTGCTTCAAATACTCATCACTGGAAAAACCGAAGATGTAGCACGCTACCAATATGAATTGGGTGAATTTATAAAACATTACCCCGACAACAAGCTCAACACTTACGCAGAAACCCTCTTGGTGAGCTCAAGGACCTTTCAGGAAAAATCCGAACGCGCCAAGGGAATCCGTTTCATTGTGTCATTTGATGAACCGCATTACTTTGTCATTGTACACCGCATCCAGGATCAGGCGAGCGCCGCCATCTCTCAGCGGTTGGACCAATTGAGCACAGCATCGTTCAAGAATCTCAAACTGGTGGCCACCAATCTTATTTTCAATGACAAATATGCCATGACATTCGTAGGCGACTTGCCGGGTCAGGCAGAAGCCCTTGATTACGTCCAACGATTCAAGGCTCAGCTTGCCGATGAAAAGCCCTTTTCCACGCTAAATTTCGATAACTTTGTCATAACCAAGGATAATTTCAATATCTTCTACCGCAACAAAGCCCTCGATGAGTACCTCAGTTTCTTCGACAGATACTATAAAAAATAAGGTCAGCAAATTCTTCGGCACCAAGAGGCCTTGGTTTCGTAAGGCAATTCGATACATCTGGGTCGTTTTTCTCTGCATCATTCTTGGGCTTCCCTTGTATGTGTATACGGTGAGCGTGGACCTTTTTGGGCTCTTCGGCGGCATGCCCAGTTTGGCGGAAGTCGAGAATCCTGAGAATGATCTTTCCTCAGAACTCATTTCCGCCGATGGCGTTTCTTTGGGTCGGTATTTCAGGTTCAACCGCAGCCAGGTAACATTCGATGAGCTTTCCAATGAACTTGTAAATACGCTGGTCTTGTCAGAGGATCACCGTTTTTATGACCATTCAGGACTTGATTTTCCCGCCTACCTGAGGGTGGCCTTTGGACTGCTCACCCTCCAGCCCTCCGGCGGTGGAAGCACGATCACTCAACAGCTAGCCAAGAACCTGTATACACGAAATCGCGATCGCGGACTAGATGGAATGGTGGCTAAATTGGGCCGCTACCCAAGAAGGGTCGTTCAGAAAACGAAAGAGTGGATCATTGCAGTAAATCTTGAACGGAATTTCAGCAAGGAGGAAATAATAGCCATGTATCTTAATACGGCTGAGTTCAGCAGCAACTCTTATGGTATTAAGGTGGCCTCTGAGACATATTTCAGTAAGCCCCCGGATAGCCTGAATCTTCAGGAATCAGCTCTTCTGGTTGGAATGCTGCAGGCCCCGGATTTCTATAACCCTATGCTGCGGCCGGAGAATGCGTTGACTAAACGGAACGAAGTGCTGTACAAACTACACCGAAGCAAATTTCAACTGATCACGCGAGAACAATATGATTCGGTGGCCCTACTTGATCTTGGGTTAAAATTTAAGATTCAAAATCAGAACGAAGGCCTGGCCACCCACTTTCGCACTGTGATCCAATCCTACCTCATGCAGTTTTGTTCAGAACGAGGTATCGATTTGTGGAATTCAGGGCTAAAGATATACACCACGATCGATAGTCGACTTCAAGAATATGCGGAAGAATCCATGCGTGAACACATGAAAAATCTTCAGGCGGAATTTTCCAAACAGTGGGAAGGAAGAAATCCCTGGGTGGATGACAACCGGCAGGAAATACCCGGATTCTTGAGGTTAAGAATCAAGCAAGCGCCAGCCTACAAGAATCTTGTGACTAGGTATGGGGAAAAATCAGACTCCGTTCGAATAATGCTTACGCTAAAAAAGCCGATGACCATTTTCACCTGGGATGGGGAGAGGGATACTCTTTTTAGTTCAATGGATTCACTTGCCTACTATAAACGCTTCCTTCAGTCTGGGATGATGTCGATGGATCCTAACACGGGTCACATCAAAGCATGGGTGGGGGGTTTTAATTATAAGTACTTCAAATACGATCACGTAAAACAAGGCACTCGGCAGCCAGGATCAACGTTTAAGCCCTTCGTATATGGTCTGGCGATGGAATCAGGCTATTCGCCCTGCTATGTCCTGGAGGACATTGCTCCCAGTTTTCAGGTCTCTGGCACTGTCTGGTATCCCCCAAACTCAGATGGAAAACGGGGCACCGGAGAAAAAATGACTATCCGGCAGGCTATGGCGAGATCTGTTAATTCAATTACAGCGCAAATGATGAAGGCGCTTGGTGAAGAAAATGTTGTTGAATTTGCCAATCGCGTTGGTATTGAAAGCAAACTCGATCCCGTTCCTTCCCTTTGCCTTGGCGTAAGCGATGTTTCCCTGTATGAAATGGTAGGTGCCTACAGCACATTCGTCAATAATGGTATTCACACCAAGCCCTTCTACATTACACGCATTGAAGACAAGAATGGAAACGTCATTGAGAATTTCGTCCCAAAAACCAAGGAGGCAATAAGCGACCAAACTGCCTATAAGATGATCTACATGTTGATGGGCGGGATTGAAGAAACAGGCGGTACATCAGGCGGACTAAGTCGCGAACTAAAAATAGACAATGAGATTGGCGGAAAAACCGGGACAACCAATAACGCATCCGATGGTTGGTATGTTGGTGTCACCCACGATCTGGTGACAGGCGTATGGGTTGGAGGAGATGAGCGCGCGATTCACTTTCCATCCTGGATCTTTGGCCAAGGCACAAAAACCGCCAGACCCATCTGGGATAAGTTCATGACCAAGGTCTACCTCGATCCTGCCACCGGTGTCACCAAAGGCAGATTCCGGCTGCCAAAATCAGGTCTTGATATATCACTTGACTGCGCCAAACACCTACAGCCCGACTCAGTAAAGATTGACGAAAAACCCTGGGATATTAACAATTGACGCATGAACGATGCGCTCAAAGAGAAGATTACCTCCCTGCCAGAAACTCCGGGCATCTACCGCTTCTACAACAAGGACGGTGTGCTAATCTATGTAGGCAAAGCCAAAAGTCTCAAGAAGCGTGTCACTAGCTATTTCAACAAGCAATCCACGTACAATCGAAAAACAGAAAAACTCGTATCTGAAATCAATAACATTGAATTCACGCTAGCGAATACGGAATTTGACGCCCTGCTTCTCGAAAATAACTTTATCAAGCAGAATCAACCAAAATACAATATTCTATTAAAGGATGACAAAACGTTTCCATACCTGTGCATCTTAAAAGAGCGATTCCCTAGAGTCATCTATACCCGCAAGTATGTGCCCGGTCAAGGAGAATACTTCGGGCCCTACAGCAGTGTTCAGTCCATGAAAAGTGTGCTGGAGCTCGTCAGAAAACTGTACTCCATCCGTACCTGTACGTATCTTCTATCTGAGGCCAACATCAGGAAGGGAAAGTTTAAGGTTTGTCTCGAATTTCATATCGGCAACTGTAAGGGGCCTTGCGTTGGCCTTCAGGATGAGCGCATATACATGGATGAAATCGCCCAAGCCAGGAATATCCTTAAAGGAAGCCTCAGTCAAGTGGAAGCATATTTTTCAGATCACATGCGTCAAAATTCGGAGTCGCTTCAATTTGAGCGTGCAGCACAATACAAAAGCAAACTTGAGCTTCTGGAAAGATTCCAGGCCAGATCGTCTGTTGTAAACCGGAGGCTTACTGACATTGACGTTATCACCATTCTCAGCACTCCGCAAACGGCATTCATTAACTTCCTGCAGGTCAAGGAAGGCGCAATCATGTACTCACGCAATATCGAAGTAGGAAAAAAACTTGACGAACCTGATGACGAAATCTTAACATCGGTTGTTCATCAAGTAAGATCCGATTTACGAAGTGATAGCACGCAGGTGTATAGTAACATTCCCTTGCTCCTCACTCCCGATGTATTTGAAAACAATGTGCCCCAAATCGGAGACAAAAAGAGACTCATTGATCTCTCTTTGAAGAACGCGCTCTTTCAGAAGATGCGCAAAGAAGTGGCTCGCGAAGGGACTAAGACCAAACAGCAGGAATCTCTGGAATCACTTCAGCAGGGTCTGCAACTCCAGCGTCCGCCTCGTGTGATTGAATGCTTTGATAATTCAAACCTTCACGGAAGTAACCCAGTAGCCTCCATGGTCAGGTTCGTTGACGGCAAACCACAGAAGGCCGGCTACAGGCATTTTAACATAAAGACAGTTCAGGGGCCAGACGACTTTGCTTCGATGCGCGAAATCGTTAGCCGGCGCTATCATCGTCTTACGAGTGAATCAGCGGAGTATCCCGATCTCATCATTGTTGATGGTGGCAAGGGTCAGCTTAGTAGTGCTACTGATGCCCTCCGGGAACTTGGTCTATATGGAAAGATTCCCATCATTGGAATAGCTAAGAAACTGGAAGAGATCTACCATCCGGAGGATCCCGTTCCCCTTCACCTGAACAAGAAATCCCAGGGCCTGCTTCTCATTCAGCATATCCGTGATGAGGCGCACCGGTTCGCCATTGCCTTCCATCGAAAGAAACGGAGTCAATCGACCATCTTTACCGAGTTGGAGAGGATTCCCGGCATCGGGAAAGCCGCTACCGACACACTGCTGTCCCGTTTCAAATCATTGAAGAAAATAAAGGCGGCCACCGCAATAGAACTGGAGGATGCTGTGGGCAAATCGAAAGCAGCGAAAATATTAACCTGGCAACAAAAAGGGGAGAGCTGATCGCTCTCCCCTTTTCTTCTCTGTCACTGTCAAATCAGTATTCCCAGAGATTATGCTCTTTCTCCATCATCTTCATTTCCTCCCACTCCATCGCCCAAACGGCTTCCTTATAAGGGCGTCCATTTGCTGTATAGGTGTCGGAAATGCGGTCATTGTCAGGATTCTCCACCATGTCAATTACGCCATGGAACAGACGTAGCAGAAACGCATCGGCGTAATTCTTGTTTTCTGCCGTGTTGTAGCGGTTAAACCAAATTGCATCTTTTGCGTGATTCCTAAACATCCTCTCCAGATCCTTATACTTGAACCAGCCCAAGGATTTGAAAGTACCCGTATTCTGGTCAAAGGCCTGAAAGTTCATCGCCAGCATATCATAATACAATCTGGAGCGACGCTTATCAAAGATCACATCCTCTTGGAGTTGGATCCTGTAAATGTCGGACGGAGCATAAACTACTGCCTGGCCCCTAGTTGTAACCTCCCAATCATCTGTTGATGTAGAAGGATTCTTTCCTTTGCTGTTAACCGCAGCCTCATAATTCTTTCCATTGAAAGTAACGGGGTCTCCCTGATAGTAATCTGTACCAGGCTCCCAATTTGGGAACGTCTCGCCTTGTTGGGTTACCATGAGTGTGGCAAACTCCTCTTTTGAGTACTTTGTCGTACATGAATCCTGACGATAAATATCAGCAAGTTCGCCAGAGCCAATTGCCTTTAACAATAGTTTGGTTAATTCATTGCCACGGGCAAAGAATCCCTTGTTCTGCTTTTCGCGGAGGTCTATGAATCTCCAAACACGAACCTTGTACAATTGCTCATATTTTGGAATATTGAGCAACGAGTTCGGGTTTATCTGTCCTTCCTCCTCTTGAGCAAATAGAATAGGTGATGCTAAAGCCAACGCCAACCCAACCAAGAAAATCCTCCTGAACATATCTAGCTGTTTATTGAATAGGAATAGTAATTATACCTGAGGTTACCGTAACAGGCTCTTGCTCACCGGTGAACGTATTACGCGTTACCGTCTTAATATCAATAATGATACGATCGCCGGGACGGAATTGGGCCTTCCACTTATTTAAGTCCAGGCTCTCGGAGGTGGCATTAAATTGATCCACGCGGGCATTTCCGCGGGCCAAAATAACCTCCATTGTGCGTATCCGATAAACCGCATCTTTAGGCACCTCTGCCTTGAAATTCTCCTCAGCGTCAGCATTTATTCTCATCCCGCTCAGGCCAGAAGCCTTCACCCCGTTCTTCAAGTCAATTTCCTTTCCGCTATTTTCCCTCGCTACGTAGTGGGGCTTTGGAATTGGCTTTACATCAAACGGCTCCGTTCCAATTGCGGCACCCGCATTGGATACGGTAAGGAATAGTTTTCTCTCTTTTGGTATGATCGTTACTCGGCCAATCTTGTCGCCCTTCTCAATCGTTCCACCTTTTACGCTGAACGTGGGATTGTAGCTCGCGCCCAATGCAGGTACTTCCACATTGATAAAATTACCACAATTCATGTACAAGCTTGGCGCGTTACCATTCGTAATCCGGATGGTCGGCCTGATAACGACGTAATCAAACTTGCCTGGCAGTGGATCCTTCCCTGCTACCCGAATTTCTGTGGTAAAGGACTGCTTAGACTGTCCGTTAACGTCATAATTAGATGCTGTCGCAGAGAATTCAATCTTTGCCATCTTAATGCTTGTTGCAGGATCGGTTGATACTACCAGTGGGGCACCATTTCTGAACATTTCAGGGCTAACACCAGAAGCGGCACCGGCCATAAACAATTGCCCGGTAAATTTTGCTCCTGCCGCAACTACGGAGGGCCCAATTACCATCGGCACCACTTTATCAAACTTGAAGTTTACGCCTTCGGCAATGCTATTCAATGAATCCAAAGCCAATGACTCATACTCCAGAATTTCGGTCTGCATTTGAGTAACCCCTGCGATAGCGGGCATGGTAGGTGTGCCTTCAAATGAGAACTCAATAAAGTCCTTGTCAGCATGCTCTACCTCTCCTTTATCATTCTTCAATTCCTTAAAATCGACAGCTTTCTTGTCCAATTTTGGAAATTTCATTCCGGAGAGCGCCTCAATTTTCTTGTGATACTCTACCAGAGACTTCTCGTAATTCGGAGCCAAAGATGATTTGTCATTTAGCATCTTTTCTTCTGCAATGTTGGTGTTGCCAACCAATTCACCACCGACCATTGGTTTTCCAGAGTGGTCCTTGGCCAGTTCCTCCTTTAACTTATCCAGTGATTCGAGTGTGGTTTTTGTAAGGTCTCTCAACTGCTGCGCTCTAGCCTTCGCGTCAAGCACAACAGGCTTATCACTGGTTGCTCGCATGATCCCTTGAAACTTGCTTTCGTTGGCAGTTGAACTCTCTGCGATAAGGTCAACCAACGTTGAGTTCAGGATAGCAAATTTCTCAAGCACTGCACTACTGACATTAAGTGCCAATAGGGCAGTAAGCACGAGATACATCATGCCAATCATCTTTTGCCTCGGGGTTTCCTTGCCACCACTCATAGTATTTCAGTTTATATTGTATAACCCTTAAACCCTAAACGTATTATTTCGCAGAACCTTTCATTGCTGTCAACATACTTCCGTACACATTATTCAGCGAAGTGAGGTTGTCTGTCAATTTTCCGAGTTCGGAAGTGAATTTGCTTGTGTTCGTTCCAACGGAAGAAAGCCCCTGCATTGCGCCGGTGAGACTCTCGTAGAACTTGTTCATGTTCTTAACGTGCGAATCAGCATCCTTCAATTCCATTTCATAAATGGTATTCAGTGCCGCAAGGTTCTTCGTAACCTTTTGAACCTGCGCATGGTATTCGCCAGTGTCTTTTGATGCATCCGCCATTGCAGATACTGCCTTCATGGCTGTTCCGTATGATTTATTCATTTCAGACAAAGAGGAAGAAGCAGCCTGAACATTCTTTGCATATTCGTTCGTGGCTACAGCCGCATTCGAGAGGTTACCCATCTGCGTGGCAGAAGTTGCCAGATTGGTCAATCCTTTGCCCAAATTATCCAAGAGGTTCTGATCAACTTTTGCAGTTTTCAGCATCTCGTCAATTTTCAACAGCGGAGACTCACCGGTAGGGCGGTTACTGATTCGTGTTGCAGTCTGTGTGGTGGGTCCTTCGAAGTCCTCAGACAATTCAGGATAAACCTTAGACCAATCTATCTCTTTATGTTGCGGTTCGAATGCACTAAAGAAGAAGATCCCAGCCTCTACGGAAAGGCCAATCATCAACATCTCGTTTGCACCAGGTAAGTGCAAGATTTTGAAGAGTGCTCCAATGATTACCACTGCAGCTCCAATTCCATAAATCTTGGGCATTATGGTTTCATAGAACAATTGACTGAATCCGCCTTTTTTCTTTGCCATGATATTTAGAGTTTAAGGTTTAAGGTTCGTTGTTACTTGTTTTTAAAGATAGTATGAGTTTTCGAGTATTAAAATTCCCTGCCTGAAGAACGTCCCAAGTGTGTCATTGCACAACGGAAACCAATGTAGGCTCGGGAAGAGTCTTTGAACTCATACGTCCGTGTACCCGTTTCCAGGTAATAGGCCACATCTTTCCAAGAGCCACCTCGGATGACCTTCTTAGGTGGAACCTTGGCATTAAACTTCTTGCTCTCGGGATCGGTCCGCGGATCGATGTACTGAGGGTTCAAGTCCCAGACGGTGGGTACGGAGGCAGGGTTGAAATCATCCAAACACCATTCGGAAACATTACCCGAGGTGTCGAAAAGGCCGTAATCATTAGGAAAATAGGACTGGATAGGAGAAGTGTAAGCGAACCCATCGTCATAAAAATTACCTCTTCCAGGCTTGAAATTGGCGAGCATACATCCCTTTGAGTTTCTGATATAAGGGTTACCCCAGGGATACTTTGCCATATCACGGCCACCGCGTGCCGAGTATTCCCATTCAGCTTCTGAAGGCAGTCTGAACTCAGGCATTGGAAATTCTCCGACGGTCTTTCTAAAGTCGTTCATATAGGCGGTCCTCCATTTTCCGAAGAAAACAGCAGCATCCCAATTAATTCCGACGACTGGATAAATGTCGTACCCAGGATGCCAGTAGTAATAGTCTTGTATCGGATCGCCCATGTGATGCGAAAAGTCGCGTACCCAAACTGTGGTGTCAGGGTAAAACTTCTGCCTGAATTCTTCAGCGCTTACGGCGGGGAACCCTTCAATGGTTCCGTTGTCAACGAGGAAAAAATTTGTGAACTGGCGATACTCGTTGTTGGTTATTTCTGTGTCGTCCATGTAGAATGGGCCGATCGTCACCTGTTTATTAAAGTTTATCTGCGTTGAGGCGGGATCTTCATCAGCCTGGCCCATGTGGAATGTCCCTGCGGGAATTGGGACCATACCGTAAGGAATAGTCATGACCCATCCTTCGCGGTTAGGCACACCCACCAATTCACCCTGATCGCCGCCACCCTTCTTGTTGCCTCCGAGGCCTAAGAGTCCGCAGCCTGCCATTGATAGCGTAAGGGCAGCCAATGATAAATAGCCAAGACTTTTCGATTTCACCGGTACATGCATATTCAAGTAATTAAGTCGCGTTTTCCTGCTTCAGTCCAACGAATGGACCATAAATTTATTTCATTACAGTGTCTTGCCAAAAATAGAGTTCCCAAATTCAGCAAAATCTTCAAAAAACCCAAAAATGTTTTGATTTAGTAACGAAAACGGGGTGTTCTGATGACCTTTTTGCGGCTTGTAGAGACCGGTAAACTGTAGGAAACCATGAATTCATGTGATGTTGCCTCTTTTGCCTCTTGATCATTAATAACGTAGTCAAGAGAATATCCAACCTTCAGAGACTTGTCGTCGAGGAAGGCATAGCCCAGAATCAGACTCAAAGCGTCTGATTGACGGAATGAGAGGCCCCCCCACATGGCGTTCTTAAGGTAAGCCAAGACCCCAAGATCAAAGGATGTCTTTACCAAGTCAGACTTCACCAATCCCACAAACTGGAACCTGACATCAAAATTGAGGTCATAAAAATAGGAGCCTGTGAAGTAAAAGTGCTGTTTGAGTTGATTCTGCTGGGTCAAGCCAAAGTCATAGGAAGCTTGGTTGAGGTGATTAATCCCCAAACCGAGGTAATATTTCTCTTTCTTGAAAAGGGCGCCGAAAGCAAAATCCGGCTGGAATTGGGTTTCGGTTCCTTTCTTGGCAAGCAACGGGTCACTGGGGTCAATCGCCCTGAACTTGTCAAAATCAACTTTCTGAGAAACCATGCCCGCCCGAATCCCGAGACTTAGCCGGCCATTCTTTATAGGCAAGTAGTAGGCATAGGATCCCTGGATCTCCATATTGGTAACGGGTCCGAGATTATCATTAACAAAATATCCACCTACACCGCCTTTCAACTTGGCAATGGGTGTGTGCACACTTACAAGTTGTGTGGTTGGCGCACCACCATCATCAAATGTCGGGGAATAGCCGAGCCATTGAGACCGGTGAACGACCGTGATCTTGGTCACCCCATCGGTTCCGGCAAAAGCAGGATTGAAATAAAAATTGTTAAACATGTATTGCGTAAACTGGGGGTCTTGCTGAGCCCAGGTTTCACAGGATACAAGAAAGAATAAAGCGATCGCTAGTTTTTTCACTGAACCATCAACAGGTCGTCAAATATAAATCAATAATCCCTTCGCCTTCAGCGACTTTCCATTGAAATAACGAAAGAATGTAAATCTATTACTTAGGCTGGTTCGCCTTTTTAATATAGAGCTCCAATGCTCCCGTCATTGACGGGGCATTTGGCAGTGGCGCCTCAATGTCAAGAACGAGTCCGGCATCGCGAACCGCTTTTGCGGTAGCCGGCCCAAAGGCAGCAATTCGGGTATTGTTCTGCTTAAACTCCGGAAAGTTGGTCATCAAGGAGTGAATGCCTGATGGACTGAAGAAGGCCAGAATGTCATAAAAAACTTCCTTCAGGTCAGAAAGATTTGCGGCCACGGTATGGTGCGTGATGGCCTCGCAGAAATGGTAATTATTTTCTTTGAAAAAGTCGGGGATATCATTCTTCCGAATGTCGGAGCACGGAAATAAGAACTTCTCGTTCTTATGCTTCTTAATGATCTCCAACAAATCGCGTGTGTCCTTTAGGCCCGTGAAGATTTTGCGCTTCCGAATCACAATGTACTTCTGAAGATAATTTGAAGTTTGCTCCGAAATACAAAAGTACTTCATCTCCGGGGGCATTTCGATTTTCAATTCCCGGCACAGGATAAAGAAATGATCAACGGCATTTCGGCTCGTGAAAATGATTGCGGTGTAGTTCAGTATCTCAACCTTCTGCTTGCGAAACTCTTTAACGGCAACCGGTTCCACCTGGATGAACGGACGGAAATCTACCTTAACTGAATACCTTTCAGCGATCTTGAAGTAAGGAGAAGTCGGGTCGGTGGGAGGTTCCTGCGTGACAAGGAGGCTTTTTACTTTCCGCATTCTGTCAAGAGCAAGCGTATCTGTCATATCTGCACAAATCGGGTTCGGAAATCAAAAGAATATCTTGAAAATGATCACCAGCGGAATAAATTCCGATATGCAAAGGTAGGAAAATAAATGAAAAAAGGAGAAGCGTGATTTTCCCAATAGTTTCGCCAGAACGACGATTGACCCTAGGCTCAGCAAGATCAGGCCCAAGACGACCAACCGTTCATAAAACACGGCTGCATCTACCCGAAACATGAAGAACATAAGGCTCAAGACAGCCATGGTCACTCCCGTGAACAGGACAAATCTTAAGAAGTTAAAAAATTGAAAGCTTATTGTTTCCCTAAAATTAAAGAGCGTTGAAAACACAAGAACGATAAACAGTTTACTGGCCAGGAGAATGAAAATAAACAGCGACAGCTTGGTCCATACCCAGAATGCAGAACCAAAGGAGGTAATCTGAAGCGGGCGAGCTGCATGAAAAAAGGGTCCGGCCGAATAGAAGATGGCCGAAAGCAGGAATCCAGCCAGCAGTGCGCAAAACAAATAAAACAACAAGTTGGCACTGGATGTAATGCGTGAAGCCAACTGCATTTCGTTTCGTTCAGCAGCTGAAAAGATTTTTTCAAATGAAAAGTAGTCCAGCGTGAGCTGTGGGTTGGTTCGATACAACAGGAGAAGAAACATAACAAGAATAGCGGAAGCAATGATTCCATAATCACGGAAGTACGTCGGTGGGCGAGGCAACATCTCAGGGAAATAGTGCTGAGCAGCGTCACCGGTAAATACTATTTCAGTGAGTCCATCCCGGAATCCATCTGCGGCATGTATACCAATCAGGAGTGGTCCTCCAAATTCCAAAGCAAGGCTATCCATGTTAAGAAGCGCTGATTGTTCACTTGAAAAAATTAGTTTTCCATCAACAAAAAATTGCCATTCCTCCGGACACTGAACATGGAGGTGGTGGCCCCCAAAGTTCCTCGGGTCAAGGGTGAAATAGATGGTTGAAAAGCTATCGGGGCTGCGATCACCTATCGGTAGATACGCATTCTTATCATACACGGTCCATTCCGGCCGCAAGTCCTTCACGAGAACCGGGCCAGCAAAAGCCCACTGTGTCATGAGGAGTAGAAGGATCCGGATCATTTCACAAAAATATCCTAAAGCTCGGCGAATAGCGAAAAAACAATTTGCAAATTCACGCATGGCCGGATTGTACCTCCATATTCCATTTTGCAAGCAGGCGTGTTACTACTGCGATTTCCATTTTTCGACCGACCATCAACGTCAGGAGGAGATGACAAATGCCTTGATCCAGGAAATCGTGCTGCAAAGGGAATTCATTAAAGCACCCCTCAAGACAGTGTACCTGGGTGGCGGAACCCCTTCATTGTTAAGCGCAAAAGATCTTCAGCGATTGTTTCACGCTATTCGAAGTACCTTCCCAATAGCCCCGGGAGCGGAGATTACGCTTGAAGCCAATCCGGACGACCTGACCTTGGCAAAACTTGAATTACTTAACAATGTTGGAATCAATCGCCTGAGCATTGGAATCCAGTCCTTTGATGACGCATTGCTGCAATATCTGCACCGGGCACATGATGCAGCAACAGCCGATCGATGTCTAAAGGATGTCGCTACTTCCGGTTTTACCAACGTCAGCCTTGACCTGATTTATGCCATCCCAGGACTATCTCATGAGCTATGGCGGGAAACGCTCATGAAAGCCATCAGTTACCAGCCAACCCATTTGTCGGCGTATGCACTCACCATCGAGGAAAAGACTGTATTCGGCAACTGGAACAAAAAAGGCAGGCTTTCCCTTGTTGATGAAGAACCTGCCGCAAGACAATTTGAGTTGCTGCAAGCGGTGATGGATAATTCAGGGTTTGAGCAATATGAAATTTCCAACTTTTGCAGACCCGGCTATTTCTCCCGCCATAACAGCAACTACTGGATGCAAGAGCCTTATCTTGGCATTGGGCCAAGCGCACATTCCTACGACGGGAGCTATCGGTATTTCAACATTCGAAACAACGCACTGTATGTGAAGGCCCTGGCGGAAGGTAAACTACCTCTTGAAGCAGAGCTGTTAACGCCCGAAAACAAGATCAATGAATATATTCTCACAAGACTGCGTACTACATGGGGATGCGATTTGCTGTTTTTGCATCGTACACTCAACGACGATCTCATCGCACGTCAAGGCCCTTATATTGATCTTCACCTTCAAAGCGGGCTTCTAACTCTGAAAAACAACGTGCTCAGGCTTACCCGGAAAGGGAAACTGCTCGCTGATAAGATTACTGAGGATCTCATGATCTAGGTGATTCCATAACCGCCCTTGCTCGCAGCAACCAAAAATTACGATCTTTAGGCTATGACCTCCGAGGAGAAACGAGTATATCTGCTTTTGAAAGCTGTGATCTTCCACTATCATGGGCTTGATCAGGAAGAAAAAATTGATCTGGATGCAGCGGCCAGGCGGCTTGAGGGGCCAGAGGAGCTTAAGTGGGCAATCGAATTTATTGAAAAAGACCAAGTCACCTCATTTGACAGGGCCCGTGCTTTTCTAAATGATATCATCCGGGATTATACCCAAGAAAAACGTGTTGAACTTATCAACATGGTCTGGGAGTCCAATAATCTGAAAGGATACGTTACTGAAATGGAGGCTACTGCCATGATCCGGTTGGCGCGCGACTGGAATGTGGAACAAGATCTTGTTCAGCTGGTTCTGAAATAAGTCTGGCGAGCTTTTGAACCCTACAAACTCATCATATCCTTAAACTTCGCTGCTTGGCGTCTGCTTACTTCTACTTTATCTCCTCCACGGAGTTTCACCATAAGCCCGCCATTGAACCAGGGCTCGATGCTCTCGACCCAACTGAGGTTAACTATATGTTTCCGGCTGGCCCTGAAGAACGAACGCTCATCCAGTTTTTCGTCTAATGCGTTGAGTGACTTGTGAATCATAGGGCGATTCGTATCGAAATATACTTTAATGTAGTTGCCATCAGATTCAAAAAGCCGGATGTTGGCCAAGCTAACAAACCAGCATCGCTCACCGTCCTTGACAAACACCTGATCTTCGAGTCCAAGTTTTTCATCTCTGCCACGTCCTGACCTTATCCTCTCCTTTTCCTGAATCTTGTGTACGGCTTCAGCGAGGCGTTCCGCGGTAATGGGCTTCAATAGATAATCCAGTGCATTGATTTCAAAAGCCTTCAAAGCAAACTCGTCATAGGCTGTCGTAAATACTACCAGTGGCACGGTATCAAGTGACTCCAGAAGCTGAAATCCAGTGCGTCCTGGCATTTGGATATCCAGGAACAGGATATCAGGGTTCAATTCGGTGATCAACTGTTCAGCTTCGTCAGCATTCTGTGCTTCCCCCGCAATTTCTATTGAAGGATGCTCTTCTAAAAGCTTAATCAATTCCTTACGTGCCAGGCGTTCATCATCAATGATCAGTGCTTTCATAGGATTGTTAAGTTCAGCGCAAATGTGGGATTTCTATTTCAGTTAAAACAAAAGTATTGCTTTCAGGAAGAATCCGAAATGTGGCCTTGTCGCCGTAGATGAGCCGCAATCTTTGTCGCGTATTTTCCAGCCCAAGGCCCCCAGAACCGCCGTTTCCATTCAGGTACTGACCGCTGTTTCTTACCTGAACCGTGAGGCGGTCATTGCGCACAGAAGCCTTCATGTGAATGATTCCTCCTGCGGTTAGTTTGGCGATTCCATGCTTGATGCCATTCTCCACCAGCGTTTGAATCATCAGCGGTGGAACCAGAAAATCAAGGGATTCCGGATCAATCTCAAACTGTGTTTTAAGCCTTTCCTCAAAGCGGATACTTTCAAGTCCCAGGTAGTCTTTGACAGTATTCAATTCGTCTTCAAATTTGGTCAGTCCACGCTTTCCTGTGCTCAGAGAGTTTCGAAGAATATTGGCAAGCTGATTGATGGCTTGTTTCGATTTCCCGGGATTCTCATCAACTAAAGCACGTATGCTATTGAGCGCGTTAAAAATAAAATGAGGGTTCAGCTGTGATTTCAGGTTGTTCAGTTCAATCTCACGTACGGAGGCCTCCAATTTCAACGACGTGTTGTACCGTTCAAAATAGTTGTATACAAAATACAAGATCGACCACAAGAAGAAGAAAAATGCGTAGACAGTTGTAAGTCCAAGGATGTTGTTGGTATTGAATGCCTCCTGGCTCGTATACAGACCAAGCGGAATAGAGATTGGCATCCGAAGAAAAACAATTGCCAGCCCAAGCACGAAGACGCTTGCAATCACTCTGGGTATCAGTACTGGCATTCCGGCACCAAGCCACTTCCATCGGTTGATCAGGTTTCTGAAGATGTGCGTTAGTAGCAGACAGAAGGCAGCCT
Source organism: Cyclobacteriaceae bacterium (assembly GCA_043750575.1). GTDB lineage: Bacteria > Bacteroidota > Bacteroidia > Cytophagales > Cyclobacteriaceae > ELB16-189. The sequence goes on from JAYVBH010000029.1 coordinate 95,291, forward strand.
CGTATGTAAAAAACAGAACGCGTTTGGTGCTAATTCCGGTACTGTCCGAAACAGAGGCACTAAAAATAATCTGGATGAGGGCATAGAGCGCCCATCCTCCAATTTGCAACGTCCAGTAAAGTCTTACTTTATTGACCATGGTCGGAGCAAAGGTAGAAATCCTTATATCCAATACCCTTCACATAGTGATGAATGGATGTGGGCTCGGCAAATGCGCCTGACGGCAGTCAGCGGAGCTCACTTTTCAGAAACCTTCCAGTATAGCTGGCAGGGTTCTTGGAAACTTCGGCTGGGGTACCTGTAGCAACTATTCTTCCGCCCTTCTGGCCTCCTTCGGGGCCCAAATCGACAAGAAAATCGGCAGACTTAATCACATCCATGTTGTGTTCAATCACCAAAACAGTGTTCCCCTTATCAACCAATTTCTGCAGCACGCCAAGCAAATGTGCAATATCCTGGAAATGCAAACCCGTGGTTGGCTCATCCAGGATGTAGAGGGTTTTGCCGGTATCCCGTTTAGACAACTCTGTTGCCAATTTAACACGTTGTGCTTCCCCGCCTGAGAGCGTGGTGGCATGTTGTCCCAAAGAAATGTATCCGAGCCCCACATCATTGAGTGTTTCGATCTTGCGCAGAATTCTGGGTTGGTTTTCAAAGAAGATTACGGCCTCCTCTACAGTCATGTCCAGTGCATCCGATATGGACTTTCCTTTAAACCGGACTTCCAGGGTTTCGCGGTTATAGCGCTTTCCTTTGCAGGTTTCGCAGTTTACATACACGTCGGGAAGGAATTCCATCTCAATCAACCGGAGACCTGCTCCCTCGCAGGTTTCGCACCGTCCACCTTTGACATTAAATGAAAAGCGCCCAGGCTTATATCCCCTGATCTTTGACTCGGGCATTTGCGCAAAAAGATCGCGGATGTCAGTGAACACCCCGGTGTAAGTGGCTGGGTTTGATCGTGGGGTCCTTCCGATCGGCGACTGATCCACTTCGATCACTTTGTCAATCCACTCCAGTCCCTTTACGCTTTTGTAGGGCAGGGGTTCGGTTCTGGATTTGAATAAATGCCGGGTGAGTATGGGAAATAATGTTTCATGGATGAGGGTCGACTTCCCGCTACCAGAAACTCCGCTGACACAAACAAATGTTCCTAAAGGAATCGTAAAGTCAACGCTTTTCAGATTGTTGCCTGTGGCCTGAAGCAAGACAAGTTCATTACCGGTGCCTTTCCGCTTAGCTTTGCTATAGGGAATCTTCATAGCCCCGCTCAGATAGCGGGAAGTAACGCTGTCGTTTTTCAGAAAATCTGCCGGCGTTCCGGCAGCCACAACTTTCCCACCATGCCTGCCAGCGCCTGGGCCGATGTCAATGATGTAATCCGATTCAAGCATCATTTCCTTATCGTGCTCAACCACAACCACAGAATTGCCCAAATCGCGGAGATCCTTAAGTGCTTTGATCAGCTTGGCGTTATCACGCGCATGAAGGCCAATGCTGGGTTCGTCCAAAATATAAAGTACGCCAACAAGCTGCGTTCCAATCTGCGTGGCCAGTCGAATTCGCTGAGCTTCTCCGCCGCTCAATGTGCGCAGTGGTCGGTTGAGATCTAGGTATTCCAGCCCAACATCTACCAAAAAGCCAATGCGCTTGCGTATTTCCTTAAGAACCTCGGCCGCGATAGTCCGCTGTTTGGGTGTTAGCCGGTCCTCTAGTTTTTCAAACCACTTCTTCAGTTCCAGAATGTCTAGCAAGGACAACTCAGCGATATTTTTTCCGTCAATCTTGAAATGCAACGATTCTTTCTTCAGCCTGGCTCCCTGACATTCAGGACAAACTCGCGTAATCATGAAGTCTTCCATCCATTTTTTTGCTCCTTCTGAAGACTCTTCGCGCATTTTCTCCAGAAAACTGACAATGCCTTCGAATTTTGTGTTCCAGTCAGTTCCCGGGTATTTGACGGAAGGGACAGAAACTGGCACGTCGTCGCCGTGAAGGAGAATCTTGATAACCTCATTGGGAATGTCCTTGATTGGTGTGGACAGGGAGAGTTTGTTTCGCTTCAAGATGGCTTCAACTTTTTTGAAGATCCATATGTCGCGGTACTCTCCCAGCGGCAAAATACCTCCCCGCATGATGCTTAGTTTCTTGTCCGGGATAACTGAGTCTTCGGTGATCTCCTCAATTGCGCCAAGGCCGTTACAGGTAGGGCACGCTCCGTACGGGCTATTGAACGAGAAAAGGTTTGGTGCGGGCTCGTCATAGGATAACCCGGTTGTCGGGTCCATCAGGAATTTTGAAAAATGATGAACCGTTCCGTCTTCCTCCAACAGCATCATGACCCCTTTTCCTTCTTTCAATGAACGAGCCACTGACTGCGAAATCCTAAACCGGTCTTTTTCGTCGGCTATGATCCGGTCAATAACTACCTCAATATCATGGATCTTGTACCGGTCCAACTGCATTTTGGCCGCTATCTCCAATACTTCTCCATCGATGCGGGCTTTGGTAAATCCGCTCTTCCGAATCTGGACAAAGAGCTCTCGGTAATGCCCTTTACGGCCCTTCACAACAGGGGCCAGGAGCGTAAGTTTCTTGAGCCCGAAGTGCTGGAACATGCCTTCGATAATCTGGTCTTCAGTTTGCCGAACCATCTTCTTTCCACTCAGGTAGGAAAATGCCTCTCCGGCTCGCGCGAATAGCAGTCTCATGAAATCATAAATCTCGGTTACCGTGCCAACGGTTGACCGGGGATTTCGAGAAGTAGTCTTTTGCTCAATTGAGATGACCGGGCTTAGTCCATTGATCTTGTCTACATCGGGCCGTTCGAGGTTACCAATAAAGCTACGCGCATAGGCAGAAAAACTCTCCATGTACCTCCGCTGCCCTTCGGCATAGATGGTATCAAATGCTAATGATGATTTCCCGCTTCCGCTTATTCCGGTGATGACAACAAGTTTGTTTCTGGGGAGCGAGACGCTGATGTCCTTTAAGTTGTGTTCACGCGCACCAATAACATCAATGGTTGTATGGCCGGTCGGGTCTTTATATGCAAGTGCTTCTTTCATGTGGCTAACCCGCACGGCCTGTCAGTATGCCGGGATGAGAAAATTTTGCGCGGACAAGACTAGTAAAAATGGAACGAAATAATCAGGATTTAACCAGGAACCGTTCCAGGTCTTTGAGGTTGAGCTTGCCCTCGTAGTATGCTTTCCCAAAAATTACTGCAAAGATTCCCATATCGTTCAACCGCTCAATATCAGCCGCATCACGCACCCCTCCACTTGCCAGAACTTTCAAGTCTGTAAAAGTTGACAGGATTTCCTGGTAGAAATCGAAGTCTGGACCTTCAAGTGCGCCATCCCGCGAAATATCTGTGCATTTGGCATATTTTAACCCGCGTTCATAAAAAAATCTCAAGTGGTCGATTAGTTTGAGGTCGGATTTCTTTTGCCAGCCTCGAAAGGCCACCTGCTTGGATTGAACATCTGTAACGTCGGCACTTAGGGTTATTTTTTCGCGGCCATAAGACACGATCCAGGATGCAAACAACTCGGGATTGGTCACCGCAATGCTTGAAGCGGTTATGTAGGCTGCGCCAAACTCGTATGCGCTACTGATGTCCCCGTCTGTGCTGATTCCGCCAGTAAAATCAATCTTAAGGTCGGTATGATTGGAAATCGCCTCCAGCACGTGGAAATTTTTGGGGCTCCCTTTTTCAGCGCCATCCAGATCAACAAGGTGAATGACCTCAATTCCGTGGTCTTCAAATCGCTTTGACAAGTCGAGAGGATTTTCATCATAGGCCTTCTCGCTGGCTGGATCGCCTTTGCGCATTTTTACTACTTTCCCTTTGCGGATCGCAATGGATGGTATTACCTGAATCATTGACCCAATCTAAATCATTTTTTCCAAGACACTAAGTTATTCGGTCAAATTTCAATTGCGCTTACTCCCGGCGCGTGGCGTCTTTTGCCTAAATTTATAAGATGAAGTCAAAGACCCTCCTTTCCCTGGTTGTATCACTCATGACCGTAGCGGTATATGGTCAGGCGAAACTGCGAAAACTCCCTCCAAATCTGAACCATCCAGCGATCAACAATTTCGCCCCATTTATCAGTCTGGACGGAAATTCTATGGTCTATCTGGCTGACGTGGCCGAGGACAACGCCATTACCATGAACTATACCACCAAGACGGGGGTCAATTGGAAAGATCCCGTTACCCTTCCAAAAACCGTAAATAACCGCCTTAATTTCATGAAGGGGTTCGCCCTAAGCGCAGATGGTTTGACGCTTTTCATCAGCAATTTAAGGAGCAACGGCATGGGTGGTTTTGACCTTTATTCAAGCCAATTGGTTGGAAATCGATGGGAAGAGCCAGTAAATATGCTCCTACCCGCCAACTCCAAAAGCCATGAGGCCTGTCCTTCTCCTACCCTTGATGGCGCAATCCTGTTCTACATGCGATGTGAAAAGATGGATTTCAATAAAGCCGAGGATTGCCGGATTCTTATGATGAAGAAAAAGCCCAACGGTCAATGGGATACCCCTGAAGAACTGCCTGGGTTTATCAATACTGGAAATTCGCAGACGCCTCGGATTATGGGGGATGGAGAGATTCTCATTTTTTCCTCAGATCGTCTGCAGCCAAATAAAGGCGGAATGGATTTGTATTTTACGCGCTTCCGGAAAGGTGAGTGGAGCAAGCCACAGGCCCTCGATTTTGCCAACACAGCAGAGAATGACCAATATGTAACCGCCACAGCTGCGGGCATGTACCTCTTGAAAGATGCCCATGGGCAACACAGTAGCGAGCTGGTGGAACTTCTCTTTCCGGCTGAAGTCCGCCCAAAAGGAACCCTTCGTGTGGAGGGTTTTGTGGAGGGGCCTGCCGATTTGTCGTCGCCGTTTGTTACGGTATACAGCCTCACCGATCAAAGTCGCTCATTCTCAACCAGGCCGGCAAAGAATGGAATGTTTGTCGCATACATGAACTATGGCAGTCAGTATGAACTTTCTATAGAGCCCGAGCTAGACAACTACACATTCTATTCCAGGCAATATGACTTACGTGGCGATGGCACTCCTATGATTGACCGGGTACAGGCGGCGCTGGCCCCAGTCGCTTCCGGCGACGCACTTGACCTAAACGGTATCCAGTTTGATCCCCAATCGTCAACCCTTACCCTTTCATCGGCTCAGGAGGTTCGCAGGCTTTCACGGTTCATCAATGGAAATCCTGATAAATCATTCGCGATTGAAGTTACGCTGCACGGATATCTTCAGGATACCCTTCGCTCAAATGCAGATCTAACTGAAATAGTTTATGATACCACACGAATTCCGGTCACCTACTTCGTAGACTCCGTAACCACAGCTACCCGAGATTCCATCGTGGTAAAGGCAAGGTATCACAATGACCGAACGCTGAAACAAGCAAAAGCCATTGAGAGCACTTTGGTGAAGGAAGGGAGCCCACCTGCACGGCTAGCATCATCCGGAAAAGCTTTTGAAGAGGCGATAATCGAAAAGCGAAAAGCGCTTATACGCGTTATCGTTCACTAACTGTGAATGGGACGGCGATCAGTGTTCGGTCCCAAAGGAAGACCAACTCCATAGCCCCTGCGGCCTTTTCAATGGTGATCGTGAATTGCTCAATTTCCTTGGGTGAAATCATCACGGGGATTTCCACGATCACCTCTGCTCCATTTGGATCACGAGCCGCTTCTCCCTTATTCATGACATCAATACCCCAAGGCGGAATTGTGTTGTTGAAAATGACTTGCCAACTGTGTTCGTTCGGAACAGTCCATAACGAATACTTTCCTTTTGCAAGTTTCTTTCCGCCGACCAGGAGGTCTTTGTCTGTTTCAAATACCGTTGCTTCATTTGCTCCGGTGCGCCAGGTTTTTCCATAAGGAACAAGGCCACCGAAAATGACCCTTCCCTTTTTGAAGGGGCGGTTGTAGTGAATGGAAATTTGCACATCAGCATCCTGGTATTCCAGGCTGTTTTCAGGGCTGAATGACTTGGTCTTATACCACCAAAAAACTACCCCAACAAACAGGATAACCACCAAGACTCCAGCGCCAAGAAGAACTCTTTTCATGTTTATCCTGATTTTATTGCATTTTGACCATGATTACGGGCCCAGCTATCCCGGTTTGCATGGATTCCTAAAAGAGGCTTAATTTGGAACAAATTAAAATCAATTTATGGCTGTCTTCGGCGTAGTTATTGCACTTTTCGTTTTGGCTATTCTTTCCGTTTGGATTTTCCCCAACAAGACGGTCAGCAAGAACGAACACGACATCAAACATTAATCATACTTTCGGTCGTGAATGTATGCGTTTTTTGCGGATCCAGCACCGGAGCGGATACCGTTTACGCAGACAGCGCACGAGAAACCGGCAAATACCTTGCGGAGTCCGGTCATTGCCTGATCTATGGCGGAGGCAACATCGGACTGATGGGAATTCTTGCTGACGAAGTCTTATCATCTGGTGGCAAGGTTATAGGCGTTATTCCGGATTTTCTTTTGAACCGTGAAGTTGGGCATCGCGGCCTCACTGAACTCATCGTTGTACAATCCATGCATGAGCGTAAAAAGCGAATGGCCGACCTCGCTGATGTTTTTATCGCCTTGCCCGGAGGATGGGGGACGCTGGAAGAGCTCGCGGAAATTTTGACCTGGCGTCAACTGGGCCTAATTGACCAACCGATCGGATTGCTGAATGTGGAATCCTTCTTTTCGCCGCTTGTAGAACAAATGAAAATCATGGCAGCAAAGGGGTTTTTGACTCCTTCCAACCTGCAATTTCTTATAGTTGAAAAATCTCCGGCAAAATTGCTCACCATGTTGGGGGTAGTTACCGTTTAAGCATTTAACGGTTCTGTTTTTTTCAATAGATTTATCCGGTGCAAGCGCCCCCATGGTTATCCGTCGCCTATTCCTTGTCGCTCTACTCTGTATTCCTGCCGCAAGTCAGGCGCAACTTGGATTTAACCTAAAACCAGGGCAACGACGTGTTCAGTTTCCGATTGAGATTATCAGCAACCTGATCATTGTTCCTGTGGTGCTCAATGGGCAGCTTCCGCTTAAATTCATTCTGGATACCGGAGTACGAACCACCATCCTTACGGAAAAAGCATTTAGCGACATCCTCAATCTTCAGTACAGCCGCCATTATCAGGTTTCAGGACCAGGCGGAGAAAAAGTTGTAGAGGCCTACATCACCAACAACGTTACGCTCGACATGCCAGGGATTCACGGTCAAGGTCATGCGATGCTTGTGCTGGAACAGGATTACCTTGAATTACGCAATTACCTCGGAACGGACGTTCAGGGAATATTGGGATACGAGGTCTTCAGTCGGTTCGTCGTAGAGATTGATTATGAGGGGCGCCGCTTGACGATCTCAGCACCGGATTACTACAAACCCAAGAAGAATTACCAAGAAATAGCCATTCATGTCGAAGATACCAAGCCCTACATTCAAGTTCCGGTGACGATGCGCGGCGGCACAATAGTAAATTCAAAACTTCTCGTGGATACTGGCGCAAGCCATGGACTCGTACTTGATCCTGAGTCGGATCCACGTATTGTTGTCCCTGAAAAACATGTCAACAGCCTCATTGGCCGTGGGCTTGGCGGAGCGATTAATGGCAAGATCGCACGGGTCAATTCAATAGACCTGGGGCGCTACAAACTGAACGAAGTGGTTGCCAATTTCCCCAATCCCGAAGATTACGGTTACGCAGATTCACTAAAATCTTCTGATGTCTTTCGAAACGGAGCAATCGGCGGTGACCTGCTCCGTCGGTTTACAGCCGTGTTCAATTTTCCCATGGAGAAAATGTATCTCAAAAAAAACGGCGCCTTCGGGAGGAAATTCAATTTTAACCTAAGCGGTATGACTTTTAAGGCCAAGGGGGTTCGTTTGCGCCGCTATGAAATCACAGACGTGCGAAAAGGCTCAGCGGCAGATGATGCAGGAATTATGACGGGAGACGAATTAGTTTCCATTAATGGAATTGCCGCCGCAGAATTTGACCTTAACGGAATAAACACCGTATTTGAAATGCGGGCGGGTAAGCGGCTTCGCCTCGAGATCATGCGGGAAGGAAAAACCTTCGTCAAAAAGATGGTGCTCGTCAACCAGATCTAAACTATGCGGCGCAAGGCTACAATTCTCTAGGTTTGCACCATGCCGGAAAAACAAATTGTTATCGTCGGAGGTGGATTGGCTGGACTGATTGCTTCCATTCACCTCGCCCGGCAGGGTATATCTAGCCGAGTCATTGAAAAGCAGAAATACCCATTCCATCGGGTATGCGGCGAATATGTCTCGAATGAAGTGGTCCCTTATCTTCAAACACTTGATGTCTATCCACTTTCTCTGCAACCTTCCCAGATTACTCGATTCCTGCTGACTTCTACAAATGGCGCCTCTGCAGAGCTTCAGTTGGATCTAGGCGCTTTCGGCGTGAGTCGTTTTGCTTTTGACCACTTCCTCTATCAAAAAGCGGTTAACCTTGGGGTGGACTTCCGCTTGCAAACAGAAGTCACGGCAATTAATTTTCTGGAGGGTCGATTTACTGTTCAGACCTCCAATGAAATGATGGAGGCGGATGTGGTAATTGGATCTTACGGGAAGAGGTCCAGGCTTGACAAGCAACTTAATCGCGCTTTCATCCAACGGCACTCCCCGTATGTCGGTGTGAAATATCACATTCGTTTACCTGAATTTCCCAAAGACTTGATTGCTTTACACAACTTCAAGGGTGGCTATTGTGGCATCAGCCGGGTGGAGAACGATACTGTCAATCTTTGTTATCTGACGCATCGGGATAATGTGCGGAGCCATGGAACAATACGGGCCATGGAAGAAGCAGTAGTGTTCAAGAATCCATTCCTCAAGAAAATCTTTGATGAGGCAGAGTTTCTGTTTGACCGCCCGGAAACCATCAATGAAATTTCCTTTGAAACTAAATCTCCCGTTGAGGCTCATCTCCTGATGGGGGGTGACGCAGCGGGAATGATCACGCCACTATGTGGAAATGGTATGGCCATGGCTATCCATTCCGCCAAGCTCATCAGTGAGCACGTGTTACGTTATTGCCGGGATTCATCTTATTCAAGGGAAGAATTGGAGCGGGATTATTCCACCGCCTGGAGAAAACAATTCGCCAAACGGTTGTGGGTGGGTCGCCACATTCAACGATTATTTGGCGATCCCTGGACTTCAAACCTCGCTGTGAGCCTGGCCCGCCACGTCAAACCCGTGGCCAATCTGCTTATTCAAAAGACTCATGGAAATCCATTTTGATTTTCATTTATCGCGCCGTAACGTTAATGCTGTAATACCAGCGAATCATGAAATTAAATGAGCAAGGAAACATTCTGAATATGGGGCAATTGACTCGCCGCCATTTCATGTCACAGCTTGGATTGCTGACGGCAGCTGCATCTTTTGCGACTCTCTCCGATGCAGCAGCAGCCCCGGAACTTTTCTTTAAGATTTCCCTTGGAGAGTGGACTTTTGAAAAGTCGCTAAAGAAGGGACTTATGAAAAATCTTGACTTCCCCATCAAGGCGAAGCGCGACTTTGATATTGACACAGTGGAGTACGTGAACACACTGTTTGACAACCATTCCACGGACCCCAGTTACTTGAAGGAGCTTAAGAAACGATGCGATGATAATGGAGTCAGGAGCTTGTTGATCCTCTGCGATGATGAGGGCGACCTGGGAGACCCGGATGCCCATAAGCGGCAGACGGCAGTAGAAAACCATTACAAATGGGTGGACGCTGCCCATTTCCTGGGATGCGAGTCCATCCGTGTCAATTGTGGTGGTAAAGGAACCAGTAAAGAGGTTGCCGTCGCCGGGATTGACGGACTCAGAAATCTTAGTACGTACGCCAAGCAGGCACAACTGAATGTGCTTGTGGAGAATCATGGCGGCTATTCATCCGATGCCCAATGGCTTGCCGGGGTTATTAAATCTGTCGGCATGCCCAACTGTGGGACGCTACCCGATTTCGACAATTTTGACATCACGGCTACATCCTGGTATGATCGTTACAAGGGAGTTGAAGAATTAATGCCATTCGCAATGGGGGTGAGCTCCAAGGCAATAAATTTTGATGCGAAAGGGAATTGCGTAGAGACCGACTTCGAGCGAATGCTGAAGATTGTCAAGGCCTCAGGCTATCGCGGCTACCTTGGCATCGAGTATGAGGGAGACCAGTTGTCTGAAGACGAAGGTGTTCGGGCGACGAAGAGACTCCTTGAGCGTGTGGCCGCCTCACTGCGGTAGCATCACTCAAAAAGGTACCGTCCCACATTGCGTGTGTCAACCAACAGCCAACCAAAATATATGATCAGGCAGCTTGCTGAAATAAAATTCAATCGCATGGTATGCCTGAAGTTTGCCTGGGCGGGGTTCTCCACCACCATCCAAAACCAGAATCCAAAATATACAACTACAGGACTCAGGGCGATTAGGAATCCCCAGGCTTGGCGGAGTTGATAGTACTGGCTGAAATAGAACACAAATCCTATTGCGGTCACGCCAAAAAAGAAGGCGGCAAAATAGAACGTCCCCCGAATTCCCAACATTAGACTCAGGGTTCGATCCCCATGCTTCGCATCTTCTTCGTGCTGATACACCTGAGTCATCGGATAATTCGCCCATAGCATGAGACTGGTGAGGGAAGCCGGAAGAAGTGCTTGCATTTGAAATGCGCTTGGCAAATCAAAATTATTGAGGCCGAGATAACACATCAGAAATGTGAAAAAACCCTGGAAGAATCCAGTGACCAGCCAACCGGCTACCGGATATTTCTTGAGTCGGATAGAGGGATGGCTGTAGGCTTTGGAGACCAAGCCGTAAATAAGGACCATGCCAGCAAACAGGATGGATATCTTTATGGCTCCCAAAATGATAGCAATTGCATCGAAAAGCAGAGACATCCAATAAAGTTCATTGGACACCGGCGGCGGGTTTTTCAAGCCACCAATGCTCTTCTCGTCCTTATCGAAGTAGCTGTTGTACCCATTACTGGCGGGGTACAGAAAAACATGAAGCAAAACAAAAATCCAGATCAGGCGCTGAAGAATCAGGTTCGGGGAAACGGCCAACGCAAACAAGAAGATAGGAAGCAGAAAATACGAGAAAGGAATTCTCAGATGCAGGAGCGTGGATTTCGAAAACATACGATGTGTCCAATGATCAAGATAGTCCTTTTTCAACTATTATTGGGTAATGAGTTACATCACAGCCATCGGCACAGCAAACCCTCCACACGCTTTGCCGCAGACCGTCATTTCTGATTTCATGGCCCGGGCCATGCAGCTTGGCGAAGACGATGCGCGAAAACTCCGGGTGCTATTCCGCGCCAGCGGCATTGAAACACGCTACTCGGTGCTGGAAGACTACGGAAAAGCCCAGGATTTTCATTTTTTCGAAAATTCTATCGGCCTTGAGCCGTTTCCCTCCACCCGACGACGGCTTGAACTCTACCGGCGGCATGCCCTGGCACTAAGCCTCGAGGCTGCAACACGATGCATTGGCAGCATCCATGAAATTCGCAAGGACACTATCACCCATCTCATCGTGGTGAGTTGTACGGGCATGTATGCGCCTGGTCTTGACATTGATCTCGTGAAGGCCCTTGGCCTAAATTCTTCTGTGGAGCGAACAAGCATCAATTTCATGGGATGTTATGCGGCATTCAATGCACTAAAACTTGCGGCTGCAGCCTGCGCGTCTCGCCCCGAGGCAAAAGTGTTGATTCTATGCACTGAACTTTGCAGCATTCATTTTCAGAAAGAGAACACGGAAGACAACATGCTCGCCAATGCTCTTTTTGGAGATGGGGCATCTGCTGTCCTTGTCGAAGGGATGCCCCGGCATGGCATGAACCTGCAACTGGAAGAATTTCACTGCGAGTTAGCAACTGAAGGGGAGCACGATATGACCTGGACCGTTGGCGACATGGGATTTGAAATGCGTCTGTCTTCCTACGTGCCAGAGGTTATCCGCAGCGGAATCAAAAATCTAACGCGCTCGCTGTTGGCAAAGATCAAGCCTGGACTTGCCGAGGTAGCATACTACGCGATCCATCCTGGTGGAAAAAGGATTCTTGAAACGATAGAGGCAGAGCTGGGCTTAACCAAACTCCAGAACAAACATGCCTATGAGGTATTACGCAAGTATGGCAACATGTCATCTCCTACTGTTCTCTTTGTGCTTCATGAACTTCTTAATCACCTTGATCCTGCTGATGATGGAAAGCGCATTCTGAGCTTTGCCTTTGGCCCGGGCCTTACACTGGAAAGTGCGCTCCTAAGAATCAAGGTTACGGAATGAACAGCAATAGGCTAGATCTATCTCGCCGTGCGGGCGACCTGGAAATCATGGATGATCTCACGTGCGCCGGAGAGGTCGTGGATCAGGCCTTGCGGGAGCTTGACATCATCAACAGATGGCTGGGCGGAAATCAGGTGACGCTTCAGGCGGTTTGGGCATTGATTGACAAGCGCGATGCGGATCCAATCTCTCCCATCACCCTGGCCGATCTGGGATGCGGAAGTGGTGAAATTCTAAAACGCATCGCAGATTATGGCAGGCGTAACGGGATTCCCATGAAACTTGTTGGGATAGACGCCAATCCAAATATTGTGGAGTTCGCCAAAAGGAACTGTTCTGGTTATCCCGAAATCATAATTGAGACAGTCGATGTCCTTTCAAATGATTTCTCGCGGCGCTCGTATGATATCATCATGGGTACTTTATTTTTTCATCATTTTGATGATCCCACATTGGTTACGCTGCTTGCCCGATTGAAAAAACAAGTGAAATTAGGCTTGATCATCAATGACATTCACCGCCATTGGCTGGCCTACTATTCCATCCGACTATTGACGGGCCTGTTCTCCTCTTCAAGCATGGTAAAATTTGATGCTCCTCTTTCTGTAAGGCGGGCTTTTGTCCACACGGATTGGGTGCGGGTGCTCGCAGAGAGCGGGATTGCTACCTATACAATTGAATGGAAATGGGCATTCCGTTGGAAAATCTCAATTCCAGCACAATAGCCTGCCTTTGGCACAGTTTTGGTAATTTTGACGTGGATCCAAACATACAACCGATGAAAAATTCAATTCTCAATATTCTATTCATAGCCGTATTGGCCGGATGCGCTTCGAGCCCCTATGGAAAGAAAGTAAATGAGCCATTCAGTGGCAACGCGTATGAATCAACCAACCGTTTCTTTAGAGCAAGCGGCAAAGGAGAAAGCTCCTCTGAAAATATTGCCCGTGGCAAGGCGGATATCGACGCCAAAACCATTCTGGCAGGCCAGATCAACACAACCATGAAACAGGTTGCCGACAACTACGTTGGGCAAACGGAAAATGAGCGAGGAGCAAATGTAGCCGAGAAATTTCAGAGCCTGGCGAGACAAGTCATGAATACTGAAATGGCAGACCTAAGGAAGATCGGCGAGAAAAAATACTACAACCAAAAAGAAAACAGGTATACCGTATTCATCGCATATGAAATCAAGAAGAACGCGATGTTTCGGTTCATGAAGAAGCAGGCGAAATTGGATAATACCATAAACGAAAAACAGCAGGAGCTTATTCAGAAGATTCTGGATGAGGAAGAGAAGAAATCGGAGGAAGAGGAGAAAAAAAACTAATTCGGTGATTCGGTAATTCGGTGATGGTGAGTCTCCACTTTTTATTTTGTTTCTTCTGCAAAGAATTTCTCCGCCTCTAAAGCTAAATCGATGTCCGTCATTACTCCCATAAATTCTTTCGTACGGTTGTCGTTTATGAAACGGTAACCACAGAAAACAGAATCAAGGTTTTCAACCACACCAATGTTGCTTTCTTCAAATTTAGACTTGTTGAGATCTATGGATCTTCCCAATTCCATTTCAGCCTCAATGTCCTTACAATTAGAATAGTAGATAATCTCCCTTATCTTTTGCTTAGTGCACGATGAGCATAGAAGGCAAAGGAAAATTAAAATATTTTTCATCTTTAATGAAGTTGGGAAATTAGATCCTCTACCTTGTTCCGCTCACCTTCAGAAACTCCCAGTTGGCAAGTTAATAGCCTGCGTCCCATAACCAAATCAGCAAATCAGCAAATCATTGTTGTCCGGGAAAATTAAGGAGAGAAACTAAGTAAATAGCTTCTCTCCACTAACTTTGTTATTACCACACAACAAAGATTAGATGAACA
>JAYVBH010000030.1:0-99344 GCA_043750575.1 Cyclobacteriaceae bacterium
GTTCAGCTGAGGACGTTACAGTCATCATCGAGACAACCGCAAGGCGGTTCGTCTCGACACTCTGGCATCTCTCCGGGGCCGCAAAGAAAAGAAATTATCGACTTGAAATGAAGCAGCTATTCGAACCGGAGCGATTCAATCGGGTCAAGTTTGGATGCCTTATTTGCGGGGTAGTAGCCGGAAAAGAGCCCTACAGCTACACACACAACCAACCCTACAAACATCCAGAGCCAAGGCAAAACAAAGGACATGTTCATGAACTTGGCCGCGATGTTGCCGATGGCCACTCCGAGGAGAACTCCTACTATGCCGCCTATTAGACAAACAACTATGGCCTCGACAATAAACTGCTGTCTGATTTTCAAGGGCGTCGCCCCAAGCGCTTTCCTAATTCCAACTTCGCGCGTACGCTCCGTTACGGAAACAAGCATGATGTTCATCAAAGCAATGGAAGAGCCAAGCAAAGTAATGAATCCGATTCCTAGACCCACCCAAGTTATGATACCTATCAACTGGTTGAGATCCTCCAAGGTATCACTCTTATCAAGCTCAAAAGAATTGGGCTTGCCAAGTTGATCACGTCGAATGGACCGCATCAGGCCGGTGGCCTCCCCCATCGCCATGTCCATCTTGGTGGGATCCGGTACAGCAACAGCGATGTTGTAGTCCAAGCCCCGACCAGAAGCCAGTTGATTAGCGACGATAAGTGGAATGAGGGCCATGTTGTCAAAGTTGTTCTCCGCCAGGTTACCCTTTCCCTTAAGTATGCCTATCACTCTGAACTGTGCTCCCTTAAGCGAAACCTCTTGTCCGACTGGATCTACATTATCATCAAAGAGGGCTTCATAAACCTTTCTGCCCAATACCACGGCCTTCGAGCCATATTGAATTTCAAGTGGAGAAAAGCTCCTTCCAAAATCAAAATCAAGACCCTTTACTGCCATATAGTGGGCGTTGATTCCCACAATCTGAATGTTTGGATTTGTTTTGACTGACATGCGTTTTACTTCTGCATTTCCGCTCAGCCATGCATGTATACTGACTGTTGCCGGGAATTTGAACTGGCTCTCAAACCGCTGAACCTCGGGCATCATCAATCTCTTGTAAACTTTTTCTTTCACTCCACTCCTGCTCCCTCCCCGGTTATTTTTTGACCAGATATCAAAGGTATGGGCACCTAGTGAGGAGAGGCTTTCATTCAAAGTTTGACCAATGCCATCTACAGCCGTCAATGATCCCACTAGAGCCATGATGCCGAATGTGACAATTACAGCCGTCAGAATGGATCGGAGCAAGTTCGCCTTGATGGACCGAAGTCCTTCTTTGATGTTTTCAAGCATATTTCAGGGAAAATATCAGTTTTGCAACACAAAAATACGCTCTTTTGCGTTTTGGATCAGAGTCCAGGTATCTATTATTTTGTTCCATAATCAATAGCCCTTCAACGATGCGAACCCTGCTTTTGTTCTGCTTTTTGCTGGCCGCGCTGTTTGCCCGGGCGAACTATATCCTTGTGCCTATGGACGAGAAGCAGGGCAACCACCTGAAAGCCTACGGAATTGCCTATTGGGTTCTTAAGAAGGATGCTGAAATGGACTGGCTTCTCAACTATCGCGGTGGAAGCTTTATGTGTAAGTTTCATCCCTCACTTCAGAACGAATTAATTGTACGCGGCGTAACCTACGAGATCATCTCTGATGCGACGGCCAATCAAATCCTGATGGAGATCGCGAGTCCAGCCCTTAATTACGATATCATGAAGTTGGAAAAGTACCCTAAGATCGCGGTGTACTCGCCCAAAGCCAAACAACCCTGGGATGATGCCGTAACGCTGGTGCTTACCTACGCTGAAATTCCATATGACATCGTGTTCGACGATGAAGTCATGAAGGGTGACCTTACCAAATACGATTGGCTGCACCTCCACCACGAAGATTTTACAGGTCAATACGGAAAATTCTATGGCAACTATGCCAATATGCCCTGGTACCTTGAACAACAAAAAGAAGCTGAGGACATGGCACGGAAACACGGGTTTCCCAAAGTGTCGCAGTTAAAGCTAGCGGTTGCCAAGCGAATCAAAGAGTTTGTCGGCAGCGGGGGCTTTCTGTTCGCCATGTGTTCCGCAACTGATTCATACGACATTGCGCTCGCCGCAGAAGGAACGGATATCTGTGACCGCATGTACGATGGCGATGCTCCTGATCCCAAGGCGCAAGAAAAACTCGTGTATGACAACACATTGGCGTTCACAAATTTTCACCTGGTCCGTGATCCATTCACCTATGAATTCTCAGATATTGACAACAATGCGCAAGAACGGGGGCTAAGACAGGATAACGATTATTTCTCAGTCTTTGAATTCTCAGCCAAGTGGGACCCTATCCCAACCATGCTAACGCAAAATCACACGAAGGTCATTGAGGGTTTTTTCGGACAAACGACAGGGTTCAAAAAGAACCTCATTAAATCTGATGTTGTCATCATGGGTGAGAACAAAGAAATCAATGAGGCCAAATACTTGCACGGTGTTTTTGGTAAAGGTTTCTGGACATTCTACGGCGGCCATGATCCAGAAGACTATCAGCATACTGTGTATGAAGATCCAACGGATCTGAATCTTCATCCGAATTCACCCGGGTTCCGCCTTATCCTGAATAACGTGCTGTTTCCTGCAGCAAAAAAGAAAAAGCAGAAAACCTGACTAGTGAATCCGATCAGCACGCAAGGTGATGCCCTTCAGAATCTCAGCCTCCCCCGCGAGCATTTCCCTCCAACGACGGTCAACGACTTCTTTAGGCTGATAATAGCTTGCAAGCTTTAGAATGGTTTTGTAGTGCCCGGCTTCAGAGACCATCAGTTCGTAATAAAATATTGCAAGGTCCTGATCTCCTATTTCTTTCCACAAAAGCCGAAATCGCTCACAGCTTCGGGCCTCTATCAAGGCATTGAGCAAGAGCCGTTCGGAAAGCAGTTGGTCCCGGCTTCCTCCCTTAAGAATAAGGCTGTTGATTTTCTCAACATACTCATCCTTGCGCGAAGGCCCAAGCGACCACCCCCGCTCCCGCAACTTGGCTAATACCCGCTCAAAGTGGGCCCACTCCTCAGCCACAACCGGAGTCAGCTGATCTACCATTTCCTTTTTGTCCGGGAATTGAATGATGAGGGAAATACAGGTTGAAGCAGCCTTCTGTTCACAGTAAGCATGATCAACAAGGATCTCCTCCAGGTTCATTTCAGCTATGTTCACCCACCGGGGGTCCGTCGCCAGCGTCAATCCAAGGACATTCTTTTCCATCAATCGAAAAGCAGGAAGTCAAACCCTAAATCGAACACACTGCGCTGTCCAGGGTACAAAGGTGTTGGCTGGTAGCCCTTGGCCGTGAAGGCCTGGATCAGGTTGTTGTACTTAAAAAAGAAACGGACCCGGCCCATTTTCCCAGTGAAGAACAAATCCACCAGGGGAAAGGCCGTACTATAACTCGTCTCCTGAACATAGAAGGATTGAATTGGCACATCATAAGCCAGCGCCTGGTAGGTTGACCGCCAATGAAAGTCAGCCCCCATCTGAACCTGCAAGCGCGTCTTGAAAAGGAGGTTTTCATAGGCCAACTGAGCATTCACAAAAAAGAAAGGAAGCTTCATGACATTGTCGTCATTCCTAATCACATTATTGTAAATCACCTGCGGACGAAAGTACATATGCCTGAAGAACCTAAAACTTGCACTGACTTCCGGTGACAGAATTATCTGGTTGCCAGAAGACTGGATTGGCAATACGCGTTGGCCGTCAGCACCCGGTGTGACCTCTTTGAAATACACCTGGTGGTCGAGGATGGTAAATGTACCACCTGCCCTCAACTGAACAGCACGTCGTCCAATTTTCGCAAGGGCTTTTGCCTGAGTTATATTCACCCCAGTAAACGACTGATTCCAGTAGTCATTGTTACCACGGTATACCTGCTGGAGAAAACCCGGTTTCGACACCGTGTTGCGGAAGTAGGCATCAAGCCAAGGGCTGCGTATCTCTCCTTCAATTCTATAAAACCCACCAAAAAGGTATTCCGCTGTACCGGAGAACTCTGTTACGGAATCAAGTTGTATGCCCACGCGTATACCCAGGTATTGTTCAATTCCATTTGTTTCAATGGCAACTGGAATATCTACTAACCACCTGTTGGTGTATTTGAACGTCCTCAATTTGTAGTAAGTGCTGTAGTACACTTTGCCCAGATTTCCCTTTACCCCTGCCTCCTGGCGCATCGTCGCAAAGGTAGCCAGGTCAGTCGCCTTTGTAGAATCAACAACCACACCATCGAATATGGTTTTTGGGTCAGAACTTTCAAATCGGTTTTCTTCATTAATGAAGTCAGCCATATGGTATAGCTGAAATGGGCTGGCCAATTGATAGTGTTGGTAAATATGAAAACTGCTTCTGAACTCCTCCGTCTTTGTGCTTGAAAGCAGCGGCTTTGCATTCGGATTGTATATCTCATCAGGTGGAGCCGTTCCATTATCAACACCGCCGCTCTCTTTCACCTGATGTCTGATTCTCCTGAAGTTAAAAAGCAGAAAATATCGTTCGTTCTTGGACTTAAACGTCGTAAAGAAGTCATAATAGTGGCTGGTCACCATCATGTTGTCGCTGGAGAAGGATTGCAATTGCTTCTCCACTAGGATAGGTCGATAGTTAAACCCAAAATTCCATTGCGGCTTTATATTGCGGCTGAACGCAACAGTAGTCAAGGCCCTCCCCTTGCCACCCCAAACTAAATGCATTCTTGAATACGGAGACTTTGTATCAAAGTAGATTGGCTCCTGCGTTGCATAGTATGGTGCATAGGAATGAAACCCGGATGTTGCGCCAATGAGGGAAGGATTGGAAGGAAAAATTTCATTTAGCGCAGTGCCCATAACGCCAAGGTCCTGGTAGGAATTATTGGACCGTTGCACATAGGTCCAGCGTTGATAGCCATTGACAGCTGTGTCCAGCGCCCTGTAGTATGGTCGGTTCTTGAACAAGTCATCTTCGGTTGTCCATTTTGTGGTTTCCGGTCCATAGACATTCTTTGTAGAGTCGTCAACAATGGTGGAGCCCACACGTGGTGCCTCTGTCTTACCGCGTTGACGCTGCGCCAAGGCAGGCATGCTAGCTAACATCGCTACCCCCAAAAGAAGGCCGATTGCAAGAGTTGGAATAGCCCTAGTGCTCATTTAGTGGGTACCGGCCTTATTTACAGCCTTGAGGACCAGCTCATCAAATTTCGCACCATCCTTAATAAACGTATGCTGGATGGGGAGGAAAAACCACTTCCATTGTTCGAGGTAAGCGGAAAATTCCGGCACCATTAGTTTAACAGAATCTTTTTCTGTGGTCAATATCGCATAATCACCCGTCTGCTCTTTGCAAAAGCGTTCAATCTCCAACAGATCGGCAGCAGAATAAATGTGATGATCCGCGAACCTAAAATGCCGAAGCACATGGAATTGCTTCTCGCAATACGTTTGAAAAGGCCCGGCGTTGGCAATGCCGCTAACCAAAATCACGCGGTTGGAGAATATTATCTTCTCGCGCAAGGGACGAGGAGCCGCATATGCAATGGAAGAAAAAAATACAGGTCGCTTACCCGCATATCGCTGTACGCCTGCTGTCACCCTGGTTTGTTCGTCAATGCTAAGATCAGCATCACATTTCGTAACGACGACAACGTCAGCACGATTTGCTCCTCGTCGCGACTCACGAAGTCTGCCAAAAGGAAGAACATAATCACGGTAGAAGGGCCGCTCATAGCTTGTCAACAAAATCGTCAAATCCGGTTGAATGGAACGCTGCTGCATTGCATCATCCAATAGGAGCACTTTCGTCTCAGGAAATTCCTGGAGAATATTTGGGATAGCAAACACACGATCTTCTCCGACAACGACCTGTATTGAATCTCCGAATTTTCGGAACAGTTGAAGTGGTTCATCCCCAATACTCCTGGCCGTGTCCGCTTTATTGGCAACGCGGTAACCTGAACTCTCACGTTTGTATCCCCGACTGAGCGTTACTGTTGGATACTGAATACTGAGAAGGTGGATGAGGTACTCGACCATGGGTGTTTTGCCAGACCCTCCTACGTTGAGGTTGCCTACAGCAATTACCGATGTGTCAAAATGAAAAGAAGGCTTCTGTCCAATGTCGTACAAATGATTCCGCAGGCGCATGACACCGTTGTATATCGCGGCAAAAGGATACAGTAAGAGTTTTATCAGGTTCATGGAATCTCTTCCTTCTTATTGGATAAATTGGGGCAAATTCTTACCCATGCAAACGCCAAAGATAAAGGATGTAACGGCTTATTTGGAATCCTGGGCTCCAAAGGGGTACCAGGAGCCTTATGACAATAGCGGCCTGCTGGTTGGAAATTTCGAATCACCGGTGAAGGGCATCCTGGTCACGCTGGATTGTACCGAGGCCGTGGTGGAAGAAGCAGCGTCACTTGGGTGCAATCTAATAGTGGCCCATCATCCTATCCTCTTCAAAGGACTAAAGTCACTGACGGGGAAGACATATGTAGAGCGAACAGTCATCGCGGCGCTCAAAAAAGACATCGCGATATACGCCATTCACACCAACCTTGACAACATTCAAACTGGCGTCAATCATAAAATCGCAGAAAAACTTGGACTCATCAACACCAAAATCCTAAGTCCAAAAAAGGGTACCCTATCCAAACTGGTAACATTTGTGCCTGAAAATAGCCTCGAAAAGGTCATGAAAGCCTTGCACGAGGCAGGCGCAGGGCAAATTGGTAACTACAAGAACTGCAGCTTTCAAGTGAAGGGAAAAGGTTTGTTTCAGCCTGAAGAAACAGCCAAGCCCCATATCGGCCAGCCTGGCAAATTGGAACAGCTTTCAGAGGTACGCGTGGAGGTGCTAATCCCGGACAGGCTGAATGAGCAAATCCTGGATTCGCTTCGCGGAGCACACCCCTATGAAGAAGTCGCATATTATCTGACCCGGTTGGAGAATGAAAACCAGGAGGTTGGTGCTGGTATGATTGGCGATCTCCCGAGTGAGGAGGAACCAATTGCCTTTCTGAGACGTTTGAAAACATCTATGCAAGCATCCGTCATCCGGCACACCGCACCTCTCAGCCGTCCGATAAAGAAAGTAGCCGTTTGTGGTGGCGCTGGCAGCTTCCTGTTGAATGATGCGATTTCAAAGGGTGCTGACGTTTTTGTCTCCTCGGATTTCAAATACCATGAATTCTTTGATGCTGACGGCAGAATACTCATCGCGGATATCGGGCACTACGAAAGTGAGCAGTTTACGAAAGACCTCCTCATGAAGGTTCTAACCGAAAATTTTGCTACTTTTGCATGCCATTTTTCAAAAACCGTCACTAACCCCATAAGTTACCTCTAAACGATGGAAAATCAGACAGTTACACAAAAACTTGAGGCCCTTGTACGGCTCCAGTCAATAGACACCAAACTTGACCAACTCCGCAAGCTTCGGGGGGATCTCCCAGACGAAGTTCAGGACCTGGAAGATGAAATCGAGGGGTACAAAGTACGAATGACGCGCTTCGAAGCCGACCTGAAGGAAATTGAAGACGGCATCAAGAAGAACAAGGAAGGAATCAAGGAATCTGAAAAGCTTGTAAAAAAGTACAACGAGCAACAGAAGAACGTCAAGAATAACCGCGAGTTTGAAGCCATCACCAAAGAAGTCGAACTGCAAGAGTTAGAGGTTCAAATCTGCGAGAAGAAGATCAAAGAAGGGAAGGAAAAAATTGAGGATAAGAAGAGTGAAATCGAAAAAATACAAACCCTGATTACGGAACGCAGCGCCGATCTCGAGAACAAGAAGAAGGAACTTCTGGAGATTTCTGACGAAAGCCAGGATGAAGAAAAGAAACTCATTCAGGAGCGCGAAAAAGCAGCAAAGAAGATTGAGGAAAAGTTCCTTAAGTATTACGAACGCCTTCGAATCAACTTGTCCAACGGTTTAGCTGT
This sequence comes from Cyclobacteriaceae bacterium, assembly GCA_043750575.1. Classification (GTDB taxonomy): domain Bacteria; phylum Bacteroidota; class Bacteroidia; order Cytophagales; family Cyclobacteriaceae; genus ELB16-189. The sequence goes on from JAYVBH010000030.1 coordinate 8,005, forward strand.
TGTACGTGTCGTTCGCGGTGCTGCTGAAGGCTGCAACATTATTATCCCTCCTCAGAAAATCGCTGAGATCCGTGAGAAGAAGAAGATCGTAATTGATGAGCACTCTGGCAGAATACTGGCGGACGTGGACATGGAGTCCATGGAAGAGGAAGTAAAGCCTAAAAAGGCTGCACCGACCAGACGCACGAAGAAAGTTGCTTAGCCACTTATTATATAATCTCAGAAAGGCAGCCATCACGGTCTGCTTTTTTTTATTAACCGCCACTGGCTCACTTGGCGCAGATAATCTGTGGCGTTTTGATCCGGCACTTGAGCACGTGTATAAGCTCATTCTTAGTCTTCAGATCGACCAAGCGCGTGATGAGTTGAATGAAATCAAGAATGCCAACGAGCTTCACCGGATGTACCTGGAGAGCCTTTCAGAAACTGCCGATATCCTCATTACAGAAGATGAAAAGCGATTCTCCAAATTCAACGATGCAATGCGGTCGCGCCTTGATAAACTCTCAGAGATGCCAGAAACTGCGGAAACGCTCTTTCTGCGAGCTGAAATCAGCCTGCAACGTGGCTTCAACCTCCTCAACCTGGGGCAGGAACTGAATGCCGTGCTGGCAATCCGGCAGGCCTACCAGACAGCCCAGATGTGCATCAAAAAGTACCCTAACTTTATTCCAATAAAAAAGACACATGGCGTCATCCAGGTGATGGTCGGCTCAGTTCCGGACAAGTACCAATGGTTCATGAGTTTGTTGGGAATGAAAGGGTCTGTGAAGATCGGCCAGAAACACCTTGAAGATCTCAGGCTTTCCAATTCGTCCCTTAGTATGGAGGCCTCAATCCTGTTCTATACCATTAAAGGATTTCTAAACCAACAGTTTGGCGAAGCCGCGCTGGGATTCAAAGAGTGCTTGATAAAAGATCCAGACAGTCGGTTGCTGATGTTCCTCGGCATCAACATGTTGATGAAAAACTCGCAAAGCGAAGAAGCCTTTGCGCTGATGCAAACACTTGACAAACATCCCCGTGGGCTGCAGATGGCCTATGTGGAGTACCTTCGGGGAGAAGCCTTGATCCACAAAGGAGACTATGCCCTCGCCATCCAGGCGTATCAGAAATTCATCCGAGGGTACAGGAGTCAAAGTTTCAAAAAGGATTCCTACTATAAAATTTCATTGTGCTATCACTTGTTGGGTGACGTCGCCAACGCAAAGAAGAATTTTGAAACCGCAAAAAATACGGGAAAAACATCAGCTGATCCGGACAAATATGCGGCAGCCATGCTGGCCGAAGATGGGTTTCCAAATTCCAAAATCCTCAGAATACGCTTCTTCACAGATGGTGGATATTATAAAGAGGCTCGCGATGTAATAAGGACGGTGACGCAAGCCGACTTGAAAAATGCAAAGGATGCCACAGAATTCGCCTATCGGAAAGGCAGACTAGCCCATAAAACTCAGGATATCCCGGTAGCCAAAGCTTTTTATCTTCAGACTATCGAAAAAACAGGAGATGAACCCTGGTACTTCGCTCCCAATGCTGCACTCCAGCTTGGATACATCAGTCAGGCTCAGGGTGACATGGCGTCTGCGAAGAAATACTACGAAAAAGCGCTCAGCTATAAGCGGTACGAATACAAGAATGGAATCGACAGCAAAGCAAAGTTTGCTCTCGACCAACTCAGAAATAACTAAGGGGTCAAGCTATAGAACGCCAGCGGCCGTGACACGGAGGTGATCCGTATTATTGTGCAAATCGACGGTTATGCTGCTACCGCTGTTGTGAAGAAGGTATAGGCAAAGATTTTCGTGCTCAAACATATCCATCGCCTTTAGCGGGTAATTCATCAACTGGCAGAGTAAAATACGCATGGCCCGTCCATGCATACATACCAACACATTTTTGTCTTCGGGCCGGGACTTCACCAGGTCGATGAAGGCCCGCTGGCGCTTCCCAACGGCATCCGGGCTTTCTCCACCTTCAATCGGAATATGCGTTTGACCCAATTGCCATTGCTTCAACATCCAATGATAGTACTCATCCTCTTCCGGTGTAATCCTTTGGCCTTCCTTTGACCCCCAGCTGATTTCATTCAGGGCTACCATCGCTTCCGTAGTCAACCCATCAGCCACAAAGCCTTCAACCGATTCCTGACTGCGCTTCAGCTTGGAAGTATAAACCCGGTCAAACGGTATGTCGCGATACGCATGATAAAAGGAGCGCGCCTGCCCACGGCCTGTATTATTCAACGATGCATCAACCCCGCTTCCCTGGACGATACCTTGCAGATTATAGTCGGTTTGCCCGTGCCGTATCAAGTATATTTTTTGTGAGATCAAATTCCTTTAATTTGGCACTGCCAACTTTGGCAACGGCCGCAAAGATAAATAAATCACCGACGGGACATAAAAAAGCTGCACCAGTGAAAAATGTGATAAATCCTGCCATCACCCTTGACATGCTCAATGCGATGAGCAAAAATACGATGATCGAACATCTCGGTATTATTATCACCGGGTTCGGTGATAACTACATCGAAGCCAAAATGCCGGTCGATCACCGGACCCATCAACCCTACGGAATCCTTCATGGTGGCGCCTCCGTTACTCTTGCTGAGACCTTGGGGAGCGTTGCCTCACATTGCACCCTCTCCGATTCAAATAAGCATTGCGTTGGAGTCGAAATTAACGCCAACCACATCAAGACAGTAAAGTCGGGTTTCGTATTTGGTATAGCGCGACCTATCCACCTTGGACAAAGGACACAGGTATGGGAAATCAGGATCACGAACGACCAACAGGATCTCGTTTGCATTAGCCGGCTGACCATGGCCATTATCGATAAGCGATAGCTATGGCAGCTGGTATTCAACTTGATATTGACATCTCTCTTGGAGATTTCGCGCGGCTCGCCATGGTCAAATGCCATGAGGCCGGCTACTCGTTTGCACTCTGGAAACTACCCAACTCAACGGCCGTTCAATTTGCCGCAAGCATCAGCCCTTCAAGAATACATGATATCAACCTGGAAAATAAAACCCCAGGATTCATTTTTGCCCCTTTCGATCCAGGTGAAAAGAAAATATTCCTGCCTACAGATGAGTTTTTTAAATACGATGCCGGTCACTTTGTCTCCTTAACCGGAAGTCTCCTGCAATCTCTTCATCCTCGTCAGTCAGGCGCAGAAATAACAAACCAGGAAAAGAAATACTTCATCAGGGACCGAGTTTCCGCTCCTCCAGCGGATGACGGAACCTATCTGAAACTTGTTACCAGATGCCGTGATGCTGTTGCGGAATCGAGATTTGATAAACTCGTCCCGTCGCGATGCAAAAAGGTGCCTTTACCGAAACACTTTGATGTCGCCGAAACCTTTATGGCGCTTGGAAAGCGCTACCCGACTGCAATGGTGTCCGTATTTTCCAGTCCGGCCTCTGGAACCTGGGTTGGCGCCACTCCGGAAATGCTAGTCAAAGTGGATGCTCAACAGCGCTTTCATACAGCTGCCGTCGCCGGAACGCAACGGTTTGTTCCAGGAACTGATATCAGAACTATTACCTGGGCGCAAAAGGAAATTGAAGAGCAGGGGTTGGTGGAGCGCTATGTTATTAATTGCTTTAAGAAGATCCGGCTGCGTGAATTTGAAGAACTCGGACCCAAGACAGTGGTAGCCGGCAATGTAGTTCACCTGAAAACTGAGTTCGAGGTGGACATGGTGGCAACGCGTTATCCTCAACTCGGAACGGTCATGCTTCAACTCCTACACCCGACATCAGCCGTTTGCGGAATGCCTATGGATCAGGCTCTGCTATTCCTCAAGGAACATGAAGGATATGATCGCCAGTTTTATAGCGGATACCTGGGGCCAGTCAACATCGCTAATGAAAGTCAGGTATTCGTCAACCTGCGATGCATGCAGTTGTTTGGCGATACTGCCGTCCTGTATGCAGGAGCTGGTGTGCTCGCCGATTCGGACCCTGAAAAAGAATGGCAGGAAACAGAACTCAAGATGAACACCCTTCTCGAAGTGATTAGGGACTAATTCACGGCCATACTACCTTCGCACCAGTGAATTCGACCGTTATCCATCTGCTGGCTGAGCTCTGCGCACTGAAGGGCATCGAGCATGTGATTCTTTGCCCGGGATCCCGGAGCGCTCCTCTTACGCTTGCCTTCCTACGAAGTAACCAGTTCACCTGCTGGACATTCAGCGATGAACGCAGCGCGGCCTTTATCGGTTTAGCGATGGCACAACAGACAGGCAAGCCTGTCGTGTTGATTTGCACCTCAGGTTCCGCCGGTTACAATTTTGCTCCTGCCGTAGCAGAAGCCTTCTTTCAGCAAATTCCCCTGATCGTTATCACGGCAGACCGGCCCAAAGAGTGGATCGATCAACTGGATGGCCAGACGATTCGTCAATCGGGTCTGTACGGGAACCACGTCAAACGCTATTTTGAGCTCCCCCAGGAATACCCGCATGATGATGCACTGTGGTTTGCTAATCGAATTGGCAACGAAGCCATCAACCTGGCTGCCGCAAAACCCTGTGGGCCGGTACACATTAATGCTCCGTTCCGTGAACCGCTTTATCCTGCAATTCAAGAAAATCATCCGCCGCACGCCACGCCAAGGAACATTCATGTAATTCCAGAAAATCACGCACTCTCAGAAGATCACTGGGCAGAAATCATTAAGTCTTTGGACGCGTTTCAAAAAATACTAGTGGTGCCAGGGCAACTCTCCGTAACCCATGTCCTTGCTCCCGTACTTATTAAGTTTCATCAAAGCCATCGCTGGCCTATTGCAGGTGATATCTTGAATAACCTGCATGCACTTCCCTTTCACTGTCGTCATGCAGACGCGTTCCTCGGGCAAATGCCTGAAAAACTCAAAACGGCGCTCAAACCGGATCTTCTTATCACCTTTGGCCAATCCCTTGTGGCAAAAAACCTGAAGGTCTTCCTTCGCAAGCACAAGCCCCGAGAACACTGGCACCTCCAGACCAGTGGCGATACAGCCGATACTTTTCAATCTCTCACCCGCACTATTCCGGTGGATCCAACGTATTTCTTTTCTGAACTCAACCACCGCCTTGGCAATCACCCGGTTTCCCAAAATGCCTATGCAGACGAATGGCTGCAGCATGAAAAAATAACACAGGGAGAAATCAGCACATTCTTCAAAAAGCATGATCAAGGCGAATTTGCTTTTCTTAAACACGTGATGGATGCCCTCCCTGCTCATTGCAATCTTCATCTGGCTAACAGCATGAGCGTTCGTTACGCCAACCACATTGGCCTCACAGAGAACCAAAAAGGTGTGAATGTTTACGGCAACCGGGGAACAAGTGGTATTGACGGATGCACAAGCAGCGCCGTTGGGCATTCGCTCACCTCCTCTATACCGAACATTCTAATCACTGGCGACCAAGCCTTCTTCTATGACCGCAATGCCTTTTGGCATAATTATCCCTTACCCAACCTATTTGTAGTTGTCCTCAACAACCACGGCGGAATCATCTTTAATATGATCGACGGGCCTGCCGGATTGCCTGAGGCAGAAGAATTCTTCATCACGCGTCAGGCATTGCGGGCGCGGTCGCTCGCCACCGAATTTGGCTTCAGCTACTCGGAAGCCTCTACTGCATCGCTACGAGATTTCTTTCAGTCTGATGGCAATGCTAAAATTATGGAACTGGAATCATTGCAGTCCACGAACAAGTCCGTCTTTGAAGCGTTTAGAAAACAGATAAAGAAGAGCTATGAAACTTAATAATGATTGGAAGCCGATCGGAGACTACAAGGAAATACTGTTCCACAAATACCAGGGAATTGCGCGTATCAGTATCAACCGTCCGGAAGTTCACAACGCCTTCACGCCCCTGACGGTAAAGGAGATGATCGATGCCATGAACATCTGTCGTGAAGATGTTGAAATTGGGGTGATCATTCTGACAGGCGAAGGCGGTAAAGCATTCTGTAGTGGAGGAGATCAGTCAGTGCGAGGACATGGTGGCTATGTAGGTCAGGATACTGTGCCCCGGCTGAATGTACTCGATTTGCAAAAACTCATCCGATCCATACCCAAACCGGTAATTGCCGCGGTGGCCGGATGGGCAATCGGCGGGGGCCACGTGTTGCATGTTGTGTGCGACCTCACAATAGCTGCAGAAAACGCACGTTTCGGCCAAACGGGACCCAATGTTGGCAGTTTTGACGGCGGGTTCGGCGCCTCCTACCTTGCGCGTATTGTCGGACAGAAGAAAGCCCGGGAGATCTGGTACCTATGCGATCAATACGATGCAACAGAAGCCCGGGAGATGGGATTAGTTAACAAAGTAGTTCCGCTGGAAAAACTAGAGGAAACCTACGTTGCCTGGGCGCAAAAAATCCTTAAAAAAAGCCCGCTGGCCATCCGTATGCTGAAATCATCGTTTAACGCAGAACTTGACGGCCAGGCAGGGATACAGGAGCTGGCAGGCAATGCTACCCTGCTGTATTACCTCACCGAAGAAGCCAAAGAGGGAAAGAATGCCTTCATCGAAAAACGCGAGCCCGATTTCTCCAAGTTCCCGAAGTTTCCATAACCAGGGATCCATACTAAACCAACAGGACTGATGCGCGTACATGTTGGAGGTCGTTGGCACACTTTGGAATCTTCCGTGATTCTGAATCCTTCAACGTTGGAGGAGCACGAAAAAGATGTGCTTAAGGTTGTACGCCAATGGCTCGATGGCAAAGAAGAATTCACTTTTCATACATCAGGATCTACCGGTTCGCCGAAGGTCATCACCTTCCGTCGGGACCAACTTCAGGCTAGTGCACAACTAACGGCTGACGCCCTGGGGCTTACACCCGGCATGAAAGCGTTGGTGTGCCTTGATGCAAACTTTGTGGCTGGGACGATGATGATCATTCGAAGCCTCGTCACAGGGATGGACCTGCTGGTTCAACCCGCCATCGCCAATCCCTTGAAAGGGCTGAATGAAATGATCGATTTTATTGCGCTTGTGCCTCTTCAAGTGTCAACGCTGCTGCGCGATTCACCTACGAAGCTGGACACCATTTCTACCATTATCGTTGGCGGAGCGCCTCTGTCGAAGGCGTTAATTGGCAAACTCCAAAATCTGAATGGCGTGTGCTATGCCACCTATGGGATGACAGAAACACTCACGCACATTGCGCTTCAGCGGCTAAATGGCACCGATCAGCAAGACGACTTTCATCTATTGCCAGGGATCCATGCACAAGCCGATGAGCGAGGATGCATCGTTATCCAGGCACCCCATCTTGGAGTTGAGTCTGTCATCACCAACGATCGCGTTGAATTTACGGGTCCAGAGACTTTTCGCATTCTAGGGCGAATTGATCAGGTCATCAATTCGGGAGGAATAAAAATACAAGTAGCGAAAGTTGAGGATGCAGTTGAAGAGGTCTTTAACGAGCTGGGCATAAGGTTACGCTCCTTCGTTGGATCCAAATCCGATGATCAGCTTGGTGAACGTGTTTGCCTGGTTCTTGAAGGTAGCCCACTGAATGACACCATTTCTGCGGCGATTCTGGAAGGTTTGAAAAAGCGCCTTTCAAAATTTGAGCTGCCGAAGGATATTCAATTCGTGGCGGCCTTCTCCCAAACACCCACACAAAAAATTGACCGCCGAGCAACGCTGGCGAAGTTGAAAGGCAAAAATTAAGAAACCCCCTGCCCCTCCGGTCAAGGAGGGACAGGGTAATTTCAAGCTAAGAAAAATTCTTCTTGTTGTCCGATTTCAGCGATTGGATTTCCTGCTTGAGATTCATGACCATACCGGCCAATTCCTCTACAGACAAATCTCCTTTCGACTGGGTATCTGGAAAATCAACACTGATATAAGCTTTTGCACTCCAGATCTCGATGACTTCAGCTCCATCAATCTGATAGGGTGTGTATTGTCGGTTGTCGGAAACCAGGAACAGCTTGCCACTCTCCTGCAAATAATTAAATACTCTCTTGAAAACAATTCCTTCTCGCTCGGTGACCAAAATGTAGGGCTTTCCATTTTTCACGCCATTAATATCCTCCACCCACTCACCGACGACAATCGTTCCCGGTAGAATGGGGAGCATCGAGTCGCCAGATATTTCAAATGCACGGTAAGTTCCTTGTTTCAATATGGGCAGTTTAAAGCGTGGGAGTTCTTTGATGTATTCCGGATCGGCATACCCATTGAGGTAACCTGCCGCGGCCTTCATCGGAACCAACTCAATGTTATTACGGCTTTGTTCATCAACAGTGACCACCACCACATCTTTCGATCGCAAAGATTTCTTCTCGTACTCTTTCATTTGACTGATGTCCTTGGCAATAATCACATCCACTGTATATCCGCCAAGCACCGCCATTTTCTGTAGCAACTCCAGTCGCGGCTCGGCCCGGCCCTCCTCATAGGCACCAACCAGGGAACGCTTGATGTCCAGCTGCTGCGCAAACTGGTCCTGCGTCAAACCAAGTTGCTTGCGAAGGAAGCGGATGTTCTCGTTGATCTTGATTGTACTCATTTGGCAAAAATTAGTATTCGTCCGGAGTGCACATTTCGAGAATGCAACGACAACAGGTTCCGCTGAAAATACGAGTCCCGGTTTTGCATGGCCAAGACGTGACGCCTGATTTTCTCAATGACGTCTGAAACCAGCGACTCTTTGTCGGCAAGCATGTACCCGTAGCAGGGTTGATCAAATCCATCAGCCAAAAAATCTACTTGAAACCGGCCTGATGAAAGCCGCTTACTTGTGAGCTTTAGGTTCATAACTAAATATTTTAGTCAAATAAACAACCTACTCTTCAGATGAGCAAGCAAAATAACTAATTTATTTAGTTTTCTTCGGATATTTCCCAAATTTCTTGGGTATTGTATAGCAAGGTTCCCCTTTTTACCTCAAGTGGAGATGGGAAATTGTCCTTAAAAATGGATCCGGTTCCCAAGCCTTGTGGCAAGTCCATCGGGTAATTCGAAGCAAACTGTGCCAAGGCATTCAACCCGATATTGCTTTCCATTGCTGAAGTAATCCACCAACCCACTTTCCGTTCCTCAGCCAGGGCGATCCATTCGGTGCAGCCCAAGAACCCGCCATGAAGTGTTGGCTTCAATACCAGAAACTGAGGCTGAATCCGATCCAGCAGCTCAATCTTTGCTTCCCTTGTGGCTATACCAATCAATTCCTCATCCAAGGCTATTGGAATGGGCGTTTTCTTGCACAATTCAGGCAGAAACTCAGATCCCGGCTTAAGCGGTTGCTCAATTGAATGGACCCCGTATTGGGCCAAATCCATAAGTTTATACATGACCTGATCCGACTTGAATGCTCCATTTGCATCCAAACGTATAGTAATCTCGTCCCTGAAGTACTTTCTACGCACAAACTGAAGGATATCAAGCTCTTTTTCGAAGTTTAACCCCCCGATTTTCAATTTGATACACGTGAAACCTTCATCTATTTTTATGCTCACTTGCTGAAGCATCACATCCAATCCCCCCATCCAAACCAATCCATTGATAGGCACTGGTTTACCCTTAATAAAATCGTTTTCGAAGATCACCCGTTTCCCACCCTGAAGAAGATCAAGCAAAGCCGTTTCCAAGGCACTCGTAACGGAAGAGCACAATTCCATTGATCCAAAATGGCCTTTTATAGCTTGAAGGGATCCAATCGAACTTAGTGAGACCCCGGAAGAAAGCATGGACACAACCTCGCCCATTTGCTTGTGGATGTCTGGTGGCTTCTCCAAACTGAGCCCTGGAACAGGACCCGCCTCACCTATCCCAACTACTTCAGGCTGCGAGGAGTCCCATACCTTGAGAAACCAAGAGTCACGCTGCTTCATCGCCCCACGTGATGTCCGCGCGCTAAACGAAAAGTGAAACGTCCTCTTGAAAAATGATGCTTGCAGGGCCATTTGGTCACGAATATGGTATTGATGCATGGCAAATACAATCCTCAACCTATTTTTGGCCATGGTGATTCCAACAACCACAATTCCATTGAGTGACTACAGCTACGAGCTCCCAGAAAACCGGATTGCAAAGTATCCGGTGGCGGGACGGGATCAATCAAAGCTGCTCGTCTGGAAGGAAGGAAAAATAAGCCACACAAATTTCACGCAATTAACTGATTACCTGCCAGTTAATGCCACATTGTTCTTTAATGACACCAAAGTAATTCCAGCTCGAATTCTCTTCGAAAAGAACACCGGTGCTGGCATCGAAGTATTCCTATTGGCTCCCGCCGACCCAGTCACACCCTTGGCCCAAGAATTGGAAACCAAGGGAACAAGCACTTGGAAGTGTGCTATTGGGAATTCAAAGCGATGGGCTGAACAAACCCAACTGGACAAGACGATTGGAAAAGTAAAACTAAATGCTGCCTGGAAGGATAAGCAACTTGGCTTGGTCACCCTGACATGGACCCCTCAGGAGATTCCGCTCGCAGATATCCTTCACGAAGCGGGTGCCATTCCTTTGCCCCCCTATCTGAAGCGTGACGCTGAGTTGCTCGACAGTGAAAGTTACCAAACCGTCTATTCAAAATCAGAAGGCGCTGTAGCAGCACCCACCGCCGGACTGCACTTTACACCCAGGACCTTTGAGCAACTTGGGGTTTGTGGGATCAAAACGGACTTCCTGACACTACATGTCAGTGCCGGTACATTCCTTCCAATAAAGCATGAAAACGCAGCCGAGCACAGGATGCACAAAGAGGAAATAATTATTCGTAAAGACAACATAATCAACCTGTTAGAATTGGATCGGCAGGTAATTGCCGTCGGAACCACCGCCCTTCGGACGCTTGAGAGTCTTTACTGGTTTGGCGCGTTGCTTTCCAAGAATCCTGACGCCCCTTTCTCCATTGAACAGGACCTCCCATATCGCTGGGCTGGAAGCGGGCCAACAGATCGCGTGGCGCTTGAACTTGTGCTCTCTCGGATGCAGCGTGACAGGGTGGATGTCCTGACCGGACATACTTCCATATATATTATGCCAGGCTACAAATTCAGAATTGTTCATGGCCTGATTACCAACTTCCACCAGCCTGGCTCCACCTTACTCGTATTAATTTCCGCTCTGGTCGGAGACGCCTGGAAGTCAATCTATCGGGAGGCACTAAACGAAGATTACAGATTCCTGAGCTATGGCGATAGCTCCTTGTTGCTACCGGTAAAAGGCTGATTTTCTGAATCTTCGGACCGCCATCAAACTCTCGCGGCTGAATGATCCAAGGATTAGCTGACGAACTCCTCAAGTCAATTTTACGAGCCAACGCTAACTTACTATTAACCAGCCGTTAATTCGATTTGCTTGAAATAGTTGAATGAATAGGTTTTTTCGATGAATTGTTTGATATTGAAATGTTAAAAGGACTAACCCTGTTTAAGGATGAACGATAGGTTGACCAAACTCCTGGGAGTTGAGCCGCAAGAAACCGGCCCGGTATCCCTCTTGCTGGCCATAAGCTTTTTAATGGGCTTGTTTCTAGCCACCGTTGCGGTGGCTGCCCAAACCTTCTTTTTGAGCTATCCAGGCATTATTGAGAAGGATGCGCTTCCCGTTGCTCTTGTTATGGGAGGAGGTTTTGGATTCATCGCCACAGGCTTGTTCAACCTTCTACAAGGCAGAGTCCCGTTCCGCTTCCTGGCTACAGCCTTCCTTGTATTAATCATTGGCGCGACCGCTGTTCTTGAGTTTGGCGACAATTTTCCCGAAATCATCAGCCCACGCAATCTGTATTTTGTGGGCTTCTCACTTATCCTTCCTTTCACATTCGTCACGCAACTCGTCTTCTGGGGGGCGTTTAACAGATTGTTTAACCTGCGACAGCAGAAACGGGTAGTAGGAAACGTATCCATTGGTATGGATATAGCGCAGATCATTGCCTTCTTCACCATTCCGATCATGCTGCAGTTTGGACTGGAAGTGAAGTCGCTGTTCACCATCGGCTTGTTCAGTATTATAGGCTTCCTAATAATGTTCATTGTGCTCTCTAACCGGTACCTAAGCCATGCCGCAAATGTTACCCAAGTGGGAATGATGAATGAAAAGGAGCACAAGAAATTGAACATTTTCAGCTTGCTAAGCTTCCGATATTTCGCACTGCTTTCGGGCTTCGTCGTTTTGTCTTCAATAGCCCTTCGGTTTATTGACTACTCATTCCTGAACGCTACGGCAACACAGTTTGAACCCGAAGGGCTCCCGATCTTTTTGAGTTTGTTTGAAGCCACTATTGTGATCTTCGGATTTGGTTTTGGCATGTTCCTTACCGACCGGATTCAGTCGGAATATGGTTTACGTGTTTCCTTGATCCTGAATCCCCTCCTGCTCCTCATCTTCACCGGCGCAGCACTTGGCCTTGGTTTCTTCTTTGGCGTTGATCCGAAAGACCCGGCACTCATCGCCAGCGGATCAACAGCCTCTGCTGTATACTTCTTTATCGCGATTGCCATGAGTAAGCTGTTTGTAAACTCATTGCGCGATTCACTGGATACTCCTGTATTCAAAATGTACTACGTTCCGATCGACAAAACGATCAAGTTGGACGCCCAAACCAAACTGGAAGGTGTAGTCGCTGCAATCGCAACCATGGTTGCCGGGGGTTTAATCTTGTTGATCAACTTAGTCGACTTCTTTAACCTCTTAACCATCACACTCTTTACACTGCCTCTCCTGGGTCTATGGTACCTCATCACTAACAAGATGTACGGTGGCTACAGGGACACGCTGCAGGGCTCACTGGCAAAGAACCGGGCTTCAGTTGAAGGCCATGTAGTTCGTGAATTCACACTGAATAGCGTATTGCAAAAAGAAGTGAACAGCACCGCCGAAGAAAAAGTTATCTATGGCCTCAAGCTGATGGAGAAACTTGAGCCTGCGCTCTTTGAAACCTCTATCCTGAAATTAGCCGGCAGTGATTTAAGGAAGGTTAAGAAATTTGCTGAGGAAAAGATTGAAGAATTCGGCCTTAATCTTCAGGGTGAAGAAAATGAAATTTCCGGGCTAGCCAAGCAGGCTGCAGGAGCATCGGAAGATAGCGATTTACTCTCCATCTCTGGAGACAAGCTTCTGAAGCTTGGCAAGTCAGTCAAGCAATCGGACCGCATGCTGGCCGCCAAGCTGCTGCGTAAAATGATTTCACAAAAGACTATTTTCATTCTTCTTGAATTGCTACGTGATGCAGATCCGAAAGTAAGAAATGAAGCTATCCTGACAGCACGCAAAGTAAAGCGTTCGGAGACCTGGCCTGTCCTCATCGACATGCTCTCCTCTCCCCTATACAGTAACCAGGCGACAGCTGCATTGAAAGAATCCGGTCAGCCAGCGCTGCAAGTATTGGATAGCGCATTTTACAAGTCTGGACAAACCGACCAGGTGATGCTAAAGATTGTTCAGATCATCGGGCACATCGGAGGCGAAGAAGCATGGCAATTGCTTTGGAAAAAGTCAGACTACCCGGATAAGCGAATTGTAAAACAGATCTTCTACTCGTTGCGCTTCACCAATTATACAGCCAAAGGCCGCGAGCGAAACCAAGTCATGGACTTGTTGGATACCGAGATTGGAAAAACATTGTGGAACCTCAATGCACAGGAAGAACTAACCGATGAACCACACTTCGCATTCCTGAAAGCAGCCCTCATCGAAGAGCTACGGGATAACTATGATCAGATTTCGTTGCTGATGTCTATCCTCTACGATCCCCAGTCGGTGCAGCTGGTGCGGGAAAACGTGGAGACTGGAACAGCAGATGGAATCACCTATGCTATGGAGCTCCTGGACCTTTTTCTGGACCAAGACCTCAAGCCACGGCTGATGCCTATCTTTGATGACTTGCCACCGAAGGAGAAGATGGAACGCCTCCAGGTGTACTTCCCCAGAGAAACTTACAACCCGGTCCAGGTGGTCAACTACATCTTGAACCGCGACTTTAACCTGAACAACCGGTGGACAAAGATGTGCGCGGTCTACGCTTCAGCTTTCATTCCCGAATTCCGCGTTAGCCGCGGATTGATCGGACAGATGTTCAACCCGGATAAGCTCCTTCAGGAGACGGCAGCCTGGGTCATCTATAATAAAGACAAGGCACAGTATAAGATTGTTGCCGATCGCCTGCCTTTGCGAGATAAAAAGTTCTTGGATAACGCGATCGAGAGCAACCAGTTGTTGGATGGCTTGGACGATGGATTCTTCCTGGGTATTGAAATGGTTATGTTTATCAAGACGCTGCCTGCCTTCCAGGGGATACCAGGCTCTATCCTCAGCGACCTTGCAGACAGGATCATCCCGGTTGACCTGAGGGCCCAGGACAAAATCACATTTACTAACCCGGATGAGAACCGACCTATCCTTATTTGTGCCAACGGCCAGATACGGCTGCGCGAAGGAGCCAGCGATGCCGGTGTCATGAAGAAAGGAGATGTCTTTGGTGATCTGTTCCAGGAAGGACCTTCCGTCAAGATTACAGAAGTTGAGGCAACAGAGCGATCAGTTGTCTTCCGAATCAACCTTCCCGACTTCTACTTTGTAATGGCAAAACACCACGAACTGGTGCAGGGCCTGGTCAGGAATGTGACTTCAAAAGCAACTCAGGTAACCGCATAGCAATAAGAAAAACGAGAAACAGCATATGGCATACGACATTGATGTACTCATCACCTTCGCCGAGAAGGACAACGAGATTGACAAGAAGAATGAAATTGGTTGGGTGACCCAGTTCAAGAAATTTCTTGACATGATGCTCCTCCAGGTACTGGGTGAGCAAACCAACATCGTGCTGAAATCAGAAAATGATGATTTCACTGCTTCCGGCATGAGCAATGCTGCCGTGATGGTCACCATTTTGTCAAAGGAATTTGCCCAGTCCGGTCGTTGTCTGGATAACGTAGAGACATATTATAAGGCGACCACCGGCTCGAAGATTGAACGTGTCTTCAAAGTACTAAAGTCCCCCCTCACCACACAAGAACAACCTCCTCGCCTGCGCGAGCTGTTGAGCTACGACATGTACCAGCTTGACAATGAAACAGGCCAGATGAAAGAGTACACCGACTTCTTCAGCCTGGAAGCAGAAAAACAATACTGGATGAAGATGGTAGACTTGGTCTACGACATCCATGAAGCGCTGATTATTCTGAAGGGCCAGACAAAGACGGAGGTTAAGAATCTCTACAAGAGAAGAACGATCTATCTCGCCGAAACCGGTCACGATCTTTCTATTCAACGCAACATCATTCGTCGTGAACTTCAGCGTCATGGTTATCTTGTCCTTCCCAACCAATTGCTGCCCATGCGCAATGAGGAACTCGAACGCATAGTTCGAAAGGACCTGGAAGAATGCAGCCTCTCGGTCCACCTGATCGGCAGTGCCTATGGAGAGATCCCGGATGGTTCCGAACGCAGCGTGCTCGATATCCAAAATAAGCTGGCCGCAGAACATGCAGTCATCAAGCGCTCGAGAAAAGAAGAATTCTCACGTCTGATCTGGATTGCGCCTAACCTTCGCAACGCCAGCGAAAGACAAAAGGCATTTATTGAATCCCTGCGCAGGGATATTGAAGCGCAGGAAGGAGCAGAAATTCTGCAAAACCCTCTGGAGGACTTTAAGAACATCATGAGGGAAGAACTGCTCGCCTCACAAAATAAGGTGGCCGATCAGCCTAGTGCAGGAAAAACAATTTACCTCGTACACGACAAGATTGATCATCAGCAAGTTCTGCCGCTGGTTGATGTCATCCAGAAATCAGGATTCAATGTCGTGTTCCCGGCATTCGAAGGCGATCTGATGGAAGTGCGGAAGAAACACATTGAAAATCTCCGGCAATTTGACGGTGCGATAATTTTCAAGGGGAAAGTGAATGATCAGTGGGTGCGCATGAAAGTGCTGGACTTGCTGAAAGCTCCCGGCTTTGGCCGTAGCAAACCGATCCAGGGCAAAGCCATCGTCAGTGAGGCTAGCCTGGATAATTACAAAAACCAGAACGTCACGCTCATCAGTGGCGATAGCAATAAATCGATCGACTCTATCAAGAATTTCTTACAAGACTTTAAATCCTGATCTCTATGTCAAAGCAAGTGGACGAGAAATCGCAGGCACCGCAGCAAGTAGGCGTGGCCAACCCTTTCCCCGGGTTAAGACCTTTCAAAATTGAGGAAAGCCATCTGTTCTTTGGCCGCGAAGGTCAAAGTGATGAGGTTCTTCTCAAAATGTCGAAGAGCCGATTCGTCGGTGTGATTGGACCCTCTGGAAGTGGTAAGTCATCCTTCATTTACTGCGGGGTGCTGCCTATCCTGTACGGAGGATTCCTCACCGATTCGAGCCCAAACTGGGAGGTAATCGTCACACGGCCAGGCGCAAACCCGGTAGACAACCTGGCGGAGTCCCTCCTGGGCGCAAGCAAGGAATACAACCAGGCCAACGTCGAAGACAAGAAAATCAAGCGAACAATCGTGTCAACCCTCCTGCGAAGCAGTTCGCTCGGGTTGGTTGAGGCAATTCAACAGTCACGGAGGTCCGAAGACGTTAACTACCTCATCCTCGTCGATCAGTTTGAGGAATTGTTCCGCTTCAAGGACAGCACGGACCCGAACTCGGTAAACGAGACGCTCGGGTTTGTGAATATGCTGATGGAGGCCGTTAACTATGAAGATGCGCCCATCTATGTGGCCATCACGATGCGTTCGGATTTCATAGGAGACTGTGCTCAATTCCCGGAATTGACACGCAAAATTAACGACAGTCACTACCTCATTCCCCAGATGACCCGCGATCAGAAGCGTAGGGCCATTGATGGACCAGTGGCAGTCGGCGGAGCAAAAATAACTCCACGTCTTACCCAACAACTGCTCAATGACCTGGGCGACAACCCGGATCAGCTCCCAATTTTGCAGCACGCCCTCATGCGCACCTGGAGTTATTGGGGCCGATTTAAAGATTTTGACGATGAGCCGCTCGACCTGAAGCATTACGAGGCGATTGGTACCATGAAGGAGGCGTTGTCGATGCACGCCAACGAGGCTTACGATGAACTGGATGAAGAACAGCAGCGCATCGCAGAGATCTTATTCAAGGCCATTACCGAAAAACGCGGTGAGAACTTTGGCATTCGACGCCCGACACGCTTGGGTGAAATTGCCTCGATTGCAGGCGTCTCCGAAAATGATCTTGCAGCCGTTATCGATAAGTTTCGCGAACCCGGACGTTCGCTAGTGACCCCGGCGTACGGCGTGCCCCTTGGCCCCAAGTCGATGGTCGATATCTCTCACGAAAGTTTGATGCGCATCTGGGTTCGCCTGAAAAACTGGGTGGACGACGAAGCAGATGCCGTGCAGATGTATTTGCGTCTCGCGGAAGCCGCCACACAATACCAGGTCGGTAAAGCCGGCCTTTGGAGGCCACCGGATTTGCAGCTTGCACTCAACTGGCAAGCGAAGCACCGCCCTACCCTGATTTGGGGACAGCGGTACAATCCCGCCTTCGAGCGGACCATGATCTTCCTCGAGTACTCAAAGAAGGAATGGGACACCGAACAACGAATCAAGGAACTTGAGCAGAAGCGCAGACTGCAGCGCGCACGGACTACCGCAACGGTATTCGGTGTGCTTGCCGTAGTCGCGCTGATCGCCTTGGTTTATGCTTTTGTACAGCAGGTGGCTGCGACAAAAAACGCCGAAGAGGCCCTTCGACAGAAAGACCTGGCCCAGAAAAGCCAAGTGCTGGCTGAAGCCAACGCCGAGGAGGCAAAGAAACAAGCCAAGCTCGCACAAGAACAAAAGCTGGCTGCCGACAAATCTGCTGAGGAAGCCCGCCAGGCTCAGGCGCTCGCCGAGGTTCGGCAAAAAGAGGCTGAGGCAGCGAAGTTGCGAGCTGAAGCTGCTGAGGCGAATGCCAGAAAGCAAGAGGCACTAGCGAAAGAACGGCAGAAAGAAGCTGAAATCGCACGTGAAGAAGCTGTCAAGGCGCAGCGAGAGTCGCAACGACAGCGATATCTCGCACAAGCAAAAGCCATGGCTGTTAAGTCCAAGGACCTTGACAGCGACCCCACGCAGCAATCACTCGTGGCACAGCAGGCCTACAAGTTCAACACCGCCAATGGAGGAAACTTGTTCGACGATGACGTGTTCAATGGATTGTATCACGCGCTGGACAACAAGCAATGGAACGACCCCCTCACCCGAAGTCTGGAAGGTCATACCAAAGGTGCCGCAAGGGCCCTTGTCAGTCGTGCCAAGACTAAGGAAATATTTTCAGGCGGCAGCGATGGTCGTATTCTTCGCTGGACTCCGGATGGAGGAACCTGGAAGCATGACTCGATCATGGGTTACCGTAATGATTACCAGGTCTATGCCATTGATGTAAGTCCGGATGAGACCTTCCTGGTAGCCGGTGGTGCTACGACAGGAGATATCACAAACAACTACATCGAATTGTATGATCTGCGAAACCCAGGACAGGCACCCAAGAAGATCTTCGGCTTTACAGCTGTGGAGAATATTGAATACTCACTTACTGAAAATGGCGCATACATCCGCGATCAGGCAGGCTTCAGCATCAAATTCACCGACTTTAACACGGTGCGCGAGGTGATTAAGCCAAAAGAAAAGATCACGACGATTGCTTTGAGTCCCGATGGAAAACGTATGGCCGGAACAGGATCTTCCGGAGCGCTATACATCTGGGATATCGCCAACAACTTCGCTGAAAAAATTGCGTTCAAAAATACTGCTCCACTTACAACGGTTGCTTTCGCATTGGACAACAGCAGGAGGATTATCATCGGCGATAACTCAGGACAAATCAAGATTTTTACCGAAGACAGCAACTTGCCTCCACGGACATTGTCTGGCCATGCTGCGCACATCGAGCAAATCGTATTTAACCATGCAGCCACGTTCCTGGCGACGACAAGTCGTGACGGAAAAGTGCGCCTTTGGAATTGGGCAAAGCTGAATGAAAACCCGATTGTGCTGACCGATACCAACCTGGGCGACTGGATTTGGAGTGCAGCATTCACACCTGATGACGAGCAGCTCATGGTCGGTATCCACAGCAATACGAATAACGCCAAGGAGACCATCCACGTGTGGCCTACACAAGTTGCTACAATGGCCAACTCACTGTGCGGGTATGTTAACCGCAACATGACCAAGGATGAGTGGGACAATTTTGCCACGGGTCTGAAATATGAAAGGACCTGTGATACTTATCCAGACAATAACAAATAGAAAATTTAGCGACTGCGAACATGAAGAGACTTTATTTTTTTGTTGTCTGTTGGGTGGCCGGTATTGCCCCCGCTTTTTCTCAAGCCAGTAACTGTACGCAGATGCTTCGGTTGATCCGAACCACCTACGAGCAAGGGCGGCTGCATGAGCTCCCCAAACTGTCGGAAGGTTGCTTGAAGGGAGTGGGCGCTCAGGGATTTTCAAAAGAGGAAAAAAAAGAGGCCTATCGGTACCTTACCCTCTCCTACATCTACCTGGAAGAGCCTGAGAAGGCAGACGAGATGATGTTGCAGTTGCTGAACACTGACCATTTTTATCAACCGAACACAGAAGTTGACCCGGCGGAATTCATTGCGCTTTATAACAAGTTCCGGCATGATCCACTATTCCGTGTGGGGTTGAAATTTGGAATGAACCTTACCCAACCCATTGTAACCGGAACTTACAATGTTGGGAGTGCGGGAGCCGGCCAAGGAGGTTATACCATGCAGCCCAGCTTTCAGGTTTACGGTGTCTTTGAGAAGGATGTTTTTCGTAAACTACCCCTCGTTTTGGCGGCAGAGCTTGGTTACGTAACACGGGGATACACGTATACAAATGACCAACTGTCTACCGCAGATGAAAAGCCCGATTCCGCGATAAGCGACCAGAAGTTTATATTTTCTCAAAGCTACCTCGATTTGAACGTGATTGGTCAATACAAATTCAAGAACACCGTCAACCTTCAGACCTACCTAGGAGGCGGACCTGGCATCAGCTACTTAGTATCCTCAACCAACCAGGCGACCACCGTGCTCGGCAACGGATTTACGGTTACAGGTAGTGGTGTTGATGACACAGAGTCATATAACAAAATCTTGTTTTCGTTTAACATGGTTGCGGGCATTAAGTACAAGTTTGGTGAGGTGTACCTCACTGCTGAGGCGCGCTACCAAATTGGATTTACCAATGTTGTCAATCCTGCCGCTCGCACAAACGCGGAGATTGCATTCGACTACCAGGGCCGTTATAATGACTACCGGGTAAACAACATGACCCTTAACATTGGCATTATCTACCCGTTCTTCAAACCTTTGAAAATGATCAAGTAGTATGAGAAAAATTTTTACTGTTAGCCTTTCGATCCTTCTCATTTCCTGCCTGAGCGAAACCAGCGTCGACCCCGGTTCATCGAGCACGTTTATCCGGTATTTCAATGGTGGAAACAATGACGAAGCCAGGGCATTGGAGTTGGCTGCAGATGGCGGATTCATTGTTCTTGCCACTACCAAGATTAAAAAAACGGATGCGGATATCGAAAGGACCAAAATCAAGGTGATTAAGACGGATAAGTTTGGAAACCCGCTCTGGCAGAAGCTTTACCCGGGTTTTAGTGTCACAGACCGTGATTATCTAGCATCCTCCATTCAAGTTAATCCTGCCGGGGGTTACGTAATCATTGGAGATGTAATTCAGACAGGTGGGGTAAGCAAAGCATTGGTCATGACGATCAACGAAGATGGAATACCTCAGGACTCCGTTGATTTGCAATTTGGCCCAGGCATCGCTGAAAAAGGAAAAGCAGTTACAGTCGATGCCGCAGGGAATTTTCTCGCATTGACTACACAAGGTACGAGCACAATGATCTTGACAGAGATTAACAAAGACACATTCATCCCCTCCACCCCGATTGCTTATTCAGGCGGGGTAACAACACTGGCAAGCCGACTGATCATCGACGGTGCGGGAAAGGCGGTATGGTCTGGAACGTCAACAGTAGGACCAACTACTGGAATTCGTTTACTAAAGACCATCCCCAACAGCCCTGTTGTCGATTTCGATTTGTTCTACAACGAACCAAATTTTGTCTTCGCAGGCTTTGATTTTTGTAAGTACGGCACGGGTTACGCTATTGGGGGAGCAACGAATCAAAAGCCCGATGGCACTGCAGCAACCGATACAGATATTTTGTACTATCAGACCGATGAGAACGGAATAACCCTTCGAAGAAATTCCTTCCCATTTGATGACCCAAGCACGCCCGGCAATGAAGACAACCAGATTGATGCCGGAAATGCAATCAACGCCACTATTGACGGCGGGTTGATTTTCCTCTCATCGGTGAATTCAGCCGCCATTGAAGGCCGGGGGGATTCTGATTTTTACCTGATTAAAATTAACGCCTTCGGAGAAATCGAATGGTTCAGTTCCTTCGGCAGCAAGTTTAAGGATGAAGGTGTTGCCATACGACAACTCAGTGATGGGTATTATGTAGCGCTGGGAACGACTACACAAGGGGCACTGAAGATCCTCACCTTGTTCAAGACGGACAAGAATGGAAAGATTGATTAGGCCTTACAGAAGAATTGATTTTTAGACACGTGTTACACAAGAGAAGATTGTTATGAAGCGATTTTTACAGAACCTTTTTTTGACTTCCGGTTTCATGCTCACAGCGCTCGCGGCCTTGGCTCAGGCGCCGACGTTTAGCACTGCCGTAGCTACTACAACCACCAACATCCGCGTCACCTTTGGTGGAACCGGTGGTAACTTGACAGTTGCGACATTCAGTGGCTTTACGATCACAGGTGCAACTATAACCGCAGCAAACATCGTTCCGGCGTCCAAGATCGTTGATCTAACCGTTAACCCGATCGCGACAAGTTTCAACTGCACCAACTGCGTTTCACTCACTGCTGGAACTGTAACCGACGGGGTAACCCCTAACGGCGTTATCGCCGCTGCTGGCAATAACGTAACTGACGGCATTGTGCCAGTTGCCCCTGGAACGGCAGACCTTAATTCTGGTTCAGATAGCGGTGCTTTATCTACAGATGATATTACAAACTTAACTGCCCCGACATTTGAAAACCTCTCGGGAACAAACGAGAATGTTACCGCAAACCTCATAAGTAGCATTGATGGCGCCGTCGGCTCAGGCGCAGTTGCTACTGGTAACTATTCTATCATTGCCAGAATCGCAAAGACAGGAACCATTACCGCTACACTCGTCTCCACAACAGTAACTGGGGCCGGAACTTCGTTCACGACGGAATTGGCTGTCGGAAAACAAATCTGGAATGCGGCGGGTACCTCCATCATTGGTACAATTTCAGCCATTGGCACTAATACCTCCCTTACGTTGACGGCAAATGCAACGAATGCAATTACCGCAGCAGCTTATTCACAAGGACTAAGCGAAGGAACGCACTCCATTACCGTAACACTTACCGATGCCGCCACAAATACAAGCACGGCTTCAGCAGGTCTGAACGTTACGATCGATACAACACCTACGGCAGCTCCTGGAACGCCCAACCTGCTTGCCGCCTCGGATACCGGCATTTTGGCTACTGACGATCTCACAAAACTTACTGCTCCTACTATCGACAACCTCGCAGGAACAAATCCGGCAGGCACAGCCACAATTACCAGTAGCATCGATGGCGTCATTGGAAGTGTTGCAGTGGCTGGAGGAAACTATTCTACGGTTACCCGTTTGTCAAAAACAGGCTCGATTACAGCTACAATTGTTTCTACCACTGTAACGGGTGCCGGCACTTCATTCACCACACAATTGGCTGTGGGGAGACAATTGTGGGATGCCGCGGGAACTACTTTTATCGGGACCATTGCTTCTATTGGCTCTAATACTTCATTAACCCTTACTGCAAACGCATCTAACGCAATTACCGCAGCAGCCTATTCAGAAGGATTGGCTCAAGGTAGTCACGGGATTACAGTCACCATCACTGATGTAGCCGGCAACGTAAGTGCAGCATCGTCCTCCCTTAGCCTTACCATTGATACCGCGGCCCCAGCCGCTCCCGGTACGCCTAACCTGCTTGCAGCTTCTGACACTGGCTCGTCAACCAGTGACGATATTACCAACTTAACTGCGCCTACAATTGACAACAACTCTGGTACAAACCCTGCCGGCACCGTAACCATCAACAGCAGTGTTGATGGCGTTATTGGTTCGGCCGTAGTTGCAGCAGGAAATTATACAACACCAGTACGTGTCGCAAAAACGGGAACCATAACGGCGACCGTTATCTCTACTACAGTCACCGGTGTAGGAACTTCCTTCACCACAGAATTGGCTGTAGGGCGCCAATTGTGGAATGCTGCCGGAACATCCATCATTGGCACTATCTCTGTCATCAGCTCAAATATTGCTCTCACGCTGTCGGCAAACGCCACTAATGCTATTACGGGCGGTGCCTATTCTCAAGGTCTCGCTGAAGGCGCACATGCGATAACGGCCTTCGTTACAGATGATGCAGGGAATATTGGTGCAGCATCCGGCTCCTTGGCTTTAACCATTGATACTACTCCAACAGCTGCGCCAGGTACTCCCAACTTGCTCGCCGCATCTGATACAGGATCATCCAATTCAGATGATATTACCAATTTGACGGCACCCACTATAGATAACCTGTCCGGAACAAATCCTGCAGGAACTGCAAACATCATCAGCAGCATTGACGGTCCCGTAGGCAGTGCAGCGGTTGCGGGCGGAAACTACTCCGTTGTTACCCGAATCGCGAAGACAGGTACTATCACAGCTACCACTATTTCTACTGCAGTTACTGGCGCAGGAACTTCATTCACAACTGAATTGGCAGTTGGCCGCCAAATCTGGAATGCAGCTGGAACGTCCATCATCGGAACAATCTCGGCCATTGGGTCAAACACTTCACTCACCCTGACGGCAAATGCTACTAATGCCATCACAGCCGCCGCGTATTCGCAGGGTCTTGCAGAAGGGAATCATAACTTCACAGCAACTATTACAGACCCAGCAGGAAACGTAAGCGCTGCATCTGCATTGCTGGCTGTCAGCATTGACACAACTCCTCCTGCAGCAGCGGGAACCCCAGACTTACTCACCGCTTCTGACCTCGGCTCATCCAGCGTTGACGACATTACCAACGCGACGGCTCCTACTTTTCAGAATCTATCGGGAACAAATCCAGCCGTTACAGTCACCATCAATAGCAGTCTTGACGGGAACACCGGAAGCGCTGCGGTAGCTGGCGGAAATTATTCCATTGTAGCCCGGATCGCAAAGACCGGAACGATAACTTCCAGTCTTGTCTCCACCAACGTAACCGGTGTCGGAACTTTGTTCACTACTGAATTAGCCGTGGGCAGGAAAATATGGGATGCAGCCGGCACTACCTTCGTGGGTACCGTCGCTTCCATCGGTTCCAATACCTCCCTCACCTTGACAGCCAACGCAGTCACCGCACTCGCCGGCGCTGCCTATGCCCAGGGACTTACCGATGGGGTACATTTAATTACAGCAACGACCGTAGATGCGGCAGGAAACATTGCCTCTTCAGCGTCGCTGTCAGTCACTATCGATACTGCACCCCCTACAGCAGCCGGTACGCCCAATCTTCTTGCGGCATCTGATACTGGCTCATCCAATGTGGATAACATTACCAATTTAACTGCGCCAACCATAGACAATCTTTCCGGTACCAATCCGGCGGGCACTGTAACTATTAACAGCGACGTCGATGGTGCTATTGGTTCAGCCGTGGTGGCCGCGGGCAATTATACAACGCCAACACGCATTGCAAAGACAGGGACCATTACGGCCACTGTTATCTCCAATACTGTTACGGGTGCTGGAACTGCCTTCACGACAGAATTGGTTGTTGGACGCCAACTTTGGAATGCAGCAGGAACATCTATCATCGGTACGATCTCCGCCATCGGCTCGAATACTTCACTTACCCTGACGGCAAATGCAACGAATGCGATCACTGCAGCGGCTTATTCACAAGGCTTGAGTGAAGGGGCGCATATCATCACCGCAACTACTGTCGATGTCGCAGGAAACATTGGCACTTCAGCATCACTAAACATTACCATCGACACTACCCCACCCGCTGCACCAGCTGCAGCACCAAACCTATTGGCCGCATCAGACACTGGATCCTCAAGTGTTGATGACATCACCAATTTGACTGCGCCAACGTTTGATGACCTCTCCGGAACAAATCCTGCTGGAACCGCAAACATCAGTAGCAGCATTGACGGCTCCGTAGGAAGTGCCGCCGTAGCTGCAGGCAACTATTCTGTCGTTGCACGCATCGCCAAAACGGGTACTATCACGGCTACCCTTGCTTCTACGACCGTTACCGGCGCAGGAACTTCATTCACAACTGAATTGGCCGTTGGCCGACAAATTTGGAATGCAGCGGGGACATCCATCATCGGAACAATCTCAGCCATCGGTTCAAACACTTCGTTGACCCTGACGGCAAATGCTACTAATGCAATCACAGCTGCAGCATATTCACAAGGCCTTGCGGAAGGAAATCATAATATCACAGCAACCATCACCGATGCAGCTGGAAACACAAGCACTGCATCTGCATTGCTGGCTGTCACCATTGATAGAACTCCGCCGACAGCCGCCGGAACCCCAGACTTGCTCACCGCTTCTGACCTTGGCTCATCCAGCGTTGACAACATTACCAACGCAACGGCGCCTACTTTCGAAAATCTATCGGGAACAAATCCAGCCGTTACAGTCACCATCAATAGCAGTATTGATGGAATCACAGGAAGTGCTGCCGTAGCCGGCGGAAATTATTCCGTTGTAGCCAGGATCGCAAAGACCGGAACAATAACCTCCAGCCTTGTCTCCACCAACGTAACCGGTGTAGGAACTTTGTTTACTACTGAATTAGCTGTGGGTAGAAAAATATGGGATGCAACCGGCACAACCTTCGTTGGTACTGTCGCTTCCATTGGCTCAAATACCTCCCTCACCCTGACGGCCAACGCCGTCACCGCTCTCGCCGGTGTCGCATACGCTCAGGGACTTACTGATGGGGCACACTTAATCACAGCAACCACCACGGATGCGGCAGGAAACATCGCCTCTTCGGCCTCGCTATCTGTCACCATCGATACTGCGCCTCCCGTGGCGCCTGGCACTCCAAATCTATTGGCAGCATCTGATAGCGGTCTATCAAATACAGATAACATTACCAATGTTACCGCACCAACAATTAACAACTTGTCTGGGACGAATACTAACACAACAACTGCAACGGTAATAAGTAGTATCGATGGACCCGTAGGAAGTGTTGTAGTTGCAAGTGGAAATTATTCGCTGATCGCAAGACAATCTAAAACAGGAACCATAACCTCTTCAACTGTCTCCACTACGGTAACTGGGGTGGGTACACTGTTTACAACAGAGTTGGCTGTTGGAAGACAAATCTGGAATGGACCCGGAACCACCCTCATTGGTATGATCTCTGCAATTGGCTCCAATACTTCCCTGACGTTAACCGCCAATGCAGCTGTAAATATTGGAGGAGCTGCTTATACGCAAGGTTTGAGCGGTGGCAACCACACGATCACCGTAACACAAACTGATGTAGCTGGAAATACAGGTGTTGCCTCTGCCTCTTTAGCGGTTACTGTCGACATTACGCGGCCAACGATTTCCGGTGCACCAGTTATTTATTTTAACGCCTCATCAACTGGAGGCAACGCAGGTAACAAGGAAGTAGTTCTGCTTCAGACATCAGAGCCGATGGCCTTGGTTCCCAGTTCCACCCCGCTTACAGGAACAATTACAGTGGCCAGTGGCTCACAAAACGTGGTCGGTACACTCACTCTTTTCACAACGGAGCTCGCAGTTGGAATGAGTTTGTTTAAAGCAGAGACTATTGCTGTAGCTCCTACGGGCGTGAGGCATAGATTCTTGGGAGTCATCCAGTCCATTTCGTCTAATACTGCACTTACGCTGGTTGCAAATACTGACCTTGCTGTGACCGCAACCAATGCCTTTACGAGAGGTTTACCAGTAGCTGATTTTGACAACAATGGAGGCCTCGGCTTTAATGTTGATGATGCAAACAATGATGGAGAAATGACCTCTAAAAAAGCTAATTATTTTTCATCCTATGCTCCTCCCTATATTAATCCTGCCACGATCACGAATGTGGTGCGTATTATCAGTAAGGATGATGGTAGCGATTGGCTAGCAACAAGTTCTCAGGTTTCATACGCACCGGGTGGAAATTTTTTCGATATCGCTGGAAACGAGTTTACGATGGCGCCCACAGCAATAACCAGTGGTAGCACAACTCCGCCTGCACTGGTCGCTGGAATGACTATGTTTCCCAGAAGTACTAACCCGGAAAAGATAGAGTTTAACTTAAATGCACAGTTGAGCCAGCGTGGTTTAACCACAGCAACTGGAACAATAACGACAAGCATCGTTTCCACCGCAGTTACCGGCGTTGGCACATTGTTTACGACAGAATTCGCTGTCGGCCAGCAACTCTGGGATGACAATGGCTACCATTATCTTGGTACCATCCAAGCTATTGGTTCCGATACTGGATTAACGCTTACGAGCAATGCATCCTTCGCGCTGACCAATGCTGGGTGTGCCCAGGGAGCAGTCGCAGGGACCATAACAAGTTCTATTGCCTCCCCAACGGTTACTGGCGTAGGGACTTCGTTTACCACAGAACTTGCCGTGGGTCAGGAAATTTGGGACGTAACAGGTGCAAATAAGATTGGAACCATCTCTGCCATTGGGTCAAACACATCACTCACCCTTTCAGGCAACGCATTGGTTACGTTGGCGGCCGTACCCTACACAATCTCGATTACAGGATTTACCTCTACCCCAGCAGTTCCTTTCTCAGCGATATACTCAGGCAATGGCGACACGAACAAGATTACACTGATCTCACAGGCCAATGGTGCCTTTACCGGCGCTACAACCATTAGCTATACGGGCGCTTCCGGAAATGCTGTTGGCATAAATACTTTTGAATTACTTGACATCGTCAACCAGGCGGTCGTAATAGAAACTGTGGCGCCTGTCATCACCAGCGTATCTATCCCCAATGTTTCGATGAAAGTCGGTGACAACGTTATCGCTACCATCACCACGCAAGACGATGATGGCGACAACGTAACGCTGGTATCCGGAGCATTGAATGGCTTCGCACTGGGAGGCCTTATAAATGTCACTGGAACTACTACAAAGACTGTAACATTTACAGTTGTCGAGGGGGGCACAGACGTTCCTGCAGGTACAGATATCTTGTTCAGCACTAACCTGGTCCTTAACGATGCAACCGGCCCATTGGGTAGCGCACCTTTTAGTACGGCCATATCTCAAGGAAGTGATCGAATTGATGCCAATTCTCCAAAGGTAGTTTCCATCAATCGGCAGACAACTGTTAACAACGGCGCTCCTAGTTTCGGTACCAGTTCAGCATCCTCCATCTTCCGGATTACTTTTAGTGAGGACATCAGCGGTCCAACACTTACTGCGGCTGACTTTGCTATCCGCATGAAAGGTATTGGAACAGGAACGATTACCAGTTCCACCGGATCAGCCACAGTAACGGGCGTTGGAACATCATTCACAACCGAGTTGATTGTTGGCTCTGAGATCTGGGATAGAACGGGGACAATTTTTATCGGTACCGTTTCATCTATTGCAACCAATACCAGTTTGACGCTGGCCCTCAACGCTGCTGCTAACCTGGTTGGAACTCCTTATAGTTCGCCAAGTATACTGAGTCTTACAGGCGCAACCATCACTGGTGTTGTCGCTGTTACGGGCACATCCGTGTTTGATGTAACTGTCGGCACATACACCGGCCTCGGCGTATTGGGTATCGATTATGTAGACAACAATGACGCCAACGCGGTACTTGACCTCGCTGGCAATGGAACGATTACATCATTGGTGAATCCCGACGGCGACTTCGCCGGACAAACCTACCAGATTGTCCTGCCTCAGCCTTCTACACATGTCACTGCGTTTACAGCTGTCACTACGGCACTCGACAACTACTCCATCAAGTTGGACTGGACAGGAACATCAACAGGCGCCACCAATTATCTCATCATTGCCCGAGGCTTAACAGACGTTGATGTTGCGGGCACTTACCCCGCCGTAGCGGATAAGACTCCTGTGGCCGATGACACGAACTTCGGTGATGGCAGCGGAGCGATTAATATCTCTTCAGCGCTGAATACATTTACATTCACAACCCTTCTGTCAGGAAAATCCTACGATTTCACAATCATACCGTATGCACTGTCGCCCAACAATACGACGGACAATATCGACTTCTTCATAGCTGGAGCCCCGGTTGTTAACGGTACGTTTGTAAAGCGGGCCTCAGCCACTACGCTTACCGCAGGGTCGACCGCAGCCCCCGCCACCATATCTTCGCTTAGCACAGCCTTTGGTGCCAAGAATTTTACATTCACCATTACGGATGACGGTGGTACCGCGGCGATAGACAATGCCAGGACGAAGTTTACCCAACTGGTGATTTCTGCAGGCGTTGGGAACACGGTCACTGACTGGAGCCAGGTAATCCAGGAAGCCGAACTCAGGACGTTTACAGAAACAACAACCATTTTTGCTTCTGGCGCAGCCATCGTTGGCAACACCATTACGTTCACCACGAGCATTGCTGACAATGCCGAAGGTGAGGTTGATGACGATGAAGTAAAGGAGTATGAATTGAGGATCCGTCTGAAGAACCCGATGACGGGAACTGCACCACAAAATGTTGACGGTCAGATATTCGTTTTCCAGGCGAATGTTGGAGGATTTACAACGGCAGCAACCCCTGCCCCATCTCTCTCGCTATCTTCCCTTGTCGGTGTAGGCGAAACAGAGGACAGCGGTGCAGGCACGACAGTTAATGTTGTGGCAACACAACTTTCATTCCTTGCTCCGGGTACAGTGCAACCTCCCGCAACGGCGTTTGTGCTTGCTAATTTAACGGCAACACCAATCGCCCGTGCAATTGACGCGAATGGCAATACAGACAAAGGATATGGATCTACGGTGACTATTACCAACACAGGTGGGCTCCCCATGTCGTCGAATCTAATTACCGCAGCATCGGGTATAATCACTTTCCCAGCCGGTTTCCAATATCAGGATGACCTGGTCTTCGCCGCAGGAAATGGTACACTCACGATCACTGATGGTGTTATCACTCCCGCAACCACAACATCAGTAACCGTATCGTACAGCAACACAAGCACCATTACAGCCGGCGCTTTATCTGAACCTGCATCCATTTCATCACTTACCAATACCAACCCGGGTACTGCAGTGTTTGACTTTGTCATCAATGAGGACTTTGGCGCGGCGGGCGATGGTTCGCATACACGGATTTCCAATATTGTGATCACGCAAGGAACAGGTAATGATATTGCCAACTGGACCCAGGCCATTGCTGGAGCAAGGCTGACAGATGGCACTAATACTTTAGACGTCGTGCCCACTGCAGGGAACATCACTTTCTCCGGGATCGATATTACCAGCCTTGGTCTAATCCTTGACGGTACATCCAAGACCTATACATTAAGGGTTTGGTTGAACTCAGCAATGGGCGGGACGCTGCCTTCAACGGTAGACAATTTGAACCTGGTATTTGAAGTGCTGCAGGCTAACATCACACCTACCAGCCTGAGTAGCACGATCGCACTCCTTGAAAACGAGAACTCGGGTTCAACAAACGTTGCTGTTGATGTTATCACCACAAAACTCGTATTTAGCACAAGCCCGGCTGCCACGCTACTCCCCAACGTGCCAGTTAGCACCCAGGTTCCAGTTCCTGTAGTCGAGGCCCTTGATGCAAATAACAACCGGGACCTTAACTACAATTCAACCACTATTGCTGTTACTAATGCAGGATCAATTCCAATGGCAAACGCGCCTACCGCAAGTTCATTGAATTCTGGTATACTGACATTCCCCGGATCATTCCAGTACAACAACATTGGCAATGGAACGCTCACTGTTTCATCTACTACTTTGCCTGCCTCCGGCCCTGCTCCTACCAGTGCTGTAAGTACCGCAGTCTCGGTTCAATCAGGCTCCGCAACTACATTTACTGCGGGGGGTTCAGCCTCATCCACAATTGCCTCAACGGTCAATACCCTTGGAGCTGCCGTGGGCGCATTCAATTTTACAGTCAATGATGACCCGGCAGGTACACCCCCATTGCAAGATGATGGTAACCCGACCTTGATCACGCAAATGATCTTCAATCAAACAGCGCCAAATACGATTACCGATTGGACAGAGGCTATCGCCGGAGCAGAACTTTCGGATGGCACGAATATTACTCCTGCTAATGGAACGGTGACCATTAACCCGACTAATATTACCATTAGCGGAATCACTACGAACCTCGCCAGAACGGGAACAATCACGACTTCGACTGCTTCTCCCACAGTAACGGGTGTCGGAACATTGTTTACCACACAATTGGCAGTTGGTCAAGTGCTCTACGATCAAGCGGGTACAACGCGCATTGGAACTATCTCTGCAATCGGATCGCCAACGTCCCTCACGCTTACCGGGAACGCCAGTATCACGCTGGCTGGCGTAAACTACAGCACCGCCAATCTCGGCTTGATAGCGGACAACGGAACGAAGACATATACCTTGCGCATATTCCTCAAGCCTATCCTGGGCGGCACACTCCCGATTACAATCGACGGATTGGCCTTCGGATTTGAGGCGAGAACAGTCAATTTCACTACCAACTTGTCGGGTACTTCAATATTGCCCGGCCAGACACAAACTTCGGGAGCCAACGATGTGGTAACTGTAGTCGCATCAAAACTCACATTTGTTCAGTTGAATGGCGCAGATGGCTTTGCCTTCCCAGCAAATCCATTCCCGGGGACCGCGTTTATCAATGCACCTTTCAGTCCCCGCTTGGGAATGGAAGCACAGGATGTTAACGGAAACCGTGACTTGGGATTCACAGGCCTGATTACTGCATTCACAGTCAACAACAGTTTAGGAACATCAAACAACCCGGCAGGCTCATTTGCCGGTGGCCTCTTTAAATTCCCCTCGCTCGTTCCAGCTTCCAGTTTTATCTATACCTCCGGGGATAATCAGGATGGCGCATTGACAGTGACCGCAGGCGGAGTAACAAGTACTTCCCCTCCAATCAACGTAAGATCTTCTCAAGACGCTTACGTCTACTTTGATGCTACGGGATACAAGCCACTTATTAAGTCAGCCACGCAGCAATTGGTATCACCTCCTACTCCGGCAGATGCCAATACATCTACGACGTTGGCGAGGCTAGTGCTGAGTGACGGTGGTGCTGCCAATTTCGAATCAACAGGCTTGCACAGCGCTATTAGCGACAGTGACATGGCGTTTACGCGCATTTCACAGATACAGTTTTCGGTGTTGAATTTTAGTGACTTACGGACACTTGCCTTGTACAACAATGCAGGGGTAAAGATAAGTACTGATCAACCGGCAGGAGCTACCGTCAATTTCACCGGGTTAAATATTCAGGCAGCGGACAATGACACGATCAAATTCACGGTACGCACCACATTCAATTCAACGATTGCTGCAGATCATGATCTTATCCAGTTACGGATAACCGGTGTTACGCAGAGCGCAGGATCTTTGCTCTACCAGGGTGCCACGCCTCCGAACGCCGCATACAAAGGCGGTATCCTGAATGGCGACCTGACTCCAATAACTGTTAACAGGCTTGATGTCGTTGCTACTAAACTTGTCTTCACACAGGAACCTCCCAGTTTTGCAGGTACAGCAGAACCTGTCCCCTACAGCGGAATACCGGTGACCATGGTTGCCGCACGCGATGCCAATAATAACCTCGACCTGGACTTTGATACAGCCCGTGGAACGACCGCGGATATTAGTTCCACCGCAACTTTGGTGACTAACTCCTTCTCATTCAGTGCAGGTCTTTTGAACCTTGGTTCCATCCGTTATAATACCACCGGAAATGGAACGCTGACCGTTTCAGCTACCAATAACCTTCCTTTCCTCATAGAAGGAGTTCCTGGACCTGTGATTGCGATACCGTCCAATGCAATTTCAACGCCCGTTAGTGTCTTGAATGTGACTGCTGGAATTGCAACTGGTGGAATTGTCCCCGGGCCAACCGCTAACCTCGCAGGAGGCGCTGTCGATCGTAAGATTTTTGGAGTAACCTTTACAGCTCCCTTCCAATCCGGAGGTCATCCAGACCTCAACAGTTTCATTATCAGTTTCGGATTGCCTGTTGGCGACCAAATCACTGATATCCTTACAAACTTCAGAGTTTATGAAAACACGAGCGGAACATTTGGTGGACCAAATATTTCCTCACTCACTGGAACTATCACTCCAGTTAACGCAAACCAGGAACTCTTGGTATCTTTTTCAACACCTAGAGATTTGAGTACACCCAAGTCGTACTTCCTCGAGGTCGACGTAGTTGCTGCAGCAAGTGGATCAACTTCTCCGATTCAACCACAAGTAATCGATGGCCTTTTTGGCACTCTTACTGAAGGGAGAATCGTGACAACACGTGGAAGCGCAGACGCCAACGTTGTTGGGAATATTTACAACTTTTCCGCGATCTTCCCGCCAAATCTGGAGGGTTCCTATCCACAAGTGGGCCAGTTGAATGTGGCAACTAACCAACCGAAGATTTCCCTCAATTTTAGCGTGCCGGTATGGACATTAAACAATACAATCTTATTGAATGACCAGACGGACCCTCTTGCTCCTACGATAACACTAACGGCAGATAATGGGCAATATTCGCTGAGTTCCGGTGGAACTAACCTCGCAACATTGGCCAATCCCGTAATTTTCACCGTTCCGAGCGTGCTTTCGCCAGACCATGTCTACTATATTACGATCCCAGCGGGAGTATTTAATGGGCCTGCAGCAACTAACAATAGGGGCTTTATGGATCAAGCTGGTAACTTATTTACTGGAATCAGCTTTCCCGGAACCCTGTACTTCAAAACGGCAAATCCAAATGCCCCTAGCTTGCTTAGCACTCCAACCTCCGCTAGTAGCCCAGACGCCTCGGGTACTACTGTGGGAGGAACCGTCACAGCTACATTTGATCGGGCAGGCAACGCCTATTATCTGATTCTGCCTAACGGGACGGCTACTCCAACACCCGACCAGGTCAAAGGAATAGCAGTTCATCCAAGCACGGTGGCAAAAGGAAACTTCGCCATCAACCAAGTGAATCCAAACTCACAGTTTGGCAATTTTACGCCGCAAGTAGCGCTAACAGCTGGGAATACATACGACGTGTGGATGTCCGCCTCCAGTGAGTCAGAATTCAGTTTGACCGGTCTTGCAATCAACGCGGTGAAGACTCAAATACCCGCAACATCGCCTCTCCATTATGGAAGCATTTCAAAGGTTTCCAAAACGGGCACCATTACCGCGGCATTGACCTCTCCTCTGGTAACTGGGGTTGGAACTTCGTTCCTGACCCAGCTTATTCCTGGCAGAACTTTGTTTGACGCCACGGGAACAAACCAAATTGGAGTGATTGCCTCCATTACGAGCAATACAAGTCTGACACTTGCCACAAATGCAATCAATCCAATCACTGCGGCTAGTTTCATGGCATCTGGTTTTGAAGTTGGCGCAGGCGGACCAACTTTATTCTTCGTACCCACCACGCCGCCAGCAACCGTGACGCTCAATCAGCCGTCGTTGACTTTGTGCACGAATGTTTTTCAGGTTCTTAATCAAGCCATCACAATTTCGGAGTCAGTTTCCGCTAATGACTTTAGTGCAGCTGGCAACCAATCGTTCAACCTCGTGTTGCCGGCAGGTTTTGAATTTGACAATACAATGAATGGTGCTACTCCTAAATACGGAACACTCACCGTTGTCGGAAATGACTTCCTGCCACCAACAATGACAGGAACAATTACCACCTCAACAATATCTGCAACTGTTACCGGCGTTGGTACAACATTTACTACTCAGTTCGCACCCGGAAACGTTATTTATAACGCAACCGGAACATTGGTAGGGACTGTACTTTCTGTAACCAACAATACCACGCTCCAACTGACTTCAAACGCTTCAATCAACTTGGCAGGCGCATCCTTCCGTGGTCCTTACATCTTAGGAAATCCGCAATTGTCATTCATCGGAAGTGCGATCTTGCGAGTAGGCTACAACAACACTGGCAGTTCATCTGTCGATAAGATCATTATCGCGGGACTCAGGGTTAAGGCTACCGTGTCATCTAGTGGGCAGATTGTCCGCTTTGGTGGTAATGCGCTTCCATCAGTAATAGATTTGGATCCAGTAGCCACCATCAGCTCTTCTGTTGCGACTGGAATTGGGTTCTATAACAGCTATTCATTTCAGACCTTTAACAATACGACAGTTACGACCATCCCGGACAACTTTGAAGATCCGAATATTAATCAACCCTTGGTAACGCAATTGTTCCCATCTCCGCCTTTTGGCGACTATGGAGCAAGCTCTTTTAGTGGACCTGGTGTGAACGTCAACTTGCTCAATTTGACTGCCGTAACGCTTGGAACGCCCTTCAACATCAAGATCAACCATACGGACAACAACGGGTGTCCTTCTGAACTTGAAGAACAATACACTGTATATGATAACCGGACTGCTATTGCCGACTTGAGCCCAGTATACTGCAGCAGAAATGACCAATTCACGGTTAGCAATCCAGATAACGCGGCAACAACGCTCCAGCCTATTAAGATGCACAAGGTGACATTCAACAAGCTGCAATCTTATTATTTGGATGGCTTGACAGCTGACATTCCTGTGACAGCAACCAGTGCCGACGATGCAATAGATTCTATCAGGACTGATCAAATCATATTTGGGCCCGGTTGGAAAAATCTATTAAACAAAGGGATTGCAACTGGTACAGTAAGCAGTAACACCGGTTCAAATATTGTAACCGGCGTCGGCACAACATTCACAACAGATCTGAGCGTTGGAACCATTCTGTATGATGCCACCGGATCGATCTTGATTGGTGCAGTTCGTACAATAAGCAGCAACACCTCACTAACACTTACGACACTTGCCGAATTGA
This sequence comes from Cyclobacteriaceae bacterium, assembly GCA_043750575.1. Taxonomy (GTDB): domain Bacteria; phylum Bacteroidota; class Bacteroidia; order Cytophagales; family Cyclobacteriaceae; genus ELB16-189. Next base: position 44,148 of record JAYVBH010000030.1, read on the forward strand.
GAAATGAATTAACGAATGTGGTTACCCCAGTATATAACGGTACTTACTCGAGGTCACGGCTGCTGACCAAGATTCTCTACCCGCCTGGATCAAGTCAACCAACAACCCAGGGCAATATAAACATCGGCCCTGCTGGCGGATACTTGCCGCTAAACAACCCGCTACCAGGTCCTCCAGCTCATGAATACTTTGATTACATCTTTGATGAGGCAACCATTTTGAATGCTAAGAAGCTTGAGCCAAGTATTGTCAAAAACCCGTATGACTACTTTAAGAAAACTACTTCAAATGGAAATGTATATTATGATGGCGGTTCGATAGGTGTTGTTCAGTTTACTGGAACCTTCCAAAGTATCGCGAATGCAGGCGTTAGGATTCCCTTGATCCAAAACGTGAGATTCTTTGTTCCGGCATTCCCGATCATAGAGACCTCAGCTTATTCCTTCTTGGATACCAGCGATCCTACCAACCTACCCGGTTCAGGAAACCTGGGTGCCCCGGCCGTGCCAACCGTTGGTACCGGCGGCTCACGATCGAGCAATACGGGAACTCCTGTGTTCTGCAAACTTGGTGGCCTAATCCAGATCTCTGCCTTTCCTGCTGCTTCACCCGGGGCATCCCTCGGCAGGTTTACTGTCGTTGATCATGCAGACACTACAAAAGTCTATTATGACAACCCTCCTGGAGGTCCAGCAATTGCAAATCTTGGATTTACAGACAATACCAATGGGACAGCTACAATTGATCCAACCAAGTTGTCCAGACCTTCTGGAGTAGGTCAGTACAGGAACATCCGAATTAAGTACACTTATCAAGCGAACAACTCGCCTTGTCAAAGTGTTACTTATCAAGTCATACGGATTTCTCCTAATCCAAGGGCCGAGTTCACGTTTGTAAGTACACCAGGACCAAACATAGTGGGCACAACATCCACATGCTCTGACGAACCAATCACGTTCACTTCGGCAGCCACCAGCGCAGATCCTATTAACAATACCCTAAAGAACTATGATTGGGATTTTGGGGATCCGACCGCTTCTGACAATAAGCAAAACGGTGTACTTGGAGTCTTCCCTGCAGGCCGCTCTGTGCTTCCTCACATTTTCGCCAACCCGAGCGCTACCGTCATCCCTTATTTACCTCTTCCACCCTATGTTGTTGCGCATAAGGTCACTTCGTTCTACGGTTGCCCTTCGGTTACACTTGCAGATACTGTTTCCATCACGCCCCGAACCTTGCCCCTCAACATGGGTGAAAAACCGGTGGTTAATTTCAGCCTCACAGGAGTGGGCCTTGGAGACACATTCAAGTTTGTAAGCCGGGATGGTGTCAACAATACAACGACATCGGCAAATGATGCCATCAAGGAATACATCTGGACATATGGTCCGGGAGCAACTCCCGCAACCAACACACTTGATGTTGCCGATGGGCTTACCAACAACACACTATTCAATGCATATGTTGATAATGTGTCCTATGCCACCATAGGAGTGAAATCAATAAATCTCCAAGTGCAAACTGTATTGGGTTGCCGGAATAGCTTGATCCTAGAGGGTACATATCGGGATATTGTTGTGTTAGACACCACACTATTCGTTCGGAGTACAGCTGTGTACGAAGAAAAGTTCAACACAACGTCTGGCAACTGGCAGGTGTGGGCAACTGGAACGACGCCGCTAGGCATGGCTGCTGCGCTGCCTAATACTTCATGGGCCTATGGCGCACCTCCGAATCCCTTTGGTGGTGGTTACCAGACAATCTACGACCAGATCGCAGGCGCTGGTTCATGGAAGACTAACATAAACGGTAACTACAATGCGAACGAGAGTTCCGCTTTGTATTCACCCAGTTTCAAAATGGATTCCCTCAAGCGGCCTATGATTTCATTCAACGCGATTGTGCAAACCGCTTCCAGCGATGGAGTGGTGTTACAGTTCTCCACGGATAGCCTGAATATTGCGGATCCAAAGAAATCATGGAAAACACTGGGAACCATTGGGGATGGTGAAGATTGGTTTAACCTTAAGGCCCTGGCTGGAAACCCTGGCGAACAGATTTTGGATGACTTAGGCTGGAGCGGCACTGATAGTGCGCGCTGGCTGGCACCCAAACATACGCTTGATACGATCGGAAAACCTCATCCCCAGACCGTATTCAGGTTTGCGCTTGGCGTCGCAGCAGGGTCATCTCCTAACCTTGGATTTACCCTCGACAACGTCAGGATCGGGGACCGCACCCGAACGATTCTTCTTGAGAGTTTTGCCAACACAGGCAATTCAAATGCAGATGAAAAGGCTGAGGCAGATTTTGTTGCCAACTTCCAGAATGGAACCTTCGGCACGGAAGTCGTGAAGCTAAACTATCACGTGAACTTCCCGGGCAAGGATCCATTCAATGAAGATAACCCGGCGGACCCTAGCTCGCGTGCGCTGTTCTACAACATCACCGCCACGCCTCGTTCAGTATTGGATGGCCAGGAAAAAGGACCGGCGGCTTCACCTAAGTTCTCAGACTGGGGTCAGGATCTATATAATCTCCGGTCGCTGCAACTTGCCCAGGCGGATATCGCCATCACAGCGGCCCCTGTCACGCTTCCGGATGGAACTGTACGACTCGGCATCGGTGTTGACATCACATCCAATGTTCTGACAGGAATACAATCAGACGCTATCCTTCATGTTGTCGTCATGGAACAGGACATAACGTTACCGTTGTCTCCTAACACTCCTGAAAATGTTGCGAAGCAGGCGCTTATCAATGGTTCACTTGGCTATTCTTCATTCGAATATGTGGTCAAGCAAATGCTGCCATCAGCTGCGGGAAGCCCATTTGGAGATGTCCTTCCTTACAATTCGACACGCCACTTCCCAGATCAGGCCGATCCCGCATCACGTTTCATATGGAGAGCTGAAAACAGCAAACTTTATGATAGTCCCGATGACATCGCCATCGCCGTGTTCTTGCAACAGTCGACAGCTCCGTATGAAGTTTACCAGGTGGAAATTAAGGAGCCTGTTGGCGACCCCGCTATAGTAACCGGACTTGAACCGATTTCTTCAGAGCAAGTCATCGTCTACCCTAACCCGGCAAACAGGGAGATGACTGTCAAGTTACCGGGTCCGCTGGGACGCGCAGCAGGAATTCAAATGGTTGACCAAACCGGTCGCATTACGATGCAGAATTCAATACCGGAAGGCGCCAGCAGCAAGACGTTCAATGTGAGTGACCTCTCCGGTGGCGTATACATCCTTCAGATCGATCTGGGTCAGGGGGTGATTACCCGCAAGAAGGTTATGATCGTACACCAGGATTAAGCGCTCGGCGCACACAAGAAAAAGCCGCTTTTTGACCTCAAAGAGCGGCTTTTCTTTTACCTATTTGATTTTGAATTTTATGACGTTTCGCTAATTTCAAGACTTGTAACACCCCTTACTTACCCATTGCATGGAAATCTTTCTTAAAGCAGACGCCTGGATGGCACTCCTCACCCTCTGCTTTCTGGAAATAGTTTTGGGTATCGACAACATCATTTTCATCTCCATCGTCGCCAACAAACTCCCCGAGGAGCATCGGCAGCGTACAAGAAACATTGGTCTTGCGCTGGCCATGGGCGTCCGGATCTTGTTCTTACTCGGTATCACCTGGATTATTGGCTTCACCGAACCGCTCTTCGTGGTCCCACAAAGCTGGATGGTAGCGCAAGACCTGCCGGTCAGCGGCCGTGATCTTATTCTTGGCTTCGGCGGCCTCTTCCTCATTGCCAAGAGTACCATGGAAATCAACCACGAGATGGAAGGTGAAGACGACGATGAAGACGATACGGGACAAAAGAAAAAACCGAGTATTTCCATCAGCGGCACCATCGTCCAGATCATCCTGCTGGACATCATCTTCTCCTTCGATTCCATCCTCACAGCGGTGGGAATTGTCGATAGTGACAAAGTAATCATCATGGTTCTGGCGGTCGTTATTTCCATTGTCATCATGATGATATTCAGCGGGGCCATCGGACGGTTCATACAGCAACACCCATCCATGGAGGTGCTAGCCCTGGGATTCCTCATCCTCATCGGCTTCATGCTGTTCCTCGAAGCACTGCACTATGAAATCCCAAAAGGATACGTCTACTTTGCGGTCGCTTTCTCCATGCTTATCGAACTCACCAACATCCGGGTTCGAAAGAAACGAAAGACCAAGCCGGTAAAGCTCAACAAGCCGTTTACCGATAAAGAGATGCATGAAGTTATCGACCACAATAATTAGCAAGTACACAAATAACTTCGTCAGCTCCTGAGGTGTTTTACCCCAAACACAATCCTGACTAACCATGACCGTCGACCCTCGCTACCCGATTGGAAAGTATCCAGCGAAAGAAACCATATCGCCAGAAGAACTGAAGAACTTCATTGAGCGAATTGCCTCACTCCCCTCCCGTCTCGAATCTTCCATTAGCGGCTTCTCCCAAGCTCAATTGGATACACCTTATCGCGAAGGCGGCTGGACGGTCAGGCAAGTCATCCATCACGTCGCGGATAGTCACATGAACGCGTACATCCGCGTCAAATGGGCGCTCACGGAGACATCGCCGACCATCAAAGCGTACGATGAAAAAGGCTGGGCCGAAACACCGGAAAATACTGACGATCCCAGCTTGTCCATCGCGCTAATCAAGGCCCTTCATGCCAAGTGGACTGCTTTGCTCAGCAGGCTCTCTGCACCCGAACTTGCCCGTGATTTTGTTCATCCAGTCACCAAGCGTTTGGCAAGATTGGATCAACTTGCGGCCATGTATGCCTGGCATGGCGATCATCACCTGGCCCACATCACGGAACTCAAAAAGCAAAAGAACTGGTAAGTGATCTCGTATAATCCTCCGACGCTCCTCTTCAACAGGCATCTCGAAACAATCTACCCTTCCCTTATCCGAAAGGTTGACTTTCGCCATCCTACACGCGAGCGCATCACCACGCCTGATGACGATTTCCTGGACCTTGATTGGTACAAACAGGGCTCTTCCCGTTGCGTAATCATCAGCCACGGGCTTGAAGGAAATGCGCAGCGGAGCTACATGGTTGGTATGGCCAAGGCCTTCTTCCAGGAAGGCTATGATGTACTCACCTGGAATTACCGCGGATGTAGCGGCGAAGTGAATCGTCAGCTTCGTTTCTATCACAGCGGCGCTACCGATGATCTTCATACGGTGGCCATGCACGCTGTCCCACTTTATGAGTCGCTATACCTTGTCGGATTCAGCCTTGGCGGTAACGTGACGCTCAAGTATTTAGGTGACGGTTTAGCCCCTAAAGCCATCAAGAAAGCCGTTGCTATTTCCGTTCCCCTGAACCTCCATACGAGCTGCCTCGTTCTTTCCAAAGCATCCAATTGGGTTTATGAACAACGGTTTTTACGAAGCCTCAGCGCCAAAGTAAGGGCGAAGCCGGGTCTGCGCCACGTAGTGGATGTCAGCAAACTGGATGGCCTTAAGTCTCTGCTTGAGTTTGATGATCACTTCACTGGTCCCCTCCATGGCTATCGGGATGCAGTCGACTACTATACACAGTGCAGTTCCATTCATGCCCTTCCCCAGATCAGTATTCCAACGCTCGTGGTGAATGCCAAGAACGATCCCTTTCTGAGTCCCGAATGTTTCCCAGTCCAGTCCTATCCGCATGTTACGTTGGAATTCCCCGAGCGTGGCGGCCACGTTGGTTTCGCCCGGTTTGAAAAGAATGGGCTATATTGGTCCGAAATGAGAGCATTATCCTTCATCGGTTCTGTATGATGGTGAACAGGTATTCCCTGACGTGCAGTGCACAAGCCGTTGCCGACCGTTTTTCAGTTGACGCGACAGAAGCCTATACGCCCCAATTCAATGCGGCTCCGACACAATTACTCCCCATCATTACACAGGAAAGTCAGCAGGGCCTTTCTTTTTTCTATTGGGGTGCGCCACCGGTATGGGCCAATCAAAAGCCGCTGGGCGAGCGGATCATCAACACGCAGGCTGAAATTATCCCGGAGAAATCCGTGATCAGAAAAAAAATGAAACTTCACCGCTGCCTCATTCCGGCAGATGGCTTCTTTGTGTGGAAACGCATTGGCAAAAAATCATCAGTCCCCTACCGGTTTACGCTGGCTGACAAAACTCCTTTTGCCATGGCTGGCCTGTGGGAAGAATATGAAGACGAAAAAGAAGAAAGCCATCACACCTTTACCTTGATCACAACAGCCGCCAATGATTGGGTGCTCCCTTTTGGAGAGCGCATGCCGGCCATCTTGCATCCTGATCAGGAGAAGAAGTGGTTGACTACTACCGATGAATCGGAATTACTTCCGCTCTTGTATCCCTTGCCTTCGAGGCTGGATCACTATTCGGTATCTTCGTTAGTCAACAATCCGGCGAGAAATGACCGCGCGGTCGTTCAGCCGGCACCGCCTGCCGATCAATTCGGGAACCTCACTTTATTTGATTAGCGCTTAGGATCAGAACCCATCGCCGTCTTCCTTCTTCTTGGGAGGAGTATCCACAGATTTCTTTTTGAATAGTCCACCCTTCTTTTTCTTCGGCTGCTCAGGCCCATTAACATCTGTGAGCGTAGCGGGTGGGGCCAACGTGGTGGAGTCGTTCTTGGGCTTCTTGTTAAAGAGGTTCTTGAAGAATCCGAAAAATCCTTTCTTTTCCTTTCTTTCTGCTTTAGTACCGTCCTTCTCTTCCGTCTTCTTATCCATCGCAGCACGGACATCAGGGAGTACCAGCACCTCCCGGAAATACCACATGTAAAGATCCTGGTCCAAGTTGTACTTTTCTTTCGTCTTCGTAATTGCGTATGTACTATCCACGGGTTCAGCCGCTGCAGCCAAGCTATCAGGAGCGTCTGATTCAGCCAAAAGGAACTCATCCTTGCCTTTCAGCGAGTCTGGCTGAACCGGGTATACCGGCGTCATTTCTACGGTTTGCATCTTACGGTACTTCTTTCGATAAGACTCAGGCACAGCGATCAGGTACCTGCTCTTGCTGGCCGTATATATCTTAGGGGTAGAGTCTTGCTTGAAGTAGCTAAACTTCTGCCTGACGGCCTCCTTATCATATATAAACGAACTCTGATAGGCAGGACATACCATGCGCTGGGTACAGGCACCAAGCAAAGCGACGAAAGCAACTAACAGGAGAACCCTGGACATGGATAGATTAAGGTGCAATCAACAAAATTAACGAAATAACCCCAAGTAATGCCTTTATCGAACCAAAAGTAACCACTATAACTAATTGATTTTTAGGCTATAAGCTATCTAGGCTTAATTTTTGACTTTTAGTAAGCCCCTGGACGACCAACCCATAAGACTGGTCAATCCAGACCCGAACAAGCTTTTCAGGTATATGGGGCTGCGTAACGACCGTTATCCAGTGCTTCTTATTCATGTGGTAGGCTGGCTGAACATAGTCGTAGGCCTCCCTCAGTTCGGCGCCCACTTCCGGATCGACCTTCAGGTTAATGCCGTCAAATGTCTCCATATCCGTAAGGGCAAACATCTTGCCCATCACCTTGAATACGAGGGTATTCTTATCGAACGGAAACTCCTCCGTCACCCCCCGTTTCGCCAGGCAATAGGTTCGGAAGGATTCTATGTTCAAAACAGGAATCGCTTGGCCAAGAGGTAGATTACCGCCAGCAGGAATATGGCGATAGAGATTTTGTTGATGCCGTGCATCACCCGAATATTTACATTGGTCGGTCGCGAAGGATCCTTCTTTCGGAAGAAATACTCCCCCACTTCGCCCAGGGAAAGAAACCCCTTCAGTGAAAACTTCTTCTCCTTCTCCTGCTCGTCGTTTTGCATAATGTTAGTTGGTCAACTCCACCCACACACCGTCTTCCTGGATTAACCCAATCAGGAGATCAACGGCCTGAAGGCTTGGCACATTTTTCTTTACTACATTTTTTCCGCGGTATAGGGTGATCCTACCTGGTCCTGACCCCACATAGCCATAGTCGGCATCGGCCATCTCGCCGGGGCCATTCACGATGCATCCCATAATGGCAATCTTTACACCCTTCAGATGATTCGTACGGGACCTGATTTTCGCTGTGGTCTCCTGTAAATCAAAAAGTGTTCGTCCACACGATGGGCATGAAATATATTCGGTTTTGGAAATCCGGGTACGGGTAGCCTGTAAAATATTGAATGCCGTATCGTTAATCACCTTGTCCGGGCCGCAATTTTCAGCAGCAATAAAAACACCATCACCGAGACCGTCAATCAGCAAGCCGCCCAAATCGGTCGCGGAATACAATTGAAGGGTTTCCGGAGTCAGGTCACGGTAGGCTCTTCCGATAACGACCGGTGCTCCGCATCCTTGGTTGATGAGTTCAACAAACAATCTCCGCTGCTCGGCATACCCATGCCGATTATATGTATCGATGAGCAGAACTACGGTTGGGTCCATTTTGATGGCTCGCAGGAGCTCGGTCGACAAATCTCCTATGCAGGTGTATACTAGATTTACCTTTTCGGACTTCTCCACACCCTTGAGGTAGTCAAATGCCCTGATAAAGGGGTAAGCCCTCGCCTGATACTTCTTCTTCAGCCATGTCTTGTGGTTGTAAACCAATCCCAACGTACCCGGAATTTCAAAGTCCAGGGATTGATCGCCCAGGAAGATATAGTCACAGGCCATATCTGTAATATTCCATTTATCCAACGGAACCGAATAGTGATAGCCGAGGGCAAACAATGAAGCCTGTGTAATCTTTTGCTTCAGGGAGAAATCTGCAATCACGCGGGGCACTTGGTGGCCTCCAAAATTTCCAACCTCATGAGTTACTCTCCGGGTATAGCCTATCGGATTGATGGGGTAGTTTGTAATCTCCGGAATGGGATCGTGAGGGAGTCGATCGGCATAGCGACGTACCAATTCCTGGCAAACAGGGACTTCAGCTTCCGGTTCTTCGGTAAGGGACACCCGCACAGTATCGCCCAGGCCGTCTTCCAGCAGTGTTCCAATGCCAACCGAAGACTTTATCCTGCCATCTTCCCCATCGCCCGCTTCGGTTACTCCTAAATGCAACGGATAAGGCTGAAACTTCTCTTCATCCAGTTTTTGCACCAGCAGCCGATAGGCCTGGATCATGACCTGCGGGTTACTGGCTTTCATAGAGAGCACAATGTTGTAGTACTGAAGATCTTCACAAATGCGCAAGAACTCAAGAGCAGACTCAACCATACCCAGTGGAGTATCGCCATAGCGGCTCATAATGCGGTCGGAAAGCGAACCATGATTCGTTCCAATCCGCATCGCTGTGCCATACTCTTTGCAAATCTTTACCAGAGGTGAAAACTTGGTCCGAATCCGTTCCAACTCCGCCTCATAAGATGAGTCTGAGTAGTCTATCTCTTCAAATTTCTTCTTGTCTGCGTAGTTGCCTGGGTTGACCCGCACTTTCTCCACGATCCGGGCGGCAAGCTCAGCCGCATTCGGCGTAAAGTGAATATCTGCAATCAGCGGCACTTGATAGCCCCTAGCCCGCAACTCCTTCTTGATTTCCGCAAGGTTTTGTGCCTCCTTAAGGCTGGGTGCTGTAATGCGTACATACTCGCATCCCGCATCTACCATCCGAATGGTTTGCTCCACAGACCCCATGGTGTCCATGGTATCAACGGTCGTCATGGATTGGATACGAATGGGGTTGTTACCACCCATGGCCACCCCGCCAATATTTACCTCGCGGGTAACCCGACGTGAGTAGCTGACGAGGCTGTTACAATACTGCCGTATCTGGCTTATCTGAGCTTCCACAATTCAACTTAGTGTCTCAAAATTAACCCTATTTTGACTAAAATGTTTTCAACTGATTCGCTTCCAAAAAAGCCCTTCCCTGACCCCAAAGAACGGGTACGGACTAAATGTCTCCCAGCTGCGGCCTGATGATGATTTCTTCCACCACACTTCTTGGCGACAAGGAATATGCTCCATAAATAGCCTCGGCCACATCCTCAGGTTTCATGAAGCGCTCCTCCGGAAGTTGCACTGCATCCCAGCTGGAAGTTCGCGTGGCCCCGGGTAACACTGCCGTCACGCGTATGCCATGATCTTTGAGCTCTTCACGCAGGACTTTGGAAAAACCCAATAAGGCAAACTTTGAAATGGCATATGAACCTCCATTTGGGTAGGCCTTGATGCTGGCGATTGAACATAGCGTGAAGATATGACCCTTCCTGGCCTTCTTCATTTCCGGTGCAAGGCCACGGGTAGTATAGTAGGCACTATAAAGATTCGACTCCACCATGCTCTCGAGAACGCCGTCAGCCTCCGAGGTAATCTCCCCCGGTGTAAAGAATCCGGCATTATTGACCAACACGTCCACCGGGCGTCCCAGCTTCGAAACAAAGGCGGTAAAGTCTTGAACCTGGCTTCGAATGGATAAGTCCGCCGTGAATACATGCACTGCTATAGGGTGGGCTGTCGTTAAGGCAACACGAAGTGTTTCGAGATCGGCCTTCTTCCGGGAGCAGGTAACGATATCGAACCCCGCGGAGGCGAATTTCTCAATAATAGCCCTTCCAATGCCCTTGGTTCCCCCAGTAACTACCGCCAGTTTACTCATGGAATTATTTATCTTTAGGGCAAGTTAAATCATTTCATGAAGGGTTTTGGGCAGTACATCCTTTTTTTGGGCACTCTGGTTGTCCGCATGGAGTCCTTTAAAACCTACTATAAACTTATCCTCGAAGAGTGTGTACAGATCGGGCTCAAGTCGGTGGCCCTGGTGGCCCTCGTCGCTTCTTTCATGGGCGCGGTAACCACGGTGCAGACTGCATACAACATGGTGAGCCCGCTTATCCCGCGCTATGTGATTTCCCAGGTTGTCCGCGAAATGACCATCCTGGAACTGGCACCTACCATCATAGGAGTCATCTTTGCCGGTAAGGTAGGCTCCAGCATGGCCGGAGGTTTGGGCACGATGCGCATCACCGAACAGATTGATGCGCTGGAAGTCATGGGGATCAACTCTGCCTCCTATCTCATTTTTCCGAAAATAGTTGCGGCACTGCTTATGTTCCCGCTTTTGGTCATCGTCGCCGGCGTAAGTTCAATGGTTGCCGGATATCTCGTAGGCGGCATTACAGGAATTATCACTCCGGCGGACTATATCTACGGAATCAGGTTCTATTTTGACGATTACTCTATCACGTTTGCGATGATCAAATCCGTAGTATTTGCTTTCTTAATTTCGTCTATCTCTTCCTTCAAAGGATACTATACCCAGGGTGGTGCCCTGGAAGTCGGAATCGCCACCACCGCTGCGGTTACCACCAGCGTCATCGCCGTGCTTTCGGCTGACTATCTATTGGCTCAATTGCTTTACGTTCGATAGCCATGCTGAAGGTCAAGAACATTAGTAAACTGTTTGGCGGGCGGCCGGTGATTCAGAACATTTCCGGTGAGTTTGACAAGGGCAAAACAAACTTGATCATCGGGGCAAGCGGCACCGGTAAGAGTGTCTTGTTAAAATGCATAGTGGGCCTCATTAGTCCGGATGGGGGAAACGTGTTCTATGACCTTCGCAATTTTACTGAGGCCGACAAGGAGATGAAGGCGGAAATACGAAGAGAGATCGGCATGCTCTTCCAGGGTGGCGCACTCTTCGACTCCAAGAGCGTCGAAAGTAATGTCATGTTTCCCCTTGAAATTCTCACCAAAATGCGGTTGGACGAGAAACTTGACCGGGTCAATTTTTGCCTCAAACGTGTCGGCCTTGAAAACGTAAACAAGAAGATGCCATCGGAAATTTCTGGTGGAATGAAAAAGCGGGTGGGCATCGCACGGGCGATTGTCAACAACCCAAACTACCTGTTCTGTGATGAGCCCAACTCCGGACTGGACCCGCAGACCTCAATGTTGATTGATGATTTGATCGGAGAAATTACGCATGAATTCGACATCACCACGATTGTTGTAACCCACGACATGAATTCAGTGATGGGCATTGGAGAAAAAATCATGTTCCTATACAAAGGCAACAACCTTTGGGAGGGCTCCAACAAGGACATCACGCATTCCGGGGTGCCAGAACTGAGCGACTTTGTTTTCTCCAATAAGGTCATGAAGGGACTGAGAAATGGATCTTGAATCCATCCCTTCTTATCCTAGGAGCTCAGCGGCAGTTCAATAAAGAACGTTGTTCCCTGACCTTCGACCGATTCAAACCATACACGTCCCCCGGCCTGAAGTATTATTTGTCTGGCCAAAGGCAACCCCAAACCGGAGCCTGCTTGCTTTGTGGTAAACTGAGGTTGAAAAATTCTTCCTTGAAGATCCGCTGGAATGCCTCTTCCATTGTCACGAATTTGTACCAAGGCATTCTCTCCAACATGGATAAGCACAATCTCCACACGCACCTCCCTGCCGACGTCCTTTGCCTGAATCGCATTAATCAAAATATTTGACAACGCTCGGCTAAATGAGGTTGGGTCCACTGAAACCCAAAAAGGCTGTCCTGGGTTTCCAAAAGTGACCTCCGCATTTTCACCTGCACTAAACAGATTGGCTGTTTCGGAAAGCAGGTTGACCAAATTTACGCGCTGCGGAATTGGTGCAGGCATTCTTGCAAACGTACTAAAAGAGGAGGCTATCGCATTCAATATCTCCACTTGCTTCAGGAGAATATCGACAGATTTCTGTGTCTTTTCGAGAACAAAATCGCCAGTCCGAAGGCCTTGCTCCAACTGCTGAAGCGTGAGTTTCATTGGCGTGAGGGGGTTCTTGATCTCATGCGCTACTTGTTTGGCCATCTCTCTCCATGCAGCCTCCTTCTCACTCCTGGCCAAAGCACGTTTGCTGTCCTCAAGGTTCTGCACCATGCGGTTATATTCCGCCACGAGCATTCCGATTTCATCAGAGGCATCCCAGGCCAACGGCTTATTCTCTCCATTCAATGTTGTCTGACGCAGTTTTTTGGTAATCACACGAATCGGGAACGACAGATTTCCGGCCGCCAGGAAGGATAACAAGGAAAACACCAGAAATACGATTACAAATACCCACAAGATATTTGACAATACTAATATTTGCCCTCTCTGTAAATAATTCGCTGATTCAAAAAATGGAAGACTGACGATAGCCTTAACTTTCCCAGACTGAGGAGCTAAAACAGAAGCATAAACACATCTGTACTGCAGGGTGCCAATCTCCTCATCGGTTACAGCCTGCCTTTCGCCATGAAGGGTAATTCGCCGAAGGGCCTCACGGCTCATCCGGTTAGAGAGTAATTGATTCTCGAAAAGTGCTGGCTGAGAAGTTGCCAGCAATTTTCCATCAGGCGAATAAACCGTAATGTCGGTTTTGGAATACGCCGCATTCTCAACAATCCACGCTTCCAGCCTTGCCGTCTCCAGCGTCGAATCGGGAGAAAATAGTGTGGCTATTCGTTGGCTTGTGCTTACCGATCGCGAGATAAATTCCTGAGTCGTCGCCTCATTGCTGGAATGTCCCATCACCGTTAGAATGGTTATGCTGACGGCCACCACGGGCAAGGCAAAGGCAAGAAACATGAACAACTGAATCCTGGCGGTATAGGCAAGATTCCTCCCAGCCGACAGCGCTAAGCTGCCAAAAATGCCCTGGACAATAAGCAGCACGGCCAAGCCAAGCACGAACCAAAAACTTAAGTTGGTGACAAACGCTGACCATGGATACAAAGATGCGGTTACAATCGCTGCAGATCCGTCAGCTTCATCCATCCCTACGTGAAAGTTTAATTCGTCAGACAGGCCCTCCCTATAAAGAGCAGGGTCACCTAGATTACTCCTTTTGAAGTCCCGCTCATAATTAAAAGTTCCGAAACTATTGACGAGCCGGTCTCCGCTGAAGATAGCGTAACTAAAATTCCTATTCCTGTACATCTGACTGAAGCGATTGTCGACCAGTAATTCCGGAAACACATTCTCAGGTACCACCCGCTTCAAAGCGAGGCTAAGCTCAACCGAACCGACAGATCGTTGGTAAAAGATAGGGATGGTCACATGATAGCGCCTAACCGTCTCACCCGTGGAAGCACCTGAATAGGTAATGCCGGGGTACCCGGTAGGCAAGAAAGAATGTTCAACCGCTGGCCGCACATCCCCTAATTGATAGGACGTGTCAGTCGTATTCCTGGTCGCCACTTCCAGCTCATAACGATCAAAGTAGTTATTCAGATGGGCGCGCTTCACCTTATCAACAACCGCAGTCTTGGTGAAAAATGGGCTTGCCATTCTGGTCTTAATAAACTGATCCTGCTGGATCCGCTGGCGGGCCTGGTCGAGCAAATACTCGCCCAACACATCACGTTCGGTCAAAAAGTCCTTCGCATACCTGAACTGGTCCCTGACCTGTCGCTCGGCATTAAACATGCGGATTGCCATAGAATGGTGCGCACTAATAACAATAATAGAAAAGGTCAGGTAGATGAATATCCTGAATGAGAACTTGAATTCCAGCTTGTCAAAGTGTAGGATGCGAAGCATGGGAAAAAATACAAGACCTGTCACGAGGGAAATCCGATTGTCGTTTCCGGAAAGCGTATACTGGGCAATAAAAATACAGGCAGCCAGCAGCACTGCAGCGACAAAGGGAAGCAACCCTATAGGCAGCAGGTGCCTGGCAAGTGCGATCAATACATGGATAAACAAGAAAGCGCTGATGGTGCCCATGAGGATGGACAAGACCGCCACAATCCGCACCCAATTGAACGACAACGATTGTGTGATATCAAGTGTTTGTGTTGAGTTATGGTAAATGACTTCAATGAAGTTGAATGAGAACAATAATGCGAAAAACGCGAGCAGGAGGCACAGGATGCTAACCCCAAAACGCAAATAAGTCTTTTGCTTGAGGACCCAACGAACTAACCGCATTCTGCTGAAATTGCGAAACAAGTACAAAACGAGAAGAAGAACACAGAGTCCATTCAAGAACAGATCACCCACGGAAGCATTTAGAGGAGACGAGGCAAATATCTTGGGATCAAAAATATCCGACCGGACGAAAAGCGAAGGAAAGCCCACACTCACCATGGAAGCGCGGATCCCATAGGCTGAAGCAATCAGCCCCAGAAGCACAACGTCTGGACCGAGCTTTGACTTAATATCTCTGCAAAGACCGTACAGGCCTGCGAGTAGAAGCATGAGTCCGGTAAACATAAAGGCAAAGGACCAAAAACTATCCCTCGGTTCAACGACTCCTGGCTGCATCCGAAAGACTACCTTTTCGCCAACCCGAATTGGCTGCCCCGCGGTACCAAAAGGGCTCACCAAGTCAGCTTCCTTCATAGGGAAGATCGCCTCGTTCAAATGAGGCGAAAGAAAGTTGTTTGTGATAGGATACCGATCCCGCAACGAAAGGATATTGACAAGAGAACCACTTCGGAGGGGCCACTTCTTCAACAAGAAATCACCTCGCTGATTAGACAAGAAAGATATCGTATCGTTTCCTGACCAGGCAGAGAGGTCCGGAGCATACTGATTTCTATTCCAGGCAACGATCCCCGATTTGTCTGAATAGACAAAAAAATGATTGGCGTCATCCCAGGCTGGAGCAGCTATTGCTGCAGAATCCCGCAACAGGTTAGATGCTTCCTTGTCAATTGCGGTATACTCAGCGAGGAGATTGACCTCTATTTGTGCGCGCAACGCATTGGGGTATTGTCCGCTGTATTGCGTACGCAAGACAAAGCCCAGGGCCAATGCGGCCAAAGCCAGGAACACGAGGACAATTGTTTGTCTGCGCATAGGTATCAACCTGGACGAAGGTACCAAAACTACGATTAGGAATTTCGGCGGGGGTCGTGGTGCAGGCCTCCAAACCAATAGAGCCAAAGGGTTCTGGACATGCGAAATGAGAAGGGCATTGCTCCGATCGCCAGCAGGCTAACCAGCACCACAAACACCCACTCGGGTAAATCCCAGAAATAGTATAGGGACACTCCGGTGACAATGACGAGGACTACGTTAAACGCATAGGTAATAAACATTGAGCCAAAGTAGAATCCAGGTTCTGGCTCAAATCCAGCCCCACAAACAGGACATTTGGAGTGCATTTCAGCGAAACGCTTCAACTGTAATATCGGATGCATAAAAATGTCACCCTCCCTGCAAGCCGGGCACTTACCGGAAAGCAGAGCGTTTAGGTAGCTGTTGTTGTTCATGGGATTTGCTGGTCCGATACCAGAGATAGGCAAGAGCCGCGACCGCTAAATAGGGGGCGAAGAAAAGGTACAGTATTCCCTGGTTGATCCCTGCGGCGATGCCAATATTGCCATTGCTTACATTATTCTCCAACGTTGCCCTGCACATGGCGCATTGTGCGACGGCTGCAGGAACGGCCATGGTCACGAAGAGACAGAGAAGAAGAATGCGTTTCACGGGTAATAGGGACTTATTAATACATAGACCAGTACACCTGTAACCGCCACATACAACCAGACGGGGAACGTAAATCTAGCCAATCGGCGATGCCGTTCAAAGTTGCCGGCTAAGGCCCTGGAAAAGGTAAACAGAATCATTGGAACCACGGCAATGGAAAGAATGATGTGTGATACCAAAATTGCGAAATAAACGGTCCGCATGGCCCCTTGGCCACCGTAGGACGTAGGCTCGCTGGTCATGTGATAGAGCACATACATAACCAGGAATGCAGCCGAGAGCAGGATGCAAAAGCGGTTGATGGTTTCATGAATGAAACGTCGTTTGTTTTTGATGGCCCAATAGGAAACCAGCAAAAGAATAGCGGTTAGACCATTGATCGTTGCGTAAATCGGGGGCAAAAAGGAAAAATCATAACCCTTGATTTGCACCTTGAACAGAATAGCAACAAGCAAGGGAATGGCTACCGATAGCACGATAATCCATGTGTGATAAGGTTCCTTCTTCTCAGTCATGTTCAATACTGTTGAACCAGAATCTTCAGTTCCACCCGTAATCTGTCAATTTCTTCCCGCAAACGGAGGTCATAGTATCCACGAATTCTTCCCGTACTATCAAACAACACAGTTTGCGAAGGGCCTTCTACCAAAAATGTACAGGCCTTCCAGCGTTGCCGGGTAAGGCTATCCGTCCCAAAGGTACTGTCCGTCGAAAACGTTATGCTGGTGGTACCAATTTCCTCACGGATCGCTTCTGATATCGCAGATTCACTCAATGAACCCGTCGGAAAGATAATCACATTCGCCATTCGCCGCACATTCCCCATGTGCTGCCAAACAGAATCCGGCAAACGATAGGGACCAGTTCCCGGTGAAGGGCAATCCCGTGGAGAATCCGTTAACCCATCTTCGTAGTAAACCGGAATATCAAACCGGTTTGATCCGGCATATTTCAGGAACACGAAAATAAGCCCCGGAAGGAGGAGTGCGAGAAACAGGTAGGTGCGCTTTTTCAAGGGATTAGGGTAACATAAAAAAAGGCTAACGTTTATTCAACCTTAGCCTCTTTGGGTTCGACCGTATTTGGCTTAAAGCGGTGTTATCTGGGTGCCTTCGTAGACAAATGTCACTAACATCCACACAACAAAAATCATAGGGATCAAGACCGCCCAGAAAAGGACTTTTGCTTCGTACTTCAGGTGCATGAATTCGCCAACGATATAGCCCGCCTTCACAATCGTGAGGAAGACGAAAAGCGATGTCTTGGCTGCGCCGTGAGGCAAAGTAAAGGCAATGATAAATTCAATAACCGTAACCAAAAGAAGAATAAAGGCCACTCTCCAAAGCTTCTTAATTTTTGCCGTGTCTGGAGGGAGTACAACAATCTCGGGTTCCTTATGTGCCATTGGTCAATAAATTAATTTATACTAGATAGAAAAACGTAAATACGAATACCCATACCAGATCAACAAAGTGCCAGTAAAGACCCACTTTCTCGACCATTTCATAATGGCCACGCCGATCATAGACGCCTGTAACAGCATTGTAGAATATCAGAAAATTAAAGAGCACTCCGGTGAAAACGTGAAATCCATGAAAGCCGGTAATGAAGAAGAAGAAGTCAGCAAATGCCGGTGGGCCATACTGATTTACATGCAAGTTTGCCCCAAAGACTTTTACCTCTTCCCAATTGCCGAGCTTGGCGCTAAAGACTTTCATCATGGTTGGCGTTTCTGTGCCAATTATGAAGTGGGTCCACTCCCATGCCTGACAGCTCAGGAAGGCAACTCCTCCCACGATCGTCCAAAGCATCCATTTTTCAACTGCAGCGCGGTCCATGCGGTGACCTGCTTCAACTGCGAGCACCATCGTTACGGAGCTCATGATCAAAACGAAAGTCATAAATCCCACGAATACGAGGGGTAGCTCTACGCCATGCAGAAAAGGCACGGCATCAAATACTTTTTCAGGAATTGGCCAGTGTGTGGTGGCAAACTGAAAGGCTTCAGCGGCCCCCTCAAAAGCTGGATTTGCAGAACGGACCAAACCGTAGGTGATCAGCAGGCCTGAAAACGTAAAGGCATCCGACATCAGGAAGAACCACATCATGAGCTTGCCATAGCTGATGCCCATCGGGGATGTGCCCCCATCCCATACGCCTTTACCGTGAGTGACTGCCGCGGTCGAATGATCCATAGAACACTGTTTTCGGGTTATTAATCAAACGCTAATCTACTACTGAATCGAGAAATATCAATCCTGTTTTTATCGATTTATCAATAGAAATATGAATAAATACACCCATAAGACCCCCAAAAAATGCCAATAGGTCGTGCACATCTCCATCTGGGCCATGTTCCCGGAGTGTATCCTTTCCTTGGATGCGGCATTGAGAACAATCAGTAGATAGATCACCGCGCTAATGATGTGAAGGCCGTGAAATCCAGTGATCACATAAACAAAAGAGCCCGAGGGATTCCCCACCAGGTATACACTACTGCTGACCAACTGGGACCAGGCCAAAACCTGAGCAACCAGAAAAAAGATGCCCAGAATTACAGTCACCGCCACCAGGGATTTCACCCGGCTGAGTTGATCGCGCTTCGCGGAGAAATAGCCCATTTGCATCGTCACGCTACTCATGACAATCAAGGCTGTCGAATAGTAGAACAATACCGGCAGTTCAAAAAACATCCAGTTCCCTTCTGCCTGCCGAACGATATATGCCGACGTCCAGGATGCAAAGAGCATAAGAACGCTGGCCATAAACAGCCACATGGCAAATTTTCTAGGATGCATCGCCAGAACCTTCTTAGGCTCTTCCACCAATTTCATCTCCCCAATCCCCTGCTTACTCATATCCATTCGAATTTCAGATTTTATTACCCCAGCTTATCCAGCAAGTAGGCAATTTGCACTACTGGCAAGTAAATGAATGACCCAAACATTATTCTTAAAGCCGATTGTCTGCTTCCGGTTTTCATCAAGGAAAACGTTTGTGCAAAGAATGCGACGCCGCATACAGTAGCTACGATAGCGGAATCCAACCCGGTGATACCAAACTTAGCAGGAAGCAAACCCAACGGTATCAAGAACATGGTATAGATCATGATCTGAATTGCTGTGTTCAGGTCCCTCCCCCCACCGGAAGGCAACAACTTAAAGCCTGCCTTTTTATAATCGTCATCTGCCACCCAGGCAATAGCCCAGAAGTGCGGGAACTGCCAAATAAATTGAATGCCAAAAATAATTAGCGCCTCATGAGACACCGCTCCTGTTGCAGCGATCCAGCCAAGTAGCGGAGGCAAAGCTCCCGGAAATGCGCCTACAAAAACAGCGATGGGCCCTACACGCTTCAGCGGGGTGTATACGAAAGAATACAAGACAAGGGAAACAAGAGAGAGCACTACGGTGAGTGCATTCGTAAACTTCCACAAAAGAAAAAGGCTCACCATGGCGCAAAGTCCCGCAAAGAGAACCGCTTCAGCCACAGTGACGCGATGCGTAGGCAGTGGTCGCAATCTGGTGCGTGACATAAGCGCATCCAAGTCTCGCTCTATCACCTGATTAATGGCTACAGACGCGCCTGAAAGCAGAAAACCCGCAAATGTCAAAATGGAAAGTATCGCCCAATCTACCTGACCACGGGTGGCCAAGCCGTAACCAAACGCGCAGGAGAAGGCCACCAGCATGGAAAGCCTTGGCTTCAGTAATTCCAGGTAGGCAAGTGCCTTGGCGGGAATAGATAAGCGTGCGATTGAATCTGAGGTCATTTCTTAAATAACAAGTTTTCGTCCCTGATGTTTTCCTGCAAGAAAACTTGAAACAGCCATCCTACCATAACAACTGCCACCAACAAGTGAACCGGTTGCATTACTGCCGGGACACTGAAATAGGCCATTGCCGAGCCAGTCAACAGGGAGCACAAAATTAGCAAGATTGGAACAAGGTATAAAGCCTTATCCTGGCTGGTTTTCCGAAGTTTAAAATAAATCACTCCCTGGAGCCCAATAATGACCCAGGAAAAAGAACGGTGAATAATAAAATCCGATCCCGACAGTGCAATCCAGTCCTGCCGTTGGGCAACCAACGCAAGGCGATCCAGGCTTTCCCTGACCTGGGTGCCCAGGAATATCTGTACGATGAGTGTGATGATGCCCGCCAGCAGCCACGGCTTCACATTTGATGGAACTACCGGATTTGAATCACCGGAACGGACCAGGAGCCAAGCCAGCAATCCGACCATGACAATCGCCAGGAACATATGGACCGTAATCGTCCACGCTGTGAGGTTTGTGGATACGACAATCGACCCAAACCATCCCTGGAAGATCACTAGAATCAACAGGCCTATCGAACCAAAATACAAGCCGGGCATCGTTCGTCTAAGTGGCCAGGAAGCGAGACAAACACCAATGATCAGCAACCCGATGGCCACCCCCACCAGTCGATTCATATACTCGATCCATGTTTTTGTTGCGTTAAAATCTTCCTCTACAAGCACAGTCTCGTCCGTTAGGATACGCGCTGCTATTTGATCAAGGCCGATCAAGGACAAGTACTTCGCAAACTTCTTGTTCTTTTGATCGCGATAGGATGCGTATTGCTCCTTATAATCTGGGGGAAGCTGTTCAATCCGGGTGGGCGGAACCCATTGACCAAAGCAGGTAGGCCAATCCGGGCAGCCCATTCCTGAGCCCGTAGCTCGGACAACACCTCCAACCAGTATCAAGAAATAGACAGCGACCAGGGTCGCCAGGCATAGCCGATGGAACCGTCTGGTCGCTGTCTGAATCAAAGTCTTATTTCAACCGATCAATGCTTCTTGGAATCCGGAACAATTGCACCTGAGTTGCCCATTTCAAGTTTAATCAACTCGTTTTCATGTGGCATATTGGATTCGGGTGTTTCGGAATACGGAATGGTCTGAGGAATGTAATCATCCTTTGCCCCTGGCTTGCTATAATCATACGGCCAACGATAGACAGTAGGAATTTCTCCAGGCCAGTTTCCATGCTGGGGATGCCGTGGTGTTGTCCACTCCAAAGTTGTTGCGCCCCAGGGATTTGCTGATGCCAGCTTTCCACGCCAGATGCTGTAGAAGAAGTTGAACAGGAATATGAATTGGGCGGCCAGCGTAATAATTGCCGCTACGCTGACAAGCATATTCAGGTCTGCAAAAGAACTGAACGTCTCAAAGTTAGTCCATGAATAATATCGGCGGGGAAATCCTGCGATGCCGATATAATGCATCGGGAAGAATACAAGGTAAACACCAACAAAGGTCAACCAGAAGTGTATTCCGCCAAGGCGTTCATCCAGCATCCGTCCAAACATTTTGGGAAACCAATGATAAACACCTGCCATCATGCCAAAGAATGATGCACTTCCCATGACGAGGTGAAAGTGGGCAACAACGAAATAGGTATCGTGTAACTGAATGTCGACCGCTGAGTTGCCCAGAAAAAGTCCGGTTATCCCGCCTGTAAGGAAGAAGGAAACCAAGCCAATGGAGAAGAGCATGGCAGAAGTAAACCGGATATTGCCTTGCCAAAGTGTAGTCACATAGTTAAATATCTTAACTGCCGATGGCACTGCGATAATTAGTGTTAGCAGCGTGAAGATGGAACCGAGGAACGGATTCATTCCTGTTACAAACATATGGTGTGCCCATACCACGAAGGATAGGATGGCAATGAACAGCATCGAGCCCACCATGGCTTTATATCCAAAAATGGGTTTCCGTGAATTTGTTGCAATGATTTCTGAGGTGATCCCCAGCGCCGGTAACAACACAATGTATACTTCGGGGTGGCCGAGGAACCAAAACAAATGCTGAAACAGGATCGGGCTTCCCCCTACGTGAGGAAGAGCCTCCCCTGCGATATAGATATCAGACAGGTAGAAACTCGTCCCAAAACTGCGATCAAAAATTAGCAGAAGGGCCGCGCCAAAAAGAACGGGGAATGAAAGCAACCCAATAACGGCAGTGAAGAAAAACGCCCAAATCGTCAGCGGCATCCGGGTAAAACTCATGCCGGCTGTGCGCATGTTAATGATGGTCGTGATGTAGTTAATACCTCCCAGCAAGGTGCTCACGATAAATAAAGCCATGGAAATCAACCACAAAGTCATTCCAAGGCCAGAACCCTGTATAGCTTGAGGAAGCGCACTCAACGGAGGATAGATCGTCCAACCCCCTCCAGCAGGGCCTGTCGAGATGAACAACGAAGTGAACATAAAGCAGCTGGAAAGAAAAAAGAACCAGTAAGAGAGCATGTTCATGAAGCCAGAGGCCATGTCTCGTGCGCCTACCTGAAGCGGGATCAGGAAATTGCTGAATGTGCCGCTCAATCCGGCAGTCAAGACAAAAAACACCATGATCGTGCCATGCATAGTGACGAGTGCCAGATAGAATTCCGAATCAATCTTTCCTTCCGGGGTAATCCATCCGCCAAGGATAGGTCTCAGCCATTCGAGCGTAGCATCCGGAAAACCGAGTTGAAGGCGAAAAATTACCGATAGAATCCCACCAATAAGGGCCCAGGCCATCCCGGTGATAAGGAATTGCTTGGCGATGACCTTGTGATCCTGGCAGAAGATGTAGTTCGTCCAGAAATTACCATGATGCTCGTGCTCATGGTCATGATCATCGTGGTGTGCTTCGGTGTGTACTTTGATATCTGCTGTTGCCATGTTAGTAGTTCTTTCTAATTATCGTTTGGACACAGTTTGTAAAACATCATGCGTGGCGGAACCATTGTCAGGTTCCATACCTGACTTGATCATTGCAAATTCACGAAGATTCTCTGGGACGCGTTTGAGAAAGTCAGGATTCTGCTTCAACCACGACTCCTGGCTTGCCTTCCATTTTCCATAAGTCTCTTCATCCTCAACAACCACAGGGAATCTCATCGAGAAGTGTCCTTTCCCACAAATCTCAGTACACGCCATTTCGTAGTTGAATTTGGGGTTGCCGGTCTCTTCCCGCATCTGCTGCGTTGTCTTAGTCGCAACAAACTTGAACACGGTCAACATACCTGGAACGGCGTCCATCTTCACCCGGAAGTGTGGCAAAAAGACACTGTGCAGAACATCCTTGGCGCGGATCTTTAACAACACTTCCTTGTTGACTGGAAGATGAAGTTCAAGAGATTTAAAGTCATCAAATGAGTTCTTGTCTGTCAGGTCAAGTCCGAATTCATTGGAGGCATCGATGAGTCGGAAGTCAATCTTTCCCAGTTCTTCATCGGTTGACCCCGGATACCTGGCCGTCCATGCAAACTGTTGCGCAACCAATTCGATGACCACAGCTTCCTTTGACGCCGGTCCTGTGATTTCGTTCCAGACGCGAAGTCCACGGAAGATTAGTAAGGCCATAACAATGGCAGGTATTAAAGTCCACAGAATCTCAAGCTTGTGGCTGTCGACAAGATACGAGGCCTTGCGACCCTCTTTGTACTGGTACTTGTAGGTAAACCAGAACATGGCAATTGAGATGATGGTAAAAGCAACCACGCAAATGCCCATGGTAATCCAGAACAGGTGGTCCGTAATCTTTCCGTGCTCCGAAGCAACGGGCAAGGTGTACGCATCGAAATGTACGTAAGAGTACCAATAGAATCCGACCAGCGAAATAATCATAAAGGCCATAAACAAGAAGGCATGAATGCCGTTCCCCGAGTCAACCTTTTCCTTATCGCCTTTGACCAGGCCCACCAGGTTTGTGATACGGAAGATCATGAAAACGATCACCCCGATCAGCACCACCCCAAAACCAATAATTAAGTTCATCATAGTTAAGTTCTTTAGCGTCTCCTTCTCTCCTTCTAAATGTGATGCCCCAGGCTTTCCTTCAACATCGGGTCATTCTTTGCTATCAGCGGAAACTTCGACAAGCTGCTCAGCGTCACTAACAAAAACATGGCGAGGAAGATCAATCCCATGCCAATTTCCAGCAGGCCCAAACCGCCCTGTCCCTTCATGACGCCCGGCGTTACCATGAGGTAATAGTCAAGCCAATGGCCGACGATAATAATCGGGCAAACCACCTTTAGCATACCAATGTGTCGCTTCGAATCACGCATCATTAGCAACAAGAAAGGAAGCGCAAAGTTCAGAAACAGGTTGGCGAAAAATATCCAGCTATAGGGGGAAACATTTCTACGCTGTATAAAATAGACGGTTTCTTCCGGTATGTTGGCGTAATAAATCAGCATAAACTGGCTGAACCAGATGTATGCCCAGAAGATACTGAAGGCGAAGACAAATTTGCCCAGGTCATGCAGGTGATTGGCATTCACAATCTTCAGGTAGCCAGCACCCTTCAGTGAACCCACAATAAGGGTGATCAGCGCGAGGCCGGTAACCCACCAGCTTGCGAACATATACCAACCCATCATGGTGCTGAACCAATGGGTATCAATGCTCATCACCCAATCCCAAGCCGCTACAGACGAGCTGTAACCGAAAATAATGAGAAAAATGGTGGAGAACTTACGGGCAGAAAGCCAATGCTGTGTTGACCCATCAATATCCTCGGCAAGCATTTCCTTCTTTATCCATATAAAGAACATATACCACAGGCCAAAGAACAAGACCATTCGGCCGATGAAGAAAGCGGGGAAACTTCCTTTCGCCATAGGCCAAAAGAAATAGCCGCCCTTTGCATCAATGATTTTGTCATAGTCAGCGCTTTCCTTGTTATACAGGTCAGCGTGAGTCCAATGGAACACATCTCCCTTCACGACAAACCAAAGTACCAACATGAGTACACCAGCAATCGGAATCCAGTGGGCCATGGCCAGGGGGATTCGCTTCACCCCAGCAGACCAGCCAGCCTGAGCCGCATACTGAATTGCAATGAAGAATATTCCAATCAAACCAATACCCGCGAAGAACACGTTGTTCATCCACAACGTAGTATAGATTCTCTTGAGCCAGGGGGCACTTCCATGATGTTCGGCAGCGGCTGCCTCGCTGGAAGCAGGGGCATCCAAGCTTGCTACTAAGTCCTTACTAATGCTCGAGGCTGCGTGCTCGGCAGCGCCATGCTCTTCTTGACCGCCAGACATGGCCATGTATACGCCGATTGCGAACAGGAGGATCCCTGCGCCTAAAAGCATAAGCAACTTGGACCTCGTCTCCGGTTTGAAGATGTATCTTTCGTCAGAAACTTCGTGTGTATCGTTCATCTCGTGCGATCGTTTATCAACAGGTTATTTTTGCATCTGTAAGGCCTTCACATACCGGGCAATTTTCCATCGCTCGTCGGGGTTAACCTGAGAGCCGTGCGCGCCCATCAAACCGGCGCCATATGTTATGACATGGAAAATATGCGGCTCTGACATGGCCAGGTACGAGTCACCCTTGAGGTTGGCAACACCGGCATACTTATCGGCTACCTTGCCATCACCCAATCCTTTGGCACCATGGCAATGCTTGCAGTTCATTTCATACAGTAACTTTCCTTGCACAACATAATTAGCGTTGGAATCCAGTGGGCTTACCATACCCTTCACCACGATATCGATGCTGTCTTTCGGCACGTTCTTGCTGCGGTAAGGTATCCATCCATACTTGTTTCTCTTTACCGTGTTGGGCGCCGGCTCTCGCATATTCATGCGAAACTCATTGTACTTATTGGAGTTAAAGTACTCTCCTCTTCCGTTGTCAAGGGAATTGGTCCACGCACCGGCCTGTTCGTCGGTTATCTGTGAAAGCGGCTCATAGGCCACTGAGTGGTACATGTTCGGCGCGTACTCACGTCCGGGATTATCCCCGCCGGCGCATCCCACCAGGGAAACTGCGGCAACTACCACCAATGAATTCTTCAGATTAATCATCATCATGGACTAAAAGCTTTTTTCGTTTACTTCCGAAGCGCCGTTCTCTGACAGGATCCGGCGAATATCCTCTTTAGAAATTTTGTTGGCGCCCAAATCTATCGCCATTACATGCTTGTCATTTGTGCTCCGGATATCATACTGCCGGGGCCACTTGTACGGTTTCAAGTCACTCACGACCAGAAATGTTCCCACCATACCAAAGGCAGACAATAACACGGTAAACTCAAATGTTACCGGGATGAATGGAGGAATCGAGTAGAAGTTTTTACCTCCGATAATCATCGGCCAGTCAAACCCCAACATCCAGATTTGTGTGGATAGTGCAGTGATGGTGCCTGTCATACCGAAAAGGAACGCGGCGATGGGCAAGCGTGTGCGGCGATAGCCGAGCACTTCATCCAGGCCGTGAACAGGAAACGGGGAATACACTTCCTTGATTTTTACTCCCCTATCACGAATCTTTTCCACAGCGTGCACCAGCACGTCTTCATCATCAAAAATTCCTACTAAAAAGTTTTCTTTCGAAGCCATTGCCGTCACGTTTAGTGTGCCTGTGAGTTCTTTTTCTCTGAAGTTGCCTTAATAATACTCTTCACCTCCGCCATGTTAATTACCGGGAAGAACTTCGCAAAAAGGAAGAACGCGGTAAAGAAGATACCAAAAGTGAAAAGGTACTGACCGATGTCATACATCGTCGGGTGGAACATGGTCCAACTAGATGGAACGTAATCACGGTGCAGGGAGGTAACGATGATCACGAAACGCTCGAACCACATTCCAATATTCACAATGATGGAAATGATAAATGTGGCCACGAGATTTGTGCGCAATTTCTTGAACCAGAAAAGCTGTGGAGAAATCACGTTACAGGTCATCATGGACCAATAGGCCCACCAATAAGGACCGGTTGCACGGTTGATGAATGCATAACTCTCGGCAGGTACCTGACCATACCACGCAATAAAGAACTCAGTGATGTAAGCGATACCGACGATGGAACCCGTCACAATAATGATGATGTTCATCAATTCGACGTGGTAGATTGTAATGTAATCTTCGAGTTTGAATACTTTCCGCGTGACGAGCAACAGGGTGAGTACCATCGCAAAGCCGGAGAAAATAGCACCTGCAACGAAATAAGGAGGAAAAATCGTAGTGTGCCATCCAGGAATCACCGAGGTGGCAAAGTCCATGGATACAATGGTGTGAACAGAAAGTACAAGCGGAGTTGAAAGGCCGGCGAGGATCAAGGCTACAGACTCGTAACGCATCCACGTCTTGGCAGCACCATCCCATCCAAAGCTCAGGCTATTATAAATGCGCGCGCGGGTCATGTGGCCCATAACAACGGCGCGGTCACGGATAACGGCAAAATCAGGAATGAGGCCCATGTACCAAAACACCAGTGACACAGAGAAGTACGTCGAGATGGCAAATACGTCCCAGAGCAGTGGCGAGTTGAAGTTAACCCAGAGTGAGCCGAAAGCGTTGGGGAGCGGAAGCGCCCAGTAAAATCCTAACCAAAGGCGGCCCATGTGAAAGGCAGGGAAGCTAAGCGCGCAAATCACCGCAAAGATTGTCATGGCCTCTGCAGCACGGTTGATACTCATCCGCCACCGTTGACGGAACAACAAGAGGATCGCTGAAATCAGCGTTCCTGCGTGACCAATACCCACCCACCAAACGAAGTTTGTGATGTCCCACGCCCAACCTACTGTCTTGTTTAGTCCCCACATGCCGATGCCATTCCAAAGCATCATCCAACAGCAGTAGCCGCCGTAAATCAGCAGGACCAGGGATATGCCAAAGGCTGTCCACCAAAGTCGGGAGGGCTTGTTCTCCACCTGACAGCTGATGTCGTGCGATACATCTGCTACGGTCTTGCCGCCCGTCACTAAGGTTTCTCTAAAAACTGATGATGCTTGCATAGGTTATATTCTCGATTTCTTGCTGTCTCCTAATTTGTTATGCTTCTCCCTTCGCTCCTTCTTTGTTGCGAATCTTCGTCAAATAGAAAATATTCGGCTTGACACCAATGTCTTCCAACACACGGTATGCCCTGGGATTACCAATTTTCTTGTCGATTCCATTCGGACGCTTTTCATCACGCTCAATCTTGAGGAGCTTGGTAATCGCGCTGTTCGCATCGTTCATGTCTCCAAAGAGGATGGCACCGGAAGTACATGCTGCCTGACAAGCCGTGATAACTTCTCCGTCTTTCAGCGTCCTGCGCTCCTTCTTGGCCGTAAGCTTGCCAGATTGAATGCGCTGCACACAGAATGAGCATTTCTCCATTACTCCGCGTGAACGAACGGTGACTTCAGGGTTCAGCACCATGCGGCCGAGATCTGTATTCATCGAAGGATTGACCTCATAGAACTGCTGATTGTCGTGATACTTGAACCAGTTAAATCGTCTTACTTTATAAGGACAGTTGTTGGCACAATAGCGTGTACCAATGCAGCGGTTATAAGTCATCTGGTTAAGACCTTCCGTGCTGTGCGTTGTAGCCGCAACAGGGCACACCGTCTCGCATGGAGCATTATTGCAATGTTGGCAAAGCATGGGCTGGAAAACGACTTCGGGGTTTTCCGAAGCTTTCTCCATCGCTTTAAAATCACCGTGTTCTCCATCACTGCTGTAGTAGCGGTCAATGCGTAGCCAATGCATTTCGCGGCGGCGGATGACTTCATCCTTACCGACCATGGCGACGTTGTTTTCTACGTTACAGGCAACGATACAAGAACCGCATCCTGTGCATGAATTGAGGTCAATCGACATTCCCCAATGATGGTTATTGTAGTCATGCCCTTTCCATAAGCTGAGGGTTCCGGGATCAACTTTCTCGTCCCACTTGGTGACCTTGGGATATTCACGGCCGGCGCCCGGGTTCTTCTTGAACTCACTGAGGACCGACTCCTGGATTACGCTTTCACGGCCCATATAGGTCTGGTGTGTCTGCGTCTGTGCCAATTGAAAGGCTTCTGAAGTCTTGGCCAGCGAAACACCTTCAAATGTTGACATCCCGACTGAACCGTTTGCCACATTCAGGAATGCATAGGCGTTGATACCAAGATTTTCCGCCACTTTCCCAACTTTTGTTCGACCGTAACCGAGAGAAATTCCGATGGTACCTGGCATTTGTCCAGGCTGGATCAGAACAGGAACGTTGACTGTTTTCCCTCCTACCGTAAGGGCGCCATATTGCGTATTGCTCTCACCATCATTGGTAATTCCGAGTGCAGCCGCATCCCGTTGGGAAACGGTGATCGGATGATCCCACACTACTTTGGTAATCGGGTCAGGCAATTCCTGAAGCAACGGGTTGTTGGCTTGCGAGCCATTCCCAACGCCATAACTTTCAAAGACAACCAACTCCATTCCGGCATTGTCAGCTTTATAGCGGGAAGTTACGGCCGTTGCGGCAGCGTTAACATCCGCACTGAAAGCTGTCGTTGCCCCACTGGTTGCACCGGGCTCCAGCACGCCATCGTACAGGCATTTATCCCACCATGATTGGAAGTCCATTCCACCGCTGTTCTTACTGTAGAACCATGCACTCCAATTGTCTTTAACAAACGTGAAATAGTCTACGCCAGCCTCTCCTGCCCAGACGAGGAAACTTTCCTGAGCCTGGCGGGATTTGAAAATTGGCGTAATGGCAGGTTGTGAAAGACTATAGAAATTCTTCTTCGGTTCGAAGTCATTCCAGGACTCTAGATAATGATGATCCGGAGCCTTGTATGTTACTGAAGATCCTGTTTCGTCTTCGGTGTAATTCGTCGCGATCGTAAGCGCCATTCCCTTCAGGGCCGCTTCGATTTTGGACCCCAGGGGGTGATCATAGACAGGGTTACAGTTGTAGAAGATAACGCCATCAATTTTTCCAGCCTCCGCATCGCCAACAAAAGCGGACATGGCATCATCATTTCCATTGCGGAAATTGACAGGCATGTTTGGCAGAATGGTAGTCCCATAATTGCCGAGCATGTCATTAATCCCATTGACCAGGATCTGAACAGACTTGTTGTTTGAACGAGAGATGACCAAAGACTTTTCGCGGCTTGCCCAAAGATCTTCTGCTGCTTTTTCGAGGTTGGCTACTTTCTCAAGTCCGGCCGATACACCTTGCTTTCCAGCTTTGGCGGCGATGAGGTTATAAAGTTGCGCTACAGCCAACCCGCTTTGAGAAGGACGAATGGGTGTCCGATAATCAGCGTTCGCACCGGTCAGGCTGAGGTTTGCCTCAAACTGATAATGGCGAGACATTTCGCGATGATCCTCGTCTATTTTACGAGTAGCCGAATACTGTTTGGCGAATTCAATTGGCGAAAGCCAGGTGCCCAGGAAGTCGGCACCAAAACTCACAATCGTATTTGCCTTGCTAAAATCATAGGAAGGAATAAATGCAGAACCAAATGACTCTTCGTTGGCCTTGGTCATTCCATAGTAAGAAACCTGGTCGTACTGGATATGCTGGGTGGTGGGATACTTTGCTTTGAACTTGCCCAGTGCTGCGAATGTGCTCGGACTAAGGATAGAGTTGCTGACAATGCGAATTTGGCCGCCTTTGGCTGCAATCTCACCAAGCTTGGCTATGACTTCCTTGTCAAGGGTCTCCCAGGTATCTGCTTTATCGGCAATACGAACACCGCGGAGGCGGAAGTTATCATATAAGGAGAGTACGGAGGCCTCAACCTGAGCACTGGTGCCGCCCATTGATACGGTTGACAGCGGATTTCCCTCAATCTTGATGGGGCGCCCTTCGCGTGTCTTTACAACGATGCTGCAATAGTCCCCTCCATTAATATAAGAGGAGGCATAATAATTGGGAATTCCGGGATCTACGTCAATGGGCTTGTTTACATAAGGGATTGCTTTTCGGATGGGAGCTTCGCAAGCAGCCAGTGAAACAGCAGCCACACTAAAACCCATCATCTTAAGAAAATCCCTGCGGGAATGACCGGGATCCTCTTCTACACCAAGGTTGACAAATTCCTTGTCAGCGTTCTTAATGTAGGAAGGATCATTCTTGAGTTGCTCCAATCCCTTCCAGTATGTTTTTTTCGTAGTACCCATATATGCTAGTTCCTTAATTTATCCGTGTGTTCGTGAAAATACCTGTCTGTGATGAAGCATCAAACGAAGGACCTAGTAGTGGCATTTGGCACACTCTAGTCCGCCTATATCCTCCACCTTCATAGCCTTCTTACCGTTACTTGCATGCAACTCAACCAGTTTGTCATAGTAGGCATTGCCCTTGGCATTCACATCCGTCTTACGGTGGCAATCAATACACCAGCCCATGGTGAGTAAGTTATATTGCTTGACAACCTCCATCTCCTGGATAGGGCCATGGCAAGTCTGGCAAATCACGCCTGCCACATTCACGTGCTGAGAGTGGTTAAAGTAGGCCAAATCGGGAAGGTTGTGAATCCGAACCCATTCGATCGGCTTAGTGACGCCAGTATATGTTGATGTATTCGGATCGAATCCAACGGCAGCGTAGATCTTTTCAATTTCTGTCGTTCCTGTAATCGTGCCTTGCTTGATCTGGGAATGACAGTTCATACAGATATTCGGCGAGGGGATGTTTGCCTGTTTCCCCTTCATGGCTCCGGTATGACAGTAATTACAATCAATTTCATACTGCCCTGCGTGAACCTTGTGGGAAAAAGCAATCGGCTGCTTGGGCTCGTAATTCTTCTGAACACCAATGGAATACAATCCATCAATAACTCCTTTGAATGTAATCGTTCCCACAACAAAAATTACAAGAAAGATGAATCCAGGGCTGCTGGTTACACTGCCAAAAGTGATTGGCGAATTAACCACCTCACGATCCTCCTCACTAAGTTCCTTCTGATTGAGAAACCTGCGCAAAGCGTTGACAATGAGAGAGAGTATAACGACTAATAAGATTAGGATGATGACCATTCCTACCAGGATGGTATCGAGGTAGGCAGACGGCACAGAGGAGCCACCAGCAGCACCGGCACCACCGGCAGCAACAGGTGCAACTTCCACTTTAGATGCTTCTGCCTTGACATAAGCCAGGATGCTAAGAATCTGCTCATCCTTATAATTGGAGAAAGCCGTCATCTGGCTCTTATTGTACTCCGCGTAGATCTTGTTGGCATACTCGTCGCCGCTGGCGATAACCTTGGCCGGGTTCCTGACCCAATCATAGACCCATTTCACAGACGGAACGCGGGTTTCAAATCCCGCCAAGGCGGGCCCGATCAGCTTCTGCTTCACGCGGTGGCAGGTCTTGCAATTGCCGTTAAAAAGGGCTTCCCCCGCGCTAATTACCGCAGGATCCGTAGGGATGTCCTGGGCCTGGAGGGAAAGACTTAGTAAGAAACAGACAAGAGCGGGCAAAACACGAGGAGAGAAACAGGAGATAAGGCGCTTCATCATGTGGTTTAGGATTCCGCTTTTTATACGGAGATGCACAAATCTACACGCCTAAGTCATTATTTCAAACAAATTTTTGGGCTTTGGCCGTTATGTTTAGCACGTAAAAAATGTGTCATTAACTTGGGAGATCATCGGCGCTGAGTCGACCATTAATTGCCTTCAAAACATCGTTTAGAATGAATTTAAACAGTCCATTTTAGGTGAAACCCCTTCATAATGAGCCCTTTTGAGTTTGTCACAGTTCTAATATCGATCATTTTGGGTCTCGGCATCACGCAGATCATGTCGGGCATTGCTGATCTGATACACCAATGGGAGAAAGCCAAACTCTATTGGCCGCACCTGCTCTGGGTTGTTCTGGTGTTCATCCTCCACATCCAGGAGTGGTGGCTTGTCTATCAGTTGAAGTCAATGACCGTCTGGCGTTTACCCTTCTTTTTGTTTCAGGTCCTCTACCCAATCAGTCTATTCATCCTCGCCAGAATTCTCTTCCCTCTACCCAACGATGAGGACGCGACGGACATGAAAGCGTTCTACTTCAAGAATTATAAAAAACTTTTCGTTCTGGTGATGATCCTCTCGATTCTATCTGCACTGGAAAACATTTTTGTGCATGGACTGGGGGTCGAAGGGTGGTTGGTCAACGCCGGAATCTTAGTTACCCTCCTGCTGGCGACGTGGAGCAAGTCGATTTCCGAAAGGCTGCACCAACTGTTGGCCATCGTGTTGTTGCTCACCATGGTTATTGGGATCTTGCTCAATATTAATGAGTGGCTGATCATGGCCTAACTAAATCCATATGGCATCCAATACTTTTGCTCCTCCTCCAACTTTTCTCCAACCAAAATTAGACAAGCTAACGAACAAGGCTCATGTGGTCGTTGTGGGTGCAGGTGCATTTGGAGGCTGGGCGGCACTTAGCCTGCTTAGAAAAGGATTGCATGTAACGCTGGTCGACGCCTGGGGAGCTGGCAACTCCCGAAGCAGCTCTGGAGATGAGACTCGTGTAATCCGGTCAACGTATGGAGCGAATTCTTTCTATTTCGACATGAATGTCCGGGCACTTGCGCTCTGGAAAGAGAATGAGAAGCGCTGGAACAAGAAACTATTTCACAACACCGGAGTACTTTGGTTCTGCTACGAAGAGCTCACTCCCCTGGTTGATGACTCCATCCCTTTTGCCAAGGGGCATGGCATGGACTATGAGTATTTAGAACTCGCTGCGATTCGCAAGCGCTACCCCCTCGTTAATACGCAGGATCTCCATCACGGCTGGCTCGATCCTTTTGGCGGCTACCTGAAAGCCCGCGAAAGTTGCCTCGCCGTTAACGAAGCCTTTGTCCGTGAGGGCGGCACCTTCGTGCAGGCGTTCGTTTCGATTGGCGATATCCAGTCAGGTAAACTTGCCGGGATCAAGTTGTCTGACGGATCAACACTTCATGCCGATGCCTACCTTTTTGCTTGTGGCGCATGGCTGGGTCAATTATTTCCTGAAATGCTTGGCAACGTAATCACCTGCAGCAAACAAGAGGCGTACTATTTCGGCGTTCCCAAGAACGAGAGCAAAGCGTATGATGCCATGCCCGTGTGGGTGGATGTTGATGGCAAGGACTTCTATTATGGAATCCCGGGAAATGCGAATCGAGGCTTTAAGATAGGTGTTGACCGGCGAGGAGCTTCCTTTGACCCAACATCAGATGAACGTATTTCCAATCCCGATGTACTAGCTCATGCCCGGGCCTTCATCACACACCGATTTCCGGGACTTGAGAATGCGCCTCTTGTCGAAAGTCGCGTGTGTCCCTATGAGAATTCACCAGATGGGAATTTTCTTTTTGAAAAACATCCGGAAGCCGGCAATGTAATTTTTCTTGGCGGCGGCTCAGGGCACGGATTTAAGCACGGGCCTGCGTTGGGGGAATGGGTCGCGGAGGTTGTGACAGGTGGCAAGTAACAGGTAACCAGTAACAGGTATCAAGGAGGTAGCAAGTCTCAGAAATTCAAGCCACCCACTTCTTATCATTCAATGGTAGAAAATCTATAGGATGTCTTTTGGATGTAGACCTCTCCGGGTTTGAGGACTGTGGAAGGAAAGTTGGGTTGATTAGGTGAATCAGGAAAATGCTGGGCCTCGAGACAAAAGGCGGTGCGGAAATCGTAAGTCCTCCCCCCCTTTCCCTTCTCAGAAGATTCCAGAAAATTACCGGAATAGAACTGAAGTCCGGGTTCGGTGGTCCAGACTTCCATAACGCGGCCACTGGTTGGTTCGGTCACGGAAGCTGCCAGTGAAAGTTCGTTGCTGGCCTTGTTCAACACCCAATTGTGATCATAGCCTTTCCCGAACTTCAACTGCTGGTCATCCTGGTCGATTCGCTCACCCACCCGATGAGGTTGGAGAAAGTCAAAGGGTGTTCCGCTCACGGGTTTGAGCTCGCCGGTAGGGATAAGGCCTTCGTCTACAGGACAGAAGCGGTCAGCATTAATGGTGAAAGTATGATTCAGGATATCCCCCCGACCCTCGCCGGCCAGGTTGAAGAACGAATGATGCGTTAAATTCACAATGGTTGGCTGATCGGTTAATACCGTGTAGTCAATCACCAGTTCATTCTGCGGCGTCAGGGTGTACGTGACTTTGACCGTGAGGGTCCCCGGGTAACCTTCCTCCCCTGCCTGGCTCGTGTATGTCATGACAAGTGATTCACCAAATTCAGTAGGCTTTGATTCAACATTCCACAACACATTATGGAAGCCACCGGGTCCGCCGTGAAGGGCGTTAACTCCATTGTTGGTTGCAAGCCGAAATTCTTTTCCATCGAGGGAGAATTTGCCCTGGGCAATCCGGTTTCCGTACCGGCCGATCATTGCCCCGAAGTAGGGATTGCCGGACAGGTATTCTTTCAGTGAATCATAACCCAGCACGATGTCTCCCAATACTCCTGTCTTGTCGGGCACCCAGAGGGAAATGATCCGGCCGCCAAAATTGGTCACGGTCATTTTCACACCGTTAGCATTCTGCAGGGTAAATTGTTTTAATTGGGATTCAGAGGCAGGGGTCATCGTTGACAAAGGTGTTTCCTTTTTCTGCGGTGCGCAACCGCAGAAGAAGCAAACAAGAACGATTACTAGTATCCGATTCATAAGGAAAGATAGAAGGGAAATTCGAAATTTAAAATCCTTCAGCGCACCCCGAAAAGACCCTGGAAGCCAACGGAACCCAGAATCCGGAACTCAGAACTCGGAACCAGGATCCTTAGACTTTAAACACTTTAAACCTTAAACTTCATACACTTGAGCAACCATTTTGTCTCGCCTCCGTATCTCCACCAAATCCACCCAGAGTATGAAGAAGATCGACATTCTAAACTTTATCACCGACTTCCGGAAATCTCCGAATGATATTAAGACCTATGAGCAGCTGGTGAGCCATCTTGGAACGCAACATGAACCCTCCATCCAGGCCATGCTGAATGAACTCAAGCAGCTGGGCGTTGTAAAAGAGACGGAGTACCGGGGCGAAAAAGTGTACCAGGTCGCCCGCAAATAATCTTTGCTCCCGAACCCGGAATTTTCTTTGTTCCCCTGGCTTTTCTTCCCTTTCAAATCACTTAGCTTTAGGATGAACCAACTCACTGAAGCTATGCTGAAGATCAAGTCCATTTGCCTCTTCCTTGTAATCCTTTTTTCAGACTCGGCCATCTTTGCCCAGTCTGCGACAGGTACAACAGAAATGTACGCCTTCATCGTCGGTTTCGAGGCCGACTACGGCAGCCTGGACAGGTATTATCAAATTTTGGGGTCACCCGAACGCAGAGAACGGATGACCACTTTCTTCAAAGACAACCTGAGGAAGCTTGACCAACTTCCATTTGAGACCTTCTCACTCGGAGGTAAAGTAGATTTTATACTTACCCGCCGCGATATCGAAGACGAACTTTTTCAACTCGCACAAGAAGGCAAAGAAGCCGCTCAAGTAGCTCGTCTTGTCTCCTATGGTGAAGCGATCTATCCCATAGAGCAGCAACGTCGTCGTGGCCTGCATTTGAAAAGTGAAGACGTAGCCAGGCAACTTAACGAGACAAAGAAAAGTGTACAGGGCGCCATCAAGAAACTTCCTCAGGAACCCAATCTTGCTCCTCCCCTGGCAGAGCGGGCGCGTCAGATTGTCACCGGACAGCAAGCTGCGCTCAAGAGTGTTTTTGATTTTTACAACGGCTACGACCCGTTGTTCACCTGGTGGGTAACCAAACCCTATCAGCAACTCGACAGT
Organism: Cyclobacteriaceae bacterium; assembly: GCA_043750575.1. Taxonomy (GTDB): domain Bacteria; phylum Bacteroidota; class Bacteroidia; order Cytophagales; family Cyclobacteriaceae; genus ELB16-189. The sequence goes on from JAYVBH010000030.1 coordinate 81,086, forward strand.
GCGCTAGGCAAATACGCAGCCCTGCTGAAGAAGAAAATAGATGGGGCCACCCAACCAAAGGACGATGGAAGCGGAATCATCGGAAACCCAATCGGCCGGGAAGAATTAATTCGATTGTTGCAATATGAAATGATCGCCTACTCACCCGAGGAACTGATTGATATTGCCAACAAGGAATTTGCCTGGTGCGATGCCGAGTTGCTGAAAGCCTCCCGCGAAATGGGCTTCGGCGATAACTGGAAACAGGCACAGGAAAAAGTGAAGATGTCATTTGTTCCGGAAGGCTATCAGCCGGAAGCCATGCTGAAGCTATATGATGAGTCTGTAGACTTTCTTAAGAAAAACGACCTGATCACGATACCGCCCATTGCCGAGGAGACGTGGCGCATGAGAATGATTCCGCCCCGTCAGCAACTTGTCAGTCCATTCTTCCTGGGTGGTGAAGTGCTTCAAATCTCCTATCCTACCGATGCCATGAACCATGAAGACAAACTCATGAGCATGCGGGGCAACAACCCTCACTTTTCGCGGGCCACAGTACACCATGAGTTAATTGCCGGGCATCACCTGCAGGGCTTCATGAATAATCGCAACAAACCTTATCGCCACTACCGCACGCCGTTCTGGAATGAAGGCATGGCCTTGTATTGGGAGTTCATACTCTGGGACATGAATTTTCCCCGTGGGCCAGAAGACAAGATCGGCATGTTGTTCTGGCGAATGCATCGGTGTGCACGGATCATCTTCTCGCTGAATTACCAATTGGGCAAATGGACGCCGCAGCAGTGCATTGATTTTCTTGTTGACCGAGTAGGACATGAGCGGGCCAACGCCGAGGGTGAAGTCAGGCGCTCATTTACGACGAACTACGGTCCGCTGTATCAGCTGGCCTACATGACTGGAGGGCTTCAGTTTTATGCACTTAAGAAGGAACTGGTTGATTCCGGAAAAATGAGTTACAAGCAATATCATGATGCCGTCATGGCAGAAAATGCGATGCCGGTTGAGATGGTGAGGGCAATTCTCACCAATCAACAGCTAAGCAGGGAGTTCAAAAGTTCGTGGAAGTTCTATAGAAAATAATGTGACTAAAATTCCTACGTACACCTTTTTGCTACATTTTCCCATATTAATTAACAATGAAAATCCTTTCACTTCTCCTTATCAGTTGCTTCTACGGCGCGACCGGCCAACCTTCACTCACGGGAGCCTGGGAGCACCGGGGAATTTTCTTCAATACCCGGATTTATTCTGGAAACTACTTTGTGGAGAGCGAGTATGATCTCGGGGGAAAACTATTTATCGGCACATACGGTGGTTCCTATATAATCAAGGGAGACTCTATCGCAGAGACCATCGAGTTTGATTCCCGTCGACCGGAGCTTGTTGGCACACAACAAAAGAAAAGAATCAAGTTTGCCAAAGATGGAATGGGGTACCAATCAGTTCTCGTCTATACCCATGTAGACGATGGCACGCCTGGTCAACTCGCTGGAGCCTGGCTTATTACAGGTCGTATCAACGAGAAGGGTGAAATCCGCCGCTCGACACCCGGAGCGCGGCGCACCATGAAGATTCTCTCAGGCACGCGCTTCCAGTGGATTGCCTACAACGTGGAGACAAAAGAATTTTTCGGAACAGGTGGTGGTGTTTACACAACTGTTGACGGCAAGTACACAGAGAACATCGCATTCTTCTCCCGCGACAATACCCGGGTTGGGGCGAGCCTTGCGTTTGACTATTCCATAGAAGAAGGCGAATGGCACCACAAGGGCCTTAGTAGCAAAGGCGAACCGATCAATGAGATATGGACAAAACGCGAAAAACTCGGCTTATAGACTTAAGCAAATTTGATCTTTCGGGAAATCGCACTTATCATTGCGGCTTCAAAAAACAACCTTTCATGAAAATTATTCGAATTGCACTTGCTGTACTTTTTGTAAGCTTCCTATCCACTGCAGTTACCAACGCTCAGGAGGTGGGCATCCGTTTCGGAAACGCCCTCGGCAACACGAGCAGTGTCGCAATTGATGGAGTATTTGCCTTGGGGAAATTCAGCCGCATTCACGCGGATGTATCCTTTGGAAACGGTGTGGCCCTGGAAGCGCTGTGGGATTTCCTCTATCGTCCTATTCCAAATTCACCGATCAACTGGTATGTTGGCGTTGGACCTTCACTCTACCTGTCCAGCCCCTTCGCACTTGGTGCCGCGGGTGAGATTGGTCTCGAGTACCGATTTAAAGATATTCCTCTGGCGATCGGCGCTGATTACCGTCCGACTTTTGTCATCATTGAGACAACAGCTTTCGTGAACAGCTTTGGATTTAACGTCCGGTACGTGTTCGGGAAGAAATAATTTCATTCAGTTCAAAGAAGGCCTCGACAGCAATGTCGGGGCTTTTTTATAGGTCACAGGTTACAAAATGCAGGAAGCAGGTGAAGCATAAAAGCTCCAAAACACTAAAGTTTGTTGGCTAGTTTCAGAGCGCTGCTCAACAAGAGGTTAGCACCGTTGGCGAGGTCTTCAGGGGCCGTGTACTCCTTAATATTGTGACTGATTCCCCCGACACTGGGGACGAATATCATCGCAGCTTTTGCCACAGCTGCCATCATCTGGGCGTCGTGGCCCGCACCGCTCACCATACGTCTGGAAGTGAGACCGAGCTGATCGCTGGCGGATTTTATTCGCTCCACGACTTCCATGGAAAAATCTACCGGAGCCAGACGGACGCGTTCGCTGCGCTCAAAACCGATACCTCCCCTGCTTGCCTCTTCAGTAAGGAATGCGTCCAATTTTTTCTGGGCTGACTGCAGCAAGGCATGATCGGGGTTTCTCAAATCAGTAATCAACCTCACCCGTTCAGGAACAACATTGATGACATTCGGATAAAACTCCATCAAGCCAATCGTTCCCAGTTGCCCTGGAGTTTCCTCAGCCAGCTGCCGAAGAAATATATTTAGTCTTGCTGCCAAGAGCCCCGGATCTTTTCGGTTGACGAGCGGAGTCGTGCCGGCATGAGCGGCCTGGCCGTGCAGGATGTACTCCGTCCAGTAAATCCCTTGTACTTTCTCCACCACGCCAATGTTGATTCGCTCCTGCTCCAGGATCGGCCCCTGCTCTATGTGTAGTTCAAGATAATATTCAACCGGAATGGAACCGCAGGGAACTGTACCCAGGTAGCCGATACGCTGCAACTCGCTCTTGATACTGGCTTTCTCATTATCCAGCGCGACCGATTTCCAAATCTCATCGCGCAGATGCGGTTTCGAAACCACCAGGCTTCCCATCATATCAGGGGCGAAGCGGGCGCCTTCTTCGTTGGTGAAATTAATGAGCACCAGAGGCCGCTCCGTAATGACCTTGTTCTCATTTAATACCGAAATAACTTCCAATCCAGCCAGCACGCCGTATGTTCCGTCATAGTTTCCCCCGGTTGAAACTGTGTCGAGGTGAGAGCCGATGGCGAGTGCGGGCAGGGCTGAATTACCGGGTCTGATACCATAGGTATTCCCTAACTCATCGATCTTGATTTCGAGACGCTCCTCCATCATCCATTCAACCAGCAAGTCGCGCGCGGCCTTGTCTTCATCCGACAATGCCAGACGGCAGTTGCCCCCGCCGGGAAGTGCGCCGATGGTGTTCATTCGCGAAATTCGATCCAGGAGTCTTTTAGAATTTGCTTGTATGGTTTGCATTCAGGGTTTCGAGTTCCGGGTTTCGGGTTTCGGGTTCAGCGTTGTTCTTGCTCTTGCGTGGGGGCCTCTTTAGGGGTTGGGGGTGCGGGGGAAAAGTCTAAGGTTCAGAGAATACGTATTTGGCACGTTCAACGAAGCGACCGGGGAAATTATCCACCGCCTTCTTTCCATCGTAAACGACCTTACCATTGACCCAGACCTTTTCAATCCCCGTTGAAAGTGCTGTGGCGTTTGTGATCGTTGCATTGTCAATGACAGTAGCCGGGTTCAGCAGGACGAGGTCGGCAAAATATCCCCGAACGATAAGTCCACGATCTGTAATTCCAACATTTTCGGCGGTGAGTCCTGTCATTTTGTAAATGGCCTTCTCCATAGGAATCAGTTTCTGCTCTCGGACATAACGCCCGAGTACGCGGGTGAACGCACCATGACCACGCGGATGACCGTCGATGGCGCCGTCTGAGCAAATATTGGAATGCTCCCATCGAATGAAATTGGAAATATCCTCCTCGCTCATGGAAGTGCCGACAATGGCTCCGCCCATGCCCTGCGCCGAAGTCTCCCGGATAATACGCAATAGCGCTTGTGCAGGGGATTCATTGTTGAGCTTACCGATTTCAGTCACGGTCTTTCCTTCATAACTTTTGTTAGAAGGATAGTCCGTCATCACCGACGAAGCAGGATCAAAGTATTCCCGGGTTGCATATTCGGCGCTGGCCAGGTTGTCAAAGTCTTTCTTGGGAAACAATACCCGAGGCGTAGAAGACCACATGGTATAAGGGTACACATCTGCCGTAATATTTACGCCCTGCTGACGAGCCCGCTCCAATTGCCCGATGATCTTTGCCGAGGTACCCCACTTGCTGCGCATGGCAATTTTGAAGTGTGAAATCTGAACAGGTATTTTGGCTTCCCGTCCGATGGTGATGATCTCGTCAATTGCGTTTTCTATGTTCTGATCTTCGCTGCGCATGTGACTGATGTATCGGCCGCCTCTTGCGGCAGCAGCTTTGGCGAGGGTCACCACTTCGTCGCGGTTTGAGTAGAAGGCAGCTTCGTACTCCAGGCCCGTGGCGAGGCCTAAAGAGCCTTTGTCCATTTCACGCGTTAGCATGTTGCTCATCGAATCAATTTCCTTTTGTGTCGCATTTCTGGCCAGGTCATTCATCACTTTGCTTCTTAGCGTTGCATGCCCTGTATAGGTTCCAATGTTAATACTTACCGGTCGCGCTTTTATCCTGGCCTGAATGGTATCGATAGGTGTTGAACTGCCATCCTGGCCTACCACAATGGTAGTAATGCCCTGGTTGGTTGCCGCGAGGCAGTTCGGCTGTTCACGCAACCCCCAGTCGTGGTGACTGTGACTGTCTATGAACCCGGGAGCCAGCACCATTCCATTTCCATCAGTTACCGTTTCATTTGGATAAGGCTTAAGGTCACCAAAATCGCGGATCAGGTCATCGACGATCCGAACATTTGACTTCACCGCAGGTAGGCCAGTTCCATCAACCAATTGGATGTTGGTAATCAGGTGCGTGACCGGAAGTTTAACGGGCTTGCTTTCCCAGATATTTTTCACTGCCCCTTGCCCGATGAAACTTGATGAGTTGCCGAGGACGACCACCGTTTGATTCTTGTCGATGTAGCGAACGATCACGGTTCCAAAGCCAACCCATCCACCGGTGTGCGCGAGGGTCTTGCCCGGCTCGGCAATACCCCATCCAAATCCATACTTGGTTTGCTCTCCGTTGTTCAGCTTTCCTGCTGTGATGGCCTCCTGAAACGTGCTCTTCTTCACCAATTTTTCAGTGTACAAGGCCTGATCCCATTTGTACAGGTCTTCCACTGAAGAATAGACATTCCCGTCCCCAACAATACCATCGAAGGGAAGCAAATCATTCAAGACCGGCTTACCTCCCTCCACCCGGAAGCCAAATACTCTTGATTTCGGGTAGGACTTCATTTTCAGTTGATAGACATACGTGTCATTCATCTTCAGCGGTTTCGCGATGTACTGATGAAAGAACTTGTCAGCGGTCGTACCCGACACCAATTCCAGGACGGAGGCGAGCGTTGTATAGTTTGTGTTGCAGTACTGCCACCTTTCCCCGGGTTGAAAGACCAAAGCGGGTTTTAGCTTAGCCAGGATATTCATCATCGATACATTGGTGAGCGTATCCAGCAGGATCATCTGACCTTGAGCGATCTCAAAGTATTCAGGAAGCCCGGAGGTCTGATTGAGAAGGTGACGAACGGTGATCGTTGGATATGGGAAATTAGGAACATGCTTCTGTACCGCATCATCATAGGCCAGCTTACCCTGCTCTTTAAGAATCATGATCATCATCGCGTAGAACTGCTTGGAAACGGATGCCAGGTTGAATGACGACATGGTGGTTAAAGGCTCACTTGTAACCGGGTTGGCGATCCCAAAGGCCTTCTTGTACAATATCTTTCCCTTCTCGCCGATCAGCACGGTGCCGTTGAACAATTCACATTGATGAAGGTAAGTGAGCACTGAATCGATGCGGGCAATTTTCTGAGCGGACTGAGCTCCGGAGAGCAATGGAATAAGCCAAAGGATCAGAATGAATTTTTTCATCGTAGCTGAAGTTAAAGATTGGGAAACACATATCAATAATAGTGAATTGCCAACGGTTGCCAAGGGCAAAGTGTTACAAGTCTAAGATTGACTAATTCTGCTTTGCCAGGTTCCGATGCTACTGATTCATATGAGGTTAGGTTGGTTGGGGTGCTCAGCCCCAGCGGGGCGACATTTGGAGGCGGAATCCAATCAAAAGGAATAACATGGGGTGGCGGGTGACCGACGCTTGAAAAAGATTCACGGGAATAACTATTTATTTGACGTATGCCTGAGTAAGATGATGGAATGATTTAATGACGGACAAATATATTAATGCTGCGCGAAGGAACACAGGGCAACACCTGGAAACACTGATCTTTATCACTGCTCCCAGTACCCCTTCATCCCTCCTAAAAAAACCCACCCTTCATGACCTTTCTCATAGGTATCTCCCCAGGCAAGGTGCATCTTTAGGAAAAAGGTGGATTGACCAATCGGGAGCGCTTTGAGGAAACAAAAGGCCAAAACCGTGCTCCCGTTTGGTATTGAGAACACGGATCCCGCTATTTCTACCAGTCCTATGCACCAGCCCAAATATCCCTCGCTTTACCAGATCAACACAAGAGTCTGGCTAACACAGTTATCACAAGGTCTGGACAGTCGCGCCACACTCGATGATATCCCCGATGCCGAACTAGACCGCCTTGCCACCTTGGGCTTTGACTGGATCTGGCTCTTGAGCGTGTGGCGCACAGGCGAAAAGGGACGGAAAGTGTCTCTGATGAATCAGAACTTACGTAAGGATTTTCAATCTACGATACCAGAGCTTCGCGATGAAGATATCGCAGGGTCAGGTTTTGCCATCGCGGCGTACGCTGTCGACCCCCGTCTCGGAGGCAATGAGGCATTGGCCCGACTTAGAGAAAGGCTGAAGAGCCGTAACTTGAAGCTGATGCTTGACTTTGTTCCCAACCACATGGGGCCGGATCACGCCTGGATCGAAGATCATGCCGATTACTTTGTTCCCGGAACATGGAGTGAACTCGACCGGGATCCCCAAAATTATACCCGCGTGAAGCGTAAGAAGGGTGAAGTGATCCTCGCCTATGGCCGAGATCCTTACTTCGATGGATGGCCGGATACGTTTCAGTTGGACTATAGCAATCCAGCCTGCGCACAGGCGATGAAGCAGGAGCTGCTGCGCATTTCCAGTCAATGCGACGGTGTGCGGTGCGACATGGCCATGCTGATTCTGCCAGAAATTTTTGAGAGAACCTGGGGACGCAAGGCGCAACCCTTTTGGCCAGCTGCCACGAAAGCGGTTCGCGACAAAAACCCCGATTTCCTTTTTATGGCTGAAGTCTATTGGGACATGGAGTGGACACTGCAACAACAGGGCTTAGATTATGCCTACGACAAACGACTTTACGATCGCTTAGTTGAGGGACACGCGAGGCCTGTACGCGAGCACCTCAACGCAGAAATGGGATACCAGAACAAACTGGCCCGTTTTCTTGAAAATCATGACGAGCCGCGCGCTGCCGCTGCCTTTGAAGAGAAGAAGCAAGAGGCCGCTGCCATCCTTACTTATTTGTCGCCGGGGCTACGATTTTTTCACCAGGGGCAATTTGAAGGAAGAAAGAAACGGATCTCCCCGCATTTGATTCGCGCCCCCCACGAGCCCATCAGTGCCGCTCTCCAGAAATTTTACAACGGACTTCTGAAAGTCTTGAAGAAATCAGTATTCCGCAATGGTCAATGGAGTCAACTGGAATGTATGCCTGCCTGGCAAGGAAATGATTCATGGGATTCGTTCCTCGCTTTTGCCTGGGATGGACTGGATGGTTCGCGTGCTGTTGTCATCGTGAACTACGCGCCTCACCCGGGTCAATGCTTTGTTCCGATGTATTATTCTGATCTGTCGGATCAAATGGTTCCCTTCCATGATTTGATGAGCACCGCGGAATACAATCGCGACGGTGGTGAGCTGTTGTCCAAGGGAATGTACTTCAACATGCCTGCCTGGGGATACCACATTTTTGAAGTCGGGAAACAACCGAAAGTCACCCACAAGAAAATCGAAAAAAGTAACTTCAGCCAACGCGTGTTTTGATATTAAAGCCTTCACCGTAGGACCAAGAAAGCAAACAGGCAAGGCAGGCCAACAGGGCGATGATGAATTCTTCGGCGGTGAACAATTCCCGTATGTAATCATTGTTCAGAATCATCGCAATGATGTTTGCCCAGATCACTGTACCAAACATATCCGGGTAAGCCCGTCCCGCTACCTTGCGATTGCGTGGAGTGAAGGATTTCTGGTTCTCGAGGTTACGATCCAAGTAACCCATCAATACAATTTTTCCTTCCAAAAAGTCGGCAGGCAACTGAGCGCGATCAATGGCCGTATGGTTGACTACGCAGAAAGTTCACTTTCAACGCAATCTATTTATTAGCATTTGCTTCCTCCGCCAAAATTTGTTTCGCCTCCTGATCATCATATTCGTCGATTAGCGCATTGAGCTGCCGCTTAAGTTGGGCAGTGACCTTTTCATACCCTGCCTTCCCATAAATATTATTCATTTCATGTGGATCCTTCTGTACATCATACAATTCCCAGCCGTTTACCTTTTCGTAAAACCGAATTAATTTATAGGGAATTGTTTTTATCCCAAAATGAGGACATACACTATGTGTAGTGGTTTCGTAGTAATGATAATACAACGCATTTCGCCACGCGGCGTTTTTCTTCGTAAACAAAGGCAACATTGACTTACCCTGCACTTCGTTGGGTATGGCTACCCCGGCCACATCCAGTATGGTTGGGGTAATATCCAGGTTCATCACCAATTGAGGAATGTGAGTTCCAGGTTTTACAATACCCGGATAACGCACCATCATGGGGGTTCTGAATGATTCTTCGTACATCCAGCGCTTATCAAACCATCCATGCTCGCCCAGGTAAAATCCCTGGTCCGACATATAAATAACGATGGTATTTTCTCTGAGGTGATGTTTATCTAAGTAATCTAAGGTGCGGCCCACATTGCGATCAATGGACTGCGCCGTATTCAGGTAATCCTTCATATAGCGCTGAAATTTCCATTCAGTAAGCGCATTACCGGATAAATGTTTTGATTTCAGATCGTCTTCAATTTCTTGGTAATACGGTTCAATGATCTTTCGCTGCTCAGGGTTTAGTCTTTTAAGCCCAAGCTCCGAACTGTCATCCATTTTCATCTTCAGATCAGAGTCCAACTGCATCGTTTCCGAAATAGTCATGTCTTGAACGGCGGCAGCCTTCCTGTTTTTATAAGCATCATAAAAATTAGCCGGTAAGGGGAAATTCACTTTGTCGTACCTGCCAAGGTCCTGTAAATCAGGGATCCAGGTACGATGCACCGCTTTATGCCCGATAACCAGGCAAAAAGGTTTGGCGGGATCCCGTTTGCTTAACCAGTCTTCTGAAAAATCTTCCACCAGGTTTGATACATAACCCTCAAACTGTTTTCGGGTACCGTCCATCATCAGGAAATCAGGATTGTAATAATCACCCTGTCCGGGAAGTATTTGCCAGAAATCAAATCCCTGAGGTTGACTGGTCAGATGCCACTTCCCGATCCAGGCGGTTTGATAGCCTGACTGTTGCAGTTGCTTTACAAAAGTTTGCTGGCTGCCATCAAAAACAGAATGATCATTATCCTTGAAGCCATTCTTATGACTAAATTTTCCCGTTAATATTACCGCCCGACTGGGTCCGCAGATCGAATTGGTAACATAGGCACTATTAAAAACGGCCCCTTCTTTTGCCAGCCTGTCTATGTTGGGAGTCTTCGCCAGCTTGCTGCCATAGGCGCCAATTGCCTGGTAGGCATGATCATCAGAAAGGATGATTAGGATGTTGGGTCTTTTTGGATTGTCACCCCTTTTGTTTTGCGCATACAAACCGGATATTAAGAAACATCCCAAGAACAGGATACTGATCTTCTTCATATTGTATACTTGATGCTGATTCAAAAGGTAGCTATTTATTCCACATTCGTCCGTTGTTTAGGAAGCAGCTCCTCGAATTCAGATTACCGGAACACCAACGGAATGGTCTCATATCCCTTTAGGCAACGGAACGCTATAATGTCTTTGCAATCTTTTCATGTTTTCCTGGTCACTTGTATTAGATTGCTCTTGATGCTTGTGCGTCTGCAAGCAGCCATCGTTGTTGCTCGTAACGCCCCGGTTTTTCAGTGCACCACCAGTAAGTTGGAGACACAAAACCTAATAATTGGCTCAATTGCTGCATTTTGAGCAGCGTGCTTCTTTCCCTTGCTCTAAGTCAAAGTGCTTATGGTAAACGCTATGTATGTCAGTGACAAAAAGTTTGTTTACGACATCCGAATGTGCTCCAACTCGATCCTTGTAGTCCCATATTTTATTGCTGTTAAAGTCACCGATCAAAATTGTCGAATGCCCAAGCAAGGCTTTGTAGTAATTTAATGCCAACCAAATCTGTCCAATGTATCGTGCGTCCCGCTCCAAGTTTGCACGTCACCCCGCCTGACGCAAAACCCGTGTTAGCGGTTCGTTGTTTTTGTCTTTCGTTATTGTCCGTTATCATTACTACTAGCTAAAAATTATTGAAATGTCATTGTCCGAATTATTGCAAACTATAATGTCTCCTTTTCCGTCTCCGTTTAAGTCGGCAATGACGACACCTTTTGGATGATTACCGACTGTAATAGCTGATTGTGATAATACACTTCCGTTTTTGCTCATCAAGAAAAGATAAATTTTGTTGCTGTCATTGTCGGAGGTTACAATATCATTCACGCCATCGCCATTAACATCACCAATTGCAATACGACTAGGAATTTTTCCCGCTTCGTAGGGAGAACCTTTCATTGTTGTAAAGATTCCTGTGCCATCCCCAAGTAAAACTGTCAATCCGTTTCTTCCATGACCTTCAGCCATACTTCCTGGTGAATTAATAATAGCAAGGTCGGGCTTGCCGTCTGCATTAACATCACCAATTGCAATACCAAAAGGATTATCGCCACACGGAAAGGGTGAACCGACTGCTTCAGTAAAACCTTCTTTGCCGTTTGCTAAAAGGACGGTGGCATTGTTACTTTCTGTATTTGTTGTAACAATATCGTCCATTCCATCACCATTTATGTCGGCAACACGATGTCTTTGGTAAGGCCGTTTACCGACCTTAAAAAACATTCCAGATGTTTTAAAAAGATTCACACTGTCGCCAAAAAGAACTTCTACTTTGTCGTTGCCCCAACTGTCTGTAACGATGTCTAACCTGCCGTCATTATTAAAATCACCTGTTGCAATTCCGTGAACATGCGGTATTCCTTCAACGGGGAATGGTGACTTAGGTGCAGAAATAAAATTACCCTTTCCGTTTCCTAATAAAACAGTAAAATATTTTCGTTCATGATTAGCAAATGCTAAATCAAAATTGTTGTCATTATTAAAATCTCCTATCGCAACATCATTTACCAAATAACCCGCTGGAAATGGTGAGCCACTCGCTTCTTGAAATTGTCCTTTTCCGTTACCAAGTAAAATAGTAACACTGCTGTCCTGCTGATTGGCAACTATAAGGTCAGGAAGTTTATCATTGTTCAAGTCGGCAACTTCAACGCAACTCGGCTCTTTGCCAACTTTCATTTTTATTGTGTCTGATGGAGTAATGATATTTTGAGAAGATGAATTTGTTGTTTGCCCGCAACTGCTGAACAGAGCAGTCAAGAGGAAAAACGAGAATGAAAACATGTTAGTCATTGGTTTAATTTTTCTTGTTTTTGAAAATCAGCCAATCAACACTTAGTTTGTCTGGTGTAGATAGTAAAATAGTCAGGCAACATATTAAAAGAATAAAAGGTGTCCGACCCTCTTGCAATAATTCTCCTTTACCAACTACAAATGTTGCCACCGCCATGTCTATAAAGAGAAAAATACATGCAGGTCTTTTTAGAAAACCGATTACAAGAAAAATGCCTCCAAAAAATTCACTTGTCTTACAAAGCCAAGCACTCAAAAAAGGGAACGGAATATTTTCGGTTTGTAAAGTGTCTGCAAAGTTCTGCATGTTGCTTTGATGCCAGATAGATAGTCCATGATAAATAAAAATTACTCCAACCCAAATTCTAAGTAGTAAGATTGCATTGTGCCAAATGGCTTGTTGTCCGAAGAACAATTTTTTCATGTCATGTTAATTTCTCTGTATGGGTGTCGTTTTACAATGACCGCTAATGTTTGTTCATATGACGAGCAGGGGGTTTGAAACACGTCACTGTCCCACGTTGGTACGCTAAATTAGTTGATTACACTTAAATGGCAACACGAATCCCCTGCATGGCATATGCATTTTGTTAGCAACATGTGCCCTCTTCCTCTCTGCTTTCCGTCAGTCTGTGCATCATTGTCAAGGTAGCACGGAATAGAATTGATTGTCTGGGTACATGGTTTTCCGTATTGTGTTTGATTTTGGTTTGTCCATGGGGCACTCTTTATATAATGTGTTTGCGCGGGGGCAACCTTGCTGAATCTTTCGGTGTACTCTTACTACTCTGTCAAATATTGGTGCGGGGCTGCGGCACTCCTGGCAAAGCTTTGGTCTTGCGGATGGGATTGTGCGGGCTTTGGCAAGTGTGCTGCCTGGGTGGGAGTTAGTTTGTTTTGAGTGAGCATGGCCGCTACAGCCATCGTAAAACATCCGGCATGGGCCGCGGTCAATAATTCCTCCGGGTTTGTTCCCGCTGCCCCATCTTCAAACCGTGTTTTAAACTGTAGTTTGTTTGCTTAAAATATTGCTTGCTGTAGTAAGGGAGCCCTTGCCTTCATTTAAATCACCTTCCCAATGTGCTTTTGCAGTGCGTAACACAGTTATATTTATAGTTTTTATTGGTAACCCATTTAAAAAGGATCACTTAGTTCACTTACCCTGATTAGCTTTTTGTTTACAAATTCATTGATGCCTAATTCGGAAAGTTCTCTTCCATAACCTGAACCTTTGGTACCTCCAAACGGCAAATCAGCTTGCGTCCATGCTGGATGATTAATAAAGACCATTCCAGTATCAATTTGGTCGGCTACCCGTTTGCCTCTTTCTATATCTTGTGTGAACACTGAGCCGCCTAAGCCAAATGGGGAATCGTTTGCTAAATCAATTGCCGCCTGCTCATTTTTAACTTTAAAAAGAACTACAACGGGACCAAAAAACTCTTCGTAGTACACAGGGTTATCAGGCAGCATATTGGTGATAACAGTAGCCTCCATATAGGCGCCCGGTTGCTCCATTCTTTTGCCTCCTAATAAAATTTTAGCACCTCCAGCCTCTGCTCTCTTTACCTGATCGGCTATTTTCACCGCAGCTTCTTCGCTGCTCAAGGGACCTATATTTGTATTGGGTTCCATTGGATCCCCAATTATCAAACCCGCTAGTTTGCTTTTTAATTTTTCAAAAAATTCATCCGCTATACTTTCAACTGCAATAAATCTTTTTGAGGCAATACAACATTCGCCATTGTTGTTGATTCTGCCTACCACAGCCCAGTCCACTGCTTTATCAATATCTGCATCATCCAACACAATAAATGCATCACTACCTCCTAATTCCAAAACAGATTTTTTTAAATACTTACCAGCCTCTGATGCAATACTTGCACCTGCCGCTTCACTGCCCGTAAGTGAAACCCCTTTTATTCTTTTATCAGCCACTAAGGCCGATGCTCTTTTTCCGGATATAAACAGATTGGTGTAAAGCCCAATTGGGGCACCTGCTTCTAAAAAGATTTCCTCAATGGCTATAGCGCATTGCGGAACAATGGAAGCATGTTTAATTAGAATGGTGTTACCCACCATGATATTAGGTGCTGCAAAACGTGCAACCTGATAGAAAGGAAAATTCCAAGGTTGTACACCGAGCAATACACCTATCGGACTGTGTCTTACCAATGCCTGTCCATGAACCGGATTTAAAATCTTATCCGCTAAAAATGATTCCGCATGGTTGGCATAATAATCAAAGATCTCTGCACTCAGTTTAATCTCTCCTTCAGCCTGCGCAACTAACTTACCCATTTCAAGCGTGATTAATTGGGCAAGCTCTTTCTTTTTCCTTCTTAGCAAACCGGCTGCGTTATGTAATAGCTCTGCCCTTTTTGAGTAGGGTGTTTTTTTCCAAGACGCGAATGTTTCCACCGATTTTGCAATGGATTGATCAACCACAGTTTCAGACATTTCTTCAAATGTTTTAACTACTTTATTGGTTGCAGGATTGGTGCTTTGTATGGGCATGATTTTATTCTTTAGAATGTAATAATCATAAGGCTAGTTGATGTTGAGGTGCCCTGTCGACTTCCATACCCCAGGCCATCATTTTTCAAAGTGTGAATTGAAGTGATACCAATGTTTGGCTACCCGCAAACGGACCAGATGAAACAGTAACAATACCAATGAGTTTGTGTTTCCATTTTTCGTACAGCAGGTCTATAGCATTTCTTAAACTGGCAGGATAGCCTCGGTTGTACCCAGGCGTTACGATGATACTTCCATCTGCTGATTTAATCTTAGCCGCAAATTCAAGAACATTTTCAGCTGGATCAATCAGAGTTTTTAATGTGCCTTCAAAGATGGGAAAGTTGTATTCTTTCAAATCAATGATCTCTGTAGTTGAGCGCTTGTTTTCAATAAGATAATTTTGAAAATATGGCGAAACCTTATGGCTTTTTCGTCCTTCTCTAGCGCTGGAGGAAATGATAGCAATAGGCCTCATCATTTTCCTTTTTTAAAAATGTTATCTATTTCCTTTGAAAGCTTTACATCTTTTTCTGTAACGCTATCTTTCGCTTCATGCGTGAATAACAATATATCTACCTTGTTGTACGCATTAGTCCAATTGGGATGATGGTCCATTTTTTCAGCTGCAAACGCAACCTTTGTCATGAATGTAAAAGCTTCAATAAAGTCCTTAAACTCAAAGCTGCGTTGCAGTTGATTGTTTTCTTTTTTCCACATGATTGCTTATTTTTTTGATTTTCCAGATTCACCTAGCGCAATGGCCATAGCTTGTTTGGGGTTGGTTACAATCGTATCAGATCTACCAATAAGTAGTTCGCCCTCTTCAAATTCACGCATCACCTTTGCTACTTTATTTTGAGTAACACTTATTCTTTTCTTTTTCATTATTCACTTTTAAATAAGAAAAGGAATAAATAGCATTTTATAACTTTTCTTTTATAGTTAGAACTTCATTTATGAATTCGTTTATGATTAAATCATTATAGCACCTTCTTTGCTTGTGATTAAATTTGTTCCTGTTAGAACTGATGCCGCCATTTTTAATAAGTTAATCATTCTGTTGCCGTCAGTATCCCAATAATAAGCGGTGGTTGGTGTTACTTTTATAACAGAAATATTCGGGTCGTCTTTACCTTCTTTAAACCAAATTTTTGCAACAGGTGTCAAGAGTTCTTCAATTATCGTTTTATCTAAAATTATTTCTGCTTCACCATTCACAACTAAATACCTACCCTTTCCCGGATGGGAAAAAAAGAGTTGCACATTTTTGTCTGTTACTATGGCTTTGTTTTTGTCACTGCTCTTTTCACTAAAAAACCAAACATTACCTTGGTCACAAACTTTTATTGCGGTCATGGGACAGCATGTAGAGCCATCGTCCGTTTTTAAGTCGGTGCAGAAAAGGCAAATCATAATATCATTAACCAAACTTTTAAGTTTGTCAATAGCTTCTTTGTTATTCAAATTTTCAGTGTTGTTCATTTTGTTTTTTTGTTTATGATAATTCAATTTTACTACTTGTGACCAAATTCTTTCCGTACAAAAATGTTGTCCCTATTTACGGCAAGCCAGATTGTTACTAGTTTTCAAAACTATTTCATTCTCTCCTCATGCTGCTGAAGCATTTCCAAATGACTTTTTAACCCCGGGAGTGTGGAAGAAAGCAGCTCTTTTAAGACTACATCTTCTGTCTTATTCATCCGTGATTCAAACTTGCGGATGCTTTTTTTATGATTTTTCTGAAGTTGCTCACACCATTTCATGTCAAAATCTTTTCCACTCATTTGCGCTAAATCGTTTTTATCTTTCATGGCTTCGTCAGTCTCTGTTGTAGGTACACTGATACCTTTTGAGTTGGCATACCCAGTCAAACTGTGCAGCACTTTGGTGTGGTCTGTTTCCAACATAGTAGCCATTTTTTTCACCTCCATGTCAGTCGATTTGTTTTGAGCCAATTGTGCGAGATTAATTTCAGCCAAATTAGCTGCCACCGCATTCACAATAAATTCGGCATCCTTTTCATCATCTTTGTCTTCAAAAATCTCATCATTTTGGCCTTTGGCAATTTCAGAACTGTCTTCTTGTTTTTTGGCCGGTTGGCAAGCCGAGAAGATTAATGTGGCCAGCACCACTGCGTTTATAATAGTTAATGATTTCATGTTTTTTTTAATAGTTAATTCGTTCACATTGAATAGTAAAAGTCATGCCATTTCCGTTTTCGATCATTTGAAGTTTTACAAACACATTTTGGGACTAATTTTCCACAACCAAACTCATCCAGAAAGCTAATTCTACCTTGTTTCGTTGGCATCCCAATCGAACCTTACTACGCATGAGATAATCGGAACGTGTAGAGAAAACTACCCTTTAGGTTACTCACTTTGTCTTTAATGAGAACTTATGCGAGGATACTTGGCTCTTGGCTTTGCTTAGGATGCGGGCTGGATGCGCGGCAATGATAAGTGCCAAATGTGCGTTTGGCGAGACAAGAATCTCTCCTGGTTGCCGTGCGGTGGGGATCCGTAGATGAGTCTTTATCGTTTACAAATCCAGTACCCTAATTTTCTTTTCCCCATTTTATTCTGTCTTGTCCCCGTGGAGAACTTTAAAGGGTTGGCTGTCAAACGTTACTTTGTTGTCGTGGAGAATTTGTCGGGTTACTCGAAGGGCATTGTTGCCAACGACCCGTGTTTATGACGGCTGCGGATTTCGAAGCTGCGTCCTGTCCCCGTGGCCGAAACGAAATATAAAAACTAAACTTCAATTAAACACGTCACCCGCAGCTGGCATAAACACAATGTTGTTCACAGTAGCCTAGTCTCGCGTTAAAATGTCTCTCCTCTGTTCAATAATACAAAAGCTATTGTCAGTCCGTGCAAAAGTAACAAAGTCACTTTGAATAGTAGTGCACGCTTTGTCGTCTTTGTCAAGTCGAAAATTAGTCCATAGACTGTAAATTGAATTAGTCCTAAGATTATTGATGTCGGCCCAATCGTTTTCTCTAGAAGCGCTGTCAGCATTGCGTAAGGAAACAAATAAATTGTCGGTGTATATGTCCCATGTCCGCCACCCATTAAAAAGACACAAATAATAATTCCAAAAACGGTCAGAGGTATTGAAATTAATGTCCACCGAAATTCTTTAATAAAATTCATTTCAATTCTATAGTCAGTCCTTTGTCGTTGTTCTTAAACTGTCCCGGGCTATTGTGCACAACGTTTGCGTTTGCGCAGTGGTGCGATTTCGAAGCCGCGTCCTGTCCCCGAAAGGATGTAGCGTTCTGTACGTTATTGAAGGGTAAGCTACCGAGTGAGACAAAGAATTTTGATGAGCTTATCCGTTGGTGTTCCGATGCCTCATCGGGTCACCAACAAGCCGCGTGCTTCGCAAACAAAACTATACCTAATCCTATCCATTCGCAGTCCAGCATTTGTCTGATTCCAAGATTGATCGAATTCGACCCAGTCAGTTATTTCGTGTGTTTTGAAATTAGGAGGAGCTCAAAAGCGAACCCCCCTCTCCTCTTAGGAGAGGGGCTAGGGGTGAGGTATGGAGCTGAGTCGTTGTTGGTGACCCCGAGACGGGAACACCAACCTTTAGACTTGCATTAAGTTAATCAGTTAACAGGTCATTATTGTAATAGCTTTTCTTTTTTGCTTCTTTTTTCTTTTG
>JAYVBH010000031.1:0-28143 GCA_043750575.1 Cyclobacteriaceae bacterium
ATTGGCGACTTGATTGATGCGGGTATAGTGATGACGGAAAATGCTTACCGCCAACTTACGCAAGCAGTTGTTAAACCTCAATCTAAATCGTGATGGAAAAGGAACGCATAGGCAATACCAGTGAACTGCCGGAAGAACAACGGATCAGCATCATCGAAAAGTCTTCGCGTATGATCGGCAGAGCTGTGTTCTACTCTATACTCATTACATTAATTTCGTTCTTTCCGCTTTTATTCCTTACCGGCCAGGAACAAAAATTGTTTTCTCCTCTTGTTCTCACCAAAACGTTTACCATGATCGGCTCAGCGATTGTGGCACTCCTTGTCGTACCAATGTTGTTGCGGACACTAATGAAAGGGAAGCTCAGGCCTGAAAGCCGCAACGTTATTTCCAATTTCTTTATCCATTTGTACAGCCCTGTCCTTAGACTGTGTCTAAGTTGGAAAAAGACTGTGATAATCATTGCCTTCATAGTAAGCCTCGGCTGTATCCCCCTCCTTTTGCGCATGGGTTCTGAGTTTATGCCGCCATTGGATGAAGGCTCAATTCTTTTTATGCCTGTAACACTTCCTGATGCTTCCAACTCCGAAATCAAACGCATACTCCAGGTGCAAGACCGGATGATCAAAGAATTTCCGGAGGTATTAAATGTGCTCGGTAAAGCAGGAAGAGCTTATACCGCAACCGACAATGCTCCCTTAAGCATGATCGAAACCATCATTATTTTAAAACCAAAAGATGAATGGCGTGAGGGCATGACAAAAGAGAAACTCATCGCGGAGCTAAATGAGAAGGTACAGATACCTGGCGTGACCAGTGGCTGGACTCAACCCATTATCAACCGGATCAATATGCTTTCCACCGGCATCCGTACGGATGTGGGTATTAAAGTTTACGGGCAAGATATTGATAGCATCTACAACATTTCCCTGGAAATTGAACGGGCGCTGAAGGGCACTGAAGGTCTTGCTGATTTATACGTAGAGCAACTTACAGGTGGAAAATACCTCGACATCAAAATCAATCGCGAAGAATTGGCACGCTATGGCCTGAGCACTGACGAAGTCAGTATGCTCATCGAAACGGCAATTGGTGGCATGAATCTGACCAACACCGTGGAAGGGAGAGAGCGTTTCACAGTGAGTCTGCGTCTTGGACAAGATTACCGGAATGACCTATCGGAAATCAAACGCATCCCAATCCAAACATCAGGCTACGGAACCATTCCGCTTTCAGCAGTAACTGATCTTACTATTTCAGAAGGCCCTCCAATGATCAATTCAGAGAACGCCCTGCTAAGAGGCACAGTCCTGTTCAACATCCGGGGAAAAGATATGGGCAGCGTGGTTAAGGAGGCAAAACAAAGAATTGAGAACGAGTTCAAAACATTGCCAAAAGGATACTTCATAGAGTGGAGCGGGCAATATGAGAATCAGGTACGCGCACAAAAAAGATTGATGATCATCATTCCCATAACACTGCTGATCATCTCTTTTGTATTGTATTTCACTTTTAAGTCGGTAAAAGAAATGCTGATCGTCCTCACCAGCTTGCCAGTGGCACTCATCGGTGGGGTTTATTCAATGTATTTCTTTGATGTTAATTTTTCTGTGGCCGTAGCGGTTGGTTTCATTGCTTTGTTTGGCGTCGCTGTGGAGACGGGGGTTCTCATGATTGTTTATATGAATGAGTCCATTCAGAAACTTGCTCAAAGCAAAGCCAACTCTCCCGATAAAATTCAGAATGAAGATATAAAGAACGCTGTATTTGATGGAGCCGTATTGCGTGTAAGGCCAAAACTCATGACCGTCATGGCTGACATGGTGGGTCTGCTTCCCATACTATTAGCCACCGGGACAGGTAGCGACGTAATGAAGCCCATCACCATTCCATTTGTGTTTGGTCTTATTACCTCTACGTTATTTGTACTCATTGTGCTGCCTGTCGTCTATGAAGTTGTTAAGGAACGAGAATTAAAAAAGAACGGAAAACTTCAATACATGGAGATAAAAGATTAAATGTTCAAGGTCAAACCATATTCATCATCAATGCTCCTGCTGGCAGGAATAGTCTTGAAAGCATTGCATACCCCAAAATGTTGGCGTAGCGGGTTGATCATGGGAATATTGAAAAAATATGCTATTCCAACCTTCTTCGTATTGATATGCTCCATTGCGGTGCCTGCCCAAGACACGGTCCGGTTAAGTCTTGATGACATTATTAATAGAGTCGAGACTGAATATCCCCTGGTCCTCCAATACGATTCACGTATCAAATCTTTGCAAGCCAAGGCAGATGGCACTTCAGCCTGGATGCCCCCAACATTTTCCTTCGGACTGAATTCATTCCCTTATCAATTGGAAATGATTAAACGGAAAGAGGATCCCATGAATTGGGCTGCGCTGATGTTTTCTGCCGAGCAAATGATTCCCAACTCAGCCAAGCTACGAGCTAAGCGAACCTACTATTCTTCACTGACGGAGGCACAGCAAAATAGCGCGGAATGGACGAGGAACATCTTACGTGCCCAGGTGCGGATACTTTACTATCAAAGGATTGTTGCCGAACAAAAGCTTGGACTTATTGACGAAAACGGGGATTTGTTGAGGTTGTTTATCAACATTTCAGAATCCAGATACACCTACAACCAGGCTGATCTCAGCACCATTTTTAAAGCCAAAGCCAAGTTGGCGGAGCTGAAGAATATGGAGACAATGGCGAAAGGCGAAGTGACTGAAAGTAACATCGGCCTTAACACACTGCTGAACCTGCCAACCGAAACTCCATTCACAATAGACACAGTCGTGGTGCTGAAAAATTATGACTCAATATTGTTGGTACAAGACACTACTTCTCTTCAGCGCAGTGACATAAATAGTATGTCCAGCAGCATACGCTCGATGGAATTGAACCGCAGCTTGATGGCCACCGGTAGCAAACCCGACTTCGGCTTGCGGGTAAGTCACATGAAAATGTTTGGGATGCCCAACCAATTCTCCATCATGGGGATGGTGACAATCCCCATTGCTCCCTGGTCATCAAAGATGTATAAGACCGAAGTGCAATCCATGACATACGAAATTCAAGCCATGAACCTTGAAAAAGAGAATATGAAACTGATGGCTACGCGAATGATCAATGAAAAACTTGCCATGTTAAAATACGAAAGGCAGCAATTTGATAATTACCAAAAGGATATCAATCCTCTTTACAGGAAAAACATGGATGCAAATCTTTTGGCCTACAAGCAGAACACCGGGACCTTCTTTGTGTTGCTTGATGCTTGGGGGATGCTTTTTATGAAACAGTTGGAGCAACTCGATAAGCTCAAACTTTTGCTTCGGCTTCAGGCTGAGTACGAATTCGAAACAGAAAGAAAGTAATGACCAGAGCCCGGTTACATATTGCATGGTTTCTAGTTCTAACGATTGCGTGCGGAAAGCAAGCATCGGATAATCATACAAATCATACCGGTCACGATAGTACGAAAGTCGCTCAGTCCATTCTCCAGATTTCACGTCCTGCCAACCAGGTTGTCCTGTCATCACAAAAGACAATAAAACCATCCAGGAACCTGTCTGAAAAAGTGATCATGGCCACAGGATACATTGCTTTTGACGAGCGTAGAAATAATATAGTGGCTGTAAGGACTTCGGGGAGAATCGAAAAGCTTTACATAAGGTACAACTACCAGTCTGTGAAAAAAGGAGCAAGGATTGCGGAACTCTACAGTCCTGAACTCAACACCTATCAGGAGGAGTATTTGTTTCTGTTACGATCCGGTGAAAAAGATCTTGCTGTAAAGGCCAAACAGAAATTAATATTGCTTGGACTCATGGAAAATCAAATTCAACAAATCGGGAAATCTGGAACGGTAACACATACGATAACCATTACTTCACCCATTGATGGCTTTATCACATTCTCATCCAAATCTGGCTCTTCAGAAGAGATGAAAGTATCCCCTACTTCAGAAATGACTGAGATGAGTAATGCTTCCTCATCGGCGTCGGGTGCTTTAGTAAGTTCAACGGGACAGATCAGGGAAGGCATGTATGTAAGCAAAGGCCAAACGCTTTTCGTTGTCAACGATTGCCAACAGGTGTGGGCAATTCTTTCAGTTAACATTTCAGCTCAGGTGGAGCTTAAAAAGGGCGCTGCGGTAACATTGTATCCTGAAGTTAAGGCAGATTCAATCAACGCAACGATTGACCTCGTGGAGCCTGTCTTTCAAGATAAACAACGCTTCGTACAAGCAAGAACCTATCTCAATAATCCGGATCGAATTTTCAAGATCAATTCATTCATAAAGGGCAAACTTTTTATCCAACCCAAGGGCCTCACTGTTCCATTGTCATCGGTTTACGATTTAGGTTCACGCAGAATTGTGTGGGTAAAAAAGGGCATGACGCCAGCCGGGGTTGGTCTATTCGAGGCCCAAATAGTGACGACAGGAATGACCTCCAATAATTTGATTGAGATTACCAGTGGGCTGCAAGGTGATGAAGAGGTCGCACTGGACGCAGGCTACATGCTCGACAGTGAGAGCATTTTAATAGAGAAGCAATGAAAACTGAACGTTGGATACTGGTGATTTTCATTTTGATGGTCACTTTCTCGTGTAAAAAGGGAGAGCACGACCATGCCGCTGCAGAATATTACACCTGTCCAATGCATACGTCAGTGCGCTCGGATAAACCGGGGGCCTGTCCTGTATGTGGAATGGGGCTTGTGAAAGTGAAAAAGGAAAACACCGAAGGAATGGATACTACAATGTTGACCCTTAACGAGGAAAAACAAGTCCTTGCCAATATCGTGGTTGACACCGCCAGGTTCACAATGATAACTTCACAAACCACCTTGACCGGCAAAATATCGGCAGACGAAAATAAATTGACCACCATCGCCTCAAGGGTCCGGGGAAGAATTGATCGTTTGTTCGTCCGTCAGGAGGGTGAACACATTACTAACGGACAAGAGCTTTACAGCATTTACAGCGAGGAGTTATTGGCCGATCAGAATGATTACCTGTCGGCACTTCAGCAGCGAAACGAATTTCCTGGACAACAATCAACAGTGGACGCCTTGATTCAAGGAAGTCGAAAGAAATTGCTGCTATGGGGCATGCGAGAATCGCAGATTAAAACTCTCTTGGCGAGTCAACACGCGTCCGCCCTATTAACCTACTATAGTGAATCCAATGGTTTTGTGGCAAAACTATTGGTCATTGAAGGAGAGTATACGGAAATCGGAAAACCGCTCTTTCAGATTGCTGATCTTACCTCTGTTTGGGTAGAGACACAGTTATACGCGAATGAAATAAGCTATCTAAATGAGCAAACTGAAGCGTCAATAAATATTGAAGCCTTCCCACAAAAAACGTTCAAAGCCAGAATGGTGTTTGAAAATCCGACCATGGAAGAAAACTCAAAAATAAGTCTTGTTCGCTTCCGCATAGATAATAATAACAATATGATAAAGCCCGGTATGATGGCTCGTGTCACCATTGACCATCATCGTAAGCAAACTCTTGTTATTCCTAAAACTGCTTTACTGATCGGTAGTATGACGATGGTTTGGATTGAGGCGATGCCCGGCATGTTCGAAAGCCGTATTGTCGAAACCGGAATTGAAAACAAGCAATTTGTTGAAATACTCTCAGGATTGAAAGTTGGCGAACTGGTGGTAACGTCAGGCGCTTATTTACTCAACAGTGAATTCATTCTGAAGAAGGGCGCTAACTCTATGGGCGGTATGAAGATGTAATGAATTCAAGGCAATCAGCATGATCGATAAGGAAGTTCTTCAGCAGGCAGCACACAGTAAATCACAAAATGATATACTCTCGGCATATCAGTCAAATCCTGAAACGGGGCTAACTTCTGAAGAGGCCGCTTCGCGATTGCAAGCTCTTGGACGAAACGCTATCAGCCAGGAAAAGAAAAAAAGCCTTTGGCTCATTTTTCTAAGCCAGTTTACGAATGTGCTTGTGTACCTGCTGATTGTTGCAGCCGGTTTCTCCTTCTTCTTTAAGGAGTGGCTCGATGGCTCTGCGATCGTGATCGTGATTTTAATCAATGCGGCTATCGGCTTTTATATGGAGTACCAGGCAGAGCGTTCCATGGAAGCCTTGAAAAAGTTATCAGTCCTTCCAGCCAAAGTAATTCGCAATGGAGCAACAAAGGAGATAAACGCTGAGGAACTGGTTCCAGGCGATCTAATATTCCTGGAGTCCGGTGACATGATTCCCGCTGACGGCATGATTTTCCGCTCTTCGCAGCTTCAAGTCGATGAGGCCGCACTGACGGGCGAATCCCTTCCGGTAGAAAAGAAGGATGGCCAGGTGGACGAGGGCACTACCCTTGCTGAACGAACCAACATGCTTTATAAAGGCACCTTTGTTACAAAAGGAAATACGCGATCTATAATTACAGGTACCGGGATGACCACCGAACTTGGTAAAATTGCCAGCCTGGTACAATCCGCGGAACAGGCTGCAACGCCACTTGAGAAAAAACTGGAGCAGTTTAGTAAAAAGTTGATCATCGTAACCATAGTTTTAGTTGTCATCATATTTATTGTAGGCCTTTTAAACGGGAAACAAATTCTAGAAATGATGGAAACAGCTATCGCTTTGGCAGTAGCGGCTGTACCGGAGGGGTTGCCTATTGTAGCCACGTTAGCGTTGGCGAAGGGCATGCTTAAAATGGCAAAACATAATGTGATCGTAAAGAAACTTTCGGCAGTTGAAACACTCGGTGGAACCGATGTGATCTGTACGGATAAAACAGGAACACTTACACAAAACAAAATTGAAGTAACGCTTATCGTAACGCCTACTGGAAAATTTGATACAAGCAATTCAAAGAAAGGAGATAGTAAGAACACTGCTTTTCAGTATATCGTAAACGCCTCAGTTTTGTGCAATACCTCATCAATTGGCAGCGATGGAAAAGAGAGCGGCGATCCGTTGGAAGTAGGTCTACTCAAATTTGCTCAGCAACAAGATTCAGTAATCGAAACACTACGGAAGGATAACCCCCTGGTAAAAGAAGAACCCTTCTCTTCGGATACGAAGATCATGGCTACGCTGCACCGCACAGGAAATGGGCATCAGGTATATGCAAAAGGAGCAACAGAAGAAGTCACTAATCATTGTACCCGGATAACAGACCAGAACGGAGAGCATGAATTTACACCGGCTCTCAAAGCAACGCTGTTGGCAGAATCTGAAACGTTGGCTGCTTCCGGCCTACGCGTGATTGCGGCTGCCACTAAAACTTCCTCAGCGGATGAGAAGAACCTATCGGACAATCTATCATTTCTTGGCCTCATAGGCATGCTCGATCCACCCCGCCAAGAGGTTTTTGCCGCTATACAAGAGTGCAAAGCCGCAGGCATCAAGGTGATCATGATCACCGGGGATCATCCATCGACAGCACAAAACATAGGGCGCACACTCGGCATCATTGATAACAATGACTCTCACGTGATGATTGGCAAAGAGATGAAAGAATATGGGCAACTTACTGAGAGCGAAAAGGATTTGTGGATCAACACGTCGGTCTTCGCCCGCGTAAGCCCTCAGCAAAAGCTCGACTTAGTTAGTGTATTACAAGACCGAAAACACATCGTGGGCATGACGGGAGACGGTGTCAACGATGCCCCTGCGCTTAAAAAGTCAGACATAGGAATAGCAATGGGCTTACGCGGAACTCAAGTGGCACAGGATGTTGCAGACATGATTCTTAAAGATGATTCCTTTTCATCCATTGTGCTCGCGATCCGCCAGGGCCGTATCATCTTTGAGAACATCCGCAAATTTGTAATCTTCCTTCTTTCCTGTAACATGAGTGAATTGCTGGTGGTTGCATCAGCTGCCGTGCTCAACTTTCACTTTCAGCTTTTACCCCTGCAGATTCTATTCATTAATCTTGTTACGGACCTCCTCCCTGCATTGGCACTGGGTGTTACTGCAGGCAGCGCCTCAATTATGAAACAGCCACCACGCAATAGCGGAGAAGCCATCATCGACAAGAAAAGATGGATAGCCTTGATTTACTATGCGGTAGTAATAACATTAACAACATTGGGGGCAGTTTTTATAAGTCATCATACTACGCACAACACCGAAGACTGGAATCCACAATTGTGCAACAATATCTTGTTCTTCACACTCATCATTACGCAATTGCTTCATGTGTTCAACATGAGTTCAACGGGTAGCGGTAACTTTTTCAAGAATGAAGTATTTAGAAATAAGTATGTCTGGTACGCCATTGCTGGATCATTGATCCTGTTATTCATCTCCATTCAATTTCCGGTGGTACGAAAGGCACTTGATCTCACTCCGCTTTCAGGTGCAGACTGGTTGATCGTTTTCGGGATGAGTTTTGCATCTTTCATCATCATACAGATTTCAAAAGCGTTCAAAATCGTGAGCCAATAAAAACGTATACAAAAAACAAAATGAACAAAAATAAAATCGATCAATGCAATCAGAATTCCGGTAGCATGTCAAATCAGAAAACAAATGAGGATTACAACAAACAAAAAACTAATCCTAGCGACCTCAATTTCAAGGATGGTAACTCTATCCCCCAAAAATTGGGGTGGCAAGACCGAAATATATCCGGTAATAATATGACAGACTCAAAACCTGAGAGTGCAGTAAAAACCTACACCTGTCCCATGCATCCTGAAGTCAAGTCAGATATGCCCGGAAAGTGTCCAAAGTGCGGTATGGACTTAGTGGAGAAAGAATAGGAGCTAAATGAAGTTTTCATTTTGTCTATGAAAGCGGATGTGCTTAACCCCTACATGGGCCCGCGAATGCTGAAATGCAGTAAACCGCAGGAAACACTATAATAAATTCAACAATAACGTGAAGGCCCATTTAAACCTTATCACAGGGCATTCTTAACTTTCAAATTAAAACCTAAACCATACAATTATGAAAAAATCAATTTTAACAATCGCTATCCTGATCTCAGGACTATTTATGGCATCACAAGTAATTAGCGGCTGCAGCGGCAAGAAGAACCAAGCCACAGAGCAAAACAATGATCAAATGAAAATGGACTCAACGCAGACAGTTTACGCTTGCCCCATGCACCCAGAGGTGACTGGTAAGGAGGGTGAGAAATGTTCTAAGTGTGGGATGGCGTTAGTAGCCGTAAAGAGCAGTGACACGACTCACCACAACCACTGATAACAAGGTAAAATGAGATTGACTCAGGCTTATCGAGAGTTAGAAGAATAAATAAAATAATAATGGAACTCACTCATCATCAAAAGTTCACCTGTCCTATGCACCCCGAAGTGGTGAAGAATGAACCGGGCAAATGCTCCAAGTGTGGAATGAACTTAGTGCCGGTTAAGGAATCCGAACAAACTAAAGCTGAAACGGATCAAAGCCATGAGCAAGTCCGTTCAAATCCATCCAAAGCTGACAGCGGAGACGACCAATATTATTGCCCCATGTTGTGCGAGGGTAATAAGAAATATCCAAAGCCGGGTGATTGCCCAGTTTGTGGGATGCATTTGGTGAAGGAACAGAAACTGAAACCGAGGAAAGCAGAATACACATGCCCGATGCATCCGGAAATAATTCGCAATGAACCCGGCAGTTGTCCAATCTGCGGTATGGAGTTAGTTCCAAAAATCGTGCAAAAGGACAATGAGGAAGAAGAGGCCACTTACAAAGCCATGCTTAAAAGATTTTGGATAGCCACCGGTTTTACAATACCAGTATTCATAATCACGATGGGCGAACTGGTCGGATTACATCTTTCGCAAATAGCGGATGCAACAATTTGGGGTTGGATACAATTTGCCTTATCAACACCAGTGCTTTTTTATTGCAGTGCTTCCTTCTTCAAGCGCGGTTATCAATCTGTCATACATTGGTCTCCCAATATGTGGACTCTTATTTCCTTGGGAGCAGGTGCCGCTTATTTGTTCAGCATCGTCGCCTTGGTATTTCCAGGTCTTTTTCCAGATCAATTCAAAATGGATGGAGCCGTTCACCTGTACTTCGAAGCCGCCACTGTTATCCTATCACTCATACTGTTAGGTCAGGTACTTGAACTAAAGGCACGGGGTCAAACCAACAGCGCCATTCGCGCCTTGTTGAATTTAGTTCCACCCGATGCTACCGTGATCAGAAACGGGCAGGAACAAAAAATTCCGCTGGAACAAGTAGCCCTCAACGACATCCTGAAAATTAAGCCTGGCGAGAAAATCCCCGTGGATGGGCAGGTTGTAAAAGGGCATAGTTCAATAGATGAATCCATGATAACGGGTGAACCTGTCCCTGTAGAGAAAAATGACGGCGATCCGGTAACGGGAGGCACGGTGAACGGAACAGGAAGTTTTGAAATGAAAGCGTTGAAGATTGGAGCAGATACATTGCTGGCTCAGATTATTGACATGGTGAATAAAGCAAGTCGCTCGAAAGCTCCCATCCAAAATTTGGCCGATAAAGTCTCCGGATATTTTGTGCCAGTAGTGGTAGGCATCTCAATTCTGTCCTTTGTGGTGTGGGCTATCTGGGGTCCCGATCCAGCGATGGTCTTTGCTTTCGCAAATGCTGTCACAGTTCTGATCATTGCATGTCCCTGCGCACTGGGTTTGGCAACACCCATGTCCATCATGGTAGGAACTGGCCGGGGGGCTACGTTCGGAGTGTTGTTAAAGGAGGCAAAAGTGATTGAGGAAATGCAAAAAGTAACGGTGTTGGTAATTGATAAGACCGGAACAATAACAGAAGGAAAACCTTCTCTCAAATCTGTAAAAACATTCATTGGTTCGATAAGCGAAGACGAAATCCTGGGCAAAGCCGCATCCCTTGAAGCAAGCAGCGAGCATCCGTTGGCTGACGCTATTGTCAAGGCAGCTAAAGACAAAAAGCTTGCACTAAGTGAGGTCAAGAATTTCGAATCTATAACAGGGCATGGAATTACTGGCAATATCGATTCCAAAAACGTTTCTGTTGGCAACTCGAAATTGATCGAGTCGCAAGGGCTAAGGCTGGATGACGCAAATTTGAAAGAGGTTGTAGAGAGGCAATCAAAAGGTGAAACAGTAATGTATGTAGTTATTGATAACCAGCTCGCGGGGTACATCAGTGCAGCCGATCCAATAAAACAAAATTCGAAGAGTGCAATTCAGGAACTCCAAAAGCAAGGATTAAGTGTAATAATGCTCACAGGTGATAACAAAAATACGGCCAAGGGAGTTGCCGAGGAATTGGGACTTAATGGATACGAAGCCGACTACCTTCCCGCCGATAAATTGAATAAAGTAAAGGAGCTTCAACAAAGTGGTAAAGTGGTTGCGATGGCGGGCGATGGCATAAATGATGCTCCCGCGTTAGCCCAGGCAAATGTTGGCATCGCAATGGGTACAGGAACAGACGCAGCTATTCAAAGCGCAGGCATCACATTAGTGAAGGGAGACTTACTGGGAATTATCAGGGCTAGAAAACTAAGCACTGCCGTGATGAGAAATATCAAGCAAAATCTATTTTTTGCTTTTGTCTATAACGTAATAGGAATTCCGATCGCAGCCGGGGTCTTGTATCCTTTCTTTGGATTGCTGTTGAGCCCGATGCTGGCGGCGCTGGCTATGAGTTTAAGTTCTGTTTCAGTTATATTAAACAGCTTGAGGCTAAAGGCAAAAACTATCTAATTTTATGAATAACTCTAAAAATCACTGGAACACCAGATAACCTTTACAAAAGGTTCCAGGGTTTCGGCTATCACATATTCCTGGTATTGCATTTTTGTTTAGGAAGGGATTTCTCTATTCTGGCTATAACGAAACTGAAAATGTAAGTCAAAGGAAATGGAGGACCATTTCACCGCCCAGCCAAAGGTAGGCCTGTCGCGAAACCTTTGTCAAGGGCAAGGCAAGTGTCGATGGTTTGTTTATTCTATTCGGAATCGACACCCTTGACAAAGGCCCCGCAACAAGCTCAATTGGCGGCTTGTCGGAAGCAATGGCGGGGAGTGTTCAGAGTTACCAATTAAATGAAAACGTCTTTTTGATTGGAGCAAGTGTTTCCCGGTCAATCTCTTGGAGAAGGGAATCCTCTATCTCGATCATCGGATCGTACCAATCGCAATTGGAGTCGGCCCATCTGCAAGTTGAACACGTCAAGTCGCGAATTAACGCTGACTCATTGGCTCCCCTATTCTACTTCCCTCCAAAAACGTATGCTGCCCGTAGTCCGAGGGAGCTAAAATCGCCCCGGGAGTTGTATCTGAGGGAGAAGTCAAGTTTGGGCAAACGGTATCCAATGCCCGGGTTAATGCCTATCACGGTATTCGAAGCCGATGCCAGATTGTATCCACCACCATTACCACTATTGAATGAGTAAACCCAGGTGTTGAGAATATTCACGCTTATAGCAAGTGGTTAACGTGGCGGGGTGCTCAGAATAAATGTAAGGAAAATTCACAATCACTGTCAAGTGCACCCCTTGCTTTTATGTCTTCTTTCGGATGTCTCTCGGAGAAGTCTCGGAGCGCTCTCGGAGATTTCTCGGAGCGCTCTCGGAGAACGCTCAGAGAGATTACGGAGAAGTCTCGGTGAAGTCTCGGAGCAGGTTTTGAATAGGTTTAGAGAGGGTTTAGAGAAGGTTTAGAAGAGGTTTAGAGAGGGTTTAGAGGGGGTCCAGAGGTCGTTCAGAGAACGGGAATAGAGGGTAAAAGAGGGTAATTGAGGGTCAAAGAGGGTCATGTGAGGTCATTTGAGGTTATTTGAGGTAAGTGACTTTCCGGGCTACTGCACTTTTGGGTCAAGCACGGCGGTACAACCCGCATGCCGCAGCCTTTCACTTGTCTTGCTAGCAGACAGGCAGGAGGCGGGCAGGGCGCAAGACTGACTGTGTGAAACCACCCCGACTAAAGTCGGGGCTAAACAAATGTGTTATGTCAATTACTAAAAAAAGTCCAACCGAACTCGGAGGTTTTCTGGGTGAGGAACTCACGGTGAGAAAGATGAAGCACCGTGTCGTGATCAAGAACCGTCCCAAAATGAAAATGGGACCACCTACTGCAGCGCAGGAAAGTGTTCAGGTGAAATTCCTGAAAGCGACGAAGTATGCCAGCCGGCAAAACGAGGTGCCGGAGTTTCGGGCGTTGTATGCTGCGGGCATTACCCGAGAGAAGCGGTCTACCTACCTCGTGGCGCTCAGTGATTATCTGAAGGCACCCAAGGTGGATGAGATCAAGGTCATCGGGTACAAGGGTGCCATTGGTGATGTGATCACCATCGAAGCCCATGATGACTTCCGGGTTGAGCGGATCCATGTCGCCATCACGGAAAGGGATGGAAACATCCTCGAAGAGGGTGAGGCCATCGCGGATGCGATCGATCCCAACCTCTGGAGGTACGCCGCCACCGTGGCGAATCCCCGCGTGACGGGAAGCACGATCGTGGCAACGGCGTATGACAGGCCGGGCAACGAAGGGTTTTTGGAAAAGATGCTGTAGTCGCCGTCCGTCTGCGCGCTCAGCAATCTGAGTGGGACACAACAAGCATCTTTAGCCACCGGGTCACGGGATCCGGTGGCTTTTGTCATTCCGGGCGTAGTAAGGAATTCCGTAGGTCAGAATCTCCAAGACTAAAAACCAGTCAACGATAGATATAATGATGAAGGTCTTTAAGATCAGTTAATTGGATTCATTTCTGTCCTTGCTGAACTGCTCCTTCAGTACAGGTAAATCATTTTGGGCTATTTCCCACACGATGCGATTGTCAACACCAAAATATTCATGGATAGAAATATTCCTAAACCCATTGATAGATTTCCATTGAATTTCATCATGATTATTCTTGAACGCTGTGGATAGTCGGTTGCAGGCCTCGCCGATGATCTCGATCTATTTGATAGTAGCGAATCGCTTTTCAGAGTTCGCCAGGAAGTCCTCATACGAAACGGCCTTGAGATAATTCTCTACTTCACCTATAGCGTCGAGGATATGAGAGACCCTGACTTTGTCAGTCAACGCCTTGTTCATAAATCAGGACTTTGTCCTTGTCAACGAATGGTCTAACATGAAAAGAAAGGCCTTCGCTACTGACCAGGTCTACTTTCTTTTTGAGAAGCTCTTCGAGTTCTACCTGATAGCCAAAAAATTTCATGCCGATTGGCTGGCTGTGGTCTAGCTCGACCAAAATATCGATGTCACTACTCCTCACAGCTTCCTTTCTGGCGTATGAACCAAAAACAAAAGCCTTCCGGACGGGCCTTCGGGCAAAGAATCGTCGAAGTAGTTTCTTATCGTTGCTTGAGAGTTCCATTTATACAAAGCTAGTTGATTTTCAGGAGGAAAACTGCCTTTTTCAACGGCACTGAGGCGACGATCTAAAAGGTGCTGTAGTCGCGGTCCGTCTGCGCGCTCAGTAATCTGAGTGGGACACAACAAGCATCCTTAGCCACCGGGTCACGGGATCCGGTGGCTTTTGTCATTCCGGGCGTAGAAGCGCAGCGAGGAATCCCGTGGCTAGGCACTTCCTCGTCGCCTTTGTTGGCGTTCCCGCTTCGGCATCACCAACAAAACCCACTGAATGACTTGAGTGAGTGTTGGTGAAGAACACAAACAGCGACGTAGTAAGCCCCTCTTCGTTTCGGAGAGGGGTTTGGGGTGAGGTGCATTTCGCGCGGATCGCGTTGAAAGAAGTACCCTATGCCCACGTCTGCATCCCGATTACCCCAAACCACATCAGATAGATCGTGGCAATCAAGTTGAACAGGGTGACAAGGGCAGAATGCCAGTAAACGATCCGGTCAATCTTTGCATGACGCTCCCGGATTGAAATGTACACTGACCAAAATGATGCAAGCGCAAAAGCAATCGTAAAGATCATGATCCCGAGGGAGACAGCGCTCACTTTTCCAAGGGATGCAAAGGGGTCCTCGCCTCCGATTATGATCAGCGCAACCGAAGCAACAAAACTTAAACTCGCTACAAGCGGCCACAGGCGTACGGCAATCGTTGCGCCCCGGGGGACTTTACCCATCCAAAAGCGAACAATCCAAATTGGAGCAAACAGAAGAGAAGTAAGAATGAACAGGACACAAGCGCACAATATCACGAGTGAACCGAATACAACGATCGCCGAAGAATGACGTAGAACCTTCCAGCCCGCATGAACCACCTCTCCGGCCAATGGATCCGTTGTCCTGACGAGAGCGGTCATGCCAGTCTTGGCTGATTTGAACAGGTTGCCACTCGCCTTCAGATAGTCATCTGTGTCGCCCCCCAACAACGGGCTTTTGTGAATACCATCTTTGTCTGCCCGGATGCGCTCCACATTCAGGAGGCGCTCCAAAAAGTAGAATTGCTGCTGCCTGGGGTTGATGGGGAGATAGTAACCAAACCAGGAAGAGTCCTGTAGAACTTCGTTCGCTTTAGCCTCAACAGCCGGTGCCGTCAATTCTCTTGTCTGGAAGTCGCGGATCAGCTCAACGATCTTTTTCAATGCATCGCCATTTCCTGCATTGATCATCACCGCATACCCAACCTTGTATCCCGGCAAATAAGAAAGATCTGTAAGTCCGCCGTTTACGCCTCCGTTGTGCGATTGATAAACAAACCCTTTGTGAAAGGAAGTATAATTGCTCAACCCATATCCCGCACGCATGCCTGCTTCTGCGCCAGACGTTGTGGAGGGCGTCTCCATGCGCTGCAGGGAAGCCCCACTGACCAACTGAACACTGTCGACCGCTGCGCCATCAACAAAGAACTGGACCATCTTTGCCATGTCCTTTGGAGATGCGTTGATCGACCCGGAAGCGCGCACGATAACATTCCAATATTCCTGTGGCTTATTGTTGTCATACAAGGCAGCCCCCTTTTGCTTATATGTTTCCGATCGGAAATACGTCATGGTCTCCATTCCCATAGGCCTCCAAAATGTCTCCTCAACATATTGCTCGAATGGCTTTCCCGTAATCTTCTCGACGATAAGCGCCGCAGCCGGAGGACCTGCGTTGCAGTAAGACATGCGTGTTCCCGGAACCCATCTCGAAATTCTTGAATGGGGATGGTACGCCAATCCATCTTTCACACTTATAGGAACAGGTTCGTTGTGGGCATACTCACACAGGTGAATGTCGTCCCAACCCGTCGTGTGCTCAAGCAGATGAACTATCCGAATTGGGTTTTTCGCCTCCCATTTATTCTCAAATGCAAGGTCCGGGACCAAATCATGAACTTTGTCATCGAGACGGAGGCGTCCCTCTTCCTGGAGTTTTAAAATGGAAAGTGAAACAAACATCTTGGAGGTGGAGCCAATGCGGTACATCGTGGTCGAATCGGCATCAATGTTCTTTTCTACATCGGCTTTGCCCAATCCGGCAATCCACACGGGCCCACTTGAATTGACAAGCGCGACACCTGCTGAGGGTGTCTGCGTTTCCTTCAAGACGCTCTCGATGGCTGACTTTAATTGAGGAATCGTTTCAATTGTTGAATCTGCTTTCACCTTATCCTGGCCATTGGTGCCGAGGCTAATTAAGCTGGCCATAACAACCATTGCCAGGCTCTTCCGGGGTAACGCAATCTGCATAGTAGTTGAATTTTAAAAGAACTCGATCCAAAAGAGGAGCTATCACAAACGAATTCAATATAATATTATTTCTTCCTATTCCATATTGGAAGCGAAGCACTCATACCCCCCTACACCTTGTCATTCCGCCTGCCCACCGAAATGAAATGTAGGCGGGAGCGCAGCGAGGAATCCTGTGGCTAGTACTTCCTCTTCGCCTTTGTTGGCGTTCCCGCTTCGGCATCACCAACAAAACCCACTGAATGACTGTGTGAGTGTTGGTGAAGAACACAAACACCGGCGTAGTACGCCCCTCTTCGTTTCGGAGAGGGGTTTGGGGTCAGGTGCATTTCCCGCAGATCACGCTGATCTAACACCGCAGATACCGCCGATCTAACACCCCGGATTTTACAAATGGCAAAACCGCAAATTCCGCGTTGATCTGCGCGGGCTCAATCTGCGTGATCTGCGGGAAACCATTCGAAGGTGTTCATGAAACCATCTAGTGGAAGCGAAGCACTCATACCTCTCCTTCTAGGAGAGGGGCCGGGCCTGCCCGCCGAAGGTTTCCGTAGGCGGGGGTGAGGTATTATTTCTTCTTATTCCGTTTCAAATCCCGGAAGAACTGCGCCCAGGCAAATGGATTAAGCAACGGGTTGACCACCCCCATCTGCCGGTTCGTGATTGAGGTGTTGTACTGCTCCATATAATACCTGTAGTTCAGGTTCCCATCCATGGGGGTCGAACGCATCATGAGTGCCATCAACTCTGCGTTCATATTGCGCGGGTCAATGCCGCTATCTGCTGGTAAGTTCAACGCCAGCACTGCCTGCTTGAATACTTCCTCTGTCGGGAAGGGCAGGATCGTTACCTCATTCAAGTATGTGTTGTCCGTCGACATTTCAACGATGATCGTGAGAAAGTCCTCGTTCATGTTGTTGGGCACGATGTAGGACTGTCGGTTATACCCCACCGAACTGATCACGACACTATCTCCCGCAAGAACCGGCATGGAAAAGAAACCCGTGAAATTGGTGGAGGTACCCCGTCCGGCCTTGGGGACGTACACGTGCACACCCGGGATGCCGCTGACGCTATCTTCTCCCAGGACGATGCCCGACAGCTGAATAATCCGCCTTTTAAAGCCCTGTGACTGACTTGGCGTACTGGAAAAAAGCCCTGCCACTACTACAATTACAAGTAATACGTATGTACGCTTAAACTTCATAGAATCTTTCGTTTCAAAGATATGGAGAAGGCTACGATTCGCCTAGTTCTGTTTAAAGCAAAGGTTTTGATTAATTTCGTGATCGCATAACGTGAGACTGAAGCATTTCAATATCGACCTGGGGGCCCAAATTTTCCTGGCCTGCTCCGACACGTCCCGGCTTCGTATCCTGCACCTGATCATGACCAACGGCGAAATGTGCATCACCGACCTGGAACGAATCCTTGAATTCACGCAGGCAAAGACTTCCCGGCACCTCATTTACCTCAAGAACTCAGGTATCCTTTCTTCGCGCAAGCATAACCAGTGGGTTTTCTATCAAATCAAAGACGAAGTCATAGATATCCTCAAACTCATGCTCGACTTCGTTAAGCGCGACCCGATATTGCAAAAAGACTTGCAGACTTTCCAGACCTTGTACACCAACCGCGAGCTCGCCCTCAACAAATTCCAAATTCAGCCCCTGGGGTACACCGCCTCCCGATGAAACGATACGCCTGCATTCTCTTCGACCTCGACCATACGTTGTGGGACTACGAAACCAATTCTGAAGAAACGCTGAAAGAGCTTTTTGTACAATTCAACATCCTCGAAAAAGGTGTCACCAGCTTTCGTTACTTCTTTGAAACATTCCGCCGTGTCAACCTGGATCTTTGGGACCGTTATGACCGGGGACTGATTGGCCAGGAGGTGATACGGACAGAACGGTTTCAAAGAGTATTTCATGAAAGTGGTGTGGATGACTTGCGGTTTACCCTTGAATTCTCCGCACTCTATCTCCGTGAACTTCCACTGAAAAAGAACCTGTTGCCCCAGGCAAAGGAAATCCTCGACTACCTCCATCCCCGCTACCCAATGACTGTGGTCACCAACGGATTTGATGAGATCCAGTACACCAAGATGAGCTCGGCCGGCATCGATCACTATTTCAAGCACGTAGTCACTTCGCAGCGGGCAGGAAATAAGAAACCGTCTAAGGCGATCTTCGAATTTGCCCTCGCACAATCGGGGCATACAGCGGAAAACGCCGTGATGATCGGCGATAACCTCCAAACCGATATTGCCGGGGCACAGGCCGCCGGGATCGATTCCATCTACTTCAACCCCACTAAATCCACGCACGCCGCGAAGGTCACGCATGAAATCCAATCCCTTGATGAATTGAAGCGACTTCTCTGATCTCAAGGAAGGATTTTTAGTACTTTTGCCACGCTAAAAAACGCACACCATGTCAACCGGATTCTTTCACATTCCCCTTCCCAAAAACGAACCTGTTCTCTCCTACGCCCCCGGTAGTAAAGAACGCGCCGCATTGAAGAAAGCCCTTGAGGAAGCGCGCAGCACAACCCTTGATATCCCGATGTACATCGGCGGTGAAGAAGTGCGCAGCGGAAAGAAGAAAGCTATTTCTCCTCCACACGATCACAAGCACATCCTGGGCCATTTCCACGAAGGAGACAAAGGCCATGTAGAGCAAGCCATTCAGGCTGCCCTCAACGCTAAAGAACTTTGGGCGAACCTCTCCTGGGAAAACCGCGCGAGCATCTTTCTCAAAGCTGCCGACTTGCTTGCCGGGCCATACCGGTACAAGATGAATGCGGCAACCATGCTCGGCCAGTCAAAGAATGCATACCAGGCAGAAATTGACGCCGCTTGCGAACTCATTGATTTTCTCAGGTTCAATGTCTATTTCATGGGACAGATTTACAGCGATCAACCGGAGTCAAGCCCGGGCATCTGGAACAGGATGGAATATCGGCCGCTGGAGGGATTTACTTTCGCGTTAACGCCATTCAACTTCACGGCCATCGGTGGGAACTTGCCCACGAGCATGGCCATGATGGGTAATACAGTGGTATGGAAAGCTGCCAACACACAGGTCTACTCCGCCAACGTCTTCATGCAGATCCTTCGCGAAGCCGGGCTGCCTGACGGTGTCATTAATCTGGTCTATGTAAGTGGGCCGACAGCTGGAGAAGTGATCTTCAGCCATCGCGATTTTGCCGGCATCCAGTTCACGGGAAGCACCGGCGTATTTCAGGGTATGTGGAAAACCATTGGCGCAAACATCCAGAAGTATAAATCGTATCCCCGCATCGTCGGCGAGACAGGCGGCAAGGATTTTGTCATCGCCCACAAGAGCGCCGAAGCAAAGGCCGTGGCAACTGCCCTGTCGCGCGGCGCATTTGAATACCAGGGGCAGAAATGCTCGGCTGCTTCACGCGCCTATATCCCCTCCAACTT
Source organism: Cyclobacteriaceae bacterium (assembly GCA_043750575.1). Lineage (GTDB taxonomy): Bacteria > Bacteroidota > Bacteroidia > Cytophagales > Cyclobacteriaceae > ELB16-189. The sequence goes on from JAYVBH010000031.1 coordinate 20,033, forward strand.
ATGGGAAGATGTGAAGAATCATTTGCTGGCCGATCTCAAAAGCTTCAAAATGGGAGGAACTGAAGATTTTGGAAACTTCATCAATGCCGTCATCGATGAGAAAGCTTTTGATTCCATCGCTGGTTACATAGAGAAAGCCAAACAGAATCCGATGAGTGAAATCATCGCCGGCGGGAAGTGTGACAAATCGAAAGGGTATTTCATTGAACCCACAGTGATCCTCACCAAGGATCCTTCTTCTATCACGATGTGCGAAGAAATATTTGGACCGGTATTAACTATATATGTATATCACGAAGAGAACTTTGAACAAACACTTGAGCTGGTAGACCAGACTTCGCCATATGCCCTCACCGGTGCCGTCCTTGCCAGGGATCGTTATGCTGTAGAGATGGCCACCAAAAAATTGGTGAACGCAGCTGGTAACTTCTACATCAACGACAAGCCGACCGGCGCCGTGGTTGGCCAGCAGCCCTTCGGTGGAGCCCGCGGGTCTGGCACGAATGACAAAGCTGGCGCCAAAGCAAACCTTATGCGGTGGGTGTCTATGCGCACGATCAAGGAGACGTTTGTGACACCGATAGACTATCGATATCCGTTTTTGGAGAAGGAATGAGGTCAGTAGTCGGTGGTCGGGGGGAGAAGATTGAACAATGCCATTAATGGTACTAACATGAACATAAGAAACCTGTTTTTACTCCTTCTGATTTCTTCTTGCACTACAGGGGTGAAGAAAGAAACGCCTGTTGCGGAATTATACGATTACGATGTCGAGGCGCGCATCAAAAAACTGGGTATTGAACTGCCGACGCCGACGCTGCCTCCGAATATCAAGATCGTCAGCGCGGTTCGTACGGGTAACTTGATCTACCTGTCAGGCAACGGGCCGACGGAGACTTCTGATGGAAAGGCATACAAAGGAAAAGTAGGTGTAGATCTTACCGTGGAGGAGGGATACGAGGCTGCGCGCTCTACCGGTATCAACGTGCTGGCTGTCCTCAAAGCTGAAATTGGCGATTTGAACAAAGTGGTCAGAATTGTTAAAGTATTGGGCATGGTAAATGCCGAACCCACTTTCACGGAACACCCTCAGGTAATCAATGGATTCTCAGAACTCATGATCCAGGTCTTCGGCGACCGCGGCCAACACGCCCGTTCTGCTATAGGCGTAGCTTCACTACCCTGGAATCTGGCGTGTGAAGTGGAAATGATTGTGGAAGTTGCGGAGTGACTGAGACAGGTCGCAGGACGCAGGTTACAGGTGGCAGGTGGCAGGTTGCGGGAGACAGGTCGAAGGTTACAAGTCGAAGGTTGCAGGTGGTGCGGAGACGTGTCCAACATTCATTATTGAGATGCATCGCATTCAAGTTGAGCTACACCAAACCTGCCTGCCTGTAACCTGTGACTTGCCTGCCTGTAACCTGCATCCTTCCCAATCGAAAACTACTCCACGCCTCCGTGCTTCGAGACACAATCGGATAATTATCGTATCTTTGCACTTTAGTCCTCCAAATTCCCGTAGAAAGGGCCTTCTAACTGCAACAGAAGCCCATGCGTTGACCCAAGAGGCGCATTTAACAACAATTTTTTAGCGAGCCTCGCTGAAGTAAAAACAAACTAATGTCATTCGAAAAATTAAATCTTATTGAGCCCATTTTGCGTGCGCTCAAAACTGAAGGCTATACAACGCCGACACCCATTCAACAACAGGCCATCCCTGTCCTTCTCCAACGCCGAGACCTCCTGGGTTGCGCGCAGACCGGAACAGGAAAGACAGCGGCCTTTGCCATTCCCATTCTTCAACTTCTCCACGAGGATGAATTGTTCAAAAAAGGACCTGCCGGCATCAAAGCATTAATCCTCACACCTACCCGGGAGCTTGCAGCCCAGATCGGTGAGAGTTTCGCTGCTTACGGCAAACACCTCCGCATTCGCCATACCGTCATTTTCGGAGGCGTATCCCAGAAATCACAGACCGATGCCTTGCGCTCAGGCGTGGACATCCTTATCGCCACACCGGGCCGTTTGCTCGACCTGATGGATCAGCGTTACGTTCACCTCCAGCACATCAAGATGTTTGTGTTGGATGAAGCCGACCGCATGCTCGACATGGGATTCATCCACGACGTGAAGAAAATTATCGCCAAGCTGCCGCAGAAACGTCAGACGCTGTTCTTCTCCGCCACGATGCCCTCGGAAATCTCATCGTTGGCCAAATCCATCCTCACCGAGCCGGTGCGTGTGGAAGTGGCCCCCGTATCCTCCACGGCCAACACCGTGAAGCAGGAAATGTATTTCGTAGAGAAACCCAACAAGCGCTCCCTGCTCCTCCACCTCCTCAAAAATGATAAGGTTGAGTCAGCCCTGGTGTTTACACGGACCAAGCACGGCGCCGACCGCGTCGCCAAGGACCTCGTTCGTGCCGGTGTCAACGCTGAAGCCATCCATGGAAACAAGTCACAAAACGCACGCATCAAGGCATTGAGTAATTTCAAAGCCCGTCATACACGTGTTCTCGTGGCCACCGACATCGCCGCCCGCGGCATTGATATCGATGACCTGTCGCACGTGATCAACTTCGAACTGCCCAATATTCCGGAGACCTATGTACACCGGATCGGTCGTACAGGCCGTGCCGGCGCCAGCGGAATAGCCATCTCCTTCTGCGACTCAGAAGAGCGTGAATTTCTCCGCGACATCCAGAAGCTGATTTCTAAGGCCGTGCCGGTAGTTGAAGACCACCCATACCATTCGGTTGGCGGTGGCTCGTCAGATCCTAGCCGACCCCGGGTACACCAGTCCCAGTCGCCCAACGGCGGCCGTCGCCCCAAGAAGCAGTGGTCGGGTCACTGGCGTGGCAAGCGTCAGGGCTGATTCCTGAAAATCTCGCGACAACGGATTTTGCTAGAGACGATATTCAATAGTAGATTTGACTATTGTTCATTTAACCCTTAACCGTTATGTCAAAAGGTCAAGACAAGAAAAAAGAAGACAAGAAGAAGCCACTGAAGACGTTGAAAGAAAAGCGTGCTGAAAAGCGCGCCAAGAAAGACGGCAAAGGCGGCATTGGAATGTAAACTTATTCCAGATCTCCGGTCTCAGGTATCAAACCTGAGATCGGAGATTTTGAATTTTATCCCCCACCTATTCTGATTTAAGTATCACGGCCGGATTCACCTGGCTCGCGCGTATCATTTGGAACGCAAGCGTAATCCAGGAAATCAGAATGACTACCCCTACAGCCAGAATGAAATATACCGGCTTCAGTGAAATGTGATACGCAAAGCCGGATAACCAACCTTTGAAAATGAGTATCGAGGCCGGCGTGGCAATCGCAAAAGCCACCATGATCAGCAACAGAAAGTCCCGGTAGATCAGGACAATGATCCCGGACGCTGAGGCACCCAATACCTTACGTACGCTGATTTCTTTTAGTCGTCTGCGGATGGTGTAAGACGCCAGCGCAAACAATCCCATTGAAGCGATGAACAGCGCCAGGGAGCAGAACACGGTGTAAATCTTACCGATCCTTTCCTCCTCGGCATAAGTCGCCCGCAATCCTTCATCCAGAAAATAGTAGTTGAATGGAATCTCCGGATAGATCCGCATCCATATCTGCTCAATCTCTTTAACCGTCGACCGGTTGTTGCCGCTGCCCAATTTGATCGCAACATTTCCGAATGCCCTTCCAAATTGAATGGCCAGCGGACCAATGCCGGACTTGAGCGGGTCAAAATTGAAGTCCTTGACCACGCCGATGACACGGGTTGAATCTGATCCCCGGAAGCCGCCCTTCAACTTTTTTCCAATCGCATCAGTCCATCCAAAAGTCTTTGCCGCCGATTCGTTGATCACAAAAGCCAGCGTACTGTCAGAATTGAACTCCGGATCAAAAAACCTCCCCGCCACCATCGGGATGCCGAATGTTTCCAGAAAATCGTAGCCCGCATACATCTCAGGCACCATCTGCTCCTCGTCCTTACCCTCTGCAATTACAGGATAGTATGCCAGATTGCTTTGGCCTAAATCGTGCGACAGGTTTGTTACGGACTTGACGTTGGACAACCTGACCACTTCTTGCTTGAACGTAGGATATTGGCGGAAAATAGAAAGACCCGGAACCGGCAGGATCACCACCTGATCCCGATCGAAGCCCATGCTTTTGTTTTTTAAGAATTCAAGCTGGCTATAAATGACCAGTGTGCCGATAATCAATGTAATCGACACGGCAAACTGAACCACCACGAGCACCTTCCTCAAACTGAAACCCTGGCCCGGTAATTCAGCCATACCTTTCAGCACACGTATCGGCTGGAATCCTGACAATATCAGCGCCGGATATACCCCAGAGAGGATTCCCACAGCGACAAAAAATACAATTGCCCGGTAGATTGTTTCCGGATTAAGAAATTCATTTGCCTCAAGCGAAGCATTCGCCAACTGATTAAAGAACGGGATCATCCAAAAGACGCCCGCCAGCGAGACTGCACCCGAAAGCAGTGTGATGAGCACGGCCTCAGCGGTAAACTGCGCAATCAACTGAATGCGGTTAGCACCAACTACTTTTCTCAATCCCACCTCCTTCGCCCGTGTCATGTACCGGGCGGTGGACAAATTGATGAAATTGATGCACGCGGTCACCAACAACAACGTACCAATGATTGAGAGCACATATAGATAGGCAATGTTTCCGTTCGGGGAGAGATCGCCGTTGGCAAATTGGGATTCCAGGTGGATGTCGCCAACATGCTGAATGACGAGTGCCGCATGATTATCGGTGTAGCGTGGCGGGTAGTGGCGCTTTACGAAATCGGGAAACTGCTGCTGCAGATTTTCCGGCGAAGCATTGGACGACAACATCACGTACGAATAGTACCACATGCCGATGTAAGAATCGTCCAACTGAATATTCTGTCCCACAAGCGCCTGAATCAGCGTCTTGGAATAGGCGAGGTAATCAAACCGCAGATGCGTATTGAATCTGATCGGCGCCAATACCCCGGTGATCTTGAAACTGATGGAATCATTGAACGACACCAATTTGCCAACCGGGTTGCCGGGACCAAATAACTTCAGCGACGTTTCATGCGTGACTACCATTGAGTTCACTTCCCGAAGTGCTGTCCCGGCGTCACCGTAGGCCAAAGGAAAATCGAAGAAGGTGAAGAACGATGAGTCTGTGAATAAGAATCGCCGCTCGCTGAATGCATGTTCCCCGTACTTGATCCTGGGTACCACACCTTGAAAGGGAATCGGATCATAAAGGGTAAGGGCGTGGATAACTTCAGGATACTCCGCCACCATATCATGTGCCGCAGGATAGTGGGCACTTGAGTAAGTGTTCTGAATGCCATTGACATCCACTTTTGTATTGATCCTGTAAATGGATTGCGCCTTAGCAAATGCCTTGTCAAAGCTCGTCTCCTTCCTCACGTAGATACCGATCAGGATAAAACCAGTAAGTCCAATGGCCAACCCCGAAATGGTGATGACGGAATAGACCTTGTTCTTGAGCAGGTTTCGCAGGGCTATTTTTAAGTAGTTAGTCAGCATCCGGAAGGGTTAAGGTACCCTCATCCTACAACGAAGTCCAGCAACCGAAGGCAAAATCCTTTAGACCAGCGGTCAGCATCTTATTTCCCAGTGTTGCTGCATCAATATAAGCGGGGATGAAAGATCACCCTCATGTCGTTGGCCCGACACAGATTTCCGCTTGTTTACATAGTTTTGCTGGCCGGTTTGTACTTTCAGCCGTTTAATCTGCATGAACTCACTATTCCAGTTGATCCTCCTGTCCATCGCCCTGGCTGCCTGTCAGCCGGCGGCCAAGAAAGAGGTCGCTGTTCCCCTTTCAACCAAAGCTGTACCGGCCCGCAATCCTTACTATTCACGGACGGACACGACCAGGCTACATATCCCGGACTCGGTATGGAAGACCGTACTGCCTGCCAACATATTCCAGGTTGGGCGAAAGAAAGCAACGGAAAAAGCTTTCACAGGAAAATTTTGGGATTCTAGTGGCCTCGGAAAATACTACTGCGCGGTTTGCGGCAACCCGTTGTTCCGCTCAGATGGAAAATTCTCAAGTAAATGCGGCTGGCCGAGTTTTTTTGAGCCCTCTGGCAAGAACAGCGTTACCTACCAGCCTGACAAGTCGCACGGACTGGACCGTATCGAAGTTCTCTGCGGTCGCTGCGATAGTCACCTTGGCCACTTATTTGACGATGGGCCTCCCCCAACAGGGAAACGCTACTGCATGAATTCCATCGTCTTAGATTTTGAACCCGATCTGGGACTCTAAGCTCCCCCCAAATTACAATACGGACCTACATCGAATTGTAAGGTTCTGGCACGGACAAGAAAATTCAAAAAAGGTTACATTCGTATCATAAAGGAATCTTGATATGAAATGGTTTGTTCGTCTGCTCATCATTCTCGGTGTTCTTATCCTCACGATGTTTATCGTGGGCAGCACTCTACCCGAAAACCACACAGCAACTGCCACACAAAAATTCAGCTCCAGCCGGGAAGAAGTTTGGAAAGTGGTTACTGATTTTAACGCATGGCCTTCCTGGCGAACCGACTTGAAAGAAATGCGGGATAGCAACAATTCATTCAGCGAGGTCGCTGAAGACGGGGAGGTGATCGAATACCGGATTGAAGACTTCACACCCCCGGAGCGGCTGGTGACCCGAATCGTCACACCTGACCTCGCGTTTGGCGGATCCTGGACTTATGAACTTACCCCAATGGAAGGCGGTTGCTCGTTGACGATCACGGAAAACGGAGAAGTCTACAATCCAATGTTTCGATTCCTTTCGAAATATGCATTTGGGCATACCACCACGATGGACCAATACCTGAACGACCTGAAAAAGAAAATTAACTAGCATGCGCTCTTTCCTCCCCCTTGTCCTTCTCGCATATCTTCTTCCGGGTTGCCAGCCACCCAGAGAGACGATTAATCCGCTGACGGCAAAGATTGATTCTCTTTTTTCAGCGCATCCTGAATTCAATGGTGTTGCGCTCATTGCAGAAAAAGGGAAGCCCATCTTTCACAAAGCATTCGGCTATCGGGACTATGAAAACAACCTGGCGTTGGACACAGGGACAGTTTTCGAATTGGCATCTGTTTCCAAGCAGTTCACGTCGATGGTCATCATGACGCTGAAAGAAGAGGGTAAACTGAATTATGAGGATTCACTGGAGAAGTATATCCCCGGCCTTCCCTATCGCGGAATAACCATCCGGCACCTTCTCACGCACACATCCGGCCTGCCCGATTACCAGAAGATCATGGATGAGCATTGGGACAAAACTAAAGTTGCCGGTAACGAAGATATTATCCGCTACCTCAAGCAGTATCATCCGGATAAGAACTTTAATCCTGGTGACAAGTACGAATACAGCAACACAGGCTATGTACTGCTCGCCAGTATCGCCGAGGCAGCTTCCGGCAAGGACTTCATTACAATGTGCCGGGAACGAATTTTTGTTCCGCTGGGAATGACCGCAACAGACATCCGTGCGCTAGAAGAGAAATCGGCCGTTACCAATTTCGCCCGCGGGTATATCTATGTCGCTGAGAAAGCACGCTATGTCAGCGCTGATTCGTTTCCATCATCCAATTACATCGTCTGGCTGGGAAACCGCAAAGGACCCGGTCGCGTGAGTTCGACCACAACTGACCTGCTGCGCTGGGATCGTGCCTTGTACGGTGAGACGCTGATTCAGAAAGAGACATTGGCAGAAGCTTTCACTCCCTTCCGCTTGAAAAATGATTCCCTATCCAACTACGGGTTCGGCTGGACAATTGACAATCACCCAACCTTGGGCCGAAAGATCTGGCACACCGGCTCCAATCCCGGCTACTCGACACGAATCGTCCGCTTCATTGATGTCGACAAAACCATCATTGTGCTGAGCAACAATGCATACAGGAATATCAAAGCGATCGACGTGGCGCTCGACTCCATACTCGGTCGATAACAGGCCCAATTCTCAAATTCCCAAATTCTCAAATCATTGTTGTCCGGGGAAAGTTATAAAAGGAATTTAACCCTTCAAATTTAAATTGCCAGTCTGCTTTTTTAATGATTTTCAAAAGCATG
>JAYVBH010000032.1:0-232268 GCA_043750575.1 Cyclobacteriaceae bacterium
GATTTAATAGTGATTGGTGTGGCGTGTGGCCTGCAATTTTAGTGGGCCAACATTCGGGGGCGGTGCAAAAACACAAACGGCTTTTGAAAACAAAAAATAAATGTACCCAGGACGGGACTTGAACCCGTACAACCTTTTAGGGTCACAGGATTTTAAGTCCTGCGTGTCTACCAATTCCACCACCCGGGCAGGGCTTTTTCTTTGTTCGATATGAAATTAAAAAAGTGTGAGTTCTCCCACACTTTTTTAGGGCTAATCATTAATGAGGAACGATTAACCGATTCCGAGCGGGAAACGAGACTCGAACTCGCGACCCCGACCTTGGCAAGGTCGTGCTCTACCAACTGAGCTACTCCCGCTTAACTGCCTAAAACCCTCTTTTGGCCTTATCTTCCATTCAAAAGGGACTGCAAAGTTAGAACCGATTGGTAAATCTGCAAATCGCTCGGTTTTCATCTATTTCTCCTTGATTTCCATCATCTGGCGCCTTGACCAACGTCATCCTCAAAACAGCCTTTTTCGACTATCTTCCAACAAAGTCTAAGCCTATGAAAAATATACTCGTGCCCTGCGATTTTTCCGAGGAATCTCGTGAAGCGTATCAATTTGCCCTCCAGTTGGCCGGAAAAACAGGTGGTAAAGTCTCTGTTTTGAAAACCATTGATCTTCCCGTGATGTACGAAAGCGCGCTGGGCGCAGCCCCCTATTATTTTGATCCAACGCTAATCAAAGAGTTAAAAGATGATGCAAGGGCGCAATTTGAAAAATTGAAGGCTGAGAATAAGACGAATGTGCCAGTAAGCTTTGTTGTTCAGGAGGGACCTGTCACACCTACGATACGGCAATTCATCAAGGATCAGGCTGTCGACTTGGTGGTTATGGGTACGTGCGGCGCATCCGGAATAGCTGAATACCTCATTGGATCAAATACTGAGAAAATAGTTCGATTCTCTCCTGTTCCTGTCTTTGCTATTCGAAAGGCGCCTGATGTTCAGTCCATCCGAAATATCGTTTTCCCAACTACCCTTGAGCCGGATCTGTCGGGCTTGACTGAAAAAATAAAAGAACTCCAGAAATTTCTACAGGCTACCCTGCACCTCCTCCTGATAAACACGCCGTATAACCTCCGGCGTACCGGGGATGAAAAGAAAATGTTGGAAGCATTTGCCAATCAATACCAATTGGAAAACTACACGTTGAATATTCGAAATGACTTTCAGGAATCTTATGGCATCATGGAGTTTGCAGGAGAAATCAAGGCGGATCTGATTGCCATGGGCACCCATGGCCGGCGGGGAGTAGCTCATTTGTTTACGGGAAGTGTTGCAGAAAAAGTGGTGAATCATGTGGATTGTCCCATTTGGACATTCTCCACGCACACGAAATAGGACTTGCAGGATGTCGCTTTTTTTCGATTCAGAACAATCCGTTATCTTGTAAAACATAAGTTCAGAAAACATGAAGAAGATTCTATTCACCACTATTATCCTGGTCGCCTTATCAACACTTCGGGTTGCAGGTCAGACTGTGTACGCTTCAGACAAGGGGGAGAAATACCATACTGCAGACTGCAATCTTTCTGGTGATGCAAAAGACCTAACGCTTACCGCAGCGAAAAAGGCGGGCAAAACTCCTTGTGCCATTTGCAAACCTGAATCTCATTTCAAAGACAAGGCGGTACAATGCGGGGGAAAAACTGCGGATGGCACGCGATGCAAGAGAATGACATCGAGTAAAGGAGGAAAGTGCTACCAGCATAAGATCGGTTAGAAACGGCTCCTTGTTTTGTCATACACGGCTTTGACAAGGCCATGGAACCACAAGTCATATCCCATGACCGCCTGCATTGTTTTGGCGGCTATCTGTGTTTTCGACCTCCTTTCCTGCGAAATTTGAGTTCTGATTCATCATTACTATGCCCTTTTCTGTCCCCCATGGGCGAGTTCTGCTCGTCGCAATTATCTTCCTATCCTCCTGCGATTCCAAAAAGGCAGGAGGACCGCAATCGGGTCAGAATCAGCGCCAACGGCCACCCCTCTCCGTTGAAGCTTTTATTGCAGGAACCAGCTCAATTAGTGAAGATGTTGAGGTTCCGGGTTCCCTATTTCCGTCAGAAGAAACGCAAATCCGATCTGAAACCAGTGGAAGAATCATCCAACTTAATATCCCGGAGGGGGCTGTTGTCTCTAAAGGATTTCTTTTGGTCAAGCTGTGGGATCAGGATCTACAGGCTCAGCTGAGAAAACTTAAAGTGCAGCAACAAATTGCTGTCAAGACAGTCCAGCGTCAACGTGAACTCCTATCCATCAATGGAATTAGCCAACAGGATTTTGACCTGAGTGCGCTCAATGTCGATAACCTAAAAGCCGATATTCAGTCAACCCAGATTTCCATATCACGGACAGAGATTCGCGCTCCCTACGATGGCCAGATTGGCTTGCGTAACATTAGCATGGGCTCCTACCTGTCTCCCTCCGATGTGATCACCACGTTACGAGATGTGCGCCAGTTGAAACTTGAGTTTTCAGTACCTGAAAAATATGCCAAGAACATTGCCAAAGGATCTAAAGTAAAATTTCGCGTTGATGGAGGTCAGGTGGATCACGAAGCGACTGTAATAGCAACTGAGGGTAATGTAGAATCAACTACCCGCACCCTGAAAGTCCGTGCACTCGTAAGCCACAAACATCCAGAGCTAGTGCCTGGCATCTTTGCCCGGGTGCACCTCGAACTAGGGAAAGACAACAAAGCCATTCTCTTGCCAACACAATCCATCATCCCTCAGGCCCGGAACAAGCGGGTTATTCTCTTTCACAAAGACAGTGCGGTATTCCAAATCGTTGAAACCGGTGTTCGGGATTCTTCTTTTGTTCAGATCCTGAAGGGAATTAAGGCTGGTGATACAATTATTACCACTGGGCTGATGAGCATTCGTCCAGGGTCCAAAGTGAAACTATCGTCGATCACGAAGTTGAACTGAATGCAGCCATGAATATCTCCGAGTTTTCCATCAAGCGACCTGTCTTCACCTTCGTGATGAATATCATGCTGGTACTCTTCGGCGCGATTGGATTTTCTTATCTCGGCGTACGGGACTACCCGGCCATCGATCCTCCCAATATAAGTGTGAGCACCTCGTACTCCGGTGCCAATGCGGACATCATCGAGTCTCAGATTACTGAACCCCTGGAAAAGGCACTGAATGGAATTCCCGGCATCCGGAATATTACCTCCAACTCCGCTGTAGGCCGAAGCAACATCAACCTGGAATTTAATCTCAATGTGGATCTGGAGGCTGCCGCCAATGACGTTCGGGATAAAGTCTCCCAGGCAGCGCGCTCCCTCCCTCAGGACCTTACCTCTCCGCCTGTCGTGCAAAAAGCCGACGCCAATGCAGACTATATCATCAGTATGACGGTGCAGAGTAACACACGTAATGCATTGCAACTTACTGAGTACACAAACAATGTCCTGGTGGAGCGTCTTCAAACCATCGAAGGCGTCAGCAGCGTCGGGGTCATGGGGGAGAAGAAATATGCGATGCGTATCTGGCTCGACCCCGGAAAGTTAAGCGCCTACAGCCTTACCGCTCTGGATGTCCAGCAAGCCCTGAATCGGGAGAATGTTGAATTGCCTTCTGGAAAAATTACAGGCAATGCAACCGAATTGACGGTTCGAACATTTGGCAAATTATATTCGGAAGACGATTTCGGAAACGTAATCGTCAAGTCGACGGAACAGGGCAATATCCGTGTTCGCGATGTAGGGCAGGCAATCCTTGGGCCCGAAAATGAAGAGACCAGCCTCCGGGAAAGCAGGACACCCATGATCGCTGTAAGCCTGGTGCCGTTGCCAGGTGCAAACTATGTCGCCATCTCAAATGAATTCTACAAACGACTTGAAGAGATCCGCAGGGAAATGCCAGCCGACATCAAACTTGATGTTTCTACAGATCAAACAAAATTTATCAAGCGGGCAATCACTGAAGTGGAAGAAACGCTTCTTATTTCCTTCTTACTCGTTGTCTTAATTATCTTCCTCTTCTTCCGTGATTTTGTGATCGCCATCCGGCCACTCATTGATATTCCCGTATCCTTGACTGCCACCTTCTTCATCATGTATCTGATGGGATTCTCCATCAATGTGCTCACGATGCTCGGCATTGTGCTGGCCACTGGTCTCGTGGTCGATGATGGGATCGTTGTTACGGAAAACATTTACAAGAAACTCGAAAGCGGCATGAACAAGTATCGGGCAGCTATCGAAGGCTCCCGCGAAATATTTTTTGCCGTTATTTCAACTTCCATCACCTTGGCCGTTGTCTTTCTCCCTGTCGTCTTCCTTCCGGGCTTTGTAGGCAGGCTGTTCCGCGAGTTTGGAATTGTTGTCGCAGGTGCTGTACTGATTTCATCATTTGTCTCGCTTACCTTGACACCGGTGCTCAGTGTGCTGCTTACACGAAGCAATCACTCTCATTCATGGTTCTACCGGGTGACTGAGCCCTTCTTTATTAGCATGGAGGATGGCTACCGAAGAAGTCTTGCTGCGTTCATGAGGGTCCGTTGGGTGGCGCTGGTTATTATCGTCGCTTGCCTTGCCTCCGTGATTCTGATTAACACAACCATCCAGGAGGAACTGGCTCCGCTCGAAGACCGTGACCAGTTTCGAATCAATTTGTCGGGGCTCGAAGGCACATCGTTTGATTACATGGATAATTACGTAGACCGGGTAACGCAATTTGTAATGGACACGGTTCCCGAGCACAAGACGATTGTATCCTTTTCCGGTGGGGGAGGGGGATACGGCTCAACAAATTCAGGTTCGGTACGTGTTAACCTTCTTGACCGTGACCAGCGTGACCGGTCACAGCAGGAGATTGTCGATGATGTAAACAAGTACCTCCCCTCATTCTCAGAAGGGAGAGCCTTTGTCACTCAGGAGCAGACCATCGCCGTAAGTCGCCGGGGCGGTCAACCCGTGCAATTTGTCATTCAAAACAACGACTTCGAAAAACTGAAGACGGCCATTCCAAAAATGCTTGCTGCTGCGCAGGATCATCCTGTTCTGCAAAATGCGGATGTTGACCTGAAATTCAACAAACCGGAACTTCTAGTTAAAATCAACCGCTTGAAGGCGACGCAATTGGGTATCAGCGTCCAGGACATTTCCCAAACGCTGCAGCTGGCATACAGTAATCTGCGCTTTGGTTATTTTACAAAAGAGGGAAAGCAGTACCAGGTCATTGGCCAGGTAACCCGGATGGACCGAGACGATCCTGAAGACCTTAAGCGTCTATACGTGAAGACTGCATCGGGCGAGTTGATCTCAATTGATAATGTGGTAACGTTAGAAGAATCAACTACACCGCCGTCCTTGTATCACTTTAACCGGTTCAAATCTGCGGTAATCTCTTCTGGTCTTGCTCCCGGAAAAACAATTGGGGACGGCATCGAAGCCATGCGTGAGATCGCGGCCAAAGAACTGGATGATACATTCCAAACTTCGCTCTCAGGATCTTCCCGCGATTTCGCGGAAAGTTCCGGAAATGCCTCTTTTGCGTTCATTCTCGCCCTGGTACTTATTTATCTGATTCTGGCCGCGCAGTTTGAAAGTTTCGCAGATCCGCTAATCATCATGTTCACTGTGCCTCTCGCCATTTGCGGCGCATTTATTTCACTGTTCGTTTTCAAACAAACGCTAAATATTTTTTCCGAGATCGGGATGATCATGCTCATTGGTCTTGTTACCAAAAACGGAATCTTGATCGTAGAATTCGCTAATAAGAAACGTAAAGAAGGGCTCTCAAAAGTCGAAGCAGTTCTTACCGCATCACGGTTGCGTTTGCGGCCTATCCTGATGACCAGCCTGGCTATGGCATTGGGTTCACTCCCCTTGGCATTGTCGTTGGGTGGAGCGTCTACTAGTCGAATTCCCCTTGGAATTGTGATCGTTGGTGGTGTCTTATTCTCGCTGATTCTCACCCTCTATGTTATTCCGGCCATGTACTCCTACTTGTCCCGTCAGAAGAAGTACATCAACTATGAAGCCCCAGATATCAATCCACCCGCGAAGGAAGTCCTCCATGAAGCGTAACGCATTTGGAATACTCCTTCTGGCTTTTGGTTCTCTCTCCGTTACCGGACAGACGGTCATGGTGGATGAGGTGGTTCAAATTGCATTGCAAAAGAATTATGACGTTCGTCTGTTTCAAAATTCGGCTGCTCTCGCCGGAAATGACAACCGCTATTCATTTGGTGTTTTCCTTCCAAACATTAACGGAAACGGGGCGTACATACGGAACAACAACGATTCACGCAACGTCACTTTTGGAGATGTAGAGACCGTTCGCTCTGGTGCGCAGTCCACGGTAATGAACTCCTCATTGCAGCTGGTGTGGACGCTTTTTGATGGAACAAGAATGTTTGCGACGCGCAAGCGCCTTTCAGAATTGGAATCCCTTGGGCAACTCAATGCAAAGAATCAAATGGTTAACACAACTGCCATTGTCATCGCGACATACTATGGCATTGTTCGGCAAAAGCAACAGCTGAAGGCTATCCGGGAGCAAACCTCTGTGAGTGAGGAGCGCGTAAAGTTAGCAGAGAGGAAATTGCAGGTTGGAACAGGGGGCAAACCTGAATTGCTCCAGGCAAAAGTGGATCTTAATGCGTTTAAGGCGGCGGCCATTCAGCAGGAGACCATTATCCAACAACTCAAGGATCAGCTCAATTCACTTTTGGGTATGAGTCTGCCCGATAAATATGAGACCTCAGATTCCATACCCATTGTACAGAGTTTGACGCTGGGAGGAATAACACAAAATGTGGAGAACACAAATACCGCCCTTGCTTCTGCCCGAAAGAGTATTTCCGTTTCAGAACAAGTCCTGCATGAAAGCCGTGCCGGCCGTTCGCCGATTATTAACCTGACCTCATCGTACAATTTCAATCAAATTGAGAATGAACTCGTGACAAGTCCAGTCGCACAGAAATTCATTCGTAACGTTGGGTACAACTATGGGCTCTCTGTTTCTATTCCTATCGTCAATGGAATGAATATCAACCGGCTGATTGGCCAATCTAAGGTCAACCTGGAGCGTCAAAAAATTATCTACGAACAGCAACTCACCATCGTGATGGTGGGTATCCGGATTGCCTTTGTCAGTTATGAGAATGCGCTAAAGGTGCTCCAAATTGAAGAAGAAAATATTCTGCTGGCCAAGGAGAACGTCAATATTGCGTTGGAGGGATTCCGCCGGGGAATAACAACATTCATTGAGCTTCGAACAGCACAGCAGAGCCTGGCGGATGCCTATAATCGCCTCATTGCCGCCCGCTTTAATGCCAAAGTCTCAGAAACCGAGCTCCTTCGCCTGCAAGGGTCGCTCATCAACTGATCAGCACTTCTCCGTTCTTGGTTGTCAGAACGCCAGGAATAGCTTGAATCACGCGGATGTCTCTATTTTTGTCTTATGATGGAAGCAAGACGAACTCACGCTGATGGACCACTCTTCTCTCGGATTGTAGCTGGTGCCTGGAGATGGCATACGGTTTCTTCCGATCAGGTGGAAATACTTGTTCACACTGCGCTTGATCAGGGCATTACCACATTTGACCATGCCGACATATACGGAGACCATTCCAACGAGGAGGTCTTTGGAAATGTGTTGCGAAAGAATCCAGCCTTGCGCCAAAAAATGCAGTTGGTCACCAAGTGCGGAATCAAATTCCCATCGGGCAAACGACCTGACACCCGGGTAAAGCATTATGACACCTCCTCAGCTCATATAATTTGGTCTGCTGAAAATTCGTTGCGTATGTTGGGTACTGACACGCTTGACTTGTTGCTAATTCACCGACCGGACCCGTTGATGAATCCAGAAGAGGTTGCTGCAGCTTTCACAGAACTTCGGACGCATGGCAAAGTAAAGCACTTTGGTGTCTCCAACTTCGCACCCTCACAGTTCAGCATGTTGCAATCTTATCATCCATTCCCCCTCATTACGAACCAAATCGAAATTTCCTTATCCCGGCTGGATCCTTTATTTAACGGGGATCTTGATGCGTTGATGGAACTTCGGGTTTCGCCAATGGCTTGGTCTCCGTTGGCCGGTGGGAAATCTATTGCGGTTGATGAGCGGGAAGTATTCCAAATGGCCGCTCGCTATAATTGTTCCTATAGTCAATTATCGCTGGCCTGGCTTATGAAGCATCCGTCTGGGATTTTTCCCATCATCGGAACCACAAAACCGGAGCGCGTGGAAGAAGCCGCGCGCGCAGTAAATATTATATTGGATCGGCAGGACTGGTTCGCGTTACTAAAATGGGTGATGAGAAAGGAAGTGCCGTAGTCGGCTAAAGAACCTACTGATTCTCGATCATGTCAGAAAATTTATATTTCTGAATCATGTAAAAAAGAAAATTGAACCCAAGCGCATCCTCTTCGCTCCGGGCTTTCTGCGTTTCCTTGGCTGCTTCAGGCCGTGTTGTCTTGTTGATGATCCTCGGCGTTACTACAACAGAATCACTAACGATTGAATTTTGACTGGGGTAATCAAAGATCAAAGTCTTATCTTCGCTGAAATTCACCTCGCGGTGGGATGGATCTGGCCCCTCAATCATTGGCGTTTGTTCCTGTGCTTGCGCAGCAAAAGAAAGCAGCATTACTGCGAGTAGAATAAACAGAAGACCTGATAACTTCATACTCAAACTTTTGAACTCAGGCGACAAATTGCTGAATACGGAGTCTCGAATATACAAAAAAACCGATTAGATGATAACCTGGGATGACTTTAGTAAGGTGGAGATACGAATTGGGACCATTGTTCAGGCCGAACCCTTCCCGGAGGCCAAAAAACCGGCATTCAAGCTCTGGGTCGACTTGGGGCCTGGCCTTGGCACAAAGAAAAGTAGTGCACAAATTACCCACCATTACGGGATAAATGACTTACCCGGCAAACAAGTTGCCTGTGTGGTGAATTTTCCGCCCAAGCAAATTGCCACCTTCCTCTCAGAGGTTTTAGTGACAGGGTTTCCCGACGAAAATGGCCACGTAGTTCTTACGACCATTGACAAAAAAGTACCTAATGGAGCAAGGCTTTTCTGACGCTATGCTGTTCTCCGAACTTGTCTCCATCACCTCCGGTCAACTTCTTCAGCTTGCCAAGGACCGGCCCATTGACGCGTTAGTCACGGATAGCCGTAAACCTGTTATCGGAGAAGGCTCCGTGTTCTTTGCAACGAAGGGCGAGCGGCACGATGGTCATATGTACCTGTCTGAACTGTACGCTCAGGGTCTTCGGCAATTTGTCGTTGAGGCCCAGGTAGCAGAAGGCTCATTACCTGGTGCAAACATTCTAAAGGTACCTTCATCCCTGGCGGCTTTACAACAGCTCGCCGCGTACCACAGAAGCCAGTTCAATATCCCCGTAGTTGGCATTACAGGCAGCAACGGTAAAACCACCATCAAGGAGTGGTTGTTCCAGGCCCTCGCCCCTGATTGTCGTGTAATCAAGAATCCTGGCAGTTACAATTCACAACTTGGGGTTCCCCTGTCTGTTTGGGGTATGGACCAATCGCATGAACTTGCCATTTTCGAAGCCGGGATATCCACAACCGGAGAAATGGAAAAACTCCGAAATATTATCCGGCCAACGCTGGGCATCTTCACAAATCTTGGAACGGCTCACAACGAGGGGTTTTCTTCACTACAGCAGAAAGCAAACGAAAAGGCAAAACTTTTTATTGATTGTGAATGGGTTCTCTACTGCAAGGATCACACCCTAATCGATGAAGCGTTGCGTCATCTAAACATCAAGACACGGACTTGGGGATCTGATCTTCGAGCGGACATTCGAATCGAATTGATTGATGGACGACGTTACCGTTTTACTTATTCACAGCAGACGTTCGAGCTGATTATTCCCTTTGATCAATCTGGGCTTAGGGAAAATGCTTTTCATGTGGTTGCGTTTATGCTGTTACGAGGATATTCACCTGCAACAATCCAGGAGCGAATTACCCATCTGCATACCGTTCCGATGCGACTGGAATTGAAGCAAGGGGTTCATCGGAGCATTCTCATTGATGATTCCTATAACAATGACCTTGCAGGACTAAAGATCAGTCTGGATTTTCTGCGCAATCAGCAGAAAGGGAAGAAGATTATTATCCTTTCGGATCTATTACAAACCGGATTGCCCCCGGATGAGTTGATTGCCAAGATCAAGAATCTGATCGCGGCAGATGGTGTAACTGAAATTATAGGTGTGGGGCCGGTGCTTTTTTCCCACAAGCAATTTTTCCCCGGCGGAACATTCTACGAATCGACAGACGAGTTTTTGAAAAGTCTCAGCC
Source organism: Cyclobacteriaceae bacterium (assembly GCA_043750575.1). Taxonomy (GTDB): domain Bacteria; phylum Bacteroidota; class Bacteroidia; order Cytophagales; family Cyclobacteriaceae; genus ELB16-189. The sequence continues at coordinate 10,356 of JAYVBH010000032.1, forward strand.
TGGAGAAATTTTCCGACAGTGTAGTGTTGATCAAAGGGGCCCGGCCTTTTCAGTTTGAACGGATTGCGCAACGTCTCCAGCGAAAGGTTCATGGGACGATTATGGAGATTGATCTCACGGCGATGGTTCACAATCTCAACTATTTCAAATCCCGGCTTACACCGGGCACCAAAGTGATGGGTATGGTGAAGGCCTTTGCGTATGGTAGCGGAAGCGAAGAAGTAGCAAACCTCTTGCAATACCACCGGGCTGACTATCTGGGTGTCGCCTTTGCCGATGAAGGCGTAGAGCTCAGGAAGAACAACATCACCCTGCCCATTATGGTGATGAATCCTACAGAAGAGAGCTTTGGACTTATGCTTGAACATCGTCTGGAGCCAGAAATCTATAGCACGCGCGTCTTTCGGGCGCTACTGGAATTTCTTGATAGCCAACCTTGCGTTATCCACCTGAAGATGGATACCGGTATGCATCGGCTGGGTTTTGAGGATCAGGACATGGACGAGCTGGAGAAGTTGCTGCGCAACCATCAGAACATCCGGGTCGCTTCCGTTTTCACACATCTCTCAGGAGCCGACGAGAAGAGACATGACGACTTTTCAGATGAGCAGGCAAGGCGGTTTACCGCAATGGCAGATCGGCTCAGCCAGGTACTTGGGTACCGGCCTTTGCGCCACGCATTGAATTCATCCGGTATTCTCAGGTTCCCTCAATTTCATTTTGACATGGTTCGATTGGGAATCGGGCTTTATGGTATAGATCCAACAGAAGCCGGCAGCGCGAACTTGAAACCCGTGGTAACGCTGAAAACTATCATCTCGCAGATCAAGAACATTGCTGCCGGAGACACCGTTGGCTATGGGCGCAAAGGCAAAGTGGATAGGCCAACGACTACAGCCACGCTCGCGATCGGTTACGCCGATGGATTCAGCAGGAAGTTTAGCAATGGAGCAGGAAACGTTTTGATACATGGACGACTGGCCCCTGTAAAAGGCAATGTCTGCATGGATATGACCATGGTCGATATTACCGGAATTCCTGCGCACGAAGGTGATGAGGCGATCATCTTTGGTCCAGCGCTTCCTATTCAGCAAGTCGCTCAATGGATAGAAACGATTCCCTACGAATTATTAACAAGTACAAGCGAACGGGTCAAGCGGGTCTTCTATGCTGAGTCTATTTGAATTTCCAGATAAACGATGAGTTCGGCTATACAGACAAAATCAACGCTAGCATGCCCGGTTTGTGGCTTTCAAAAAGAGGAAGAAATGCCAACGGATGCCTGTCAGATCTTCTATCAATGTGAAAACTGTCAGTCACAGTTAAGGCCTAAGGCCGGTGACTGCTGTGTATTTTGCTCTTATGGTACTGTAAAGTGTCCACCGATTCAACTTGCCGGGGGTTGCTGCTCCTGACGCAAACTTCTTAGTTATACTTCACATAGTGCTCCCATTTTTCAATCACCTCGCGAAAATCAGCGGGAAGTTCTGAATCAAATTGGACAAACTTTTTCGACGATGGGTGGATGAACCCAAGTGTCTTGGCGTGAAGTGCCTGGCGTGGCATGATCTTGAAGCAATTGTCAACAAACTGCTTGTATTTGGAAAACGTAGTGCCTTTATGAATCTGATTTCCCCCATACGTGGCATCGTTGAATAATGGATGGCCCAGAAATTTCATGTGCGCACGAATCTGGTGCGTTCTCCCCGTTTCTAGTTTACACTCAATGAGAGAAACGTAACGAAACTTTTGCAGCACCTTGTAGTGTGTAATGGCGGTGCGGCCAAAATCCGCGTCCGGAAACGCTGCCGTAATTCGTCTGTCTTTCAGGCTGCGTCCAACATTAATATTAATTGTGCCTTCTTCCTTTGTGGGCTCACCCCATACGAGGGCCCAGTAGGTGCGTTCAATGGAATGATCAAAGAATTGTTTTGCCAAATGGGTAAGGGCCGTTTCAGTTTTTGCGACCACCAAAAGTCCGGACGTGTCCTTGTCAATACGATGAACGAGGCCGGGCCTGCCATCGTTGCCTTCCATCTGCGGCAGGTTCTGAAAATGATAGGCGAGTGCGTTCACCAATGTGCCCGTCCAATTCTGGTATGCGGGGTGCACCACCATGCCTGCGGCTTTGTTAATGATCAGAAACTGATCGTCCTCAAAAACTATGTTAAGTGGAATATTCTCAGGAACGACATCTGTATCGCGTGGTGGCTCCGGAAATGAAACCGTTATTACATCATGTGGATGAATTTTATGGTTCGGCTTGACGGGCTTCTCGTTTACCAGTACAAAACCGTTATGGATTCCTTCCTGGATCTTCGTCCGCGTGGCATTGGAAAGCCGGTCCATGAGAAACTTGTCGATGCGAACAAGACTCTGTCCACCGTCGACGACGATTCGATGGTGTTCAAACAGTTCATCATCCTGATCTGCTTCCGGGTCTTCGTATACGTTTTTCACGGGGCAAAAGTACGGAGAACGCAGGAGCTTTACTCCAGTCTTTCTGGCCTAGGGCGCATCCTCTGCAAACATCAACACATTCCCATCGGGATCCTTGACCGCAAACTCCCGGGCTCCGTAAAATGTGGTGCGAAGTTCAACTGCAAATGGGATCTTGCCTTGCAGAGATTTCATCAAACTATCCAATCCAATGACTTTGATATAAAGCGTTGCCGCGGCTCCTCCAGCAGTGAGATTCAGTGAAGGCGCGTCGTCCTGGATACTGGCAAGCGTTTAGAACATCACTGTGACCGGACCTCGCTGCACCATTGCCCAACTGAAGATTCCGGAATCAGGAACAGACGCCAACTGCGTAAAGCCCAGTAGGCCAACATAAAATTCAACCGACCGGTTGACATCCGATACAATCAAATTGGGCGAAAGGGACTCAAAGGAAGGGTTTACAGAGGTCATGCAGGAAAGATATTAAGGCACACAAGTTCCTAAAAAGGAAATCGTTAGGAAAATGTCTTTTGAAAAATCACCTTTCGATATGATTTACCGGATACTGCTGATTCTTACAATCCTTGCGGCCTGCAAAAAGCCATCTCCACCCGTGGAAAATTCCCCTTTTGAGGCCGGAAGGATACTTGGCATAAACACCAATGAACGGCTCGAAGAAGCCTCCGGTCTTGTCGCCAGCATTCGCTACCCCGGTTGGGTGTGGAGTCACAACGACAGCGGGCACCCACCTGAAATCTTTCTTCTCGATTCCACTGGATTAACCAAAGCAACCTTTGTCTTGACGGGGATAAAAAACAGAGACTGGGAGGACATCGCGATGGGGCCAGGACCCGACAGCACCAACTGGATTTATGTTGGTGATATCGGAGACAATGAAGCGGACCACAAATTCAAGCGGATCCATTGTCTTGAGGAACCGGCCATGGATAACGCAGGCCCACTTGCAGTAGCGCGGACGCTTGTTATTCGAATGGCAGACAAGCCGCGGGACACCGAAGCACTTATGGTAGATCCCCGTTCACGAAATATCTACCTGGTCACCAAACGGGAAAAATCCGTCAAGCTGTACGAAATAAAATTTCCTTTTCTGGCTGATACCCTTACTGCGACTCCCCTAATTGATCTGCCGCTCCGCCATATTGTTGCCGGTGACATTTCTCCGGACGGAACCGAAATCCTTCTGAAGAGTTATAACGCCATCTACTACTGGAAGCGATCCATCGGGCAATCTATTTCGGATGCTATGAAAACGCCCGCAACAAAGCTTGATTATAAGCACGAACCTCAGGGCGAATCAGTCGCCTGGGCCCGTGATGTCTCTGGCTTTTACACGTTGAGCGAAAATGCCAAAGGAGAGCGGGGAAAACTACTTTTCTATGCACGCAAACTCGTCAGCGACTCATTGCAAAGAGATCACGAAACAACAAAATAGGAGTATCTATTTTTGGCGGCCAGACAATTGATCCACGAACTGTCGAAGCGGTGTCGCCTTTTCTTTCACGCTAAGTAAATCGAGACCCTGATTGGCTCGTTTCAAATAGTGCTGGATTTTCTTTTCAGTCAGCTCCTGAATCCCCACGTCATCGTAAAGTGCAGTGACCGCCTTAACTTTCTTCTTCTTATCAAATTTCTTTGCTCCTAGCCACTGCTTAAGTTCTCTGGCTGCCGACCCTTTTGCCCGCTTGATGGCGTTGATCAGCAAGAAGGTGCGCTTATTGGAAATGATATCGCCGCCCTGTTGCTTCCCAAACTGTTTCTTATCTCCATACACATCCAGCAGATCATCCTTCAGTTGAAATGCAATCCCAAGATCAATCCCAAACTGTCGTAGTACTTTCTTGTCTTCCGCAGGAGCTTCACCTAAAACAGCCCCGAGCTCAAGACTGAAGCCTAGCAGCACAGCAGTCTTTAGCTCAATCATATTCAGGTACTGAGCCTCACTTACGGCTTTTGCCGATTCAAACTCCATATCCCATTGCTGCCCTTCGCACACGCCGGCCGCTGCCGCATTAAACAGGATCAGCACCTCTTTCAATTTCTTTTCATCCAGTTCAAGAAATCTGTCATAAACCTTTACAAGCAGAACATCTCCTGAAAGAATGGCTGTATTGACATTCCATTTTTCATGTACAGTGGGCTTCCCACGACGCAGGGGCGCCTGGTCCATGATGTCATCGTGCATCAGTGTAAAGTTGTGGAACGCCTCAACGGCGACAGCATACTTTACAATGTCAGCCGGATTTTCTTTGTATATACCGTAGGCCAGAAGGGTAAGCAGCGGGCGCATGCGCTTACCGCCCAATTCCATAATGTAGTGGATCGGGTCATAGAGCGAGCGTGGCTGTGAATTCAAGCGGAACTTCCTGATCTCGCCCTCGAGAAGCTTCAAATAGTTATCCATGGTTGTGTTACCTGCGTTTAGGCCGTCTGAATCCACGGTCCTCCTGATCCATGTCAGGTCCAACATTCTCCAATGTCAAATCCATCAACCTCCTGTCAATATCAGTCTTCTTCACCCGAACCTCCACTTCGTCTCCCAAGCGGTATATTTTCTTCCTTCGTCGGCCAATCACGCGGTAATTGCGTTCATCCCACTCGTAGAAATCGTCTTTCATGTCTGCCAGCCGAGCCATGCCTTCGCACTTGGTTTCAATGATTTCAATAAAGATTCCAAAATCGGTGACGCCCGTAATGATCCCCTTGTAGAGTTTGTCTGCCTGCATGCTCATGAACTCAACCTGCTTATAGCGGATGGAGGCACGCTCCGCGTCTGAAGCGCGCTTTTCCCGTTCTGAAGAATGCACACACTTAGATTCAAAATCAATCTTACTGGCTGGCTTCCCGTGATCCAGGTAATGTTGCAATAGGCGGTGTACCATCATATCGGGATACCGCCGGATAGGAGATGTGAAGTGTGTATAGTGATCAAAGGCCAGTCCAAAGTGCCCCTTGGGTTCGGTCGTATACTTTGCTTTGGCCATCGCACGAACAGCTAGTGACTGAAGCACATTCTGTTCAGGTTTGCCCTCGATTTCATCCATCAATTTATTTAATGAACGGGATACGGCGGCCTCATCCGTGTTTAGTTTATGGCCAAACTGCTTCGCGAACTCCGCAAAATCAGCAACCTTTTCGGCATTTGGCAAATCGTGCGTGCGATACACGAATGTATTCTTGTCACTTCCCTTGCCCAATTTATAGATGTAGGTTGCTACAGCCTTGTTTGCCAAGAGCATGAATTCCTCAATCAGCTTATGTGCATCCTTTCTTACTTTGGGAATCACCGCCAGTGGCTTTCCACGCTCATCAAGTTTGAATTTTACTTCGGTTGTCTCAAAGTTTACTGCTCCTTTGGCAAACCGTTCTTTACGCAGCCTAAGGGCGAGGTCATTCAGGATCTTAAGCTCCTCAGCGAATTTTCCCTGACCTGACTCAATGACTTCCTGCGCTTGCTCATAGCTGAAGCGATGATCGGAATGTATAACCGTCCGACCAAACCATTCCTGGGTAACCTTGCCGCGGCCATCAACTTCAAAGACTGCTGCAAAGGTCAGTTTGGTTTCATTGGGTCGAAGCGAGCAAAGTGCATTGGACAATCGCTCGGGTAACATGGGTACGGTGCGATCAACCAGATACACCGAAGTAGCCCGGTCGAATGCATCTTCGTCCAGGGAGGTGCCTTCACGCACATAATGTGTTACATCGGCAATATGAACACCGATTTCGTACATGCCCCCCGGAAGCTTCTTGAAGGAGATGGCATCGTCAAAGTCCTTCGCATCCTCAGGATCGATGGTAAATGTTGTTATCTCCCGAAAGTCGCGGCGGTCCTTAATCTCTCTGTCTCCGATGTGCTCACTTATCTTCTCTGATTCTTTTAATACATGAGGAGGAAATCGAAAGGGAAGGTCAAATTCTGCCATGATGGAATGGATTTCTGCCTCATTCTCACCTGTCTTTCCAAGAACCTCGATTACTTTGGCCTCGGGGTTCTTATCCCCGTCGCCCCAGCGGGTCACTTCGAATAACACTTTATCATTGTGTTGCGCCTGGCCCACATTTTCCTGATAGATGAAGAAATCCTGATAGATCTTTTTGAAGTCTGGAACAACGAAGGCAAAGCGATTGGGTGACATTTCAAGTCGGCCCACGAACCGGGTACGATTCCGCTTGAGAATCTCCTCTACCCGGCCTTCCGGCTTCTGACCCTTTCGCTGACTAATCAACGAAACCCGCACACTATCCCCGTGAAGGGCCGTGGCCAAATCCTGAGTTCTTACATATACATCGTTCTCCGTCCCTGTGTTGATATAGGCAAAGCGGGGATTAACATGGTCGACAATGCCCTGAAGTGTTTCAACCGCCTTCGTTGATGTGTAGCTTCCATCTGCCAACTGGCGTATTTTCCCAGCCGCCTCAAGCGAATCGAGCAGGGTAAAAAACTCTTTATTCTCTGCTTTGTTCTTTGATCCGAGTTCGCGCACCAATTGCTTGAACTGAAAGGACGCGCCAGGGCTATCCTCAAAGAAGGATAGCATTGCCTTTCGGAGTGATTTCGGTTCTTCCTTGTGGCGCTTATCCTTTCGCTCCTTAAATTTTTTCTTTGACATAATATAATTTCTTTGGTTTTCCGTCGGTTATGCCGACAGCATGATATTCTTTGCTTCCACGAGCGGGCAGGCCTTCAGCTTCAAAAATAATTGTGCCACGGCGACCACATCACCCACACAATATTCCGCAATTTTTCTCAGGTCCTGATCGCGGTAGTAAACTTCATTTACTTTAGAGCCATCCATATCGCCTTTGCTGGTTGGTATATTAAATAAGGTGGCCAAGAGATCCAGGGAGGTGTAATGTTTATAGTCGCCAAATTTCCACATTTCCAGGGTATCCAGGTGGGGAATGTCCCACGATTTCTTCCCGGACAGGTTGAGTACGGAAGGCAGAGAAATTCCTTGTACGAGCATTCGTCGGCTGAGGTAGGGATAATCAAATTCTTTTCCGTTGTGTGCGCAGAGCTTAATTTGTGCCTGATCCATCTTTTCAAGAGCGCTCTTGAATTCAGTCAACAGCTTTCCTTCATCATGGTCCGCAAAGTACTTCGTCTTCAGCGTACGCTCGCCAGCCTCATTGGTTGATAGTTTTCCAATACCAATGACAATGATCTTTCCGAACTCGGCATAGATGCCGGCGCGCTCGTTAAAAAGTTCCTCATCTGTTTGCACTTCTGCACGTTGACGAAAGAAACCTGCCTTCCTTGCCCATTGAACTTTCAGCCGTTCATCGAGTGAGTCATAGGAAGGGGTACAGGCAACCGTTTCGATGTCAATGAAAAGGATATTTCTAAAGTCTTCCATCAGTCTGCAAGGTACTTCAAAACAATCTGAGCAAATTCTTCGGGCTTCTCAGCTTGAACCCAATGACCCGTATTCATCGTTGCGAACTCGGCATTCGGAAAAATCGCCTTGATTCGCTGCTCATCACCCGGGCTGTAATAATTGGATTTTTCTCCGCGAATAAAAAGACAAGAACCATCATGTTTTCCAGAGTAAATCATATCCGCGCCAAGCGACTCGATATTTCGGGTAATAGCCTCAAGGTTTATTTTCCACACAAATCCCTCGGTGGTTCGACTCAGGTTCTTAAGCAAGAATTGGCGGACGTCCAACTCTGGCACATAGGTGGCCAACAACGCATCAGCCTCCGCTCGTGAGGCAATCGTCTGCAGTGGAATAGCCTTGAGGCCCTCCAGAATAGCGCCGTGGTGAACCGGGTACGCTTTTGGAACAATGTCAACGACAACCATTTTTCCGATAAGCTCCGGATAGCGCACCGCAAAATTCATCACCGCCTTACCCCCCATGGAATGCCCGATCACTGCCGGTCGATCAATGCCGTGCTCAATAACAAAATCATGCAAGTCCTCAGCCAGCGATTCATAATTCATTTCCTCATCCCGTGGTGATTGGCCATGATTCCGCTGATCAACGAGATATACCTTGAACTGCTGTGAAAACGTCTTTGCCAGCGTAAACCAATTGTCCGATGAGCCGAATAGTCCGTGCAAAATAATCAACGGCTTCCCCTGTCCTGATTCCCTGTAATATAACTTCATGCTCCAAAGTTAAGCATCCTTCATGAACGGAGTCTGAAGTGTATATTTGGAGACTATTATGCATACCCATCCAGGAATAGATTCCATTCAGGGCATCTCGTTTGAATCATTGGCAAAGTCCTTTGGGACACCGCTGTATGTTTATGATGCTGAAAAAATTGCCAGCCAGATTAATCTCCTGCGCAACGCCTTTGATAATGTCAACATCAAGTATGCGGCGAAGGCACTAACCAATGTATCCATACTCCGATTCATGAAGCAGCAAGGGGTCGGGGTAGACGTTGTCTCCATTCAGGAAGCGCAGATTGCCTTAATTGCTGGCTTTTCCCCAGAAGACATCATGTTTACCCCGAATTGTGTGGGCTTTGAGGAAATCATACAGGGCGTTGACATGGGACTTACCATCAACCTGGACAATCTATATGTGCTGGAAAAGTTCGGGGCAAAATACCATGATAAATATCCCTGCGTCCTGCGGTTGAACCCGGACATTCTTGCTGGCGGCAATTACAAGATATCAACAGGCCACAGTCATTCCAAGTTTGGTATTTCTATTCACTCGGTTAAAGAAATAAAAAATATCGTACAGCGGCATGGCATTCGGATTCAAGGGCTCCACATTCACACCGGATCAGAACTAACCGACCTGGATGTCTTCATGAAAATGGCTGACATTCTCTTCGGCCTCGCCGGAGACTTCCCTCATCTTCAATTCCTGGATTTTGGAGGAGGATTGAAAGTTGCCTACCGCCAGGGGGATTCCGCTACAGATATCACCGAGTTAGGAAAAAGGTTGTCAACAGCTTTCGGTGACTTTAAAGTAAAACAGGGTCGCGAACTCAAGCTGTGGATGGAGCCAGGGAAATTTCTGGTGAGCGATGCGGGCTTTTTGTTGGTCAAAACAAATGTGGTGAAAGAAACGCCCAAGGTGACTTTCGCGGGTGTTGACTCAGGACTGAATCACCTGATTCGCCCGATGATGTATGACGCTTATCATACCATACTTAATGTTTCAAATCCAGATGGACCAATCCGAAAGTATACCGTAGTTGGAAACGTCTGCGAAACTGACACTTTTGGATCGGACCGCGAACTCAACGAAGTACGTGAAGGTGACTTGTTGATTATTCAAAATGCTGGTGCCTACGGCTACTCTATGGCCTCAAACTACAATTCGCGATTCCGGCCGGCAGAAGTATTAATTCTTAAAGGTGAAGCAAGACTTATTCGTCACCGGGATACCCTCGAGCAAATTCTGGCAGGCCAGGTGGATATCTTCTGATTCAATGTGGTTGGGGAAGAAGGATGGTAAACGTACTTCCGTTCCCGTGGAATGAAGTAACAAAAATTGTTCCTTTGAGTTTCTCAAGGGCCTCTTTGACGATGTACAACCCAAGGCCTGTCCCATCCGATGAAGACGACGCCCGGTAAAACATATCAAAGATTTTATCCAGACTCTCTGTGCGAATTCCTTGGCCGTTGTCTTCAATATCAATTTGCAATTTGCCTTTCATCGTTCGGTAGAATACCCTGATGTAAGGATCAGGCTTAGAAAGGTCATGGTACTTGACGCTATTTGAGAAAAGATTTCCCAGCACAGTCTTCATCAATGTAAAATCGGACTCGAAAATGAGGTCGGTCTTGCGATCGTAAATCAGCCGGATCGAAGGAGCGTGCTTTGCGAACTTGACATCAGCGACTACCTCATCAATCAGTTGATTGAGTGATACAGGAGCCATGACTACTTCAGCTTTCTTGCTCCTGGACAGAATCAAAAAATCTGCAATTACCGAATCCAGTTTCAGAACCCGTTGCTCCATCATGGTGATGAGCTCAAGGCTTTTTTCATCCTTGACTTCCATCCTGGCAAGGTTGACAAGTCCAAGCATCGATGAAATAGGCGAACGCAGGTCATGAGAAGTGCTGTAGACAAACCTGTCGAGTTCTTGATTTGCCTTTTTCAATTCACGGCGTTCATCTTCGAGCAGCCAGATAATCATTCCAAAACCAATCCCAAAAATCATAACAAGATCGACAAGGCCAAAAAACGAAGGAAATTCAAACTTGACAGCGAACATATTGAGGCAAACGACTACAGCATAATATCCTTGCTCCAGTCCAAACAGAATCATGGACCATGACATGATGCCGTGACCCAGCCCTCCGGAAAGACGCTTTGTAAACCGCAAGATTAAACCCGCGGTCACAAAAGCAATGCTAGTAATAATGAACCTCACGCCTACGCGAAGAAAGTAGCGGACTTGCGTCGCTTCTTCATCCTGACTTTTAATCAATGTCAATACGACTGCCAGGGCGAGTGCAAATGAAAGCCAAATGAAGAATACGCGGGAAGGAATTCCGATATCCCGGATGAGTTCACGTATGCCACCTAGAAAAAGTGTTACGTAGGCAAGAAAAATGAAGAGGGATACAAGGCTGTATACCAGTGCAGGCCAATAGCCAAGCCCATGGAATAGGAAGGGCTCACCACGAAGCCCAAGCATTATCATTGCGGCAGCGAACAAGATCCAGGCCCAGGACCAGGTAACAAGATATTTCCGATTATGCAGCCGACTGAAGTGCCTGAATATTGAAAACAAGGCGATACCAATAACCGCCTGCATGATGTAGGTTACCAGGATGTAGTTATGGAATGATAATTCACCCATGGTCGGCTGCCGGCAGTCTGAATTAGATGGGAAAATACAGGAAGCCCGCCATAAAACCCCACGCGAACAGGGGTTTTGAAGTGGTGACGGAGGGAATTGAACCCCCGACACAAGGATTTTCAGTCCTTTGCTCTACCAACTGAGCTACGTCACCAGCATTACTCCCGTCTTTTGAGACGGGGCCACAAAAGTATATAAAAATAGAAACGCTGCAAATTGCTTATTGAATTCAGGCCTCAAGGTGGATTTCAAGATTTAGTTGGCTAATTTGAATGCCCAAGGGATACCCATGCCTATGATTCAACAAGTTTTATTCTTAGTCATTCTTGGCATTGCCGGTTTTATCATACGCCGGCGTATTCTCACCATTCGGAACAACATCCGGCTTGGAAAGCCCAGTCCCATTCATGATCGGAAACCCGAACGGTTGCGCAACATGTTGCTCGTTGCCTTTGGTCAACGGAAAATGTTTAAACGCCCATTGCCGGCAATTTTGCATTTCTTCATTTATGCAGGATTCATCATTATCAACCTTGAAGTCCTCGAGTTTGTAATTGACGGTCTACTTGGTACACATCGCATTTTTGCGTTAATGCTCGGGTCGCTTTACCCCTTGCTGATTAACTTTTTCGAGGCCCTCGCTGTGGCTGTCATGGCAGCCTGCCTGCTATTTCTGATGCGGAGGTACGTTCTCAAAATTCCCAGATTCTGGAGCGCCGAAATGACTTCCTGGCCTAGGCTGGATGCTGCCATTATCCTGCTTACCGAAATCATTCTCATGTGGGCCATCCTGTTCATGAATGCAAGCGATCAGATATTACAGGGACAAAATGAGCACTACACGGACACCGGATCATTGTTCTTCAGCTCATTTCTCATTCCGTTTCTCGATGGCGTTGCTCCCTCCTCCCTGGTCCTTATAGAACGATTTTGCTGGTGGTTCCATATCCTGGGAATTCTTGGCTTCTCGATCTACGTCACCTACTCCAAGCACCTTCATATTTTTCTTGCTTTCCCCAACACCTATTACGCGCGCCTGGAAAACAAGGGTCACATTTCTAACATGCCAGTGGTTACTCAGGAAGTACGTTCCATGCTTGGCCTCGACGTTCAGGTAGCTACGCCCAGTGCTGAACCAGGCAGATTCGGGGCCAAAGACATCAACGATCTTACCCGGGATTCCTTACTGTCGGCATACGCATGCACAGAGTGTGGACGGTGTACATCCGAGTGTCCCGCCAATTTGACTGGAAAGAAACTCTCGCCGAGGAAAATAATGATGGATGTTCGTGACCGGATGGAGGAGGTGGGTCGAAGCCAGGCAGCTGGAGGCGCCGGGCTTGCCGACGGTAAGACATTGTTAGGTGACTATGTTTCGAAGGAAGAAATAAATGCCTGTACAAGTTGCAATGCTTGTGTAGAAGCCTGCCCGGTTATGATCAGCCCGCTGGATATCATCCTGGAAATGCGTCGGTACATCGCCATGGAAGAGTCTGGGTCGCCGGCGCAATGGAATTCAATGTTTCAAAATATAGAAACCAATTTCGCTCCCTGGAAATTTCCTTCCGCAGACCGGTTCAAGTGGGCCAGTGAAAATTCCGGAAAAAGCTAACGATAAATATCGATGACAATTCCTACACTTTCTGAAATGATGGCCCGGGGTGAGTCCCCCGAAATTCTCTTTTGGGTGGGCTGCGCCGGATCTTATGACGAGCGATACAAGCGAGTAACAAAGGCGTTTGTAAAGATCCTTCAGGCCGTTGGTACGCGATTTGCCGTTTTGGGAACTGAAGAAACTTGTACGGGCGATCCCGCCAGAAGGGCTGGGAATGAATTCCTCTTCCAAATGCAGGCAACCAGTGTAATTCAGGTACTTAATGGATACGGCGTGAAGAAAATTGTGACGGCCTGCCCGCATTGTTTCAACACCATTAAGAATGAATATCCTGACCTTGGTGGTACCTATGAAGTAATTCATCACTCCACGTTCTTGCAACAACTCATCGAGGCGGGGAAGATCAAACTTAAAGAAGGCGGCTCCTTCAAGGGAAAGCGGATCACCTACCATGACTCGTGTTACCTGGGGCGGGCAAACAATGTCTACGAAGCACCTCGCACCGTTCTCGAGTCACTAGATGCCGACCTTGTTGAAATGAAACGTTGCCGAACAACCGGTTTGTGTTGCGGAGCGGGTGGAGCTCAAATGTTCAAAGAGCCGGAAAAAGGAAAGAAGGATATTAATGTCGAGCGTGCTGAAGAGGCAATCGCTACGGGAGCAGGCACGATTGCCGTAGCCTGCCCTTTTTGTATGACGATGATGAGTGACGGAGTAAAGGCGAAGAACAAGGAGGATTCAATCCAGGTAAAAGACCTTGCCGAACTGATCGCCGAATCACAGGGTCTATAATTCATGAGATTCCGATACTGTTTCTATTTTCTTCTCTTTGTTTTTGGTTGTTCTCCAACACCTTCTGCGATAAACTCAGGCCCAATTGACTTTGACCGTCTGATCGATGAGCAGATTGGCGCCTTGAGCCAACACAAGAACACACTCGAGAAAGTAGCTGAGGTCGGCGGGCATCCTTCTGATTCTACATTTGTGCCTACGGCGGAAATCTGGAAAGCTGAGTTAGCGATTTTTCGGCAACTCGGAATTGTGAATAAACCTCTCCACGGGGGTTCCTATCGTGAGGAGGGTCCGCTGGATGACCCAAGGAGCAACCTGAAAATTCAGCAGTATGTAAGCGATTCCTCACCCCTTGCGCTCCTTAGGGTATACTATCACGAAACGATTGGGAGGGTGCGGAAGATTGAAGGGACAATCAGGGAAGCAAATCAACTCTACACAAGCGAGCGGAGGCTGACCCTGGAATTTGATGAAGAAAATAGCAAGCCCTTTCTCATATTCTATGGAATATCTGGGTATCAAAAAGTTGCCCTGCGGGATACTATCAGGTTTTCCGTTAAGGCGCGGATTAATTGGTGATAGTCATTCGCAATCGCCCATAGGTTTAGTTTCACGGTTTCCTTTTGGCTGCGCACGGTATACAAACCGACCATTGTTTTAAGGTTCCAATTTAATTTTTAGCTTTGACCCTTATATGGGTGATTATTTGGCCCTTTTGACCTGTAATCTCCCCTTTTTTACCCCCTTAACTCGCTGCGAATAACAATGCTCTTATTTTCCCTGTTTAGAAATAATAGCACCGCTGAAACGGTCTTGTTCGGAGTTTTTTCTCTCGTAATCATTCTTTTTCTCTTGATTGACCTGGGGGTCCTCAATAAGACGGCCCACAAAATCACAACCAAGTCGGCCCTCTACCAATCCGTGTTTTGGGTATTGGTAAGCACACTATTCGGATATTTGGTTTACCTTTTTGACGACAGTGCGGACGGAGGGACAGATGCCTTGCTGGAATATTTCTCAGCGTACTTAACCGAATACGCTCTTTCGGTAGACAACATTTTTGTCATTCTTTTGATTCTAAAGTATTTTACCGTTAAGGAAGAGTACTATCACAAAGTCCTTTTTTGGGGAATTCTCGGTGCCGTAGTTTTTCGGGGGATTTTCATTTTCGTAGGCGCCTATCTGATTGCGCAGTTTCATTGGATTCTCTACGTGTTTGGGGTCTTCCTGATCTATTCGGGTATTAAGATCTATTTTGAAGATAGTGACGAGAAGATTGATCCTGAGAAGAACCCAATCATGCGTTTTTGCAGGGCCTACTTACCGGTAAGCCCAGATGATCGTGGCGGAAAATTTCTGTTCAAAGAAAAAGGAAAGTACTTCTTCACGCCGCTCTTTCTGGTCATTGTTCTCATTGAGACAACAGATTTAATTTTCGCCGTTGATTCTATCCCAGCCGCGTTTGCCATTACGCAGAATGAATTCTTGATATATACTTCAAATATCTTTGCCGTGCTCGGCCTACGGGCAATGTTCTTCCTGCTGTCTGGCATCATTGATAAATTCTATCTTCTTCAGAAGGGCCTTTCCATCATCCTGTTCTTTATTGGCGCCAAGATGCTGCTTGAAATTATCCATTTCCAGATTCCAGTAGCGGTGTCTTTTCTTGTAATTATTCTGACCTTGACGCTCTCGATCGTCTTCAGCATTGTTATTCCAAAGAAAGACAAGACGATCGGCAAAACGCTGAACTAAACCTCCAGGCTCTCCGCAATAAAATTCTTTGGCAATATCTGCATCAGAATAGGCAGTGTAAGAAACTGCTTAGGAAGGGCTACAATAACGAAGGTTGGGAGTCTTCTAATCACGTCAACAAACATGCGCTTCAGTTCATTTTTCTCCGCTTCATTCAATTCTACTGAACGAGCCCGGGTGAGTAAATCCACTAACTCACGATAAGACCGGGTGTCCTGGAGTAATTTAGTTTTGTGCTTGACTGCTATCTTTGCCATGCGATCAATAAACTGGCGGCTTACCTCCTCATAACTCTTTTTTTCCTGCAAGTACTCAAGCTCCTTCCAGTGCTCCAGAATGAAGCCCTCAACCGCCAATAAACTATTCTCTACATCCTCACGAGAGAAGGACATTGATGAGGCGAGTCGGTCCAGGAGCTCAAGTTCAGTTTGCTCCACACGTTTGTCGACCCAAAACGTTAGAATCGCAATTTCA
The DNA here is from genome assembly GCA_043750575.1 of Cyclobacteriaceae bacterium. GTDB lineage: Bacteria > Bacteroidota > Bacteroidia > Cytophagales > Cyclobacteriaceae > ELB16-189. The sequence continues at coordinate 26,239 of JAYVBH010000032.1, forward strand.
AGAAAATACTTTTTCAATAGCCATGAGTTGTTGGTTGGCAGGCTGAGCTCTTCAACGGAAATTCCATGCTCAAAAATATCCCGACACTCCTTCTTTCGCTCAAGGGAAAGTCCGGCGCTCTGCAGAAAAAACTCAAGCAGTTTCCTTTCTTCAAACGCCAGGATGTGGTTGGCATGTGCGGCAACGGCCATCACTTTTACCAATGAGGTACGCAATTCATCCCGTTCATAACTAAAGAAATCAGAAACAATCTTGTCTGCATTTGTATGGGCCCATTGCCCAAAAATGAAGATGTCCAGAAAGAGCAGGCTATTGTGAAAAAAGTGGACCCAGAAGTTGCCTTTCAATTCAATGTGGTCGACGCGTTTATCCAGGATCTGCTCCGCAAGCTCCAAAGGCGATTTCTTTCTTCCGAACAGGGTCTTCGAAGAAGCTGCCATTTCCGGAAATACATGTGTGTAAAAGGTATTGATGCTATCTACGGTCCTCAATAACAAAGCAGAAATCTCTTCAGGATTCTTGACCGAGTGTTCATGAAATAACAGGGAACTGCTGATGAGGCTCTCCGCCAGCAAGAGTTTTAGTCTGTCTTTGACGGTCCAGGATGAGGCATCGGGATGTTCAAATGGCATAATGGCCTGGCCGTACATCAACCCACTGGGCTGCAGTACGCGGTACAGTGAAAAATCAGGATGTGCTGATTTTCGTCCTTCGGAGGTAATGTCCTGAAACAACCCCTGTCTAAACTGGAGATATTCACCTAGCCAACCCTTGGAACGTGGATTCATTCTTTCCTAAAAAAGGACGAGAAGTTAATAATTTCCTGGCTGCGAAAAATGCACATGTATGAAAATTGAGGTTAAGACCCCTTCCAACCTTTGCGAATCACTGATTTTGCTGATTCTTCAACCTTTTTTTGCAAGGCTAGTTTGTATTGATCCAGCTTCCGGGCTATGGATTTGTCAGTTGCACCAAGTATTTGAGCCGCAAGGATGCCAGCGTTCTTACCTCCATTTAGGGCGACAGTGGCCACAGGCACACCAGCAGGCATTTGAAGAATAGACAGCACTGAGTCCCAGCCATCGATGGAGTTAGAAGACTTTACCGGTACTCCAATCACAGGTAGTGAAGTCATGGAAGCGATCATGCCAGGGAGATGCGCTGCTCCTCCTGCACCGGCAATGATCACATGCAGGCCGCGGTCACGGGCATTGCTTGCGTACTCAACCATCCGGCCAGGGGTACGGTGCGCTGAAACAATAGTAAGCTCAAAAGAAATTTTCATCTCTTCAAGAAACTGGGCAGCCTCTTTCATAATGCCCAGGTCCGACTCACTTCCCATTATTATTCCAACGAGTGGCTTTCCCATGCGATCACTTTTAAGGTGTTTTTGACAAAGTTGGCTTTCTTCCTCAAATTTTCAACGTCGGAATCGACAATAGTCACATGGCCCATTTTCCGAAATGGCTTGGTAATCCTTTTGCCATACATATGGACATACATCCCGGGGGAGTCTAAAATACCTTCAATTCCGAGGTACCGTGCTTCACCTGTTTGGCCTTCCGACCCAAGCAAGTTAACCATGGCGGTCGGTTGAAGAACCCTGGTCTCTCCAAGCGGTAAGTTCAGTATCGCCCTCAGGTGCTGCTCATACTGAGAAGTTACATTGCCCTCAATTGTCTGATGGCCGCTATTGTGGGGGCGAGGGGCAACTTCATTGACCATGATTCCGCCTTCGGGTGTTACAAAAAGTTCAACGGCCAGGATGCCTACCATTTTGAGTTCAACAATTATTTCCATTGCTATGGCTTTGGCGCGTTCGCCAACTTCTGCAGAAATCTGCGCTGGAGAAATCAGATAATCAACTAAATTGGCTTCAGGATGGAAGACCATCTCTACAGGTGGATATGTGCAAACCTGCCCGTCTGCATTCCTGGCAACAATGACGGAAATTTCTTTTTCCACATGGATCAACTTTTCCAACAGTCCCGGCGCATCAAATGCTTTAGGAAGATCCGCTCCAGTCCGAATGACTTGTACGCCGCGTCCATCATATCCTTCGCGTCCAAGCTTGTGTACCGCAGGAAGAAATTCAATATGGCTGAGAACTGCCGCCCGATTTTCAGTAAGAAGATAATCTGCAGTCGGAATCCCGTGATCCACGAAGAACTTCTTCTGCGTGCGCTTGTCCTGAATCAGTTCAATCACATTGGGCTGTGGAAAAACTTTCTTCCCCGCTTGCTCAAGGTCCTTTAGCGCACGGGTATTTACATTTTCAATCTCTATCGTGAGAATGTCGCAGCCGGAGCCGAATTTCATTACGGTATCGTAATCGGTGAGTTTGCCGGCTGTGAATGCCGCCAGTCCAGAGCAAGGTGCATTTTCATCCGGATCTAAGACCGAGAAGGGAATATTCCAATCAAGTCCTTTCTGGATCAGCATCCGGCCGAGTTGGCCACCGCCTAATACTCCAATATGCTTACTCTTCACAGCCGAATGCAAATGGTTCAGTCCGAAAGATAGGGAATCAGGAGAGGACTTGATACACCAGAAGGGCCGATGTGTACGCCAGGGCTGTCATGTAAACAAGCTGGATAAGGGGCCACTTCCACCCTTTTGTTTCTCGCTTTACAATGGCTAATGTGCTCATGCACTGCATGGCAAAAGTGTAGAAGACAAGAAGAGAAAAACCAACGGCAGGCGTGAACCGCGGGCCACCCGTATCGGGGTTGATCTCATCTTTCAATCGGTCCTTGATCGTAGCGCTTTCGTCTGTGCTGCCTAAACTGTAAATGGTTGCAATGGTACTTACAAATACTTCCCGTGCGGCAAACGAAGTAATGAGTGCAATTCCTATTTTCCAGTCAAATCCAAGAGGGCGAATGACGGGCTCAATCCACTTTCCGATTGTCCCCGCATAGGAATGTTCAAGTTTGTAGGCAGCTACTCGATTTTCATATTCACTTTCGGTGAGTCGAAGTTTGGCTGATTCCGCTGAGACTGTTTTTCGTGCATTGTTCATTACATCGGCTGGGCCATAGCTGGCGAGTACCCAGAGGATGATAGAAACGGCGATGATCACTTTACCGGCTTCCACCACAAACGCCTTTGTTTTCTCAACAATGGTAAACCCCACGTTAGACCATTTAGGCATTCTATACGTCGGCATCTCCATAATCAGGTAACTGCGCTCCTTCACACGAATAATCGCTTTCATGAGTAGAGCCGAAAACAACGCGGCAGCAAATCCCAGGAGATATAATCCCATCAAGGCTATTCCTTGAAGACTGATCAGTCCAAGGACACGTTCCTTCGGAATAATCAGGGCAACCAGAATGGCAAAAACCGGTAGGCGTGCCGAGCAACTCATCAATGGAGTAACAAAGATGGTAATCAGGCGATCCTTCCAGTTATCGATCGTACGGGTCGCCATGATCGCAGGTATGGCGCACGCCATTCCTGAAATCAGTGGCACCACACTCCGCCCGCTCATTCCAAATTTTCGCATGATCTTGTCCATGAGAAAGACTACCCGTGACATGTACCCTGTTTCCTCAAGGATAGCAATGAAGGCAAACAAAATAGCGATCTGCGGAATGAAGATGATGATTCCGCCAATACCGGGCACAATTCCACTTGAGATCAATTCAAACAGTGGACCCTCAGGAAATTGCTTCCCCAGATAGCTGCTGAGCCCGGCAAAACCCCGGTCGATTGCATCCATGGGAATCTGAGCAAACGCAAAGACTGATTGAAAAATCAAAAACAGAATCACAAAAAAGATCAGGTATCCCCAAATCTTGTGTGTAAGAATCTTGTCGAGCCTGGTTGATGTTCCCTTCCAATCTTTTCGGGCAGACTTGATAATGACTGTATCTAAAACCTTCTGAATAAATTCATATCGGTGGATTGTTTCGGCACCCTGGTACTTGTGAGGGAAAAAATTGTTTCGCTTCGCAACATCCTTTATAAATATACGATCGTCCGATGACAAAAACGGTAAGTTGTCAGATTGCTGCAGGTATTGGAATGCCTCATAGGAAACCGTTAACCCAAATCGTGCTTTGACCTCTTTCAATGCTGCGTCCGCACCGCTTGTAGAATCAAAGATCTGTCGCTTTGAAACTTCAACTCCTTTGGCCAAGAGTCTCTTAAGTGGCTCAATGCCGCGGCCCTGGCGCGCGTTGATCATCACAACTGGTAAACCCAACTCATCAGATAATTTCTTGACGTCCAAACTCAGTCCGGACTTTGCGGCCATGTCCATCATGTTAAGGGCGAGCACAACCGGCAAGCGCAGATCAATCAGTTGTGTCAGTAGTAAAAGACAATTCTTGAGGTTAGTTGCGTCTGCGATCACGGCAATGCAATCCGGGTAGTCAGTGCCTTGTCGGTTGGTGAGAATTTCTACAACTATTTTTTCATCCAGCGTTCGCGGATAGAGACTGTAGATACCCGGCAGGTCAATAATCTCCGCTTCTGTGGCTTCATCCAGTTGGCACGTGCCCGTGCGCTTGTCCACAGTAATGCCTGGAAAGTTTCCAATCTTCTGCTTTAGGCCGGTCAGTTGATTGAAGAGTGATGATTTTCCCGAGTTTGGTTTCCCCACCAATGCAATCTTCCGACGTTGTTCGGCAGCCATCAATCGAGAATTATTATCGTGGATGCCTCGTCAAGTCTCAACGAAATATCAAAACCAGAAACATTGACACAGATTGGATCTCCAAATGGCGCCCGATAATTGAACCTGACAACAGTACCGGGAAGAAAGCCCATTTCTAGCAATTTTATTGAAAGGTGCTCGTCTGTAAACCCGGAAATAATTGCAGTTTCCCCGGGCTTCATGAAAGAGACTGATTTCGCAATCGTGGACACCCTATTTAGATCAAGTTTAAATAATGGCTAATATACTGCGCTGTCGATTATCTTGAAAATTTAGCTTCCTTGTATAGGAAACAAGGGAAAGGCTATGGCCAAGAAGAATTCAGACAAAAAGAAAAAGGCAAACAAGAAGGCAAAGGAGCAGAGTGATGAGAGGCGAAGTGATAAAGCCACTTCCAGGGAAGACGGTCCTTTCAATTTTGGTGGAATCCCAGAACGAAGCCTCAAGAAGAATTTGGGCTGTTAGTCTGCGACTGGCAAAAAGGTTCCACCAGCCTTAACAAAATCCCTCAAATACTAGATTAATACCTTAAAAATGAGGCCTTAAGACCTGATGCACCTGCAAAGCCTTGCGAATTTGCTCCATGGCTTGCTGCCTGTTCTTTCGATCCATTTTCCCAGGCGCCTCACTTAGCACCTGACGAATGTAGTCCATGACTTTCTCCATCTGGGCATGATCCATAGAATCAAGAGATTCCAGGATAGCCCGTTTGCGTGTTGTTTTCATAATTCATAGTGGTTATTACAAATAACGTAATTCAACCTCCTGTGTTTCAAGGGGTAAGACGCAATTTCACGGAAAGACAATATGCCCGTCATATGGCAAAAACAGAGTCTGTTATAGGGAAGAATCCGGGAATTTTCCTAACTTTTCAATCCCATGCCCAAATCCCGACTCCTAGCTTGGTCATTTGCCTCCGTTGTGGCGCTCCTGCTGGCCGCTTGTGGGGTCAAGAATGCTGATCAAACGGCCGATGAAGTCGCATTTGATTCGGTTCGGCTTACTGCATACTCTGGAGCTACCGCGGTTGGCATGACCCATGAGGTTCGCGACTATAATTCCTGGTTAAAGGCCTATTCGGAATTGTCTGATCCAGAATCCAGGCTTAGCATTTTTGCAAGTCCTGAAGATCCTAACCTGATCACGGTTTTTGAGTTGACGAAAAGTCACAACGAAGCCAAGAGTATTTATACGTCAACGCGCTTCAAGAAAACGTTGGATGCCGAGGGTGTTACCACCAATCCGATTCTCAGCTTTTTTGATGTTAAGTTTCGGGAATCCAGTCCAACCGACAAGATCTATCGTTTGGGGGTTTCTCATGAGGTTCAGGATTATGACAATTGGAAGAAAATTTTTGATGAGGATAATCACATTCGAGTCAAAGCTAACCTTGAATTGCGTGCGATTTCAACAAGCGCAGATAATCCCCTCATGGTGAATATCCTCTTTGCTACCGATGATATTGAACGGGCTAAGGAAGTAATCAATTCCGATGAATTGAAAAAGCGCATGACAGAAGCGGGTGTTAAGACTGAGCCCTCCTTCGCTGTCTTCCGTGTACCCGAGGCAACCCCCAGGTAGTACCAGGCCATGTATTTTTACATTGTGTCAATATGCCGAGCCGCGGTTGACTAAAATCCCATTTCCTTATGAGTAAGCGATGACCTAATTTTGAAACTCTTCAATAAAAAAAAACAGTATGAGCCTTGTCAAGGAGTACATCGATAAGAATAAAGAAATCTATCTCAACGAACTTTTTGAACTACTCCGTATCCCTTCCGTAAGCGCGGACAGTCGACACAAAGATGACGTTCGCAACGCAGCCAACTATGTCGCAAAAAAGCTTCGGGATGCGGGCGCTGAACATGTGGAGTTGATGGAAACATCAGGCTACCCCATTGTATTTGGTGAAAAAATTATTGACCCTTCAAAGCCTACGGTATTGGTGTATGGTCATTACGATGTTCAGCCTCCGGATCCGCTCGCACTCTGGAATTCCCCACCCTTCGAGCCAACGGTGCGCGATGGGAAGATTTATGCCCGCGGTGCTTGCGATGATAAAGGGCAATTCTATATGCACATCAAGGCACTTGAGATTATGATCCAGCACAAAGATGTTCCGTGCAATATTAAGTTCATGATTGAGGGGGAAGAAGAAGTGGGCTCTGCAAATCTGGGCGCGTTTGTCAAAGCAAATAAAGGAAAACTGAAGGCCGATGTGATTCTAATTTCTGATACATCTCTAATTTCACTTGATCAGCCATCCATCACAACCGGGCTTCGGGGATTGAGTTACATGGAAGTACAGGTGACTGGGCCAAATCGCGACTTGCATTCTGGCGTATACGGTGGAGCGGTCGCTAATCCTGCCAATGTGCTTTGTGAAATGATTGCTTCCCTTCATGATGAAGATGGACGCGTGACGATCCCCGGATTCTATGACATGGTGGCCGACCTTACCCCGGCAGAACGCGAAGCGCTAAACCGCGCACCTTTTGTTTTGAATGACTACAAAAAGGAATTGGGAATTAGTGAAGTCTCGGGCGAAAAAGGCTACACCACATTGGAGCGAACAGGCATTCGTCCAACGCTCGATGTAAATGGGATATGGGGAGGATATACGGGAGAAGGCGCAAAAACAGTTTTGCCTTCCATGGCTTCAGCAAAAATTTCAATGCGTCTTGTCCCCAATCAAGAACCCGATCAAATCACCGAACTGTTCACGCGTCATTTTATTTCAATCGCCCCCAAATCGGTTCAGGTAAAAGTTATTGCCCATCATGGGGGTGAGGCTGCGGTAACGCCAACGGATTCCAAAGCTTTCAAGGCTGCGGCGAGGGCTTTTGAAGAAGTGTGGGGCAAGACACCTATTCCGACAAGGGATGGTGGTAGCATCCCCATTGTAGCGCTTTTTAAGAAGGAGCTTGGTCTGAACACCGTTTTAATGGGCTTTGGATTAGATTCAGACGCGTTGCATTCACCGAATGAGCATTATGGAATCAAGAACTTTCTTATTGGGATTGAAACCCTTGTGGCATTTCATAAACAATTTGCAGCCAGCGCCTGAATCGATCTTCAAGGCCTGAACTGAAGTACAAGGCTATTTGTTTAAACACCTAACTAGAATACAGTGAAGAAATTCATTTCTGTTGTTGTCCTCTCGTTGGTTCTGACATTTGGGCTTTCCGCTCAAATTCTCGAGCCTGCCAAGTGGACCGTTTCGGCATCGCAGACTGCAGCCAAGGCAGGTGATGTAATCGAGATCCAGTTCAAAGCGACCATTGAAAAGAACTGGTATCTCTACTCAAGCGATTTTGTCTGCGAGGATGGCCCTACCAAAACTACAATTACGTTCGTAACAAACGGGAGCTACGAGCTAGTAGGCGATCTTTTGGCAATCAACCCTATCGCAAAGCATGATGATATTTTTGATTGTGACATCAAGATTTTCAAGGGCACAGGTGAGTTTCGTCAAAAGGTTCGACTACTTGGCTCTCCTGCGAAAATCGCCGGCAGCTACGAATATCAGGTATGCAGCGATGTCAATGGAAGGTGTATCCCGGGTGAGGAAGATTTTTCGCTGACTAATATCAAGGTTACCGGCGGCACCGCTGTTGAAGAAGTTGCCCCAAGCACAACACCTGCTTTTGTCGCTCCTGCTCCTGTGGTGACCGCGGTCGATCTTCCAGTCAAGGGGCCCGTTCTCGACAAGTCTATCCTTGAGGGCGAAGCAACCATCCGTGAAGAGTCTCTTCTTGGATACCTCATTTTTGCGTTTATCCTTGGCCTCACATCACTCATTACACCCTGTGTCTTCCCGATGGTTCCGATGACCGTGACTTTCTTCCTGCGAGACAATCAGTCAAAAAAGGAAGGTGTCCGCAAGGCAATTATTTTCGGCCTCTCAATCATTTTCATTTACACGCTGGCCGGAACTTTGTTTGCCGTACTCCTTGGTGCTGAGGGCCTGAATGCATTGGCCACACATTGGGCGCCAAATCTTTTTGTGTTTGTTACATTCATTGTGTTTGCCTTATCCTTTTTTGGATTGTTTGAAATCAATGCTCCCTATCAACTGGTGAACAAGGCTGATCAACAAGCTGAAAAGGGTGGGTTGATTGGTATATTCTTCATGGCGGCAACCCTGGTACTCGTGAGTTTCTCTTGTACGCTCCCCATCGTTGGTAATGTGGTGGTCCTTGCAGCCGGCGGTCAAATTATGAAGCCTGTGCTGGCAATGTTCTTCTACGCACTGGCGTTCTCCATTCCCTTTACCCTCTTTGCCATATTCCCGGAATGGATCAAGGGGATGCCCAAATCGGGTGGTTGGTTAAATTCAGTTAAAGTTACGCTGGGGTTTCTTGAACTGGCACTCTGCTTGAAATTCTTCAGCATTGCGGATCAAGCGTACCATTGGGGTTTGCTTGACCGTGACGTGAACCTTGCGCTATGGATTGTAATCTTTGGATTGCTGGGATTCTATCTCCTTGGCAAACTCATCATGAAGGGGGATTCGCCAATGGATCACCTCGGCGTGCCGCGTCTTTTGTTTGCCACACTAGTCTTTTCCTTTGTCGTTTACCTGATCCCAGGTCTCTGGGGAGCTCCGCTAAAAGCCCTTGCTGGCTACCTTCCTCCGCTATACACGCATGACTTCAATCTTGCTGAAGACAAGTCGAATGAAAATGCATTAGCCGGATGCGAATCTCCCCGCTACGCAGATTTTCTTCATTTGCCCCAGGGCCTCTCCGGGTACTTTGACTATGAGCAAGCCCTTGCCTGTGCGCGGCAGCAAAAGAAACCGCTGTTTATTGACTTTACAGGACATGGTTGCACCAACTGCCGTGAAATGGAAGCGGTCGTGTGGAGTGATCCCAAGGTGCTCAGCCTTTTGAGAAAGGAATTTGTTGTGGTCGCGCTCTATGTGGATGACAAAACCCTGCTCCCTGAAAAGGACTGGTACGTGTCGGTCAACGACAATAAAGAAAAGAAGACAATCGGAAAGCAGAATGCCGATCTTCAGATTTCAAATCTTGAGAATAATGCCCAGCCCTTTTACGTACTCCTCGGCGCCGATGAACGGGTCCTTGCGTGGCCATATGGTTACGACCGAAGCCCGGAGAAATTCGTTGCGTTTCTTGAGCGCGGCGTGGCTAAGTACAAATCCCTTTACCCCTAAATTTGTAACTTTGCAGGAATGATGATGATCCTGTGACGCGTTCAATAAAAGTTTTGATTGGATTATTTGTGCTGATCGGAGTCTTGGCCATCAGTGAGCCTGTCATCGAACGCATTTCACTTTCCTACTACGGGGAAGGAGATTTTCAGCAGGATACGGTCCGTCGCGCTGAAAAAGAAATTGAAGAACCCCAACTCTTATATGGCATGATGGTGAATCATCTTCACGTGGTTGAAGATGTTGTCCGTCGAGATCAACGGTTCGTTGATTTGCTGGTTGGATACCATGTGTCGCCCAGGCTCCTGCAGCAGTTGCACCTTATCCCGCGCGAAGTTTTTGATTTCCGACGTATCGCGGCTAACAAGAAGTACACGATCATTGCCAAACATGATTCACTAAAATCTATACAGGCGCTGGTGTATGAAGCTAATCCCCTTGACTACTACATTTTCCAATTCAGCGACTCGCTGCGTGTTGAGGTCGGGCATCGCGCCGTGACCATCAACAAAAGGGAAGTAGCAGGAGTGATTGGATCAACACTTGCCGAGACGATTGATATTCAGGGCATTTCTCCAGAACTCACAAACCGATTTGTTGACATTTTTGCCTGGCAAATTGATTTCCAGCGATTGCAGAGGGGCGATCGCTTTAAGCTCTATTATGAGGAGCAGCAGGTTGAGGGCCAAACGATTGGAATTGGAAAAATCCTGGGAATATTCTTTGAGCACATGAACGAGTCGTTCTATGCAATTCCGTTTGACCAGGGTAGCGGCACCGATTATTTCGATTTTGAAGGAAATAGTTTGCGGAAAGCCTTGTTAAAATATCCTATTGAATTTACGCGCATTAGTTCCCGGTATAACCCCCGCAGGTTCCATCCCATTGCCCGGGTATTCCGTGCTCATCGGGGAACCGACTTTGCGGCACCCTCCGGAACGCCAATTCGCAGTGTAGGTGATGGTGTCGTCCTCGAAGCCCGGTACAATGGTAATAATGGAAACTACGTCAGAATCCGACACAACAGCGCCTATACCACACAATACCTGCACATGTCCAGGATTGCATCCGGATTGCATCCAGGGGACCATGTTAATCAGGGTGAAACAATTGGATATGTTGGCAATACAGGTCTTGCAACCGGGCCCCACCTGTGCTATCGGTTCTGGAAAAATGGGGTCCAGGTAGATGCGCTCCGCGTGGAACTTCCTCCCTCTCAACCGATTAAACCTGAGTTTATTCTGACTTATGAGGCCGCTCGGCTTAAAGTCATGCGCCGGCTTGATTCTATCCACCTCCCAGAGCCTCCATTGGTAGTAGCTGGACACTGAACTTCATTCTTAACAGTAGGGCAGGTAAATTGGGGTGAAATGCGCTCACTTTTCCTTTTAATCCTCCTCTTTGGTGCTAGTGGTCTTGCTATCGGCCAAAAAGTGGCTGTGGTTATGAGCGGTGGTGCCGCCAAGGGCCTGGCACACATTGGTATGCTGAAGGCGTTAGAGGAAAATGAAATCCCAATTGATTATCTGACCGGGACTTCAATGGGTGGCATCGTTGCGGGGTGCTATGCGGCTGGCATGAGTCCGGAACAAATCGAAGAATTGATGCTCACCGAGGATTTGAGCCGCTGGGTGACGGGGCAGCTGGAAGAGGGCTACAACTACTACTACAACAAGGACGATATCCATCCTTCCTTTGTCCGTCTCAACCTGCAATTGGACACCACATTCAATCTAAACCTAAACACAAGTATTGCCAATGATGTTTCGTTAAACTTTGCCCTGGCGGAGAAAATGGCGCAGCCATCCGCGATTGCGAGAGGAAATTTCGATAGCCTGTTTGTTCCGCTACGTGTTATGGCTTCTGAAATCTTTACACAGCGCGAAGTCATTTTGAAGAAAGGCTCCCTGGGCGAAGCCCTTCGTGCCACACAGACCGTTCCTTTCTTCTACACGCCAATACGAATTGATGGGCAATATCTCTTCGATGGCGGCATCTATAACAATTTTCCGGTTGATGTTGCCGAGCGTGAATTTCATCCTGATGTAATTATCGGTTGCAACGTGTCAAGCAAGATCTACGAAGACTATCCAACTAAAGAAGATGATCAGCTTATTTCCCGATCGCTCCTTTTTATCCTCATGGACAAGTCGAACCCGGATAAGGTTCCCATCTCCGGAATCTACCTGCAGCCAAACTTGAAAGGCCTAAGTGGGTTTGATTTCGCAAAAGTGAGAGAGCTTATTGACAGCGGCTATGCAGAAACCATGCGACGCATGCCGGAAATAAAGAGCAAGATTGCTGCTCGGCGCTCATGTGAAGAAGTGGCGGCCCGCCGAAATGCTTTCAACAACCGCACAGTTTCACTACTGGTGGATCGTGTAGTTATTGGCGATCATAATGTGCACCAGCAGGCATACATCGATAGATTGTTTCATAAAGGCAAACGACCACTTTCATTCACTAACCTAAAGCGAGGTTACTACAGCCTCGTTTCCGAAGACTATTTCAAAAATCTGTACCCGAGTTTTTCATTCGATTCAACCTCACAACATTTTAATTTTACATTGGCGAAGCGTCCACAAAACAATTTTCAGGTTGACTTTGGCGGTGTCATCGCGACGCGCAACACCAGCAACATTTACCTCGGCTTGAACTATTATTATTTTAACCGACTACTCACCCATGTCAGCGCAAATTTTGCAACAGGAAACTTTTATCAATCCGCACAGGCAAAAGCGAGGCTTGACTTTTCCGGCAACACCAGGTTCTACATTGAACCCGAGGCGACCTTTAACAGCTGGAACTTCATTGAAGGAAACGATATCATCGTAAACCGAACAAACTCAACTGTTCTTAAGCGAATTGATCGGCGCGTAGGTGCAAGCATTGGCCTTCCGGTGGGTCGCCAATTCCGACTTTCCCTGGAAGGTTCATACATCAGCAACAATGACCAGTACATCAACAATGATAATCTTAGTTCCACCGACACGCTCGACGAATTGACATTGACTGGCGGACGATACGGGATTAATCTTTCAACCAATACCCTTAACCGCAAACAATATGCATCATCCGGAAAGGCATTTTACGCTGGTTTAGACTTCTTTGATTTGAGAGAAAACCTCAAACCTGGCACAACATCAACCTTTGCGCAAGGTGTTCCAATTGAAAATCAGCGTTCCTGGATTCGCGGCAGCTTGATTATGGAACAGTATTTCCGGGCAGGTATTTATAGTTCGGGTTATTACATACATGCGCTCTTTTCCAATCAACCTGTTTTCAATAATTACGGTGGAACCATTATCAATGCTCCAGGATTCTACCCGATGCAGGATTCCCCTACCCTTATGTTGCAGAATTTCAGGTCATTCAACTTTGTCGCTGGCGGGTGGCGAAATGTCTTTGCCTTACGAAAGCGGCTTGACTTGCGGCTGGAGGGCTACCTATTCAAGCCATTGGAGACGATCACCAAAGGTCCAAACCAGGAGCCTGTCCTTAATACGGAAATCAGACAGATCTTTTTTGCCGGTACCGTTGGACTGGTCATGCACTCTACCATCGGCCCCATCAGTCTTAATGTGAACTACTATGATGACCAGAAGACGCAACTAGGGGTTCTGCTACACATCGGGTTCTTGCTTTTCAACAAAACATCCCTCGAATAGGCCCGATTTTGGGCCTCCCAAGGGCCTTGAACAGCCTCTTTTTGATAATTTTTAATTATGTTTAACTCTTTATTTCATTACTACTCCTACCCCTCATGAAGCGAAGTCTACCTACCCTGATGATCCTCGTGCTTTCCTTTTTCCAGGGGCATGGGCAAATTGTCCAATGGGCATCCAAAGTCCTTGAGTTTTCCAGCGAATTGACGCCGGTTCAGTACTCTGCAGAACAGGCCATTGGAAAACCCAACGTACTTCCTGCAGCCGGTCAAAACCCAAATGCCTGGACGCCTGACAAACCCAAGCGACAGGAGTTCATCAAGGTTGGTTTTGCTAATCCCATGCAAATCAGACAAGTTGCTATAGCCGAATCCTATAACCCCGGTGCCGTTTATAAGGTACTTGCTTATGATGAGGCCGGAACTGAATACCTGATTCATACGCTGACGCCGGGCCCTTCGCCTCAAAAAGGAAGGATGCTCAATGTCATGGTCGAAAAAACACCCTACAAGGTTGCGGCAATCAAACTCCAGTTTGATGGTGGGGCGGTAATCGATTATTTCTCAATTGATGCGGTTGCTATCACGGATGTCAGCATTCCCATCATAGCAGACATTTCTGTATTGGAGCTTGTAAGTAAGGGATTACAGGTTGAAGCACTGGATAAAAATGTAAACAGTGACGTTAGCGAACTGAATCCACTTCTTTCTCCTGACGGAAAAACAATGTATTTCTCCCGAAAGAATCACCCGGAAAATGTCGGCGGAGTAGATGATAAGGAGGATATCTGGTACTCTGAATTAGGGGCTGACGGTAACTGGACGCTGTCTCAAAACATGGGGGGAAATTTCAATAACGCCGGTCCCAATTTTGTCAATGCAGTTTCTTCAACACCTGATGGGCAAACCATACTGGTACTTGGAAATAAATACTTGCCCAATGGAAAAATGGTCGCTGGCGTTTCTGTAAGCAACAGTATTGGCGGCAACTGGACCGCTCCAACAGCGATTCAAATTGAAAATGATTACAACTACAACGAGAAGGCAAACTATTCCCTCGGCAATACCCGAAAAACACTATTGATGTCCGTTGAGCGCGAAGATTCGCGTGGTGGCAGGGACTTGTATGTGAGTTTTCTAAAGGAAGACAACACCTGGACTGAGCCGCTGAACCTGGGCGGCATAGTGAACACCGCCAATGAAGAGTCCGCTCCTTATTTGGCGTCAGACGATAAGACACTTTATTTCTCTTCTAATGGATTCAGTGGGTACGGCGGAGCAGACGTTTATGTGACCAAACGGCTCGATGATACCTGGACGAATTGGTCGGAACCACAAAACATGGGACCAGACATCAATTCAACACTTGATGACCTGTTCTTCAATGTCCCTTCTGGCAGCGAGTTTGCTTACTACTCCCGCGCAGTGACAGAAGAAAATGCAGATATCTTCCGTGTGAAACTCCCTGTCTACAAAAGCCCGGATCCAGTGGTTATTGTGAAAGGAAAGCTAATCGATGCCAAGACCGGCAAGCCGATCAGCGCAAAGATTATCTACGAACGGCTGCCTGACGGAAGAGAGATCGGTATTGCCTACTCCAATCCGGAAACAGGTGAATACGAAATCCATCTACCCGGTGGCCAACGCTATGGAGTTCGTGCGGAGGCCCCAGACCACATTTCCACAAATCAGAATCTTGATTTGACGGCCTATACTAAGGATGGAACGCTTCAAACCGGAGACATCACCCTGGCTCCGATTGAAGTTGCTGTTATCGAGGCCAACACCTCCATCACACTTAACAATATCTTCTTTGATTTCAAGAAAGCGGTTCTTAAACCGGAGTCCTTTCCTGAACTCGACCGCATTATTAAGTTGATGAATGAGCGGTCTTCTATGACTGTCGAAATTGCCGGACATACCGATGCTATGGGACCAGCAAATTATAACCTTGTACTTTCCCAGCAACGTGCTAACGCTGTATCCCGCTACCTGACCAAGAAAGGCATTGCTGCGGATCGGATTGTCACTGTCTTCTTTGGCGAATCGAAGCCGCTTGAAACAAATGACACCCGGGAGGGCCGTCAGAAGAACAGACGGGTAGAATTCAAGATTATCAAACTCTAGAAAACAATGAAGAAACCTTTCTTGTTGCTGGCCCTTGCTGGCTTAGCTCTTTTTTCCAGGGCTCAGGAAAACAATTCTTATGTTCAGGCTTCTGGAAAAATCATCAATCACGCTACGCAGGAACCTGTTGTAGCCAGAATTTCTTACCGGAGCGAGCCCTATGGTAATATAGTTGGCGTTATGAATGGGATTGAATACGCGTTTCCCTTGTTTGGAAACGCGAAGTTTACCGTAACCGCAGAAGCTCCTGGTTTTACCCCCTCCAAACATCTACTTGATCCGGCAACGGCAACTGACCGAAAGGTTGTTCAGGATATAGAACTAGGTAAACCCTTAGCGACTGCAGCTATCGAGCCGCCCGCGCATCAAGTGGGCAAAGTCATTCGCCTGGAAGCTTTGATCTTCCATCAGCGATCTGCAGTTATCAGTCCGGAATCCTATCCTGAGTTAAATACCATT
The DNA here is from genome assembly GCA_043750575.1 of Cyclobacteriaceae bacterium. GTDB lineage: Bacteria > Bacteroidota > Bacteroidia > Cytophagales > Cyclobacteriaceae > ELB16-189. Next base: position 42,328 of record JAYVBH010000032.1, read on the forward strand.
GCGGAGATGCTTCATACCAATCCAAAGATAGTAATCCAGCTTGAGGGTCACACGGATACCCGCGGTGATGCTAAGCTAAATCTCAAACTTTCGGAACAACGTGTAGATGCCGTTCGTGATTATCTGATTAGGAAAGGCGTAAACAAGAACCGTGTGAAGTTGAAAGCCTTCGGTGGCTCCATGCCGCTGAGCCGAGAGGATACAGAGGAAGCGCACAAGCTCAACCGTCGCGTTGAAGCGCGCATCATTGAAAACTAATTTTCTTAGTTAGCGGCCAAAGTGCCGGTTTTCGCCATGAACACAGGCTTGAGGTGAACCAAGCATTCCCGTTTGACTTGTTCCGCAACTTCCCGCTCCATCAGCGTGCGAATAAGGATATCACCAAGTTCCTCGCACCGTGTCGTTGGGTAATGCGCATAGGCATCTTCCAAAGAGCGAGCACAAGCCAACCAATCTTCGCGATTATATTCCTTTACCGCCTGATTGTAGATCAGTAATCCCGACAATTTATCGGTAGGCACCTTCTGATAAAGACTGAAGGAATATTTATACAGTATTTTTTCTCCTTTTCGCGATGCAAGAACATTCTTGCTGTATTCTTCCGTGCGATTTGCTATGATCTCCGGATCGGTAACGAAACCGGCGAGACGATCAGTGGTCTCCAGCATCACCTCACCTTGCGATGTTTTGACAAGAATAAAAATATGATAGTTGGTTTCGATTACATCAAAGTCATAATTCATTTCCGTCAACAAGTGACTGAATAGTGCGGTTGCCGTCAGGCAATCAAATTTACCTTCGGTGAATAACTCATCAAAGTTTGAATAGGCCTCATACTTCTTCAAGAAGTTCGTATGTACGCCGCGAAACAAACGCTGAAGCGTCTTGTGGTTAGCGGAGTGGTCTGCATGAATCGATCCAAGGAATGACTGAACCCTCGCATACGCATTCTCCTTCTGATCTGCAGTGGCATTGGCTGTACTCAGCAGTTCATTAAGCGTAGGCTGAGCCCAAGCCGCTATGGTGCAGAAAAGTATTATCAGCAAGAAGATCGTTTTCGGGCCTTTCATAACAATTAGGTAATAAAACTAACATATTCTTAACATACAGGCAACAGGCGTAACATTGGCTTAACATTAGGCCTTTCCTGCCGATTGCCCTATTTTTAGGCTTCACCAGTCCAAAACATGGGAATTGATCCAAAAATCATATCTGACTTCTCCATTAGGGAACATTTTGAGAAGCTAAAAGCCCGGAGTTTGGAGCTTAGACATGAGCCGCTCGAATCCAGAAAAAGAAGGCTGAGAAGCCTGGAAACCTGGATCCATGCCAATCGGGAACGGATCAAGCAGGCGGTTCATGCAGACTATCGAAAACCGCTCCTCGAGGTAGATACGACAGAAATCTACCCGGTACTAACAGAGTTACGGCACGCATTAAGCAACCTTGACCGATGGGCTGCACCCAAGAAAATCGATGCTACACTTACTTACCTGGGTACCCGCTCTGAAATTCAATTGGAGCCCAAGGGCACTTGCCTGATTATAGCCCCTTGGAATTTCCCTTTCAACCTTTGTGTAGGTCCCTTGGTATCATGCCTTGCTGCGGGTAACAACGTCATCATCAAACCTTCAGAATTGACTCCCCATACATCCAAGCTTGTTCTTGAGATGGTTCAGGAAGTCTTTAGCGATGACATCGCGTTCGTTGTGGAAGGTGGAGTCGAAGCCTCACAAAAACTTCTGACGCTTCCTTTCGATCATATTTTCTTTACCGGAAGTACAGCAGTTGGAAAGGTTGTGATGCAAGCAGCGGCAAGGCACCTTTCTTCTGTCACCCTGGAGCTTGGCGGGAAAACACCAACTGTGATTGATGCCTCTGCAAACCTGGCTGACGCAGCCAGACGAATTGCATTTGGTAAATTTTTCAATAATGGGCAAACCTGCATTGCCCCAGACTATGTTCTTATTGAAGAGCAGGTCAAGGAGAAATTTCTTGAACAGCTAAAGAAAGAAATACACCAAATTTTCGGTGACGGCCATGACATTGATGAAAAATCGTCCAGTTATTCCCGGATGGCCACCGCACAGCAATTTAGTCGCGTATCTGCGCTTATAAACGATGCAAGGGAACGCGGAGCAACCATTACTCAGCTCGGTGGGTCAAACGAAAAAGAGAATTTCCTGAGTCCGGTTATTCTCACCAACGTACCATCAGGTGCGCTGGTCTGGGATGAGGAAATATTTGGTCCCGTTCTTCCAGTGGCCACATTCACCTCACCGGAAGAATTGGTCGCCACTATCAACAGTCGGCCAAAACCTCTGGCCTTGTATATCTTTAGTCAGCGAAAGGAATTCCAGGCCTATGTTCTCCGTCATACGACATCGGGGACCGCCTGCATCAATGAATGTGTACTCCAATTCACACACCCAAACTTGCCCTTCGGTGGCGTTAACCAAAGTGGCATTGGCAAATCGCATGGAGAATATGGCTTTGCTGCATTTTCCAATGAGAAGTCTGTACTGCGCCAGAAAAGCGGATGGGCGGCACCGTATTTGCTATACCCTCCCTATACGAAGGGGATGAAAAAAATCGTTGATGTATTGCTGAAGTGGTTTTAGCTAGACTCCCTTCTATAATTCGTAATTTTACTTCACCGAGAAAGCTTTTTCTATGAAAATCCTCAAAAAGGTACTTATTGGATTTGGCGCTCTGCTGATCATATTGATCGCTGCGGCCGCAATTCTGCCTGTCGTTTTCAAAGATGATATCAAAGTGGCCATTGATCGGGCAATCGCCAAAAGCGTGAATGCCGATGTTGTCTTTGATGTTAACAATTTCAGTCTTACCATTTTTCGCAATTTTCCCAACATCACTGCCCAAATCAAAGAACTCGGCGTTTTTAACCGGGCTCCGTTTGAGGGACAACACTTGTTCGTGGTTGATCAGCTTGATGTGGAAATAAATCTGTCAGACGTTCTCTTTGGCAGCACGTTGCGGCTAAAGGGAATCACACTCATTAACCCCCAAATAAACGTTTCCGTGCTGGCCGACGGTCGTGCGAATTATGACATTGCTATTCCTTCTACAGATACATTGACATCCGCTCCTGTATCCTCTGAGTTTTCCTTCGGAATTGACCATTGGGAAATCATTAATGGCAGGCTCGTCTACGACGATGCTTCTATTCCTTACTTTCTTTCCCTCAAAGGACTTAATCATACCGGTAGTGGCGACTTTACCCAGGATGTATTTGACTTGCGCACGCACACACTTGCCGATTCGGTGTCTACCTCCATGGGCACCATGCAGTTTCTTAAAGACAAACGTGCCGAAGCAGATGCCGTCATCTCTATCAGTGACAATTTTTCCACGTTTACATTCAAAGAGAATACAGTCAAAATCAATGACTTCGTCCTTAGCTTCGATGGGTGGTTTAAGATGAATCCTTCCGACTATGGCATGGATATTAAGTTCAAGAGTCCGGCAAACTCTTTTAAGAGCTTGCTCTCCCTTGTGCCTGGAATCTATACTAAGGATTTTAAGACCCTTGAAACCAAAGGTGAACTATCTTTTGCCGGACTTGTGAAAGGAACATACAATGAAAAAGAAATGCCTGCCTTTCAGGTAAACTTGCTAGTAAAGGATGCGATGTTCAAGTATCCCGATCTGCCAACGGCCATCACCAATATCAATATGGATCTTCTGGTTGATAATACGGATGGAATAATTGATCATACCGTGGTTAACCTGAAGAAGCTTCACCTGGACTTCGGATCCAATCCTGTGGACGCCAGAATACTGATTGAGAACCTGAAGAATTACAGGATGGATGCAACGGTAGCCGCCAAACTGAATCTTGGTGAGTTGGCAAAAATGTTTCCGATGGAAGGAATGGAAATGCGTGGTGAGTATTCTATCAACGGAACAGCCAAGGGTGTATATGACAGTCTCAGAAAAATCATACCTGCTGTGGATGCCACCATGACTTTGACAAATGGTTACGTTAAGTCCTCAAAGTTTCCGCTTCCTCTGGAAGATCTGAATATGAATGCCTCAATCCGTAATACTTCTGGAAAAATGGCCGAAACGCTTATTGCCGTAAATCGGTTTTCCCTGGTATTGGATGGAGAAAAACTAAACGCCACGATGAAACTTCAGAACCTCGATGATTATACCTGGGACATCAAGGCGAACGGCTCCGTGGATTTGGAGAAGATGACCAAAGTGTTTCCACTTAATGGAATGACCTTGGCCGGCAAGGTTGTGGCCAACATTGAGACTCGGGGAAAAATGTCAGACGTAACCGCAAAACGATATGACAAACTCCCAACAAGTGGTATCGCCTCGGTCCGTGATTTTCGTTATGTGGCTAAGGGTAGTCCGACCGTTACTCTTCACGAAGCCAGTGCCGCGTTTGATCCCCAAAAAATTGAAATCAGCAAATTGGATGGAACAGTGGGCCGCAGTGATTTTAGGGTTAACGGACGAGTAGAAAACTACATCGGGTATGCCCTCAACAATCAAACCATCAAAGGTGTTGTAACTTTCAACTCAACGCTGCTGGACCTGAATGAGTTCATGGAAGATAGTGGCACTTCGGCATCAACAGACACCGCTTCCTTTGGCGTCATCCCGATACCAGAAAACATCGACTTTATCTTAAAGTCAACGGTCGGCACTGTCAAAATGATGGACTACACGATTACTCAGGCAAGCGGTGACGTGATCCTGCGAAATGGGGTAGCCAATCTCAGCGCACTTAAGTTTGGTATGTTGGGCGGATCATTTATCGTGAATGGTACTTACAACGCAAAAAACATACAGCATCCCAAATATGATTTGGATCTAAAGATTGAAAAACTTTCGATCCAGCAGGCGGCACACTCGTTCTCAATGGTGCGCACCTATGCGCCAATTGCAGGCCTTGTCAACGGCTTTTTTTCTACCGATTTCAAGCTGAACGGAGAACTTACCAACCAAATGACACCCAACCTGGCCACTTTGAACGGGGCTGGTCTAATCAAGATTGCCCAAGCGGCTTTGACTCAGTCTAAAGTGGTTTCTGGTTTAACCTCGTTAACGAAGCTCAATAATACGGATCAAGTTAGTCTGAGGGATGTTTTAATGTCGGCGGCGATCAACAACGGGCGCTTCAGCGTAAAACCTTTTGAAGTAAAAATCGGAGATTATGCGACAACGATTAGTGGGAGCACGGGTCTAGATCTTTCTATAGACTATTCCCTCAAGATGATGGTTCCGGCTGGTCAGCTTGGATCTCAGGTGCAGGGATTCATCAACCAGTACACCGGTTCAACCAATCCTACCGACAAAATTCCGGTTACCATCGGTGTTGGCGGCACGGTAAAAGATCCAAAGACGCGGTTGATTGCCACAGAGCAAAAGGCGCAAGTTAAGGAGGCAGCTAAAGCCGTTGTGACACAAAAGACACAGGAAGCGGCGAAACAATTGCTTGGAGGCGCTAAACCGCAAGATGTACTCAAGAACCTGGGCAGCACACCCAAAGCTGACACAACAAAGAAAGATTCAACGAAAAAGGAGCCGGTCAATCAACTAATGCAACTGCAAAACCTGCTGAAGAAGAAAAAGAAGAACTAGTTCTGGAAACTACTTTATTCTCGCCAACTCATTCCCGGTAAAGAACCCTTCCTGGATTAATTGCATTAGCTGATCGCGATTCGGATTAATCTGATAGAATGTGTCATCTTTCCTCTGAATTTCAGTGACGGGAAATTTCTTTGAAAGCTTTTTAAGAATATCTTTTCGTTTTGCATCATCCCCCACCGGAATGGACATGAATTCAATGGATCCACTCGGCTTCTGGCGAATCAAGCGCAGAATCCATTGATCTCCGGCACGAAAATTTACAAAGTAGTAGTTCTGGTATGACTTGATAACGAGCGTATCGCTGATCACTCCTCTTCCCAGCCAGTCTTTCTCTTTTGCATCCCGAAAGTGATACCCCCAAGATTCAACAATAAGGGTATCGGTGTCATTTCCTTTCTCATCAATGGCGATATAGCTGCCTTGAAGTGATTTGGGTATTTCAGTCAGCGAGTTTACCCCGGCAGGCTGAGGTTCACGAAATGAAACCTCTTTGCATGAATACATCAGCAAAGCCCAACTTACGACCAGCATCAATTTTCGGAAAGCCATAATCTGTCAACGTTTGGTGCAGTTCACTTCATACGAAGGTACGATGATATTTTAAGACTTGCTTAGACCTATAAATGCGCAATCAGGTAGTGCTATCTCCGTTCTTTCTCCCGTTCATAAGTTCTCCGATGATCCGCAAACCATCGAGTGTCAATTGTGGCTCCACCCGGTGGAAAAATCCGCGCAGGGAAGTCATTACGAAAGAAAGTCCGCCGGTAGCAATGGCAGGGCATTCCATTTTGAGTTCGGCCCGGATTGCCTGAATCAAATGCTTCACCAGCCCCTCATAACCAATGACGATTCCCGATTGGATCGCCGTAACGGTATTGATTCCTAATGCCGAAGTAGGCATTTCGAGTGGCACATCAAACAGTTTAGCGGTATTCTGTGAAAGTGCCCGCAATGCCGTCCGAAGGCCAGGCACGATGGATACTCCCAGTATTTTTCCTTTGCCAGATACTGTTGTAAAGGTGAGTGCTGTCCCAAAATCAACAACGATGCACGTCTCTCTCAATAGAAAATGAGCACCTATGGCATTGGCCACCAGATCGGATCCTATTTCGTAGGGATTCAATACTTCGATAGGCAGCTTGTCATATATACCTGGGCCGACCAATATTGGTTCGCGCTTGAACAGGGAGCGAACTACATTACGCAGCTTGTCAGTAAGCATGGGCACCACACTGCTTACAACAACGATATTAACAGCCTCGACAGGCAAACCCGCTTCCAAAAAATGATCCCTTACTTTGATTCCATAGAACAATTCGGGCTGATCCTCCCGTGATGGAATTCGCCAGATCCGCCAAACACCATCCTTCCACAAGCCCATGGTAATATCACTATTGCCTATGTCGAGCGCTAAAAGCATTGTTGAAATTTAGGTAGGTTAATAGATGTACACAGTTCGGCGAATCTTCTAGTCACGTAGTCTCTATTTATACACGCGCGTGCTGAGTCCGCCAGTATCAATTTGCAATCCGATAGATCCTTGCAATGACTGATACTTAAAGTACGGTTCTCCAAATGGAACGGTTAGGCCCAATTGGAGTACACCAAAAATATTTCCGGTAAGATGTACCTTCAGCGTTGCAGCTGGCTCAAAAAAGAGGGTTGTTTTTTCGTTTGGGGTAACAGGGCCTACTCCACCGCCCGTGAAGTCTGAGAAATCTACCCAAGAGATCCGGGGAGTAAAAGACAGGTTGACATTCCGATTGTTGCTTCCAATAGACGGCTGGATGAAGAACCGCTTCATTTTTGCAGTTGTCACTGTTTCAACACCAGGGGATATGAAATAGTACACGTCACTGGACGTTCCTTCACCAAAGCTGTAGCCGGCAAAAATTTCATACCGCGCTGATCTCGATCGGCTATAATATCCCAATCCAATCTCTCCGATTCCATTTTTACGGGTATACTCAACGCTGTTACTTGTTTTCTTTTGATTGGCGTATGAGTATCCACCGATCACCGCAATGTTATCGGTAAGAGCATAAGCCCCCTGGGCTTCAATCCCCGCTCCAGAGAGATACCCGGAAATCTGAGCCTCTCCCTTCTCCTTGAACAAAGGGGTGTTTCGTGTACCTGAAAGGTACAATGGCGTACAGGATGACATCAAAGCCAAAATGAACAGGTAACGCATAATTTAAAGGGGTATAACGCTTAACTTCGCCATAAAAGTAATCAGATGCAATTCAATTTGAGGGAAATAAATGGGTTGATGCTGAAACGGCGATCTGTATTCCCAGCCAGTTATTCCAGTGAAAAGATTGATGAACAAGTCATCCGGGTAATTCTAGAAAACGCAACCTTGGCGCCCACTCACAAAATGACACAGCCCTGGCGCTTCACGGTGTTTTTAAATGAGGGCATTGCCCGTCTCGCAGAATTTCAGTCAGAATGTTATAAAACGGTGACGTCTGCAAACGGAACCTTCCGCGAAGAACGTTTCACTGGATTAAAGACAAAGCCCTTTCAATCCGCTTGCATCATTGCCATTGGTGTAAAGCGTGATGAAAAAAATATCATCCCTGAGATAGAGGAAATTGGCGCGGTGTTCTGTGCTGTGGAAAACATGTATCTCACGGCTGCTGCTTATGAAATAGGCTGCTATCTAAGCACAGGCGGCGTCACCTATTTTGAGGAAGCAAAATCATTCTTTGGGCTAGGCCCCAATGATCACTTGATTGGCTTTCTTCATTTGGGCATTCCAAAGACATGGCCATCCCCCCGGCCGCGGAAACCCGTGGATGAAGTCACCCGGTGGGTGACGGCATAATGTTGGCGTCTTCATTCGAAAACCCTTGAGAAATTACTTTATTGCTGAATGAATCTGCCCGACAAACAATCAATAACAGCAGCGCACGCGCTTATCAAACCCTATATTCACCAAACCCCGGTGATGACGAGTGAGTCGATTGACGCTATGGCCGGATGTTCACTGTTTTTCAAGTGCGAGAATTTCCAAAAGGTAGGTGCTTTCAAAGCACGTGGGGCGATGAATGCCGCTTTGAAGCTGACATCAGAACAACGCATTAAGGGTGTCGCCACCCATTCTTCAGGAAACCATGCTCAGGCATTGGCCCGGGCAGCCAAGATTCTGGGCATCGCATCGTACATCGTCATGCCCAGAACAGCCCCTGAAATCAAGAAACGCGGGGTGCGCGCCTATGGTGGCCAAATATTTGAGTGTGAACCAACACTCGCTGCGCGGGAATCTACGCTAGAAGAGGTCATTCGCAAGACCGGGGCAACTGAGATTCATCCATTCAACAACTATGATGTGATGGAGGGCCAGGCAACTTGTGCGAAAGAACTGCTGGAAGAAATTCCAAACCTTGACTTCCTTCTTGCGCCCGTCGGGGGTGGTGGCCTTCTGAGCGGCACTGCGTTGGCGGCAAAGTATTTCTCGCCCGCTACCGCAGTCATTGCAGGAGAACCAGCAGGATCGGATGATGCTTACCGCTCAATGAAAAGTGGGCAGATTGAACAAGCTCAATCCAATACTATTGCTGATGGACTTTTGACTACACTTGGAACGAAGACTTTTCCCATCATCCGCGATAATGTCAAGGAAATAATTACCGTGACAGACGAAGAGATTGTCGCTGCCATGCGCATCATATGGGAGCGCATGAAGCTTATCATTGAGCCCTCCTGTGCTGTGCCATTTGCGGCAGTATTAAAAGAAAAATCCCGCTTCGCTGGAAAACGAGTCGGGATTATTCTGTCCGGAGGAAATGTTGACCTCGAGCGGGCCGCAAAACTATTCGGCGGAAACTAGTTCGTTCCTTTCTTAACCTTGTCAAACCTGCTTTCGATTGCGCGCTTCGGGAAGACATTGTCGCGCACATCTGTATCCGCAGTCTCCAGATTCGGGTCGATTACAATATTGACTACTTCCTTTTCTTTTAAGAAAACCTTCTTCACTTCAGATTCGTTCTCGCGCCAAATTTCTGCCGGAATTCGTTCGATTTCTTTAGAGCCATCTTTGAATGTCCATTCAATGATGACAGGAGAGACAAGCCCGCCGGTATTCCGAAGTGTAATCTCATAAATATTTTTTCCCTCAAGTTTCCCACGAATAGCATTATCATCCAACCGATTCAGGAAGTCACTGTAAGCGGTATTCGGTGTGTTAAGAATGCTAAGCTCTTGCGCACCTTGACTAAAATCAACAGCTTTTCCCTTTTGACCTTGCTTCACTGAAAGGTCTCCTTTGGCTGCCGTCATCATCTTCTTTTCCGGATCAAGCGAAGTAGGTTTCACCCTAAACCATTTGACCTCCTCGACGGTAAGGTCCACATGCTCGGTATCAAAAAACCACCCACGCCAGAACCAATCAAGATCGACAGCCGATGCGTCTTCCATTGTCCGGAAGAAATCAGCCGGCTTTGGGTGTTTGAACGCCCAACGAATCGTGTATTCCTGAAACGCTTTATCAAACAACTCCGGGCCCATGACCGTTTCCCGTAACAATGTCAATGCGGCAGCGGGTTTGTTGTAGCCATTAGAACCAAAACTACCGGCCTGGTTATCGGACGAAGCGATAACCGGACGCATGATTGACTTGTCTCCTTTCATGAAAGTCACAATTCCCTTTGGGGTATTGGACTTAATGTCAAAATCCGGATATCGCTCCCGAATGGTTTCTTTCTCCAGGAAAGAGTTGAGGCCTTCATCCATCCACGTGCTTTGACGCTCATCAGAATTAATAATCATGGGAAACCAGTTGTGCCCCACTTCATGAACGATGACGCCCACCATCCCTTCAAGTGTGCGTTGATCATAGGTACCATCTGTCTTCGGCCGCCGACCATTAAAGCTTATCATTGGATATTCCATTCCTCCACCCACCCAGTTGACAGAATATGCAGTCGGATAAGGATAGTCGATCGTCCTCGATGAGTACACTTCCAAGGCATTTTTCACTGCTTTCGTGGATTCTTTTGGCCAAAGGGGTGCGGCCTCTTTGGAATAGAGCGATTGTGCCAGCACGGATCGCGCTCCAATTCGCACTGCCTGAGCATCCCATATAAATTTTCGGGAAGTGGCAAACGCAAAGTCCCTAACATTCTCCGCACTGAATTTCCATGTGTTGGTTTTTTTAGACCGGGTCCTTTCACTCTTCAAGGCTTCCTCAGCGGTCACGATCCAGACTTGCTGGTCAAATGATTTTTGGGCCTTCTCAAATCGGTCCATCTGCTCCCGGGTCATAACTTCAGTGGGATTCTGCAGCCATCCGGTAGCCCCAACAATGTGATCAGCCGGTACCGTTATACTCACACGGTAGTTACCAAACGTCAACGTAAATTCACCTGCGCCGAGAAATTGCTTGTTTTGCCAGCCCTCATAGTCGTCAAACACGCACATGCGCGGAAACCATTGCGCAATCGTATAGATATAGTTTCTATCTGCCGGGAAATACTCCATTCCTCCCCGGTCAGAAAATTTCATGCGGTCATTAATGTTGTAATACCAGTCTACAGAAAAACTCACGCGTTCACCCTGCTTCAAAAGTTCAGGCAGGTCAATGCGCATCATCGTGTAATTGATCAGGAACGGCAACGGGTTACCCTGTGCGTCTTTAACCGCTTTGATTGTGAATCCACCTTTGTACCCCAGAGCGCCCACTGTTGTTGCCAATGACTTTGCCGGAACTGAATCCCGAATAGCACCCGCAGCGGTTGCCTGGGTCATACTGTTATCAGCATTGATGTTCTGATCCAGTTGAAGCCACAAATACTTCATGCTTTCGGGAGCCCGGTTATAGTAGGTGATGGTTTCTACTCCTGAGAGGACTTGGGTTTCATCATTGATCTCAACCGCAATGTCGTAGTCAGCTTGCTGTTGCCAGTAAGCTGGACCTGGGGCACCAGAGCCGCTTCTGTAACTGTTGGGGGTTGGCAGCAACTGATCGAGCTGCTCGAACTTTCCAGCCCATGGCTTCACCTGGCCCAAACCCTGCATCGCAAGCAGGCATAGCGTAATTGATATGAAATACTTCATGCTTAACGGGGCTACCTAATTCTTCTTCTTCAGTTCATCAAACTTGCTTGCGGCTGCGGGTCGCGGAAACACATTGTCACTTATACTGATATCCGATGTTTCCAACTTGGGATCCAGAACAAGACCAGTTACTTCCTTATCCTTCATGAACACCTTTGTGGCTTTTGTTTCGTTCGTGCGCCAAATCTCAACAGGGATCCGCTCTATTTCCTTTGTGCCGTCTTTGAAGGTCCACTCAATAATAACCGGCATGACAAGTCCTCCCTTATTGGTGAAGGTTACTTCATAAAAATTCTTGTTCTCCATTTTCGTGATCAGGGCTTTGTCATCTACGCGTGCCAGGAAGTCACTGTATAGTCGGTCATCAGTAGGGATAACAGAGAAGGGCTCTGGCCCTCCGCTGAAATCGTTAGGATTCTTAGAGCCACCTTTACCGGCTGTCAATTCACTCTCCTTGACGCGCTTACCTTTGTTCTCGATCGACGACTCTTCCTTTCTTACCTTGAACCATTTCACCTGATCGATTGACTGATCGCATACATCCGTGGTGTAAAACCATCCGCGCCAGAACCAATCGAGATCAACGGCCGAAGCATCTTCCAATGTACGAAACAAGTCCGCCGGTTTAGGATGACGAAAAGCCCAGCGTTGTGCATACTCTTTGAATGACTTGTCAAAGAGCTCTGGCCCCATGATGGTTTCCCGGAGCATGTTCAATCCCGTTGCGCATTTGTGATACTGCTCCGAGCCGAACTGCAAAACCTGTTCAGAATTCACCATCAATGGGCGCTTTGTCGTATTATCTCCTATCATATAGGGCACGATCTTCGAGGCGGGACCCCGGCTAATGGGTTTGGTGGGGTAGTGCTCAACCTCGGTGCGATATTGTACAAACGTATTTAGTCCCTCATCCATCCATGTCCACTGGCGCTCATCGCTGTTGATGATCATGGGAAAGAAGTTGTGTCCCACTTCATGAATGACGACACCTACCAGGCCCCATTTTTTATCATCTGACCAAGTGCCGTCTTTGTTGGGTCGGGCACCATTGAAGCAGATCATCGGATATTCCATTCCTATCGATGCGTGATGAACCGATGTGGCATGCGGATAGGGATAATCAATCGTGTACTTTGAATAGGTTATCAAGGCTGCCCTGACTGCCTTGGTGGATTCTTGCTCCCAAAGCGGATTCCCTTCTTTGGGATAATAGGACATGGCCAGCGGGGTCTTCTCACCAATCTTTACTGCCTGGGCATCCCAAATAAATTTTCGAGAAGTTGCAAAAGCAAAATCACGGACATTCTCCGCTTTGAATTTCCAGATCTTCTTTTCTTTCAGCTTTGTCTTTTCACGCTGAATCGCTTCTGCCTGGGTTGCAATGACAACTGGCTTGTCAAATGATGTCTTTGCCCTTTCAAACCGATCAAGCTGATCGGGAGTAAGTACTTCCTTAGGATTCTGAATCATACCGGTAGCCGCTACGATATGATCGGCGGGCACCGTCAGATTAACTTCGTAGTCACCAAAGGCCAGGGTAAACTCACCCTGTCCCAGGAATTGTTTGTGCTGCCAACCCACTACGTCATCGTATACACACATCCGGGGGAACCACTGTGCGATGATGTATGAATAATTGCCGTCTTCCGGAAAATATTCCAATCCGCTCCTGCTGTCGTTCCGGGAAGCTCCGTGCATCCGGTCGTTTATGTTAAATGACCAGTCAACAGAAAAAGAAAATTGCTTGCCTGGGAGCAGGGGCTGAATTAAGTCTACACGCATCATCGTATAATTGACTTTATAAACGAGGGCTTTGCCTAATCCGTCCTTGACTGCTTTAATCTTAAAGCCCCCGTCGAAGTCAAACAAGCCCAGATTTTGAGCCATACTTTTAGTATCCACCGAATCTTTAACAACTGTAATCTTGGTTTTCTGAGTATTGTTGTCTTTTGCGTTGATATTCTGATCGACCTGAAGCCACAGGTAGGTTAGCACATCTGGAGAATTGTTATAGTACTTTATTGTTTCCGACCCGGTGATGCTTTGGTTCTCATCGTTGAGCTCGGCAGTGATGACGTAATCTGCCCGTTGCTGCCAGTACTTTGGACCTGGAGCGCCAGACCCCGACCGATACTCATTGGGCGTAGGCAAGAGCTGGTCAAGCTGTTCAAATTTCCCCTGCCATTTGGCGGGTGTAGATTCCTGCGCCAAGGCTGCAGTGGAAACAAGTGCAAAGAATACAATTAGTTTTTTCATGGTAATGGCTGGACTATTTTGATCAACGCTATCCTGGAATTCTATCCTTCATCAACATCAGGGCAATACCGGCTACCGCTGAGGAAATTATCATCTTCCAATCCCTGCGGTTCATTCTGGCAAGGGCAATGGCAAGAAAGCTAACGGCAAGAAAAATCCCAACGACAATTATCTGACCGACTTCCAGCCCAACATTAAAGGCAAATAGCTGGGTTAGAATACCCTGATCCCTCCCCAAAAGGGCGCGCAGGTAATTGGAAAACCCCATCCCGTGGATAAGGCCAAAGAAGATAGCCAGTATATAGTTAGTATGAATTCCAGTCGTCGAAAAGATCTCTTCCTTCCTGAAAAGATTGGAAACCGCGGTAGTAAATATGGTGACTGGTATGAGGAACTCGATCCAATCTGCCGAGACGGCAATCATATTCATCGTTGCTAACGCTAGTGTAATCGAATGGCCAACGGTAAACGCTGTCACCAGAATGAGAATTTGCTTCCAATCCTGAATTACATAGACGGCACAAAGCGCCAGTACAAACAAAATGTGATCATATCCATTGGCATAATCCAGAATATGATCCCTCCCCAACACGAAATAGAGTTCAAACTCAGACATTCTGCTGCAATTATACCGATTTCCACTTTACGTACTATCAAGTAATGGGCCCCGCGACAGAATTCAGAATTCTGAATTTTCCTCTCTACTTTTGGTCCCCTTATGCTCCCGCTCCGTCTCCTGGTTCTTTGGTTGCTCCACCCCATGCACGTTTCCGTGACTGAGATTCAGTACAACGAAAAGAACAAGTCGTTTGAGATTATCTCTCGCATTTTTATCGACGACCTGGAGCTGTCTATCCGGAACAAAGCAAAAGACGAGACCCTTGATCTATTGAAACCCAACGGTAGTCAGACTACCGACCAATTGGTGAGTGCCTACCTTCGTGAGAAACTCACTATACGATTGGACGGCAAGCTGGTCAAGATCAATTACATCGCCCATGAGATTGAGGATGCAGCCATGATTTGCTACCTTGAAATCGAAGGTGTCAAGAAGGTAAGGACAGTTGAGGTGACAAATTCAGTGATTCAAGAAACGCACAGCGATCAATCCAATCTGGTTCATGTCACTTATCTGGGGCCGATAAAAAGCCTTCGACTAGTTCATGATAAGCCTACCGGACTGCTCGATGTCAGTGTCAAGAAATAGATTCTTTTAACCAATTAATAATCTACCATGCGCACAAAAATCGTAGCCGGAAACTGGAAAATGAACAAGACATGGGCCGAAGCAAAGGCGTTGACGGCTGAAGTCGTCGCTCTTTATACCAATGAGGTTACATCGGCAGTGAAGGTGGTGCTTTGTGTTCCGCATCCTTATCTGAATTCAACAAGAAAAAATACGAAGGCCACTGCAATTGCCGTCGGAGCCCAAAACTGTAGTGAGCATGAATCTGGCGCCTACACCGGTGAGGTTTCTGCAGGTATGTTGAAATCTATGGACATCCCCTACGTTGTTCTTGGGCACAGTGAGCGTCGTCAGTACTTTCATGAAGACGGCAAGCTCCTCGCGAAGAAAGTCGATCGGGCACTTACCAATCAATTAACACCAATTTTCTGTTGCGGTGAGCCGCTGGAAATTCGTGAAAAAGGAACACACGAAATCCTGGTTCGGCAACAGGTAGAAGAGGGCCTCTTTCATCTTTCTGCCGAAATCATCAAACAGGTTGTGATTGCATATGAGCCAGTCTGGGCTATCGGAACCGGGAAGACAGCCACTACACAGCAAGCTCAGGACATGCATGCCGTAATCCGGAAACAACTCGCGGCAAAATATGGTGAGGCCGTAGCGCTGTCCATACCCATTCTGTATGGCGGAAGTGTCAAGCCCGATAACGCGAAAGAATTGTTTTCCTGCCCTGACGTGGATGGTGGATTGGTCGGCGGGGCTTCTTTAAAAGCGCGAGATTTTATTGATATCGTGAAAGGAATGTAGGAGGAGAAAGGAGTCAGAAGTCAGAAGTAAGGCATCAGGAGTCAGGAGGCTTTCATCCATTCAAACACTGTGTAGTGGTCGCCGTTCATGTGGAGGTTGGCGTACACTTTTTGGGCTGACTTATTCTTCTTGTCAACATACAACCGAATTCCTTTCAGATCAGGATCATTCTCGACGAGTTGTCGAATATGTCCGTATAGTTGCCTAAAGACGCCCTTACCACGCCATGAATCTTGAACATAGACTGACTGAATCCAAGTCACCGTACCACAACGCCAGTCACTCCATTCATGGGTCGTCATCAGGCATCCAACCACTTCACCTTCGGCCTCAGCAACATAATACCTTCCTTTGCCAGGATCTTTGAAGAGCCGGTTAACACCCTGGGTGAGTGTGTGTATTTCCAGCTGAACACCTTCCGTTTCCAGGGCCATCTTGAGCTGAAAATCCAGTAGGGAGGGTATATCGGTCGCTTTTGCTTCCCGTATGATCATGCTTGCCAGTTATAGCGCTTGTTGAATATCTGCGATAAGATCAGTTACATCTTCTATCCCCACAGAGAATCGCAGCAACTTGTCGGAAATACCTGCCTTAGCTCGCTCAGCAGGAGACAGCTTCGCATGAGAAGTTCTCACGGAAGAGCAAATGGTTGACTCAACACCACCAAGACTTACTGCGCGATGGATGTACTTCAGCTTGCTTAAAAACCGTTCCGGATCCCTTTTTGTCTCAAATGAAACCATGCCGCCAAATCCACCGGTCATCTGCTTCTTTGCCACGCTGTGATTGGGATGCTCCTTGAGGCCTGGATAATAGACTTTTTGAATGTGCGATTCGGACGAGAGAAATTTTGCCAGTGTCATGGCATTCTCATTTTGTTGATTCACGCGCAGCACAATTGTCTTCAGGCTTCGCTCCACGAGATTACAAGTCTGTGCATCCAGGGTACCGCCGAAGTGCATCGCCGTAGTCTTGATTTGCGTTGTGTGGTCCTTAGAGGAAAGTGCAAATCCACACATCAAGTCGCTATGCCCTCCGATGTATTTGGTTCCGCTGTGAAGAACGACATCTATACCCAAGTTGATTGGATTTTGATTTACGGGCGAAGCAAACGTATTGTCAATCATGCTGATCAATTTGTGCTTGCGCGCAACTTTCGCCACAGCCCCAATATCTGTAATCTTCAGCAGTGGATTGGATGGTGTCTCTATATAGATAACACGCGTCTTTTTTGTAATGGCCTTTTCAAAATTCCGCGGATCCGATGCGTCTACCAGCGTATGCTGAATTCCATATCGGTGAAATTCATTTAACACGGCATGATGCGTACCCCCATACAAATCTTGTTGAAGTACAACATGATCGCCTGTTTGTAGCATGGCAAAAAATGAGGTCATGATTGCCGCCATCCCGGAACTAAACACGAGGCCATCCTCGGCATTTTCCAAAGCAGCCATCTTTTGCACGACAGCCGTTTGATTTGGCGTGTTGAAATACCGTGGATACTTGACCTCTTGCTCGTAGTCATAGGCCGAGGATGTATAAACCGGGGTTGCGCGGCCCCCGAATTGCGGATCTCCGACAGATCCGGCATGGACTGCCTGGGTCCTCTTTAAAGCTGATTTTTTCATCTCGCAAGTAACAAAGTAAAGTTGCGCTGCGGAAAATCGTGTACCCCTATTTTGGCATGTAACGCTCCTTTCCCTGTATCGGATTCCATTTTTTCACAAAAAGACGGATACTTTCAAATCGCTATCACCCTATGTGAACCTAGTTCATCCCCCTAATCATTCTTAAGGGCAGCGTGAAAAAGTGAATTGATCAGGTATTCCGAAGCGCCATTTTTTTGCCAATGGTGTATCAGGGGGTAGCTTGATTCAAAAATCAACACCATGAAACATTCCATTGAATCCGACGACGATCTTAGAGCATCCAATGCATTGCTCAAGTTGAAACTTGAATTGGAGCATGGTATGCAAATGCATGACACAACTGAACTTCCTCCAGATGTGGAAAATCAATGGCTGCAGAACATCTACGAGTTTGAAAGACAGTATAAAGACGCAGTGCAGATCAGCGTCTGGGAGTTTATCGGGCGGCCAGATTTTGTAAAATGGGAATCGCTGACCGAAGACCAACTGCGGGAAGCGATCGAAGACCTGATGAACCGAATGGAGCAGAAAGGAGTGCAGCTGGATTTCCTCTGCCAATACGATGACAGGATTGTCTACCGTTTCATCACGGAGGAATTTTTTAAGCATGAGATGGACAATATCGTCATGAGGGATGGATTCCATGGATTTATTTATGAGGAGTTCCATCCCAATCATGACTATGACTTACGCAGGTTCAGTAATCACTTTATCAACGGTGTGGTGAGTAAGACATGGAGTGAGTTTGAGATGTTCGTCTTGGCAGATACCGTATCCCTTCACAACACTCCTTATTCGCGCTCCGGAATTTCCTGCCTCATTGAGTTCTTCCAGGATATACACTCTACAATTGAATTGGAACAATTCACTATTCACAATGTGAGCATTGATCTAGAAAACAAGAAAGGCGTAGTACGCGGTGATCTCACCTATAGGGCCACCCTCTTCCAAAAGGAAACTGAACAGATAGAAGGCCCAGTCATTCTCCACTTTGAGCACGGTCAACTTGATTGGGATATTGTTCAAATTGAGGTTCCTGGGCTGTGACTTTGATGGAAATAATGAAGCTGGTATTTCCGTTCCCATAACTTCCCCTGCATTTCTCCGCAAGATTTTGCATATTTCACAGCCTAACCAAAACTTCTATGCGAACCTTGCTACTTGCACTTTGTTGCGCCTTTCTGATTGCCCCAGGTGTTCGGGCACAAAAATCCAAGGCAAAAACTGAAACACAGCCTGCTTCCTTACTAAATCCGGAGAAATTCAAGGGATTGAAGTGGCGCAATATCGGGCCCTTCCGCGGCGGACGTGCCAACGCCATCGTCGGTGATCCTGTAAATCCAATGGTCTACTATGTTGGCTACACCGGTGGCGGTATCTCCAAAACGGATGATGGCGGAACGACCTGGAAAAACATCTCAGACGGTTTTTTCAAAGTCGGTTCAATTGGCGATATCGCTATTTGCGAGTCAGACCCCAACGTTATTTACGTCGGCACTGGGGAACATGCGGTTCGGGGTGTAATGACTTCCTTCGGAGACGGAGTTTACAAGTCAACTGATGGCGGAAAAACATGGAAAAACATGGGGCTGGAAAAGACCCGTCATATTTCAGATGTTGTTATCCATCCCAACAACCCCGATGTGGTTTATGTAGCCGCACAAGGCCCCGTTCACGGCCCAAGCCCTGACCGCGGCATTTACAAATCCACAGATGGCGGCGTTACCTGGAGAAAGACTTTGAGCGTGGACGATAACACGGGCGCCTCATCCCTGAGTATGGACATGACTAATCCCCGGATTCTATATGCAGCCACCTGGCAGCATCGTCGGTATCCATGGAAAGTGGAAAGCGGCGGCCCAGGTTCCAACCTGTGGAAGTCAAATGATGGGGGTGAAACGTGGGCTAAGATTAATGAGGGCCTTCCTAAAGAAATGGGAAAAATTGGTGTCAGTGTGTCGCGCGCAAACCCAAACCGGGTCTTTGCCATCATTGAAGCTGAAAAATCAAAGGCCGGTCTCTATCGCTCCGACGACGGAGGTAAGAAATGGACGCTACTCAGCAGCGACCAGAATATCACTTCCCGGTCTTGGTATTATATGGAAGTATTTGCTGACCATACCAATCCTGATATCGTCTATGTTCTCAATGCCCCAATGACGCGATCCATCGATGGAGGAAAAACGTTTTCAACAATTCGTGTAGGCCATGGCGATACGCATGATCTGTGGATCAGCTCAAAAAACAACCAGAATCTCGCCCTGGCCGATGACGGCGGAGGCGAAATCACGTACAACCAGGGCCGTACCTGGTCTCCCATCAGCAATCAGGCAACCTCGCAGTTCTACCGCGTGAATGTCGACAATCAATTTCCGTACTGGGTTTATGGTGGGCAGCAGGACAACTCCTCCGTTGCAACACCAAGTCGAAATGGGAGCTTTGGAATTACTGACAAAGACTGGATGAACGGCCCTGGTTGTGAAAGTGCATGGGTAGCATTCAATGATTTCAATAAACCCGAACTTCTTTATGGCGGGTGTTATCAAGGACAGATTGACGTGCTGGATACACGCACCGGTGAATCCAAGGACATTCAGGAATATCCATCAATCAACCTGGCCTTTGCGCCGAAGAGGATGAAATACCGGTTCAACTGGAACGCTCCATTGATTAACTCTCCGCACGACGCTAAAACAATGTATCATGGCGCCAACGTTCTATTTAAAACAACCGATGGAGGCATGAGCTGGTCGGTCATTAGCCCTGACCTCACGCGCAACGATACAACCAAGCAGGATGTGAGCGGCGGACCGATTACAAACGAAGGCGCAGGTGGCGAGAATTACAATACGATCTACTACGTTGTTGAATCGGCTAGCGAGGCCGGTGTCATCTACACTGGCAGCGACTGCGGCCTTGTCCACATCACGAAAGACGGAGGCAAATCCTGGAGCAACATCACCCCGGCTGGATTGCCAGAAGGGATGATCCATTCTATCGAGGTTTCTCCACACGAAAAAGGAACAGTTTACATTTCAGCATCACGATATAAATTCAATGACTACTCCAACATGACCTACAAGTCGACCGACTACGGTAAGTCATGGACTAGAATCGGTGCTGGAGTTGACACAGATGATTTCATCAAGGTAATCCGTGAGGATAAGAAGGTGAAAGATCTACTATATGCAGGTTCTGAAAGAGGATTTTACGTTTCCTTTAATGGAGGAACAAGCTTCTCTAAATTCCAACTCAATCTTCCTGTCGTTCCTGTGACAGATCTGATTATCAAGGACAACGACCTCGTGGCTTCCACCGCAGGACGCTCCTTCTGGATTCTAGACGATCTGGGTGCTATTCAACAGAGCAAGGGAAATTTTGGAGATGCTTCCGTCAAGCTCTTCACGCCCAAGCCTACGTACCGGTTGTCGTCGGTGACTATTCCTGAATATTTCGGTGACATTCCGGGCCTGGGGCGCAATCCCCTGAACGGTGTGATTCTTGATTACTACCTGAAGGAAAAGGCAGACACCAACAAAGTGACCCTTGAAATCCTGGACCTGACGGGCAAGGTCATTCGAAAATACATTAACAAGAAAGATGAGAGCTTCAAGCCTTATCCCGGTGGGCCACCCGCACCCGAAACCATTCCGGCAGAGGCTGGCATCAATCGTTTCGCATGGAACTTTCGCACCGAGTCGCTGATCGGAGTTCCGGGCATCTATGTATACGGGGATTACAGTGGATATCGCGTTGCGCCCGGAAGATACAGGGCGCGCATCACGGTTGGCGGACAAAAGTCCGAAACGGAATTTGACTTGATTTCTGATCCTCATGTAACAGCTACCGCTGCCGAATGGGCTGCTCAACAAGAATTCATGAAACAGGCCGGTGAGCAGTTTGAAGAACTGCATCGTTCGGTCAATACGCTTCGCCAGGTTAAAAAACAGGTGGACACCTACAATGAATCACTGAAGGGTGTTCAGGAAGCAAAAGATTTTGTGAACCTGGGAAAAGAGTTGAACAAGAAAATCGACAAGTGGGAATCGAATCTTATCGAGCCTCGTTCGAAGAACTTTCAGGATGTGATCAACTTTCCCAACAAGCTTAATTCCGAGTTTCTTCAAATTCGCGGTGTAGCTGATATGCACGATCCCAAGCTTACGAAAGGCGCGCAGGACCGGGCACGCGATGTCCAGTCCGACTGGGCGAAATACAGAATGCAAATGAATCAGCTTATTGAGAAAGATATTGCGGAGTACAACCGGGTCTTCAAAGAGAAGAACATGCCCGCGTTGA
Source organism: Cyclobacteriaceae bacterium (assembly GCA_043750575.1). Taxonomy (GTDB): domain Bacteria; phylum Bacteroidota; class Bacteroidia; order Cytophagales; family Cyclobacteriaceae; genus ELB16-189. The sequence goes on from JAYVBH010000032.1 coordinate 64,213, forward strand.
TGCCTGAGAAGAAGGAATCCGTGATTAATAATTGAAGTAGACAAGAAACATTGGGCCATTAGCTATTGGCTGCTGGCTTTGTTACTAATATATATATGAAACTTGAGCGGCAAGCTAAAAGTCCTGTGTGCGCCACTCCTAATTAAACTACATTGGTTATGCTAAAAAAACTATTGCTCCTATTGCTGATGATTGGCTTGATGCCAGTCCATGCGCAGAAAAAATCTGCGGCTCCAGCCACAGCAACAATATCCTTTGATCAGTCATTGTATGCCGGGGTTCGATGGCGTGAACTTGGGCCCTTTCGAGGAGGTCGATCGACAACCGTAACGGGGGTACGTGGCAACAACAACCTCTATTATTTCGGAGCTGCGGGCGGAGGCGTGTGGAAGACAGAAGATGCCGGACAGACGTGGTCCAACCTCACGGACAAATATTTCGGAGGAACGATCGGTGCCGTCGCTGTTGCTGAGAGTGATCATAACGTGATCTATGTCGGTGAAGGGGAACAGGGACTGAGAAACAATGTTTCAAGTGGTTGGGGAGTTTGGAAATCTACAGATGCGGGTAAAACCTGGAATCACATTGGACTACCAGACTCGCGGCACATTTCACGCATCCGTATTCATCCAAAGAATTCCGATGTTGTTTATGTAGCGGCTATGGGCAACCTGTGGAAGCCCAACGATACGCGTGGCATCTTTCGTAGCACAGATGGTGGCGCGACGTGGAAAAAGATTCTATATATCAATGATAAGACTGGTGCCGGAGACCTCGCCATGGATCCAAACAACCCGCGCATCCTCTATGCGGCAACGTGGAACATGAAAAGAAATGGCTGGCGCATGGACAGCGGTGGGCCAGATTCAAAACTGTGGAAAAGCACAGATGGCGGGGACACTTGGGAGAATCTCTCCGATAAACCCGGTATGCCAAAGGGCATGAATGGTGTTATCGGGGTTACGGTCTCTCCCAAGAATTCAAGTCGAATCTGGGCCATCATTGAAAATACAGAAGCTCCCGGGGTATATCGCACTGATGATGCTGGAGCAACCTGGACGCGCGTGAACCAGGACCGTGCCCTACTGCAGCGGGCCTGGTATTATTGCCGCATTTATGCCGATTCCCAGAATGAAGACAAAGTATACGTGCTGAATGTGAGCTATGGTGTATCCAAAGACGGCGGTAAAACCTTTGAACTGAAAAATGCACCGCATGGCGATCACCATGATCTGTGGATTGACCCCGACAACAACATGCGTATGGGTATGGCGGATGACGGCGGAGCGCAGGTTTCCAATGATGGTGGAAACAATTGGACGACCTATCACAACCAACCGACCGCCCAATTCTATAGAGTTACCACTGATAACTCATTTCCCTACCGAATCCTTGGAGCACAGCAGGACAATTCCAGCGTCCGCATTCCGCATCGTACCGATGGTGGCAGCATTACAGAACGTGATTGGGATGCACTTTCAATTGGTGAGAGTGCACACCTGGCGCCTGACCCGCTCAACAACAACATCATCTATGGCAGTGACTACAAGGGATACATGAGCATGCAGAATCTTGATAATGGACAGGAACGCAGTACCAACGTATGGCCATTCCTCCCCGCCGGGTCTGGGGATGAAGTAATGAAATACCGCTTCAACTGGAATTACCCGCTTGTGTTCAGTCACCATGATCCGAAAAAATTGTACGCTGGATCCAATCACCTTCATGCAACCACCACCGGCGGCGCAAGTTGGGAAGTGATAAGTCCGGACCTCACCCGCAACGAGCCGGAGACTATAAAATCATCGGGTGGACCGATTACGCAAGACAACACCGGTGCCGAATACTATGCAAACATCTTCGTCATCACAGAGTCACCCTACACCAAAGACGAAATTTGGACTGGTTCGGATGATGGATTGCTTCATGTTACGACAGATGCTGGAAAGAGTTGGAAGAATGTCACACCACCCATGTCGCCAAAATACAACATGATGAACAGCATCGATGTCAACCCGTTTGCGGTTGGTGGCGCTTACGTTGTGGCGAGTTCTTACAAGTTCAGTGACTACACACCCTATATTTACAAGACAACCGATTATGGTAAGACGTGGAGTGTCATTACAAATGGCATTCCAAAAGAGGAGTTCGTGCGTGTCGTCCGCGCTGATCCAAAGCGCAAAGGCCTGCTCTACGCGGGGACTGAAAAAGGAATGTGGGTGTCATTTGACGATGGCGCAAACTGGGGCAAACTCCAATTGAATCTCCCACCGGTACCCATTCATGATCTGGCTATCAAGAACGACAACCTTATAGCTGCGACGCACGGCAGAAGCTTCTGGATCATCGATGATCTCACGCCTTTGCACCAACTCTCCACAGAGACTGCGTCAAAAGATATCATCCTTTTCAAGCCGATGCCCACATACCGGATGCCCGGAGGTGGCGGGTTTGGCCAGGCCAACCGAAAACTTGAGGGTGAAAATCACCCCGGTGGAGTCCTTACGCATTTCTATGTAAAAACCGCAGATGAGAAAGAAGAAGTCAAACTTGAATTTCTTGAAGCTGATGGTCGGCTGATAAAAGGCTATTCCTCCAAGGCTAAGGAACGCGCCGACCAGCTCACCGTGAAGGCTGGAGGAAACCGGTTCGTCTGGAATATGCGCCACCCCGGGTACAAAACATTCCCCGGGATGGTATTCTATGGGTCGCCTAACCTCGGGCCCAGGGCTGTTCCCGGAAAATACAAAGTGCGATTAACGTCTAAGGGCCAATCAATCGAACAAGAGTTTGAAATTCTCAAAGATCTCCGGATACAAACCACACCAGAAGAATTTCAATCCCAGTATGATTTTCTGGTAAAGGTTCGGGACAAAGTAAGTGAAGCAAACCAAGGTGTAATCGACATTCGGAAAATCAAAGACGACTTGGGCTCCCTCAAGACCAAAGTGGGGTCTGATCCTCAGTACAAAGAACTTGCGGATGCAGTCAAGAAATTTGAGGAGGCGCTAACGGCACATGAAAATAATATCCACGAAACACGAAACCGCAGTGTACAAGATCCGCTCAACTACGGTATCAAAATGAACAACCAGCTAGCTCACCTGATGGTCGAGCAGGCAGCTGGAGATTTTCCGCCCACCAAGCAGGGCGAGGAGGTTCGTCAAATGCTTACGCGCACGGTTGATGATGAATTGGCCAAATTGAAAACCACCATCACTCAAAACGTGGACCGCATAAATCAAATGGCAAAAGAAAAAGGCATAGAGGTAGTTACGATTCTACGTAAGCCTGCGGATATGTAGGAAGCAATACATCGGTTCTCTTCTAATTCAGAATGGGCCACTTAGCAGTGGCCCATTGCTTTTGGGGATAGTCATAAAGGCTTCTGGCAGGAATTAGTCGAGCCCAAAGCCCATCCTAATTCAACTCTCAATTAGGATTTTCTTCTTGCCTTATCTTCACATTATATTCACAGTCATAAAAACGCTAAGCGATAACATGAAAAAAATTATCCTGCTCTTCCTGCTGGCTGTCAAGATTCCTCTCTTTGCCAGAGCGATGGGAAATGCAGAGACTCAAACTACCGTCCCCACTGCCGCTCCAGTGCCATAGCACGGGGAATAAGTACGTCATCCTCGATCAAGGCATGGATAGCGAGGTCCTTTTCAAAAACTTGCAGTTGCGAAAGCAAGATCCGATGGAGCGTTTCATTGGTTGGCGGCGGAGAGTACCGCAGAATCATCTCACGTATCTCGGCGAGGTCTTTTTCTGTATCGTGATGATGCACAAGAAACCGCTCCAGCGAATACGATGACGGGTAAGCCTGAAACGATGCCTTGCCATCGGCTACCTTTTCAAGGTGAAGAATGTAGGGAAGAAACTGAGATTCCTCCACTTCAATGTGTCTGGACAAATGGGTCTTGTAGGCGGAATAGGCTTCATTCAAAATCAGCAAGAGTGGATGCGCCTCTGGGTAACCTGCCAACAGGAGGTGAATACTCTGATCTATTTCCAGCATTTTTCGATGCAGGTAATATTCATGCGTCTTTCGGATGTAGTCCACGATGACTTCCAGTCTGAAGCCATCAAACTTAGTTTGGTTGAATGATTCCTGATCTTCAAAAACCTCGAGAAGGGCAAATACGAACTCCGGATTGACACCAAGCCGGGTAAGCTCTTCATAGGAGTACATCGCATGATGGGCCTTGTACCGCAGCAGTACCAGTCGCATTTCATCAGGTTCTAAAGGAATAGCGGGAGTCATAGTTTTTCGAAGAAAGTCACCAAATAAAACAGATTCCCGTGGAAGGGCCATGATTTTCGTCAGGTTTCTCCTTTGGGTTGGCTGTGAGGCTATCAAAATCAGCATTTAGTATACATTACTTTTCACTACCTTCATCACATGGCAGAAAGAAAAGGCTTTTCCGAAACCCTGTATGGGTTATTTGACCGGGCAGAAACATTCTTTCTATTTGCGCTGACAGCAGGGATTGTTTCCCGCTACCTTGGATTCGCTCAGTCCACGACGGTGATCATTGTTTCGCTTGGGGGTCTGGCTGCAATTTTTTTCTTCATGGCATTCCGCCCTCCAGCCCAGATGCCAACGCCAACCGGTGAAAAGCTGGATTTTATTCATCTTCTCGTTTCCACCACACTTCCAAAACTTCTGTGGATAAGTTGTGCAGTTGGCAGTTCCTCGCTAATGCTTTTTTTATCAGACCCCGGAAACGAAGGATATAAACCGGGGCTCATGATCCATTCCGTTGTCACACCAATAAGTTTATTGATCATTGGGTTTGCGGCAGCCAAAGGTGTACCTGGTCTGCGAAGTCTACTGCCCATCTATTTTCGCGCTCTCCCGCTGCTGCTCGCTGCAGTGTATCTGTTGAGAGGCTGATCCTTGACATTCGCCGCACGACGCAAACCAACGCCTTCTGCAGTACGATGAAGCACTCCATCGCCTTTCAGGAAAACAATGGACTGAACTTTGTATATTCACTCCCTCCACTTGTTTGACGTATGATCCGTTTGGGCTTTTTGCTGATTTTTCTCTTCCCTGGGCTGGCCTATGGACAGACTGACGGTCAAAAAGAACTGCAAGCACGCGCAGGTAATTCTAACCGTGCCACGGCTACCTTGGATTCGGCCACGCCGACAGAAGAAACGTACTCCATTACGATTACGGTGAAGAATATCCGCAACACAGACGGTGTCATACGATTCAAGTTCTATAATGACACGACTCGCTTTCCCCACGACTTTGGCTTTCTCAAGGTAGTCGTCCCAAAAACCGAAATGACCGGCGATTCTCTTCGCGTCACCTACCACGGTTTTAGATCACAACATATGGCTATCGCATTGCTCGACGATGAGAATAATAACATCAAACTCGATTTCGGATGGTTTCTTCCAAAGGAAGGTCATGCCTTTTCCGATTATTACCATAGCGCCCTGCGCCGCCCGGTATATGAAGACTTTGCGTTCACCCTCACTGGCGATAAAGATGTGGTCATGACTATGCGCTACTACTAATTCCTTCCTTTTCCTGACATGACTTCCCAGGCTTTAATCGATATCGCAAACTCGTGGTTTGTCGCATTTAATTCAAAAGACATTGAAAAATTGCTCGTCTTGTACGCCTCCGACGCTGAACACTACAGTCCAAAACTGAAAGTGCAGCAACCGGAAACTCAGGGGCTCATAAAAGGAAAGAAAGCGCTCCGCACTTGGTGGCAGGGCGCCTTCGATCGATTGCCAACGCTTCGGTATGAGGTGGTCCGGCTTACTCCCCATGAGGACCGCATCTTCATGGAATACGTGAGGCACGTTGACGGTGAAGAGGATCTTTATGTTGGCGAGATGCTTGAGATTAGTAATGGATTAATCATCGCATCAGCCGTATTTCACCGCTAGGCTTTTTTGCCCATGCCCAGGACGGCACCGATTGCGCCACCGCCAACTCCCGCCATCACTGTATAGGCCAGGATATCTACTATCGTTCCAGTGAGGTCCATAATATTGCTGGTACCATACATGGAAAAATCAAACCCTGCTGCCATTAAGAATCCCATCGTTGCTGCTGCCGCAAACCCGCCACCGAAGGAATTGATATTCGCCCACTTCAGGAAGACATAAGTGAATAGGGCACCTGATGCAAAATTGCCAAGCAGCAGTGACCACCATACCATATCCTCCGCTCTGGAAACGCCCTGTGCCGAGCCTGAGTGTTCCATCATAAAACTCATGAGCGCCATCCCGTAAATAAGCCATCCAGCGAAAAAGAAAGTGAGTCCCCCCACAATCGTTCCAATTAAGAATTTTTTGGTATCCATAGGGTTTTTGGTTAGTTGATTTCGAAGATACTGATTTTCAAGGTTTCAACCCTGTCACTTCCGGCTCTATCAGGATGCCGTTTGCTTCCCTGTAATCTCGCCATCCCTTAGTCATTTCATTGAACTTATCCGGAAACCGGACCGCTAGATTTGTTGTTTCAGCTGGATCCTGCTCCAGATTGAATAATTGAAACGTATTCTCCCGGTGAGGGCCCTCCGCATTCACAATCTTCCATTTCCCTTTTCGGAAATAAGCCCGCCCACCTTGCTCTAATCCCGTGACATAAGTTGAATCATGAACGGCATCGGACTTACCTAACAAGTACGATAGCATTGATTCTCCGAGCATGGGGCGCACCGTTGACGCCTCCTGCGATCCTGGATAAGGTGCCTTCGCCAACTCCAACAATGTGGGCGCAATATCCATTACCGAGACAAATTCATTTTTGATCAATCCTGCTCCTGCTACTCCCCCTCCGCTGATAATCAAGGGAGCAACAATTCCCCCTTCCGTTGTGTAACCTTTATGATAACTGAACGGAGCGGCTCCAGCTTTTGCCCATTGCGGACCATAGGAAACAAAAGAGGTTGCCGTTCCCATGTTTCCCAAACTGTTATTGTAACGTGGGGCAATGAAATTTGAGTAAGGCGGAGTACGATAGAAGTCTTCTGCGGCCGCTCCATTGTCTGACAAGAAAATAATCAATGTGTTTTCATAGAGGCCCTCATCCTTGAGAAATTGAATGAGTCTTCCGATGTGGTAATCCAGATTGTCAACCATGCCGGCATAAAGCTCCATTTTCCGCGATTCAATCTTTTTTTCTTCCGCAGTCAGTGTGTTCCATGACTTAATCGATTCCAGGCGTGGTGGGAGCACATAGCTTTTTGAAATGATCCCTGCACCTTTTAAACTCTCAAGCCGCAAAATTCTTAACGAGTCGTATCCCATATCATATTTCCCGCGATATCGATCAAACTCAGGTGGTACCTGCAGCGGCCAATGAGGCGAGGTGTAGGCGGCATAGGCAAAAAAAGGGTTATCCTCCTTACCTGAACGGATAAACTCCATCAGCTTGTCGGTATAAAATTCCGTTGAGTATTTTCCCTTCGGATACTCGGCCCGCGCGCCGTCGGCACCATACAGCGAAACGCTGTCAGTACCAAGAATTCCAATGTTGTTGTAGTGATTACCTCCACCTTGCAATAAACTAAACGACCGTTCAAAGCCTTTGCTCGTGGGGCTATCCTCACTCTTCTTGCCCAAGTGCCATTTCCCAACCGTATACGTATGATACCCGGCATCCCGAAGCAGTAGTGGCATTGGCACCACCCGATCGGAGAGGTGTCCTTCGTATCCCGGCTTTCCTTCAATCCAGGAGCCTTTAGGCGCACCACCTTGACGGCCCATTCCCGCAACGTGGTTATTATTTCCTGTCAGCAACATGGCCCGCGTCGGCGCACATGTAGGCGCCGTATGAAATTGGGTGAAGAGCAGCCCGCTGGAAGCCAAGCCATCAATCACTGGAGTGCGAATATCCCCGCCATAGCATCCCAGATCTGCGTAGCCCAAATCATCTGCGACAATCAATAGGATATTTGGACGGGTATCCCGTGTGATATTAGTACAAGCAACCAAGGCAGCTACCAAAACGCTGGATATTGCACACTTCCTGATCAATGACATATATCCAGTTTTACAAAGCACAGTATGAATCACCCGTGTTCCTTGCGTCCTTGGGAGAGATTGCCTTTTTCACAGCTAATCAACCTTTATTACTTCCGCCACGCACTCTATCTCTACCAAAGCTTCTTTGGGCAACCGGCTTACTTCAACCGTTGTTCGGGCCGGCTTATGATCTCCAAAAAATATTTCATACGCCTTGTTCATGCGTTCAAAATCGGCAAAGTTTTTCAGGAAGACCGAGGTCTTTAGAATGTGAGTACGATCGCAGCCAGCTGCCTTCAGTACGGTTTCCAAATTGGAGAGAACAAGTGTAGTTTGTTCTGACACCGTGGCTCCTTCGATCTGCATAGTCGCTGGATTTAACGGTGTCTGTCCGGAGCAGAAAATAAGGTTGGCTGATTGCCAGGCGTGCGCATAAGGGCCGATGGCCTTGGGAGCGTGTTCTGCGAAGATCTTTTTCATAGCATGAAAGTACAGTATTCTCTTCAGCGCCCCAACGGGCATTCAAAAGACGCTGATGAATATTCTCTACCTTGCAGAAAAAATATCATTCTATGAATCCGACAAAAATTCTTATCAACAACAACGGCTCTATCAAAATCGAAGGCGACTTTCAGATCGTTGACGCACAGGGCAATGCCTATGGTCTGCAAGGAAGAACTATTGTCTCACTCTGCCGCTGTGGACAGTCCGCAAATAAGCCGTTCTGCGACGGGTCACACAAAGCGAATTTTAACCACACAGCAACCGCATTCGAACTTCCGCCACGTAAAGTTTAGAGCAAAGACGCGGACAGCCGCGCTAATTGATTTTTTCGTTTCCTATCGCTTACTGGTCTTCAAAATGAAGTCGGCCGTTTCTTTCTTGAATAACTCCAGCGAAGGTCGGTGGGTATACATCATGTGGCCTGCCTCAAAGTACTTCATGATAATGTTGGCTTTGATCTCCTTCTCCAATTCCATGTGATCTATGGAATACTCCACTCCGTAGAAGGGTGTTGCCAAGTCATAGAGTCCATTCAGAATCAAAACCTTCAGGTGTGGGTTCCGCGACATGGCCTCTGCGAGGTCGGTTCCTGTATTTGGCGGTGTGGGAAATCCGCCACCATTCTTCGCGTGCTTCCAATCCCAATCAAATCCCTGACGAGAGTAGGCAGAGACATGATACGAATTGGCTTTGTTCACTTTCAGGGTATTGTAATAGTAGTCCATGAACAGTGCAGTATACCCCGGGCTAATAGAGCTGCTTTGCGGATCCCACTGCGAAAACTGGCTGAGTGCATCCTGATTTATTCCGGTAAATCGTGAGTCGAGTCTCCCGACAGTTTTTCTCTCAGCCCGAAGGAGCTCCTCAGTAAATTCTGGCTCTGAAACACGCAGGTTGGTTTTGTCCAGATAGGCTTTGCTCAAGCCGGTAAAATACGCTAGTCGATCAAGTATTTTCTCACGGCTGGCACCGGACAGGCCATCGCCTTCCATCAACGCGAGTGTATACTCCGTCTTGGAAAATATGCGGGCTTCATTCAGGTATGCTTCCAGGCTTGCCGGCTTGTTGGGCACTTTGTTATGGTACCACGCGGTGGCCGCATACGTCGGCAGGTTCATCACATAGGAGATATCATCACCTTGTGCAAACACCAATGTGCGGAGGTCAAAAACCGCAGAGACCATGACTACGCCATTCATGGCCATCCCCATCGACTCTTGCAAATAATCAACAACGCCGGCGTTTCGGAAAGTGCCGTAGCTCTCACCCACCAAGTACTTGGGTGAATTCCACCGGTCATACTCGGTCACAAATTGTTTTATGAATTGACTAATTCCTTTGATATCCTGATCAACACCCCAGAAGTCTTTATTCTTGGCTTTCCCGATTGCGTGACTCAGTCCGGTTCCAATGGGATCCATCATGACAATATCCGTCACATCAAGTAGGGATGAACCATTGTCTTCTAGCGTATAAGGCGCCGCAGGAGTAAATCCAGGATCATTCACCACGACTCGTCTGGGTCCAATCACTCCCATGTGCAGCCAGATAGAAGAGGATCCGGGGCCGCCATTGAAAACAAAGGAAATTGGCCTGGTTTTCACATCGGTTGTGCCGTCTTTGATGTATGCCGTAAATCCATGAAGGGCAATCGGCTGATCTTCACTATTTCTTAACTGCATCGTTCCGGCAACGGCCTTGTAGGTAATAATCTTTCCATCAATTTTCACCGAGTGGCTTGTAGTCGATACTTCCCCTTTGGGAATCGTGTCTGACTTGACCTGGGCGAACAGTGCAAGGGGGAAAAAGAGAATCGCGATCAAGCTGGAAAGAAGTCGGATTGATTTCATAGGCATGTTGTTGGTTAAATAATTAAGCGAGTGAATGTAGACAATAGAAGTGTTTTTCACCAGATCAGAATAGAGATAATTGAGCTGCTGTCGTTGGCTGCAGGCTTAGAGGTTTTCCGGCATGTCCAATCTGAAAGACCCCTGTTTCATTGTGCCTCGTGGCGATAACGATCTCTGTTGCTCCAGCTACTGCTGTGAATAATTGACTTACAATTTCCGGTGAGTTGTTGTTCTGAGAAAGGTGCGCCAGGAAAAGATGGCTCATGAAAGGGGGGCGCGACGTCATGAAAAATTCCAGCGCCTGGAGGTTAGACAGGTGTCCTTTGTTACTGCGGATACGATCCTTGAGCAGCGCCGGATAGGTTCCTGACTCCAGCATTCCTTCATCATAGTTTGCTTCTAGAAATGCAGCATGACACCTTCGAAAGTAAGATTGCAACACCGGGTTAGTTGTCCCCAGGTCGGTAAAAATGCCTACCGTAACATCTGCATGTGAAACAATGAACCCGTGCGGATCATTTGCGTCATGAAGAATCGGGAAGGCGGTTATTTTTAGTTTTCCTACTACCATCTCCTCATGAGGAATGAAGTTGCGCACTTGAATGTCGCGCCATTCCAACCTGGTTTCCCGCCGTGTTTCATTGGTAATATATACTGGTAGGTTATGGCGCTTGGCCAATTTTCTCAACCCCCCAATATGGTCGGCATGTTCATGGGTAATGAAGATGGCCTTGACATTTCTAATTGATAGTTCCTGGCGCTTGAGGCGGCGCTCGGTTTCGCGTGAGGATATTCCGGCGTCAATCAATACGGCCTCCTCCTTGTTTCCAACGTAATAACAATTTCCGTTGCTACCAGAGTTGAGAGAGGAAACCAAAAGTGACATGGTGCGAAGGTAGATATATTTTGCATCCTGAGTGGGCGGCCTCTTTATGCGAAGTGTATCTTTACAATAATTTACATGAAGCGCAATACACCATGAGTCGCCCTCTCACTACCGACCTGCTCCGTGACGAACTCGAGATTACTACCTCTCGTTCAGGGGGGCCAGGTGGTCAAAATGTAAACAAAGTAGAAACAAAAGTGACACTGAAGTTTGATGTAGCTCGGTCAAGCCACCTCACCTACACCGAAAAGCAAATCATTATGGACGCGCTGGCTCATCACATCACCAAGGATGGAGTCGTTATGCTTTCAGCTCAGGAGAGTCGCTCTCAACTTGTCAATAAGGAGACTGTGCTGCAAAAGTTTAGTGCCATGTTGGTGCGCGCCTTCCGGAAAAAGAAAACCCGAAAAGCAACCAAGCCGTCCAGGACAGCGAAAATGAAAAGACTCCATTCAAAAAAGGCACTGGGAGAGAAGAAAAAGTGGAGGCAGAAGCCCTGAGACTCTTGATCAGCTGACTATATTTACGCGCTTGAAAAAGCCCTAACCTATGCGCCTCGGACAATTAGCAAGACAACTCTCCATAAAAACAGACGAAATCGTCAACTTCCTGGGCACGCAAGGCATAACAATAGATTCAGGCAACAATGCACGAATTGATGATTCGTACATTGAAATGATCCTTCAGCGATTTGCACCCGGTAACGAAAACCTTAAACAATTGATCAGTGAGCAACCGGAAGTCCCTGAAGTGGAAGCCGAAACCCCAATTGCCGCACAGGATATTCCGGCTCATGAATCTCTGGAGGAATCTCTTCCTGAATTGATCAAGGCACCTAAAGTTGAATTGCCTGGCCTGCGGGTACTTGGAAAGATTGAACTTCCTGAAAAAAAGAAGGCGGAACCGCAGCCTGAAAAAGAAGAGCCGGAAGCCGCCAAGCGCACAGAAAGAAGGATTCAACGCAGCCATTCTCCCCGTGAACAAAAGAATTCTGTTGCGTTGGTGCGCGAACGGGAAGAACGAGAGAAAAAGAAAAAACAGGAAGAGCAGCGGGACAAAGACAAACAGCGCAAAACGGAATTTTACATGAAGCGCCTCAAGCCTCAGGCGCCTACCCGCTCTGCCCGAATCATCAATGAAGAGTACATTGAAATGCCTCCACTTGAACCGGAGCGCCCAAAAACATGGTTGGGCCGCTTCAAACGGTGGCTCAATACCTAGGCAGCGAGATCGAGCCATCAAAACATGTAACCATGAGCGCTTATATTATTGTTGACGTGAAGGTCACGAACACTGAGCGGTATGATGACTATAAGAAATTAACCCCAGCATCCCTCATTCCCTATGACGGAAAGTTCATTGTCCGGGGAGGTACCACTGAAACTTTGGAAGGCGACTGGGTACCGGGTCGTGTTGTTGTCCTTCAATTTCCTTCACTGGAAAAAGCAAAAGCCTGGTGGTCATCCGATGGATATGCTCCGGCCAAATCACTCCGGCAGGCAACTTCCGTAACACGGATGATTATGGTTGAAGGCGTTAACTAACTACACCCTGGAATCGGGTTGCCGCGCCTTGTGCGCTGGAATGAAAGGCGTTTTTGATATCTTTAGATTAAACAAGATCTCTATGACCCCTTCTCGCACAATCGTATCTGGCCTTCTAGTCTTGCTTCTGTTGATGGCAGGATGCCAGACAAAAAATAAAGAGGAAGATGCTGCGGCACGCACCAAGGGCATGATTGAGCGTGCACGGTCGCTGGAACTGAAAACGGATTACCAGGCTCCTCCCGGAAATCCTCTCGAACATCACGCTGCCGGGTTTGCCAAAATCATGTGTTCTGCTGTGTTCATCACAGGACTTGATCCCGATTTTGCGGCAGAGAACGTAGGATACTTTACCGCACCGTATGATGTCCGCGCCAAACTCGGAAAACCCATCATTGACTTCGAAAAGAAAACAGTTCAAGTTACCGTTCCTAACGGAGAAACTCGTACAGCGATTTATACAGTAGGTCAGGGATGCATTGCTTTGCCAATCGGAGGAGATAAGCTCTTCTTTGCGCCAAAAGCGATTCTACCTTCAACACCTGAAGATTCTGAAACACCATGGCCGATGGGAGACAAAGTGCCTGATGATGAATTCCCAAAAGAAATTGATGAGGTAAAAATTCTAGAGGCGGTCAACGCTGCGTTTGAGTCTGCAGAAGGATTGACCTCTTCATTTGTCGTCACCTGGAAAGGTAGATTTCTTGTTGAGCGACACGCTTCCGGGATAACAGAAGACACCCCGCTTGAAAGTTGGTCCATGGGAAAAAGCCTCACGGCAACACTCATGGGTATCCTTATACAACGGGGGGTCTATTCATTGGATCAACCCGCGCCAATACCCGAGTGGCAGGGAGAGGGTGACCTCCGTGGTAAGATCACAATTGCAAACATTCTTAATATGTCGAGCGGCATTAGAATTCGCGCACCACAGGATCCTGACTATGACGCCTCGTTGGGATATCCTGATCATCTCTACCTGTATACCGGAGGCGTTAACTCATTCAACTATGCGGCAACCCGTCCTCAACAATGGCCGCCCAATACCGTGGGTCGGTACCGAAACACAGATCCCGTTCTGACCAATTATCTCATTCGCCTGGGAGTTGAACGTTCCGGTGAAGATTATTTGTCATTCCCTCAACGTGCGCTATTCGATAAAATTGGAATTCGCACAATGATCATGGAAACTGACCCATACGGAAATTTTCTAGCGCAAGGATATGAATTTGCTTCTGGTCGAGATTGGGCTCGTCTCGGGAATCTATATCTCCAGGATGGCATGTGGAATGGCGAGCGCATTCTTCCAGAGGGCTTTGTAAAATTTGTGAGCACGCTGGCTCCTGCATGGAAAGAAGACGGACGGCCTGTGTATGGCGGATTCTTCTGGCTCAATGGCAACGAGACTTTCCCCATTCCAAAAGAGGCGTACTACATGGCGGGTGCCGGAGGACAATACACGATTATTATTCCCTCACACGATTTGGTTGTTGTTCGACTCGGCCACTATAAAGGATCCGAAGTTGGCGCTAAAGCCCTTAATAAAGCGCTGGCTATTCTGATGGAGGCCGTACCTAAACATTAGTGAATACGCGGTTATCCCACCATCCATTGCAAAATCAAGTATAGCGCAGAAGGACACAGAAGGCAACCGAGTCCCGTGTAGAACGTTGCTGTGATCGCACCATAAGGAACTAGTCTTGGATCTGTAGCTGCCAGTCCTGCCGCGACTCCGCTTGTAGTGCCTATCAACCCGCCATAGATCATCGCCGTTTGTGGGTTATTTAATCCAATAGACTTGGCAACCAAGGGCGTGGCAATGGTCACCGCAATTGATTTGATCACTCCGGCGGCAATGCTCAAGGCAATAACCTCTGACGTTGCTCCGATAGCTGAACCTGTTACTGGTCCAACAATAAATGTGCAGGCACCTGCGCCGATCGTTGCCAGGCTTTTTGCATCCCGGTATCCCATCAAAGCCGCAAGGCCCACACCTGTGATGAATGATAGCACGACACCCAGCACCAGCGCCAGCACACCAGGAAGACCGGCCTTTTTCATTTCTGAAAATCGTGCCCCCATGGCTGTCGCTACTATGGTAAAATCCCGGAGCAGGCTACCGCCCAAAAGTGCAAACCCGGAGAATAATCCAAGGTCGGCAAGACCATTGTTGCCCCCGGAAATGAGACCACCAAAATAGGCGAGTGCCAGTCCAAGAAAAATTGCGATGGCTGGGCCTGGAATTTTTTTACCTGTCACCCGACTGGAAAGCCAGGCAGAAAGTGCAATGATCAAGCCCGTTGAGATGACCGCAATCAGCAGTCCGTCCCGAATCAGTAAGTCCGAAATACTTTTCATGATTTGATTCCATCTTCAAAAGAACTTGCCGCACCGCCCGGTCGAATTAGACGGGAAAGCCAAGGGACCAAAAAGAAACATAGGGCAGTCGGAATGATTCCTGCCAATACCGCAATCATGCCACTGGAAAGGGCGCCTTTAACATTCTGAATGGCCGACATCGCAACGATCACCGGGATGTATAGGTTGCTCCAAAATACAATACCAGCTTCCAACTGTACATCAATTCGTTTAAGGTTGTGTATCCATTGTGTGATTGCAATAAGCAAGATCATGGCAAATCCGACTCCACCCACATTGGCATCAATGCCAATCAAGTGACCCAGGTATTCTCCAAGCACTTTGCCCACGAGAAAACAAGCCGCCAGAATAGCTACACCGTATATCATCATGTTAGAAAAGTTTTTTTACATCATTCTTTGTGACCTTCCCCATTGCGTTTCTTGGAAGTTCATCCAACCGCAAAAACTTCCTGGGTACCCGATACGCGGGGAGGCGCTCTTTCAGCCAGACACCCAGTCCGTCCAGATTCAACTCATCCTGGTGCAATACGACGGCGGCAGCCACCACCTCTCCCCACTCTTCATCCTCTAACCCGACTACCGCACAATCTTTAACCAGCGGGTGCGCACGAAGGACTTCCTCAATTTCCAACGCTGAAATCTTAAACCCCCCTGACTTGATTATGTCAACTGAGTTTCTGCCCAGAATCCGATAATAGCCTTCCTCCAACACGGCTATGTCGCCCGTCTTGAACCAACCATCTTGCGTAAAGGACTCTTGTGTAGCATTTGGCTTACCCCAATATTCCAGAAACACATTGTCCCCTTGCACTTGTATTTCACCAGGTTCATTTTTCAAAACAACATTATGGTCATCGCAGAGCCGCACCCGAACGCCCTCCAGTGGCATACCTACTTTCCCGGCTTCCCTGGGTCCATCATACGGGTTACTAAGTGCCATCCCCAACTCGGTCATGCCATAGCGCTCAAGTAGCCGGTGTCCGCTGATGTTCTCCCACTTATCCATCACGGAAACAGGCAACGCCGCAGAACCGCACACCATCAGGCGCATTGCTTTCAATACTTTCGAAATTTTCTTCTGCTCAGCATCTTCTTTGCTTTCCCACGCCGTGATCAATTTGAAATAAATTGTGGGAACAGCCATGAATACAGTGACCTGTCCTTTAAGAAAGATCCGAAATACAGCATCGGGGTCAAAATCTTTAATGAATTCACAACAAGCGCCTGCCCACTGTGAACAACTCACCACATTGATAATGCCGTGTACGTGATGCAACGGCAAAACACACAAAACATGATCTTCCGAATTCCACTTCCAGGCTTTTACCAACGTTGAGATCTGAGCATTGAGATTGTGATGTGTCGTAACAACTCCTTTTGGTTGGCTGGTTGTGCCGCTCGTGTAGAGTATCATCGCCCGGCGATTAGTGTCCATGTCAGGTAGTGACACTGCTAATGGAATATTCGTTGATCCCGTCATGACTAACTGAATCCCCAATGCCACGCAAAGCGGTTCAAGAACAGAGACAAATGCTGGCGAGGCGATCACAACCCGGCATCCTGTGTCTTCCAAAACATATTGGATAGCGGGGGCCGGGTGGCTGACGCACAGCGGCACGGCAATTCCGCCAGCCTGCCACACACCCCAGAGTACAGCCACATAGTGAAATCCGGGAGAAACCATGAAGGCGATACGTGCTTCAAGAAGATCTTCCTGAGCTTGCAGCAATGTTGTGGCAACGCTTTGGGAAGCACTGACCAGCTCGGCATAGGAATATTCCCGTCCCTCAGCGAGTATAGAAATTCGCTCACTGTGCTGGTGAGCCTGACGGATTATTTCAAGCATGCGTACTTCAGAGCATTACCCAAAGTGAAGGTATGTCTTTTCCTTGATGCTCGGAGGTTATTAAGCAGATCACAACAGTATAGCCGTGGAATTAGCAAAGGATTCGGCGGTATCAATTGACCAGAAAACAGGAGATTCATTCACAAGGCTTTGTTACTTTTGTAGTCTAATCCAAACCCGACTATGAACTACCGCATTGAAAAAGACACCATGGGCGAAGTCCAGGTACCAGCAGATAAATATTGGGGTGCGCAGACCGAACGTTCACGTAATAACTTCAAAATCGGCCCTGAGGCCAGCATGCCGAAGGAAATTATCTACGCTTTTGCATATCTAAAGAAAGCAGCTGCAATGGCCAATCACGAGTTAGGTGTATTGACGGCAGACAAAATGCAGCTCATCTCAAAAGTCTGCGATGAGATTTTGGAAAAAAAACTCGACGATCAGTTCCCATTGGTTATCTGGCAGACTGGCTCCGGAACGCAAAGCAACATGAACACAAACGAAGTCATCGCCTACCGCGCTCACGTCATGCAGGGGGGTAAGCTGACGGACGAAAAGAAAGTGCTTCATCCTAACGATGACGTAAACAAATCACAGTCATCAAACGACACCTACCCAACTGCGATGCATATTGCAGCGTACAAGCAAGTGATGGAGGTCACGTTGCCTGGCATGCAAAAACTCCGCGATACACTTTCAAAAAAGGTTGAGGACTTCAAGAGCATCGTCAAGACGGGGCGCACTCATTTTATGGATGCTACACCTCTTACGCTAGGGCAGGAATTTTCAGGATATGTTCAACAAATTGACAATAGCATTCGGGCAATCAAGAACGCACTGGAAGCCGTGCGCGAGTTGGCACTCGGCGGAACAGCTGTAGGAACCGGATTAAATACACCAAAAGGTTATGATGTGCTGGTTGCCAGAAAAATTGCGGAGCTGACGGGTTATCCTTTCGTCACGGCACCGAACAAGTTTGAAGCACTCGCTGCTCATGACGCGATGGTTGAACTTTCAGGAGCACTCAAGCGATCTGCTGTCTCTTTCATGAAGATTGCCAACGACATTCGCATGCTGAGTTCGGGACCCCGGTCGGGAATTGGTGAGATCGTAATTCCAGATAATGAGCCCGGGTCTTCCATTATGCCGGGTAAAGTAAACCCCACGCAGCCGGAAGCTATGACGATGGTGTGCGCACAAATCATGGGCAACGACGTTGCTGTGTCCATCGGAGGATCTATGGGGCATTTTGAATTGAATGTGTTCAAACCGGTTATTGCGGCGAATGTGTTGCAGTCCGGCAGGTTGCTGGGTGACGCCTGCGTTTCCTTCAATGATAAGTGTGCCCTTGGCATAGAGCCTAATCTGCCCATAATCAAGCAGCATATGGAGAATTCCCTGATGCTGGTGACGTCGCTGAATACGCACATTGGATACGAAAACGCTGCAAAAATTGCGAAGAAGGCACACAAGGAAAACAAGACCCTGCGTGAAGCAGCCGTCGAATTGGGGCTGGTCACTTCAGCACAATTTGATGAGTGGGTAAGGCCTGAGAAAATGGTCTGATCGAAGCGAAGCATTCTGTTTTGAAGTTTTTTGACTACTTTTAACAATCAATTAACCCCAATGTGCATGAAAACTAACGTGATCATCCTTTGCCTGGCTTTGATTTTTTCCGGCTCACAGGTTTTCGCCCAGCTTTCCAAAGCGGAGAAAAAAGAGTGGAAGAAGAAAGCCAAGCAATACGCCAAAGATCCGGCTACCCTGAAAGAAATGACGGAAGCTAAGCAGGCCTCCGACAATCAGGTCACCAAACTAACCGGTGACATGAAGCAGATGCAGTCAACAATGAGCGACAAGAATGCAAAAATTGCAGAATTGGAAGATCAAATCTCGCGGATGCGAAGTGAATTGACTTCTGCCAATGCTGAATTGGCTCAGCTAAAGGCTAATCCCATCATCAACCCGATGGATTTTTCTAAAGGTGTCATCTTTAAAGTCCAGGTAGGCGCTTTTAAGAATAAAGACCTTTCAAAGTACTTTGATAATAATCCAAATTTTGGAGGCGAAGCTGCTGCTAAGGATTCAGCCGATCCTCAAAGAATTACCATTGGCATTTTCCGCGATTACTGGGAGGCCGATAAATTCAAGAAATATATGCGCGATATGGGTGTGAAGGATGCATGGATTGTTCCTTATCGTGACGGCCAGCGCGTAGAGATCAAAGATGTGCTGGAAGGCGTAGTATTTGACAAGAACGGCGAACCCAAGAAGCCGAAGAAATAGTCATATAAATAAGACTCCGAAAGCAGTGCATTAACCGTGCACTGCTTTTTTGTTTTTATACTTTTGGCCCTATGATACGAGCTTTCACAATGGTACTCCTTATGACCTGGGCTTTCGAGTCCATTGGCCAGGTCCGGCTTACTTCACTTGTACTCAAGCCCAAGCAAGTATATGAACTGAAAGGAAGTGACATATTGGTAGTGGATACCTTAATCATGATGGATTCATCGGTGCTCCTTCTCAATAAACTAAAAAGTGAAAATTTCATCCACGCAAAGAAAGTAATCTTCTACCGGGGTAGCCTTATCGATGGAAAAGGCATCACTGGCCTCCCAGGGAGAAATGGAAAGACCGGCATAACATCTTCGAGTCCATGTTCAAACGGCGGTACTGGAACAAAGGGTACAGATGGCACAAACGGAGCAAATGGAATTAGTCTGTACCTATCCTTTACCGATATCGTTCTTCGGGGCGTTCCAACCATTGACCTCTCCGGCGGAGACGGTGCTGATGGTGGAAAAGGCGGAGCGGGGGGAGGAGGGGGTACTGGAACGCGCCTGTGTACCGGAGGCAACGGAGGCGCAGGAGGCGCTGGCTCCAATGGTGGAAATGGTGGAAATGGTGGTGCGTTGACCTTTCACGCTACCAGCGTGCCTGAGTTGCGTTCCATGCTCGGCGAGCGCATTATTGTTCATTCATACGGAGGCAATCTTGGCTCAGGTGGTGAAGGAGGCGGGGGCGGGTATGCCGGCCTCAGCCCTACCGGTAATAGTGCTATGGACGGCAAGAAGGGAAAAAAAGGAGCGCTGGGTCAGGATGGGATAGCCGGTAAGCCCGGGGCTATCAATTTTCAGAACAAATAGCCGATGACGCGCCGATGGCTTCATAAAGCGGTTCCGCGGCAATCACAAATTGATTCGCTAAGCAAGAGTATCAATGTCAGCCCGATGCTGGCTACCCTGCTGCTTCAGCGGGGAATCAGCACTTTTGATGAGGCAAAGAAATTCTTCCGCCCCGAACTGTCCGACCTGCATGATCCTTTCCTCATGAAGAATATGCTGTCCGCGGTCGGGCGTATCCGCAAAGCCATAGATCAAAATGAAAAAATCCTGATTTATGGAGATTATGATGTGGATGGAACAACCGCAGTGTCGCTCACATACAGCTACCTGAAGGGTTTTTATGAAAATGTTGCTTATTACATTCCTGATCGTACCGCTGAAGGATACGGTGTGTCGCATGCTGGTATTAAATGGGCCGAGCAAAATGGATACTCCCTCATCATCGCACTGGACTTGGGAATAAAGGCATCAGACATGGTAATACTGGCCAACCACAAAGGAATTGATTTCATTATTTGCGATCATCACCTGCCTGACGAGAAGATACCCCCTGCTGTCGCGGTGCTTGATCCTAAGCAAAATGATTGTCCGTATCCTTTCAAAGAGCTCAGCGGTTGCGGAATTGGTTTCAAGCTTGTGCAGGCATACGCCAGAAAGTACCGTGATGAGGCAGAAGTATTCGATTTCCTCGATCTAGTTGTCGTAAGTATTGCTTCCGACATCGTCCCCATCACTGGCGAAAACCGAATTCTTTCTTACTTCGGACTTAAAAAATTAAATGAGCGTCCTCGTCCGGGGCTCAAAGCACTAAAAGAAATTTCAGGAATCAGAAGTGAGTTGGATATTTCCGGCATTGTCTTTACCCTCGGGCCTCGCATCAATGCAGCCGGCCGCGTTGCCCATGCACACGGTGCGATTGATCTGCTGATCGCAACCACGGAGGAGGAGGCAAATGCATTTGCCGGAAAAATAGACATCAAAAACGACCAGAGACGTGAGTTTGATGCCAGCATTACGGAAGAGGCCTTGTTGATGATTTCCGCTGATGAAAGGAGGCAAAAGGCAAAAACAACGGTTCTTTTCAAAAGCACCTGGCACAAGGGAGTTATTGGCATAGTTGCTGCTAGGTGTGTTGAGCGCTATTACCGCCCTACCGTGATCTTGACTGAAAGCAATAAAAAAATAACCGGGTCAGCCCGCAGCGTCAGCGGATTTAACCTTTACCAGGCCATAGAACAGTGCGGTGACTTGCTGGAGAAATTTGGAGGACACAAGTATGCGGCAGGGCTTACCCTTGATCCCAGTAATCTGGCTGCCTTTGAACAGCGGTTCGAGGATGTGGTAGCGGCTACGATTACAGATGAAATGCTCATTCCGGTGATTGAAATTGATATACCTATTGAATTTGACGCCATTACTCCGAAATTCCTGTCCATTCTTAAACAGATGGCGCCCTTTGGCCCCGAGAGTCAACGACCTGTATTTGAAGCTAAAAATGTTACTGTATTGAATGCCTTGTCTACCTTTAAGGATCGCCATGTTCGGTTTTTGGCCGGGCAGGCAGGGAACCAGGCATTCTTTCAAGCGGTGGGATTCGATCAGATTGAACATCATAAACTATTGATGGCCGGCCATCCCTTCCGTATAGCCTTTACGATTGAAGAGAATACCTATAACGGAGACACAACGATTCAACTAAGGTTGAAAGACATAAAATTTGAAGCCTGATGGTCCTGCGCGCAGAAAACCTTCTGAAGAAGTACAAGAAACGAACCGTTGTCAACAACGTGTCGGTCCGTGTGGAGCAAGGAGAAATCGTGGGTCTCCTCGGGCCAAATGGTGCCGGGAAGACAACCAGTTTCTATATGATTGTCGGACTGATTAAACCGAATGGTGGCCAGATATTTCTTGACGACCAGAATGTCACTGAACTACCGATGTACAAGCGGGCAAAGCTCGGGATAGGCTACCTTGCTCAGGAGGCTTCCATCTTTCGTGGGCTTTCCGTTGAGGAAAACATTCTTGCTCCTCTGGAAATGCGGGAAATGTCAAAAGCCGATCGGAAGGCAAAAGTTGAAAGTCTTCTTGAGGAGTTTAGTTTAACCCATGTGCGGAAAAGCCTGGGGATGGTTCTTTCGGGTGGTGAGCGGAGGAGAACTGAGATTGCCCGTGCGCTGGCTGTTGATCCGCATTTTGTGCTGCTCGATGAGCCTTTTGCAGGTGTTGACCCTATTGCCGTTGAGGAAATTCAATCCATTGTTTCGCGGCTAAAGAAGAAGAATATTGGGATCTTAATCACCGATCACAACGTTGATGAAACACTTACCATCACGGATAGGGCTTACCTGATGGTGGATGGAAAACTGTTTAAGCAGGGTTCTGCTGAAGATCTGGCCAATGACCCGATGGTTCGCAAGGTGTACCTGGGTCAAAACTTTAGATTGCGCCAGCGCCGTCCGGCTGAAGATTAGAGTTTGACTTCGTCCTTGTGGTCAATCGGTATCCGTATCGGAAACCCACCGACGCTAACCTTGAGTTTGCCAACAAATTGAATCGCATACCGCTTTCCTCCCAACAGGCTTAGCAGCGTATCAAAAAGTCCAGTGTCCTTAAGCTGCAATTGTACTTCAAGCGGAATCGTAAATTCAGATGTGCCCTTGATCAGCGCATTCATCTTCTGATCAATATTTGCTGAGACTTTCCCATCCAGAAGGATATTCAGCTCTATGGCCTTAAGCCGCAAGGAACCTTTATTGGGATTGTAAAGAATAGCATTAGCCTTCAGAATCGGATTGCCGTCTTTCCCCGGTCTAAGGTCAACTATCTGAACCTCGCGGAGAACGACAGGTTCTTTGGGGGCACAGGCCCCCATCCCAAGAATTAGCAACAGGAAACAGATGGATCGATGCATGGAGAAATTTCGTCGCACAATGTTACAATATTCTACTTTTGTTCCTGCGCCATGCCAAATAACCTATCCCCCGTCTTCGATCAAATTGCCGACGGCCTGGCTGAATCGGGCTATGCCGTGATCAAAAACTTCCTGAGTCCAGCAGAAACTGACGCCATCCTTGAAACAGACGAATTCAGGAACGGTAAGTTACATTTCCAAAAGGCTGCCATTGGGAAAGTCGATAAACAGATCAATGAAGAGGTTCGCGGAGATTTCATTCAATGGATTGACTCAGCGTCTGCATCGCCTGGTGAACGAATCTACCTTTTCCGCTTGCAGGAAATGATCACCCACCTTAATCAAAGTCTTTTCCTCAGCTTAAAGAATGTGGAAATCCATCGCACTTATTACCCCATTGGTACAAGATACCAACGCCACCGGGATCAATTCCGGTCTGATGATCATCGAAAACTTTCTATCATTTGCTACCTAAATGCTGATTGGACTGCCGCGCATGGCGGACAACTACGCATGTATCTTCCTCAAGGGATCAAGGATGTTTTTCCTGAACAAGGCAACCTTGTCTGCTTTAGAAGTGACCAGATCGAACATGAAGTTTTGCCCGCTACACGCGAACGCTACAGTCTTACCGGATGGGCAATCGACCGCGATCTTGATATGCGATAACCCGGTTACTTCGGAAACTGCTTCTTATCGAGTCCCGGTAGAAGGCTAAGTGCATTTTTGTAATAGATCTTTTTCAAAATATCATCCGGTAAGCCGATTCCATACATCCGCCAAAATGCGTGATACCGCTTGTGGTAGGGGAAATAATCATCCTCTGTTTCCAAAACCCGAAAATACGTTTCATACTCGTTGGGGACCCAACTGTCCTTACCAAAGAGAACACGGTCCTGATACTTGGTAAGAAACGCTTTAGCCGACCGCGGCTGCCTTCCCAGTTCAGCAATCACGGCTCCAATCTCAGTATACATATTCGGAAATTGATCCATTAACTGGCTAAGTTTTTTTAAATCGCTACCAAACCAGCCCAGGTGTGCATTGATAAATTTTGTCTTCGGGTGTTTGCGAAACAGATTGTGCTGTTGGGCTATGACGGACTCCCATGAAATAGAATCTTTGTCATGGCGACGACCGGGATGAAGTTTCAATTCAAGCCAGCGCTCGTTCAGGCTGTCGATGGGTTGCCAAAACTGTTTAGGATCAGCTGAGTGAATCAAGACCGGTATTCCCAACTCACCACATTTTTTCCAAACCGGATCAATGCGCGGATCATCAATAGGAATGACTTTACCTGATTTGTCTTTCGAAAACAGACCAAGGCTCTTGTAGATTTTCAGTCCCATCGCCCCGCGACGGACATCATCATCCACCTGCTTTGTTGTGCGTGCAGCCCATTCCGGATTGTCTATGTCGGTGAAGTCCACATTGGTGAACAACACAAATCGGTTCGGGTACTGCTTCTTAATATTTTCAATGGATTTCTCCAGGTGATCGCCTGAGCTTCGAAACCCCCGGCCGCTCAGGTTGATCATTACGCCCATATTTAGCTTGTCCATCTCCTTGACCAAGCCGCTGAGATCAGCTGTGTTCATGCCCCCCTGGTGATTATGGATATCAATAAATGGGAACTTTGAACGGCTTATGTGATGTTCCTCGGAAATAAGAGTGGACGGCGGATTATATCCCTCAAAATCCATTCTCATTTTAAGCGGAGTGCCGTCTTGAGCAAAGGCGTGTCCCCCGCAAAGGAGGATCAACCCAATCAATTGTGTTTTCATGGAATCGGTTAAGACCTCAAGAAACGGAAAATATAGCTGGATGTTCGAATGAATTATTCAGACGGCCGCTATTTTACTCGATGTGGATTAAACCTTGCAAGCAAATTCGCGTCAAATAGATAATTAATAGCATTGAGCCACGTTACTATGAAAAAGCTGTTCTCCTTTACCTTGTTCATGGTAATTGTCATTCTGGCACTCATTGCCCGAAGCACGGCTTCGGCAATAACAATTGATACTGACGTGTCCGGAAGGATTTCTCAAAGCAGGTAAGCGAGAATGGATGTGGGGGGTTTAAGGGTGAAAGGGCGGGTGGTTCCGCCCTTTCTGTTTCTACCCGTGCGCATTGCCTCTTTTCATTCCTGCTGGATTCTTTTCTAAATTGCTCCGCAATCCGTCGCCATGATCAGATTCATTTTCACGCTTGTTGGGCTTTTTGTTTCTGTTGTCGTTTTTCCGCAGTCTCAGGATCCGACCGATGGGGCACGAAACAAAATAGCTGCAAAGGATTTTTCCGGAGCGAAGGCCGATCTCACAAAAATTCTGGATACTTCGCCACGCAACAAAACCGCATTAAGTCTGCGGGGCCAGTGCCGATTGTCGTTAGGTGATTTGTATGGTGCCATCACCGATTTCACTACAGTGTTGGAAATAGATTCTCTATCTTCTGAAGCATATAATTATCGGGGAGATGCAAAAATCAAACTTGGAGATGATGAAAGCGCGCTGGATGATCTTAACCAGGCAATTCGGTTAAATCCCAAATACGCCGATGCCTTTACCAACCGGGGCTTTGCCAAGTACAACCTGGAAGACCTGCAGGGTTCTTACTTTGATTTCTCGAAAGCGCTTGAACTAGGACCGATAGATGCTGACAAATATTTTAACCGGGGCGTGGTGAAGGCGGAGCTGGGAGAATTTGTTAGCGCCGTTGATGACTACTCCAAAGCCATAGAATTGGATAAAACTGATCCAGGATTATACAATTACAGGGGTGTGGCCTATTACCAGACAACAAATTTTGACAAAGCGATTGCTGACTATGATCAGGCCATCAAGCTCGATGCCAAGGATCCCCTGAAGTATGAGAATCGCGCGCTTGCAAAGAGTGCAAAAGAAGATTTCAAGGGTGCCCTGAGCGATTACGACAAGGCCATTGAAATCAATGCCGAAGACCCGGAGACGCTTAACCTCCGCGGCGTACTAAAGAACGCGATGCAGGACCATGACGGTGCCATTGCTGATTACACCAAAGCGATTGCGCTGGATGATACCAATCCTGCCTACTACGACAATCGCGCCCTCAGCAAAACCGAAAAAGAGGATCTTGCTGGTGCGATAGCCGATTACACCTCCTCGGTAGATCTATACCCAAGTGATTCTGAAACCTATTACCAGCGCGGATTGGTAAAGCTCCGAATGAATAACAATTACGATGCTTGTCTTGACTTCAGAAAGGCAGACGAGTTAGGATCGCCCGAAGCAAAAGCGGCAATCAAAAAAAACTGCAAATAGATCTATTTCTTTACAACAAGTGCTCCGGCTATCAGGTCGTGTAGTGCTTGCCTCTTTTCTGTAAAGCCGGCCATGATATAGCCAATGGCCATGGTAAAATTGGAAATCAATTTACATAAGTTGCGAAGAAAGGCCTTTGTAAAATCCAACCGCTCGCCGTTCATGTCAGTTACCTTAATACCAACTGCCATCTTTCCAAGCGTTGCCTGACTCTTGGATGATTCCATAAACGAAAAATATAAGACTTGAATGGCAGTTGCCAGTATCCAGTATGCACCAGCCGCCGCAACAATCCCTGCAATCAGTCCTACCAGATTCCCAGGGTCCTCCATATCCATTTCGGACACGGTTCCAAAAAATCCAAAGCCAAGTGCAACAAAGAGTGGAACAAAAACAATGCTTTCAAGGCAGGCGATAATCAGAACATCGATGATTAAGGCCACCAGACGCAACCAGAAGCCGGCATATTGGGTATTCATAGGCGTGGGGTTAGATTGAAATACAATGTAGGCAAATGACCATAGGACTTCAAGTCGGAAAACAAATCGTTACTTTTGACAAACTTGCGATTGCCTATGGATGCCGCCCTTCAGAATCTGCTTGATAAAATAGAGTCTCAACGAAGTTCCATTCTGAATTCATTCCGGAACCTTACGGTAGAAAAATTCAACCGGGTGCCAGCTCCCGGAAAATGGTCGGCAGCGGAGGTACTGAGTCACGTCATAACCGCAGAGCGGATGTCGCTGGCTTACATGCAGAAAAAGATGCCGGGAATTGAACAGGCTGCATTCAGCGGACCATGGGAAGAGGTAAAAATATTGATGTTAAAAATTTCCCAACGACTTCCGGGCCTCAAATTCAAGGCGCCGCGACGCGTGGTTGAAAATACAGCTTTCTATCACGATTTTTCCAGTATTGAATCGGAATGGGGGAAAGTCCGGAAGGAATTGCAGGAACTTCTCGAAAAATTTCCGCAGCATGCAAAGAGAAAATTGATTTACAAACACCCTGCAGTCGGCTACCTTAACATTCGCCATGCACTTATATTCTTCCACGAGCATCTTTACCATCATCATCCACAATTGAAAAAAATGTTGAAGTAAAGATTTCATTATTTCAATGAATATGAAAATATCCAAGCCCAATATGATTCGCTTTTTGCCCCTTGCCGGTTTTATTTCTGCTGTTTTCTTGACATCCCTTACCTGCTTTGCGCAGTCGGGGTCCGAGATTTATCTTTTTGATCTCTCCGCAAAAAAAGACAAGGTTGCCCTCTCGAATCCGTTGAATGTCACCAATCACAAAGGATATGACAATCAACCTTCCTTTCATCCGGCAGAACCAGCTCTCTACTATTCCTCGTTCAATGAAGATGGCCGTTCCGACATACGCACCTATAATTACAAGACAAAGAAATCCGTTGCCATCACACAAACACCTGAGCGTGAATACTCCCCTACTGTTACCCCTGACCGCGGGCATCTGTCCTGTATTATCCAGCGTGACAACAATGCGCAGGATCTTGGAAAGTATTCAATCGATGGAGGTGAGGCTTCCGTCATTATCGACAACCTCATCGTCGGGTATCACGTCTGGGCAGATAACAGCCACCTCGCACTTTTCGTACTGGGAACACCCAACACACTACATTACATTCGGCTTCCAACAAAGAAGGACACGATCATAGCAGAAGGTATTGGACGCTCACTGCATAGAATCCCAGGTCAATCGGCGATTAGTTTTGTGCACAAAATATCAGAGAAGGAATGGGTAATAAAGCGATTGGATACGCATACCATGGTTGTGTCCACTTTAGCCTCGACCCTGCCAGGTCGTGAAGATCTGTGCTGGCTTCCGGATGGAAAAATTCTCATGAGCGACGGCACCGATCTATTCTTCCTGACTCCCGGTAAAGACCACGGATGGAAGAAAGTTGATCGCTCTGGGGATTTGACTTTGAAAGGTGTAACCCGTTTGGCTGCCAGCAGCGATGGAAAGAAGCTTGCTGTGGTGATGGCAGAAGAATAGCAGCCTATGGCTTCGGCTCGCAGAAAGAACCTCTTGCTATAAACAACTTCTTCAACACAGCCCGAAGTGCCCCGCTCTTAACAGCGGGATCTTCATCCAGTTTATCCTGTGCGGGTTCTTCCCTCAGTACGAGAATGCTTCCTTGATCATCTCCTAAGCTTCCTTCCGCGATCACTGATCCGTTGGAAATCCAAGACTTGATGTGCGTCTGATGCGCTAAGAGGGCGTCATTGATTGCGCCGTTCGCCTTCTGACTTGAATAGCGAACAAAGTAATAGTTCGTCATCTCATACTTCTCTCCAACGGAGCATGCCGATCCAATTCTGGGTGTGTAAGGAAATACTTCGATGTCCCATCTTTTAGCCTGAATGCCGGGGTCTGTGGAGAGCCACTCATTTACTTCCTGCCGGGAGCGGGAATTGAAAATGAAAATTCCGCCTCCGCCCTCAAACGGACCGGCAGCCAATAATTTCCCCTCTTTGGCCAGCCGGTTAATATTGGCCAGGTGACCATCCATTATCTTCTTTACTTGTTCTTCCGGTAGCGATTCTTTGTCAACTTTCGTGTTAAGAAAAACCCAGACCAGGTCCTGCCCATAGACTCCACCGTGTAGGAGGATGGCAAAAGACAACGCTATTGCTTTCATGATTTCACTCGTTTGCTTTACCACGAATCTAAATAGAATTAGTTTCGCAAGATGATCGAAACCCTTCAGTTATTCAGACCCTTGCATAAAAAGCTCATCGCGCTGCTTGAAAGCCTTGATCATGAAGATTGGAATAGGAATACGGTCGCCGGCAATTGGACTGTGAAAGATGTTACTGCACATCTGCTTGATACAATGCTTCGCAGCATTTCGTTATACCGCGACAAATTTTCTCCACCTGCAGCAAGTATGAGTTACCAGGAATTGGTCATCCAGCTAAATCGAATAAATTCTGACTGGGTGGTGGCCATGCAACGCGTGAGTCCCAAAATTCTGATCGAATGGCTAAATGGATCCCACGAGTCGTATATTTCATGCCTTGAACAACTCGACTTGCATGCTCCCGCCAGATACGGCGTAGCCTGGGCGGGAGAAGAGGTCTCCACCAATTGGTTTCATATTGCGCGTGAATACACAGAAAGGTGGCATCACCAGCAGCAAATCCGGGAAGCGGTCGGGCAGCAGGAGATTCTTACACGAGAATTCTACTATCCTGCCCTCGACACCTTTATATGTGCAATGCCCTTTCAATACAGAAATATCATAGCCCCTGAGGGAACCCGGATTCTGCTGCGCGTCGACTCCGAGGCTGGAGGAACATGGCAACTCAATAAGAAAAAATTGGCGTGGGTACTAACTGAACCGTCCGCATCTACTGCGAACGTCGAGGTAACCATTTCAGCCCGTATTGCCTGGAAACTCTTTACAAAAGCACTTGACTATAGAGATTCTCAGGATGGTATCAGTATTCATGGGGACAAAGCCCTTGCCATTCCCGTGCTCCAGATGATTTCAGTTATTGCTTAGCTGAGCAGTGTCTCAACCAAACGGTTGAAATCCTTCACGTCGTTGTAAACGTGCGGAGAAACTCGCATGGAATCGCCACGGAACGAAACTGAAATTTTCCGTTTCTTGACACGCGTCTTGACCTTTTCCAGCTCAGTCCCTTTGGGAAACCGTATACCGAAAAGATGCTTGCCCCGGAAGGCCTCATCCTCAACCCAGAATCCATGATTGAGGAGTCGCTGAATTCCTTTCTTCGTGATCGCGTGGCAATGGGATTGGATGTTATTCGGCCCCCAGGCATTGACTTGCCGCAAGGCCTCCAGCATCATAGGCACAAGGATAAAATTGCTGTGCTCCCCTACTTCATAGCGCAGTGCACCCGGCTGATATCGATTCTGATAGTTGACAAGGCCTGTAAAGTCTTCGCTTCCCAAACGGTTGATCCAGTTCTCCTCAATGGGCGTTCCTTCATCAAAGGAAGCTCCATAGTATGCAAGTCCAATAGAATAAGGTCCCATTAACCACTTGTAGCCTGCGCATACAAGGGCATCGGGTTTGATTACACTTGCATCAAAGGGCAACGCCCCCACCGATTGTGTTCCGTCAACAATCAGTTTCGCTCCCACTTCGCGGGCGCGCTTTCCGATCTGCTCAAGATCGAAACGCGTTCCGTCTGCCCAATGAACATTTCCCAAAGCGACAATCTTCGTCCCCGGCACTATTGCTTCAAGAATTTTTTGGTTCCATTGCTTCCCTCTGGAGATCAGTGAATCTGTCGGGGCTACAACTTGCAGTACAGCCTTCGATTCAGCAGTCAAACGGTGCCACGCGTAATAGTTACTGGGAAATTGCTCGTGCGCAACCACGACCCTATTTCCAGGACTCAACGGCAAGTTTCTAGCAGCGTTGGCAAGACCATATGACGCCGATGGTACTATGACAATACGCTTCGGCTCAGGTACATTGATCAGTTTCGCAAATTCCTTTCGAAGGACTTCGGTCAGGGAGAAGAAGTCTTCAGCTGAAACCCCAGTTGGATTCCGTTTTGTGCGCATTCCTGCCAATCCTGCCCGTTCCACACGCTTCATCAATGGCGACATATAGGCACAATTGAGATAGGTGTCCCCAACGGGTAAAGAGAACTTTGTTCGCTGATTATTCATGATTTCTTATTCGTTTGGAGCAATTGATTTCACGCGCATCCCCTTTCTTTCGGTATTCCACTACAGGTTTATGGCCCAAGTACGGTTACCTGCCGAACGAATGCAACATAAATACCTATAGCAGGTTTGTTATGGGTGCAACAATTGAAAATTTTAAGGGAATAGCATTTGTGAGAATTTCCTCCATGCCAAAGGATCAGCAGGAGAAGGTCTGGAGTTCTTTCGAGAAAGAAAAAATTATCAAGATTATAAAAGATCAAGCGCTAATGAATGACTGTATTCTATACAGTGATTTTGCCTCTTGGCAATCCAATCAATTAGCTGCACAGCAACAACAGATAAAGACAAGTTCAGTTCGGGATGTTCGGTCTTCCCTCGGCAAACTCGCTTTCGAATAGTCTAGTCCCAAATCCCCTCCGGAACAATTTCCAGTACGTGGTGTGCGGGGTCTTCAAAATAGAAAGATTCCTGACCAGATGCCCAAATCACTTCGTCCACTATCCGAATTCCCTTCTCCAATAAGTCCCTTTTGTGCAACTCATATTCCTCCCGGGATACTTCAAATGCCAGGTGGCATTTCCCCTCACCATAATGCCCCGGAGGATGGGTCTTCTGTCTGGAATCCTGCGGATTAAAGCACAGGAGAACAGACGCCCCAACCCGGAAGAAAATATGTTTCCCGGCTACGCTACTAATAATGGGAAATCCGAGAACCCCGTTATAGAAATCCCGGGCCACCTCTAAGTCATTGAAATACAGGCAGGTTTCTTTGATCTGTGTGATGTTCATGTCCGGACTTTGATGGTTTTCGTGAAGATAGCCCTTGGCTCCATATTGGATCCTTTAGAGCCTCCCCAATAAAAAGATGTACTGAGTTGACTATTAATGCATTATAAACTCCTTAATTCCTGAACACCTGGCGAGATATCCACAAACAACTGATTGATAAAATGGCTCATAATCACTTGATTATCAGATTTTTAAGACATAATATTCTGGTCATGTGGATAAAAGGACCATTTTGTGGACTACTTTCTTCCCCTATTTTGGGAGATTTATAAGTGCCTGAATTTTAACACTTTTGTCATTCCAAAACGCACGCAAAATGAGAATATGGATGTCCCATCCGATCAAAGCTGGAGTACTTAGTTGGCTTCTTTTCCTCGTCGGGGGCGTAGTTCCTGAAGCATACAGTCAGGGAAAAGACCTCATCCGCCTGGAACAACTCCAGGAAGCGATTCGCGGGGAAAAAGACCGCATCCAGGTGATTAATTTTTGGGCAACCTGGTGTGCTCCCTGCCTTAAAGAAATGCCCTTGTTTGAAAAAATGAACTCAGAACGAAACGACATTCGAATAAGGCTGGTGAGCCTGGATCTCGACCTCGACCCTGATGTAGAGAAAGTCAGAAACTTTGTCATCCGGAAAAAGATAAAGTCAGAGGTAATTATTTTGGACGAGCAAAATCCCAATAGTTGGATTGAGAAGATAGACAAGGGCTGGTCAGGGGCACTTCCCGCAACCTTGGTGATAAACAACAAGAACGGAAAACGTAAATTTGTAGAAGGAGAACTACACGCAGGCGATATAGAAAAGCTGATTGAGGAAGTTCTCTAAACACATATACCCACTAAACTAATTTAATACGATGAAGTCATTTTCCCTAAGCCTAATTGCCCTGCTTTTCCTTGCTGCCGCCGTTCCTATCAAGAATGGATATGAAGTGGGAGATACTGTTGCCGATTTCCGGTTGAAAAACGTCGATGGAAAGATGATTTCCCTCTCCGACTTCAAGGCCTCCAAAGGAGTCATTGTCATTTTTGACTGCAATACATGTCCTTACTCAAAGGCCTACAACAGTCGAATCATCGATTTGAATAGTAGATATGCCGACAAGGGATTTCCAGTGATGACAATCAATCCAAATGACCCTGCCCAGTCTGCCGGCGATTCTTTTGATCGAATGGTGGCATTGGCAAAAGAAAAAGAATACTCGTTCCCCTATCTCGCGGACGAGTCACAGGATGTTTCACACGCTTTTGGTGCCACAAACACCCCGCATGTATTCCTTTTGCATCGGACGAACAACGATTTCAAGGTTGTCTACATTGGCGCAATCGACGACAACGCCCGGGATACATCTGCCATCAAAAGAAAATATGTTGAAGAAGCGGTTGATGCTTTACTGATGAATAAGCCGGTTCCAGCGGCCCGTACAAAAGCAATCGGCTGCAGCATAAAATGGAAGAATGCCTGAACAGGCTACTTTGGCTAGGTGGGCAATGACGCAAGAATATCTTCCAGGTATTCTCTTGAATTACTAAGCCGGGGCACTTTGTTTTGTCCTCCCAGTTTCCCTCGTTTCTTCATCCATTCGAAGAATGTTCCTTCTGGTACGTTGTGAATACGAGGAGCGATCAACGCAAGATCGTGGGCTCGTTTTGCGTCATAATCTGAGTTGATCTTACGCAGCGTTTCGTCCAGGATTACCGCAAATTCAGCCATGCTGCGGGGTTGCGTGTGGAATTCAATAATCCACTCGTGTCCTCCACGCTTGTTTTGCTCAAGGTATATGGGTGCCGCCGTGAAGTTCGTGATCACACCTCCGGCGATTTCACACGCACGGGTAATCGCTGTTTCCGCGTTTTCAATAATCACTTCCTCACCAAAGGCATTTATGAAATGCTTGGTGCGCCCGGAGATCTTGATTCGGTAAGGTGATTTGCTGGTGAACTTGATCGTGTCACCGATGTTGTACCGCCATAGTCCCGCGTTGGTTGTGATGACCATTGCGTAGTTCTTGCCCAACTGCACTTCGTTAAGTGGTATGGCGTAAGGATGTTCATCTTCAGATTCTTCAACAGGAATAAACTCGTAGAATATTCCATAATCAAGCATCAATAGCATTTCCTCACTATTCCTTTGATCCTGGATGCCAAAGAATCCCTCGCTTGCATTGTAGGTTTCCCAATACTGCATCTTCTTTGTCGGAATCAGCGCCTTGAACAATGCCCGATAAGGTGAGAAAGCCACTCCGCCGTGAATAAAGACCTCCAGGTTTGGCCACACTTCCTCAATCGGCTTCTTCTCAAGCTCCATCACGCGTTGGAGCAATAATACCGTCCATGTAGGAACCCCTGCAATGTGGGTGACGTCTACCTTTGATGTTTCACGGGCAAGCTTCTCAATTTTTTCTTCCCAGTTGCTCATGAGTGCCACTTCAAGACTCGGTGTCCGGATAAGTTGCGCCCAAATGGGAAGGTTCTGAATCAGTACGGCCGACACATCCCCATAATGTGATGTGGAAGAGGGATCGAGCTCGTTAAGCTGGTGACTGCCACCCAGCGCAAGACCGCGACCAGAAAAAATTTTGGTGTCCGGATTGTTGTTGACGTAAATGCAATAGAGATCCTTGCCTCCCTTGAAATGACATTCCTCCAACGACTCGGCAGAAATAGGAATGAACTTGCTTCGTGCATTAGTCGTACCTGAAGATTTTGAAAACCATTTGATCTCTGTAGGCCAAAGAATGTTCTGTTCTCCCTTCATCATGCGTTCTACATAGGGGAACATCTGCTCATAGGCGTGGACTGGAACCCGACGAGTAAAGTCGTCGTAGTTAACCATCTCATCAAATCCATACTTCCTGCCAAATTCCGTTGGTCTGGCAGTGAGGAGAAGTCTCTGCAAGAGCTCACTCTGTACGTCATCAGGGTATTTCATGAAAAGCTCTATCTGGTGGATACGCTTTCTCATGACCCAGGTAAGAATGGAATTAATCAGCTGCATGAATGATCGGGGGCCTAAATTAACCGCTTGCAGGCGACTGGCAAAACCTTAGGTGAAAATGAAACAATTGCCATCAAAACAGGGGTTGGATATTTTGAAAGGGTAAAGTGAGGACCAAATCGCTTGTAAAATAGTATCTTCTCTTAACTTAGTCCCTGTTTAACACACATTCCAATGGCCATTCATGATTATCTGAACTTTGTAAAGCAGCGAAACGCCCATGAACTGGAGTTTCTTCAGGCGGTAGATGAGGTTATTCAATCGGTTATGCCCGTGCTGGAGCGAAATGCCGAGTATAGAAATTTGAAATTGTTTGAACGTATGACAGAGCCTGAACGGCTCATTTCGTTCCGAATTAACTGGATCAATGACAAGGGCGAGGTGCAGGTCAACCGCGGATACCGGGTGCAGATGAACAGCGCCATTGGACCCTACAAAGGCGGATTACGTTTTCATCCTTCGGTAACACAAAGTGTACTTAAATTTCTGGCGTTTGAGCAGGTCTTCAAGAACGCCCTTACTGGAGTTCCCATGGGTGGTGGAAAAGGAGGAAGCGATTTTGATCCTAAGGGAAAGAGTGAGAATGAAGTAATGCGCTTCTGCCACGCTTTTATGGGTGAACTGGCGCGTCACATTGATCACCGTACCGATGTTCCTGCAGGTGACATCGGCGTAGGTGGAAGAGAAATTGGCTATCTCTTTGGCGCATACAAGAAAATCAAGAATGAGTTCACGGGTGTGTTGACAGGAAAGGGAATTGGGTGGGGCGGAAGCCTGATCCGGACAGAAGCCACGGGGTATGGACTTATTTACTTTGCTGAAAACATGTTGCAGAATGTAGGCTCTTCCATCAAGGGGAAAACCTGCCTTGTTTCGGGCTCCGGAAATGTTTCTCAATACGCAATAGAAAAGATTATTCATCTGGGCGGAAAGGCAGTAACAGCCTCTGATTCCAATGGGTTCATTTATGACGAAAGTGGTATTACGCAGGAGAAGTTGGAGTTTCTCAAGGATTTGAAAAATAACCGTCGTGGCCGAATTATGGAATATGCTGACAAGTTCAAGGGGAGTATCTATAAAGATATTGACGCAAAGGCTGACAGTAATCCACTATGGGCAATCAAGGCTGACTGTGCGTTCCCTTGCGCTACACAAAACGAAGTAAACGCAAAAGACTGCAACGCGTTGGTCAAGAATGGTGCGAAGCTGCTAGCCGAGGGCGCCAACATGCCGACGACGCCAGATGGAATCAACATCCTCATCGACAACGGTGTGATGTACGCACCGGGCAAGGCTTCCAATGCCGGTGGTGTGGCCACCTCCGGATTGGAGATGACACAGAATTACATGGGTACTAACTGGACGCGCGAACAGGTCGATGAAAAACTTCATGGGATCATGAAGAACATTCACGAAATAAGTCTCGCTGCAGCCAAGGAGTATGGAAAGCCTGGCAACTACATGGTTGGCGCGAATATCGCCGGGTTCGTCAAAGTCGCGAAAGCGATGCAGGCACAGGGTGTAATCTAGGTCCTTTTTCATCAGATATTCGCCAGCCAGGGCGCCCATCACCCTGGTGTAGTCCTTGGAGAAAACTTTTTCTGAATGCCAATGCCGTCCTACCGGCGCAAGGTTTCCTTCATACCCAGTTCATAGGATGTAGCCTGCAGGTTGAATGTCGATTCAAATTTTGTACTGTCAAATACATAATCAGCATCAAACTGATACATCATTTCGACAAGCTCGCGAAGCATTGGGATAAAAAGGCCCAGCACACGAAGACCCAGCTTTGGCAAAGTCTGGATAGCGTACGGTCTACCTGTTTGTGCGCAGGCCAATCGAACGAGTTCTTCGCCAGTAATTCGCTCCTTGCTTGTCAGCGCATGCCAGGTTTGATTGAACGCGGATGGTGTATTCCCCAACACCGCTACCGACCGGCCTGCGTCTGGTGTATAGGTAAAGGTGTGAATTCGTTTTGGGTCCCCCATCCACTGCGGCCCCTTCTTGGCATGCAATCGCTCAACTACCGTTGAATGAACCATGCTGAGTGTTGCTCCATGTCCATAAAAATCAGCTGCCCTCACAATCATCCCCTGGATATTTCTAGCCTTTACCTCCTCTAAAAGCATGGTGGCAATCTTTGCCCTCACTTCCCCTTTGCGAGAACAAGGATTGAACGGCGTGTCCTCCGTCATCATGCCATTTACTAAACCATATGCATATACATTGTCGAAGAATACCAGCTTGCTCCCACTTTCTTTGCAGGCGCTGATGACATGCTGCATAACTTTTGGCCATTCAGCCTCCCAAACTTTCGTGTCGTACTTCAGACCCGCTACCAGGTAAACCACTTCACTGCCCGCGACTGCCTTCCGTACATCTTCGTAGTTCAATAAATCAGCTGTCATCAACGTGTCATTGACATTAACCTTCTTAGGTTGTCTGCTGACTTGGCGGATTTGATCCGTGTAGTTTAGAAGCTGCTTGGAAAGTTCTCTTCCAATCACTCCATTGGCTCCCAGTATTGTTTGCATGTAATTGGTTTTGCTAAAGACGGTTTGTTCTTCAAAACTAGTGCACTCCCGCTCTCAAAAAAAACCGTGCAGGAATTTTGGCCCTGCACGGTCATAATGCAGAAAAAATCATTACATATCCTTCTTGTCCGTCTTTCCGACGACAATCTGTGGGAGGTTTTTAACCTTCTCATTAATCGGGGCAACCCGTTCTTGAATTATCTTCTCAAACTGCTGAACGGCTTCCTGTGTCTCCTGACCCAATTCTCCTCTTCGACTCATTTGAGGTGTTGTGGGACGGGCGGTGGCGCCATCAATTGCATTCAGGAGGTTGGAGATCTCCTCTCGCAAGCGAGGGCGTTGCCGATATCCCATATTCGGTGGGGGTCGCCGAAGCATCTCATCCTGGAATTCCTTAATGACCTTCAGGGCCTCGTCAATTTGTCCATTCACCGCTGGGTCGACTCCCGAATTCTCCCCAGCCGATTTTATGCGTTGCTTCAATTCACCCAGCTGCTTAACTACCTGGTCCGAGTTATTTATTAATCGATTTGCCTGAGAAAGCTGATCACGCAGGGAGAGCGCTGCTTCCGTCTTCATCTTGTAATCCTGATCGGTCATGCTGATTCTTGGATCTCCACGTACTACTATTGTAGTCTCTGCCGATTGTCCATTTGCCGTAATTTTTGCCATGTAGCTTCCTGGCGGGACTAGCGGGCGCGCTCCTCCACCAAATCGTCCTCTACGCCCGGTAGCAGCCATGTTCAGACGTTCTGCTTCATCAAAACGTAAGTCCCAAATAATTCTATTTACACCTGCTTTGGATAGAGAGTCTGTCAGGCTTCTAACCTTGTTCCCCGTAGCATCCCGGATTTCCACATTGACTCCTTGCTTCGGAACATTTTGCAGATAGAAATTAATGTATGCCCCTGCATCCGGATTCTTGGCTGCGTAATTGCGGTCACCCTGCTCTTCAATCATGGTATAATACTGCCAGAGCGTAGCCGTCTTGGATGGAAAAACTGTTAGTTCTTTCCCGCTTGCCGTTAAATACTCCTCCATACCCCGTATATCACCCATGATCCATATTCCTCTTCCGTGTGTAGCGACAACGAGGTCGTGCTCACGCTTCTGTACGCGGAGATCGCGTACGGAAACCGGAGGAAGGTTGTTGTTGATCTTTGTCCAGGTCTTTCCTTTGTCCCAGGAGCCAAAGACACCGTGCTCCATTCCGGCAAAGAGGAGATTTGAATTGTATGGATCTTGCCGCACAACGTAAACCCAATCTTCAGGAAGGCCAGTGCTGATTGTCGTCCAGGTCTTTCCAAAATCAGTAGTCATGTATGCATGGGCCTTGTAGTCATCCAGACGATGGTTGTCGACAGCCACAAAGGCAGTTCCAGCATCGTGCTCGGATGCATGTATTTTAGACACCCATCCAAATGCTGGAAATCCCGGAATTGTCATCTTGGCCCAGGTCTTTCCTCCATCCTGTGTAAGCTGAACATTGCCGTCGTCAGTACCGCACCAGATTACATCCTTCTTCACCGGCGATTCGGCTATAGTAAGAATAGTACAATGAAATTCGGCGGCCGTGTTGTCCTGGTAGATTTCTCCGCCAGATGATTTCTGCTTTGCCTTATCATTTGTTGTAAGGTCAGGGGAGATTACTTCCCAGTTGTAACCCTGGTCACGGCTACGGAAAAGCACGTTGCCCGCTGTGTACACGGTATTCGGATCATTTGGCGAAATGAGAATAGGCGTATCCCAATTGAAACGATACTTGTGGAGTTCCATTCCATCACCGGCTGAACCAATCTTGTTTGGGTAGGGGTGAATCGTGCGTGTATTGCCTGTCTTTGTGTCAACATGAAAAATCACGCCACCCTGGAGATTGGCGTACACTTCGTTTTCTTTTCCCGGGATGGGCACAGCATAGTATCCATCGCCTCCTGCCACCTGAATCCAGTCTCGCTTGAGGATACCTATCTGGTGAAGTGAATTGCTTGGTCCTGTCCAAGTGCCGTTGTCTTGCAGTCCCCCATATAAATAGTAGGGATCGCGGTCGTCGACCCAGAGTTGGTAGAACTGAGAAAGTTCAACATTGTTGATAGCATCAAATGTCTTGAAGCCATCGTAGGAAACACGAAAGCCTCCATCATCGCCGCTTAAAACATGATTGGAATTTTTCGGATCAATCCACATCGCCTGATTGTCGCCGTGCTGGCCCTGCGCGATAGACTGAAAATTCTTACCCCCGTCTGTTGATTTGCTCATGCCCCCCGAGAGCGTGTACAAATGGTCGGGATTGGTTGGGTCGACCTTGACATCGCTGTAATAAAATGGGCGAAAATTCAGGTTGCGGTCCTTGTTCACCACACGCCAGGACTCACCCCGGTCGTCGGAGCGGAATAGAGTTCCGTCCTCTTTATATTCAGTGATCATATAAACGACATTCGGTGAGCTTTGTGCAATCGAAATACCAATGCGTGCCATTGGTTTGTCTGGCAATCCATTCTTGTGAGAAATTTTTGTCCAGGATTTTCCTCCATTGTTAGATTTGTATAATGCGGTCTTCTCGCCACTGTCATCGAAGCGCCAGGGCTTCCGTCGGAACGTCCACATTCCCGCGTAGAGGATCCTTGGATTGTTCCATTCAACAGCAATATCCGAGCATCCCGTATTCTCATCGATGTACAAGACTTTTTCCCATGTTTTTCCTGCATCAACGGTTCTAAAAACTCCGCGTTCTGGATTGGGGCCCCACTCTCTTCCCATGGCGCAAACGCAAGCTTCATCCGGGTTTTGCGGATTAACAGCAATGCGTTTGATGCGATCCGTTTTCTCGAGACCCAGATGGGACCAGTTTTTTCCGCCGTCCGTTGAGCGATAAACCCCATGCCCATATCCAACACTATTTCGGGGATCCCCTTCGCCAGTGCCGACCCAAAGAACTTCCGGGTCAGACGGTGCCACTGCGATGGTCCCAATGGAATATGACTTTTGGCCGTCAAATATCGGCTTCATCGTCACGCCGCCATTTGTGGTCTTGAAAATACCACCATCAGCTCCTGCCACATAAAATGTAGTGGGGTCACCTGGCACACCTGCAATATCTGTTACGCGGCCGCCCATGTTTGAAGGACCAACGGGTCTCCACTTCATGTTTTGCAGCCCCTGATCAGGTGGTAGAATTTGCGCGTCTGTCGTTAGTGCTGCTCCGAAAAGAGAAAAAGCGATAGCCAGAATTCTTAAGGTTGTTTTCATGGGAATTGTTTGATTAAGGTTATGTGATTTAACCAACGATGGCCACAAATCAAAAGGACTTTTTCTCGGCAGTGGATAGCGTATATCAGTGGTTCGCTTTGTCTCCGGAGTATTATTGAGCAATCTTTACGTCGCAAACAGACGGTTGACCCACGAACACGGCGTGCATTGTTCAGTGGCAAATTCTAAAGCAAAATGACATCTCCAGACTTCCGCTTGCAAACCACTACGCGCCAAATTCTAGGCATGGCCATGCCTATTTCGCTGGCGTTGTTAGTCCCCCAAATCAATTTCATAACCAACAATATTTTTCTTGGGGGCCTGGGGGAGCTTGAATTGGCTTGCGCAGGGATCACCGGTGTTTACTACCTGATCTTCGCTGTTATTGGTAATGGCTTGAATAACGGGCTGCAGGCACTTATTTCCCGCCGGGCGGGACAAAACCTACCCAAGGAAATAGGACGGCTTTTCTTCCACGGGGTCTGGATTGCATTGGTTATTGCCTTCCTCGGAATCCTTATTACATATACGCTCGCTCCTCTAATTCTTCGCGCCACCATTCATGACTCGCAGGTGGCTGAAATGGCCATTCGGTTCTTATTAATCCGTATCTGGGGCCTTCCGTTTCTATACCTCTACATTATGCGCAATGCCTTGCTGGTGGGTACGAATCAGACCCGTCTTCTTGTCTGGGGCACACTGGCCGAAGCGATCATCAACATTGTATTGGATTATGCGTTGATCTACGGACACTTCGGTCTCCCTGCTCTTGGCTTCGATGGCGCTGCCTATGCCTCTATCATCGCTGAGGCTGGTGGCTTATTGGTCATTTACTTCGTTATCCATCTGAAAGGCCTCCACCGTCAATTTGCTTTTTTTGAAAAACCCTTGCTCTCTACGGGCATTTTTCGTCTCATCCTCGTGCAGTCCTCACCTCTGATCCTTCAGTTTGCGATCAGCATAATTACCTGGGAATACTTTTATATTCTCATCGAACACCATGGGGCCCGATCGCTGGCCATCTCCAACATTATGCGGAATATATTTGGTATCGCCGGAATGTTTTCCTGGTCATTTGCCGCCACAACCAACACAATGGTAAGTAACCTCATTGGACAAGGAAGGACAGACGAAGTCATGCCTTTAATCTACCGCATTGCCAAAATCAGTCTCGGTTTTTCCGCGATAATCGTCGTACTCCTGAATCTCTTTCCGGCTGTTTTACTTTCCTTTTATGGACAAGAGGCGCTCTTCATTTCAGAGGCTATCCCAGTGCTCCGTATTGTTTCAGTTGCACTGATGATGATGTCAATCTCCGTGGTGTGGCTCAACGCCGTGACTGGATCTGGAAATACCGTTGTAAACCTTGCCATCGAAATAGTAACAATCACCCTCTATTGCCTTTACGTGTACATCACGCTTGAATACCTCGGTCTTTCCATCACATGGGGCTGGATGAGTGAATGGGTATATTGGATGAGCATGTTCACTATGGCCTTCTTCTATATTCGCTCAGGGAAATGGAAGGGCAAGGTGATCTAAATCAACCTATCGGTTAAACAAATAATAATCATAAACAGCTCTTGCTACCTCCGCAATGGCCCGTTCCCGATCTGGGATTGGTTTTTCAGACGACTTGACAAAAATGGAAATGACAACATGCCCTCCCCCGTCTGGAAGAGTCATGATTCCAACATCGTTGGTGGTCATTCCAATCGTTCCAGTCTTGTGCCTCACTTCAGTTCCCGGAGGCAAGGCGCCTTTCAATCGAGTCAATCCCGTTTCGCATCGCCTCATGATATCAAGAAGCAAAAGTCTTGAGTCCTCTTTTAAGATTGGCTGCGTGTACAGTTTCAGCAAGAGTTCAGACATGGCGTCAGGCGTAGAGGTGTCTTTGAGATCACCATCAAATTTTCTGGAACTTATCTTCATCTGATCTTCGTTGAGTGTCTTCTCCAAACTATCAAACTGCAAGGGCGACCAGGTGCCTCTTTGATTCATAGGCATGCCAAGCCAATCAGCAATCAAGTAGGCAGTAGGCCTGTCGACGCTCAATCCGCTAATGTTGAGGCGCTTCATACACGCATTCACTGCACTAGGACCACCAGCCAGGCGCAGGCAAATATCCGTTGCGCTGTTGTCGCTAATCAAGAGCATCAACTCCATCAGGCTTCGCACAGATAGCGCAACGCCCGGAGTTCCGGCACCCGGCCAATTGAATCGCTCGGAAATCATTCCACTTCCAGGATGCAAGTCCCCCTTTGCCACCTCAATGAGTTGATCGAGGCTGTATTTTCCGCTATCTACCTTAGTGAGTAACTGAATGGCAATGGGAACTTTGTATGAGCTGGCCATCGGGAACCGATTCTGTCCGTTCTGACCAAGTCTTTTCCCACTTTCAATGTGAATGGCGGACATTCCGAGCATGCCGCCTGACAAGCCAGAGAGGCGCGCAATCTCCTGTTCGACGCGCTGTTTCGGCAAATCAACTGAAACGACTGGCCCTGTCCGATTCTTCTGGGAGAATGCAGAACTGGAAAGACCAATAAATACTATTGTCAGCAGCCATTTGAATTGACTATTCATGGTTGATTGTGTTGTGTGTATAATCCGCTTTTCAATAGAAAAGGTAGTCTGAAAAGCCGACGAAAAAAACTGAACGCCGCTTCCTAATGTTTGCTAAATTTGTTCTTCCCTGAATCAAGAAGATAGCAGGAATTACACAAACAACAGTATGTCCATCAAGAACCGATTTACACCACAAGAGCTTGACAGGATCAAGGCTGCCGTAAAGCAGGCGGAGGACAAAATTTCCGGAGAGATCGTCCCTGTTTTCGTTGAGCGCAGTGGATTTTATACCATTGCAAACTATCGCGGGGCGCTCCTTCTTGCGGCTGCCACGTTTATCGCTATTATTATTTTCGATCGTTATGTGCCTACACTGGCCATTCTGGATCCAATGTTTATCTTCTTCATTGTGGCCATTGGCGGTCTCCTTGGAGGGATCATCACGCACGGCATTCAGCCCCTGAAAAGACTCATGATTAGTCATCAGCACCTGGATCAGGCAACCAAAAAACGTGCTGAATCAGCATTTCTGGAAGAAGAAGTATTCAACACCCGCCACCGGACAGGAATTCTGATTTTCATTTCTTTCTTTGAACATGAAGTAATCGTCCTGGCAGATCGTGGTATA
Source organism: Cyclobacteriaceae bacterium (assembly GCA_043750575.1). Classification (GTDB taxonomy): domain Bacteria; phylum Bacteroidota; class Bacteroidia; order Cytophagales; family Cyclobacteriaceae; genus ELB16-189. Next base: position 108,012 of record JAYVBH010000032.1, read on the forward strand.
AGCAAAGTTGTGGACCAAAAAGAGTGGGACAACATGGTTCAGATGCTCATCGAGAAGATCCGGATGGGAAAAGTCACTGATGGAATCGAGACGGCTATTCTGAGATGTGGAGAAATCCTGCTTGAAAAGGGATTTCTGAAGACAGCCGACGATATCAACGAGTTGCGGGATGAACTACGGACAGAGGATTGATTCTTATACCCTTTCACAAACTGCTCTGATGCACCGTTATTTTATATCACTCGTCTATTTCTCACTTTGGTTTTTGCCAATCTCGGCGATCGGACAACGTGAAGTTCCTGCTCTTGCTGGGCATCGAATACATGATGAGGCCGGCATTCTCTCACCATCAACAATATCTTCCCTTGAGGCCTCGCTGCAGCGTTTTGAAGACTCCACTTCGAATCAAATCGGTGTATTGATTGTCAATTCACTCGAGGGCGAATCCATAGATCAGTTTGGGATACGTGTGGCTGACAAATGGAAGCTTGGGGGGCAAGACAGGGATAATGGGGTAATTCTTCTTGTTGCCGTATCTGATCGGAAGGTTCGGATCGAAGTAGGGCAAGGTCTTGAGGGGCCTCTCCCCGATGCGATTTGCAATCGTATTATTCGGAACGAAATGGCTCCATCCTTTCGTCGGGGAGATTATGAGACGGGGATTACCGCTTCTATTGATGCCATCCGCAAAGCCATCCGAGGAGAATACAAGGGTTCTGGTCCAACAGCAAGAAAAAGACGGACGGGTTCGCCATCTTGGTTTGTCATCTTGTTGGTCATCGTCATTCTGGTCATGCGTAACAGGGGAGGAAATGGCGGACGCGGGAATGGCTGGTCGTCTGGTGCAGGATGGTTTCTTGCCGGCGCACTAGGTGGAAGCATGAGGGGCGGAGGTGGTGGCGGCGGAAGCTGGGGCGGTGGCGGTGGTGGCTTCGGCGGAGGCGGAAGCAGTGGCAGCTGGTAAGGGAGCATGCAACTATTGAGCAATGGACCCTATACAGAAACAATATGCGTTAGTTCAATCCTCTCGGTCTGCACTGTTCGATTATTGTGGGGCAGTTTCTCCAACAGATTTCCTGGAACCCCTGGAGGCATTTGGTAATCGGAGCATGCGTGATTTACTCCTTCACATTGCAAAAGCTTCTCTGTTCTGGATTGGGCAATTTGGCTTAAAGAAGGCTCCATCACCTTCAATGACTTCATCCCCCACAAACCTGGATGAGATGCGGACACTTTATGCTGAAGTTGACCTGCTGGTTATGGAATACATTTTGGCCTTTGAGCACGCTTGGGATAATCCCGTGAGCGGCTCTGTTAATCAGGATCGAAGCAAATTGACTGTGCCTGCGTTTCAGGTAATCACTCACGTAATGACACATGAGTTTCACCACAAAGGCCAAATTCTGTCTATAGGCAGGCTGCATGGTTATCCTCCGGTCGATACGGACGTTATCAGATTTTGACTTTCAGTTAGTTGTTGCAAATTTCATTCTTGTGAAAATTTCCCGTTAGGGAAACACCTCCCCACCCGCTATTTTTGCCATTCAATCCCCATTCAGAAAATTCTCGAAGCCTGATATGAAAAAAGATAAACAAATCTTCGATCTGATCGAAAAGGAAAAACACCGCCAGCAAAGTGGTATCGAGCTCATCGCATCCGAAAATTTTGTTTCCCTCCAGGTAATGAAAGCCCAGGGAACCGTGCTCACTAACAAGTATGCGGAGGGGTTGCCCGGAAAGCGCTACTACGGTGGGTGCGAAGTTGTTGACGAGATTGAACAAATTGCGATCGATCGAATTAAGAAACTGTTTGGCGCCAGTTGGGCCAACGTGCAGCCCCATTCAGGCGCGCAAGCAAACGCTGCCGTTATGTTGGCTTGTCTTAAGCCCGGCGATAAAATTCTGGGATTCGACCTCTCTCACGGCGGTCATCTCACGCATGGGTCTCCCGTGAATTTCTCGGGGAAATTATACCAGCCTTCATTCTATGGTGTGGAAGAGTCAACGGGGCTTATTGATTTTGACAAGGTGATTGAAACGGCAAAGCGTGAAAAACCAAAGATGATCATCTGCGGTGCCAGCGCATACAGTCGCGATTGGGATTATAAGAAATTGCGCGCCGCTGCAGATGCCGTCGGTGCTCTGCTCCTGGCCGACATATCTCACCCTGCAGGACTAATTGCCCGCGGCCTGTTGGCCGATCCTATGCAGGATTGCCACATCGTAACAACCACAACCCACAAAACGCTGCGTGGGCCTCGCGGGGGTTTGATCATGATTGGCAGCAACTTCGACAATCCATGGGGCCTTAAAACGCCAAAGGGCGAACTGCGGAAGATCTCCTCAATTCTGGATTCAGGCGTTTTCCCCGGAACCCAGGGCGGGCCGCTCGAGCATGTGATCGCAGCCAAAGCGGTGGCGTTTGAGGAGGCCCTCAGTGACGAGTACATGGCTTATATCGTACAAGTCGCAAAGAACGCAAAAGCCATGGCCGAAGCGTTTACAAAAAAGGGGTACAAAATAATTTCCGGAGGCACTGACAATCACCTCATGTTGATTGATCTCCGCTCAAAAAATCTGACAGGAAAAATCGCTGAAGAATCCTTGATCAAGGCAGACATCACAATTAACAAGAATATGGTCCCGTTTGATACGCAGTCACCGATGGTTACTTCCGGAATGCGTATTGGTACACCCGCCATCACCACACGCGGCATGAAGGAAAAGGATGTGGTAAAGGTGGTGGATTTTATTGATCAGGGACTGAAAAAACCTGCCGATGAGAAGCACTTGAAGGCACTTAAACGAACCGTTAATGCTTTCATGAAGAAGTTTCCGCTTTACATATAAGTCAACCATCCAGTAATCCATTGAGTAGGAGGAATTTCAGCTATGAGTGAAGAAAAAGAAATGGCGTTTCTGGATCACCTGGAAGAACTCCGTTGGCACCTTGTTCGCTCAGTCTTCGCCATTATGATCTGCATGGTCGTGGCGTTCATCTATACCAAATGGATATTCTCAAATATTATTTTTGCTCCAGCCAATATCGATTTCCCAACTTTTAAATGGTTGTGTAGGTTGGGTGAACTGACTGGTGCGGAAGAGTCATTGTGTGCCAAGCCCTTCCCCTTCAAGATCCAAAGCCGATTTATGACCGGGCAGTTTACCATGCAGTTTCTGGCGTCATTCGTCATAGGCTTCATCGTGGCTTTTCCATATGTTTTTTGGGAGCTTTGGCGTTTCATCAAACCGGGGCTTCACCTCAATGAGACGAAAGGATCCCGAGGAGCCGTTTTCGCCGTTTCATTTCTATTCCTTCTCGGCGTTTTCTTCGGCTACTTCATCCTTTGCCCAATGATGACGTGGTTCTTTTCCTCGTATTCCATCAGCGATGTCATCGTCAATGAATTTGATATCACATCGTACGTTTCAACCTTCATTGCACTGGTTTTTGGAAGTGGTTTGCTCTTCCAGCTTCCTGTCGTGGTGTATTTCATGTCCAAAATTGGAATGGTCACACCAAAGTTCATGCGAACCTACCGCAAGCATGCGTACGTCGTTATCCTCATTATCGGCGCCATCGTAACTCCGCCGGATCCGTTAAGCCAAATGCTCATTTCCATGCCATTGTTTCTCCTCTATGAAATAAGTATTTTCATCTCAGCATATGTAGTGCGAAAGAAGCGGAAAGAGGAGGAGAGATTGGCCACAACAGACGAGCAAACAGCATGATCCAGAAAATTGCCATCGGTGCCGACCACGCAGGATTTTCATTGAAGGAACATCTCAGGGAATGGTTGGAGAAGAACGGCCACATGACCAAAGACTTTGGAACATACAGTAACGAGTCTGCGGATTATCCAGACTTTGCGCATCCAGTAGCTACAGCCGTGGAGAAAAAACAATTCGATATTGGTCTTCTGGTTTGCGGCAGTGGAAATGGTGTGGCCATGACGGCAAATAAACATCAGGGAATCCGAGCCGCTATTTGTTGGACAGAGGAGCTCGCAGGCCTGGCACGCGAACACAACGATGCAAACATCCTTTGCATTCCGGCTCGTTTTCTTTCAACAGAAGATGCGGAGCGAATCCTGGAACGGTTCCTACATTCCAACTTTGAAGGTGGTCGTCATGCCCGTCGTGTAGACAAGATTGGGTGCTAAAGACGCCAATACACCGCACCTTCTTTTCGGTACAATTTCTTGATTCGGGGTAGCCGATCCAGCATCGGCCCTGCCAGATTCAATTCATCAACAATAGCATCCGGTGGATCTTCAACAAATGCATTGTTCACCTTAATCACGTTCTCATAGCTGTCAGGATTCCTAAAATAGCCTTGCGACAAGTCCCAATCGAGAAATGACCCACCCAGGCTGTTTTCTTTGTATAGTCCAGTGTCCTCGCCAATAATCATCACTTTCTTCCCGCGAATTTGGCCCGCATGCGGCGAAGTGGCAGGGAAGAATCCGGAATAGTTTACTTCCGCAATCCATCGATGCCGCGCAGCAAAATTGGTGATCAGAATACCGGAGACAAATATCCATAGCATGAATTCGGCAATCCTCTTCCTTTGAATCAACAGCAGGTAGTGACTTACAAAGTATGCCAGCGGAGGAAGGAAAGTCATGAACGTATGCGGCGCAATTGCCGGTTCAAGCGCTAACTCAATCGCTGCCAGAAATAGCCATAGGAATAGCACCTGAAATATCTGCGACTGATACTTGGTAAACCGTGCTTCCCGTGTCAGCATGAACAGTGAAAGAACAAAATAACCGAGCGGCACAGCGCTTAGGATTAGCAGTGCGCGCAAACTTATGAGGGCTGACTTGGTTTGCTGAACATTGGCCAAATAGAAGTTCCACCACAAGTCGTCGCTATGACCGTAGTAATAATACAGCGTAAAGACAATTCCATGCACCAAGCCGTAGCCCAGCAGTACAAGCAAAATTTTTCTGAGAGTCGTTCTCGCAAACACTATCAGAATCAGGATTGCCCCAAAAAGAAAAATCGTGTAGGAGAGAACAATCAATGACGCCAAGCCAATGAAAATTCCGAGATTCAATACAATGGAATCCCGATCAACTCGAAATTCAATCTCCTTAAAGATATTGTTTAGCGCAAGCAGCAAGAGGGTTGAGGCTAACAATTCGGGTGTGAGTGCCAGGAGATCGAATGAAAAGAAACAGAGAAACCCAAAAATCAAGGATGGGACATACGTGTTTTCATTGTAAGCTTTATTGTTTATGAGCAGGATTCCAAAATAGGCAGCTTGAAAGAACAGAAGCACAAGGGCTAAGATATGTCGGGCAAGTATTGATCGGCCCAAAAAAAAGTTCAGGAACCCGTCAAAGACAGCCATCAGCGGTGGCGTTCGATCAATGATATCAACATACAGGATCTTGTTTCCTACACGTTCTCCAAGCACGAGGTCTTTCAATTCAGCGGTGGTCACTGAGGGCATATCCACCAACAATGGAAAGCCTGCAAGAACCATCAGGATCAACAGGGGGATAAGACGATACGGATCGTTGATTCGAAAATAGCGGAGCACTAAAATCAGATTATCCTGCAAATAACCGAAAAAATGTGATGCCCCTGCATGCACCCGGTCAAATGAACCCTGTCTTTCCTATCTTTACTCCATGAGTGGCTCCGTGCGACAGCAAAAATTCAGCAGACTAATCCAGAAAGAATTAAGCGACATCTTTCAACGCGACCAACGCGGTGTGCTTGGCAATACCTTTATTACTATCGTTGATGTCCGTGTAAGTCCCGATCTCAGTGTTGCTCGGGTGTATATCAGCATGATGCTTGCCAAGGACAAGAAAGCCGTGCTGGAAAAGCTCGACGCGCACAAGAAGGAAATACGCAAGGCCCTTGGCGACAGAATCCGGAATCAGGCCCGCATTGTTCCTGAACTCGCCTTTTTTATTGATGAGGTTGAAGAAAATGCCACCCGTATGGAGAACTTCCTCAAGGGCCTTCATATTCCACCGGCCGAATCAGGCACCGAATAACCCGCCCCTGAGTCATGAACGTGTCTTTCTTTATTGCACGGCGCTACTTCCTCTCCCGACGCAAAAAGAATTTCATAAATATCATTTCCATCCTTTCAATGCTTGGCGTTGCATTTGCTACCGCAGCGCTAATCATTGTACTGTCTGTGTTTAACGGGCTGGAGGTTTTGCTTCGCTCCTTGTACTCCTCCTTTGATCCCGAGCTGAAGATTGAGGCGGTTCAAGGAAAATCATTCACTGCAAATAATCTCTTTCTGGATTCCATTAGGTCGGTTGCCGGTGTAAAGACGGTTACAGAAGTAATCGAAGATTACGCCTATGTACGCTACCGTGAAGCCGCGATGGTGGTCACTATAAAGGGAGTCAGTGAAAATTTTCTGGAACAGCACCGCCTGGATGATCATATTGTCGAAGGGGAACTGAAACTCATGCGGGACAGTATTCCTTTTGCAATTCTTGGCAGAGGTGTCCGCTATACTTTATCGGCCGAGGTAGAAGATGATATGCGGGCGTTACGCATGTTCTATATCAAGAACACAAAGTCCGGGTCCTTGAACCCAACCTCGTTATATTCCCAAAAGAGTATTCGCCCTGGCTCAGTATTCTCAATTGAGAAGGCCTACGATGAAAATTACATTTTTGTTCCTTTGAGTTTTGCTCGCGAACTGCTGGACTATGGTGACAAAAGAACGGCGGTAGAAGTTCAAACCAGTGGAAACACGCTCGAAGTGCAACGTGAGTTGCAACAGTTACTTGGCCCCAGGTTTTCTATTCTCACAAATGAGGAACAACACAAAGACCTCTACCGACTATTAAAGATTGAAAAACTATTTACGTTTCTCTCCTTGTCGGTACTTCTCCTGGTTGCATCCATCAATATTTTCTTCTCGCTCATGATGTTGGCGATCGACAAGAAGAAAGACATTAGCATTTTGACCGCAATGGGTGCCCCTGCTTCGCTTATCAAGAAGATCTTCATGGTAGAAGGAGCTCTGATTTCCTTCCTGGGTGCCGGCTTAGGCTTGCTGTTGGGTGGCATTCTCTGCATTCTTCAGGACCGCATCGGGCTCGTGGGGATGGGGATGGAGAATGCCATTGTGGCGAACTATCCTGTGGAGATCCGCCCAGTCGACTTCCTCATAACAAGCATGGTAATCGTCGGGGTATCATTCCTGGTCTCCTTTCGGCCCGCCGTTCTGGCTTCCCGATCCTACTCCATTACCCACCTCTGATGTAAGATTTGGCACAAAAAGGCTAAAATCTTAACACTGAATTGGTTAATTTTCCAATCTGCTTATTCCGAAAAAGTGCCCAATCCGTTTTTGGTGCATCTTTCAAGGAAACGGCAAGTTCGGAAGCCCAAAAATTGAGTCGCTATGAAGGTTTCGGCATCACAGCCGTTTCAATTGATTTACTCGCTGTATCAACACGAGTACCTCGGCTATATTTTTGAATCATTCATCGTTAGGCTCGATGAAAAGGGCAAGCTTACCTACCAGCACCAAAATATTTCGTCGAAAAACGCCAGGGAGTTTGCCAAAGGGCTTGATGACCGTGACTTCGAGTTGATCGAGCTAATGGACAGCATGAACCAAGATGCCGTGCTGCGTCACTTCTCAAAGAAGATCATGAAGCCGGATGAGTTCTTCATTCGCGTTTTCAAAAAAGAAAAAGGGGAAGAGCGTTTACTCCAGGACCAGATCGACATCTACATGGAGAAAAGACGAGCAGCAATCCTCGAAAAACTCAAAGGCAAGCGCCTGTATGAGATGGGCAATGACGGGGAACCCACCTGGAGAAAACTGGAGGTAGCAGAACAACGTGCAAGCATCAAGTTCTTCTTTCGCCGAACGGAAGAAAACACAACCTACTATCCTATCATCACGCATGAAGACCAGCCCCTGGATCTTCCTTCAGCAACTGCTTACATGGTTTGCAAGAACCCAGCCTGGATGGTGGCAAATGGAAAGCTTCATGGATTTGACAAACCAGTTGACGGTAAGAAGTTGCAGCCCTTCCTGACAAAGAAGAGCATTGTTATTCCCAAGAATCTGGAGGATAACTACTACAAGAATTTTGTGAATACCCTCATTGCTTCGTTCGAAGACATCGATGTCGAGGGATTTCAAATAATCAAAAACACGTATGAGCCTCATCCGGTACTGACGATATCAGAGTTACCGCCCGGAACGAGCAAAGAGATCCCCGCGCTTTTTGGTACACCCGGAGAACCCAATGCCAACGATGAGGCTGGCAAAATCGTTTTCGACCTCTCCTTTAAGTACGGCAAACATCGATTCCGCGGCGGTGATTCTGAACAGGTAAGTGTTACCATGGAAAAGAAAGAAAATGACTTCATCTTTCATCGGATCAAAAGAATTACTGAATCAGAAAAGAAATATGCCAATACGCTGATTAAACTCGGCTTGCCGCTGGGCGGCAGTTTCCGCACTGCCGTTGAAAAGGCCCATGCGTTTTCATGGATCAACGAGAACCGGGTCAATTTGTTGAATTTTGGTTTTGAGGTAAGTCAACCTGATAACCGCGACAAAAAATACTTTGTTGGAAAGGCGGTGATTGAGCTCGAAGTAAAAGAGAGCATCGATTGGTTTGACATTCATGCCCGCATTCGATTTGGAGAGTTTGAAATCAGCTTCAAGGATCTGCGCAAACTCATTCTGAAAAAGAAAGTCGAGTTCAAACTCCCCAATGGTGAAATCGCAATCATTCCGGATGCCTGGCTGCTGAAATATGGCGACCTCTTTACAATGAGTGAGACACATGGCAAGAATGAAAAGCCTGTGCTGCATAAGTACCATGTGAATCTCGTAAAAGACTTACAGGAAGGAAATCTTGCCAAAGTGCACATCAGTGATCGCCTGCGAAACCTGGAGAATTTCACTGGAATCCGCGATTATCCCCTGCCTGCCGGTTTTACCGGGCAGCTGCGCCCCTATCAGAAAGCTGGCTATAACTGGCTGCGATTCCTCAATGAATTCAACCTGGGCGGTTGCCTTGCCGACGATATGGGGTTGGGAAAAACTGTCCAGACGCTTGCACTGCTTGAGTCAGAAAAAGAGAAGGGCAATTGCGGCACTTCGCTGCTGATCATGCCCACTTCCTTGATTTACAACTGGGAAATGGAGGCTGCAAAATTTACATCTAACCTGAAGATTCATACTTACACAGGAACGAACCGGAACAAAAACATCAAGCAATTCGATCAATACGATGTCATTCTCACTTCGTATGGCATTACCCGCTTAGACGTTGAAATACTTCAGCAATTTACTTTCAACTATGTCATTCTTGACGAGTCCCAGGTTATCAAGAATCCAACTTCGAATATTGCCAAGGCTGTGCTACAGCTAAAATCCCGGCACAAGCTGACGCTCACCGGCACGCCACTTGAAAACACGACTATGGACTTATGGTCGCAAATGACTTTCATAAATCCCGGGTTGCTGGGCGGTCAAACTTATTTTAAGAATGAGTTTCAGGTGCCGATCGAAAAACAGAAGGACGAGGCGAAAACAAAAAAATTGAACGCCATCATCAAGCCGTTCATCTTGCGAAGACTGAAATCACAAGTAGCCACAGACTTGCCCGAAAAGGTTGAAAACATTTACTACACGAATCTTTCACCGGCGCAAGAGGAAAAATACGAGGAGGCGAAATCCTATTATCGTAGCAAGATTCTGGACCACATTGAAAAAGAAGGCATAAACAATTCCCGGATGACTATCCTCGAGGGGCTCACCCGGTTGAGGCAGCTGTCCAATCATCCGCGCATGGTTGATGCTAACTATAAGGGCGACTCAGGGAAACTGGAGGATCTTTCTCACATGATTGAGAACGCGCTCCTGGAAGGACACAAACTTCTTGTCTTCAGTCAATTTGTAAAGCACCTGGACATTGTCCGGGAATTGCTCGGCTCAAAGAAAATTGATTATGCCTACCTCGATGGATCCAGTATGGATCGTAAAGACCAGGTGGAGAGATTCAACAAGGATCCCAATCTCAAAATATTTCTCATTTCCATAAAGGCTGGTGGACTTGGCCTCAACCTCACACAGGCGGATTATGTGTTCATTCTGGATCCATGGTGGAATCCTGCGGTTGAGCAACAGGCGATTGACCGCGCGCACCGAATCGGACAAAAGAAGAAGGTCTTTACATACAAGTTCATTACACGGAATACCGTGGAAGAAAAGATTCTACATCTCCAAAAGCATAAACTTAAACTTTCCGAAAACCTGATCACAACCGAAGAGAGCATTGTAAAAATGCTCACCCGGCAGGATATTGAAATGATGCTGAATTAACGTATTCCGTGCGTTTCATACCTATTCTCGGATTATCTCCCTCCTGCTTCACGCACATGTTTTATTACTTTTGCCAATCAGTCTCCAACCATGAAAGATAAAGTCGTCATCATCACGGGTGGCTCTTCCGGTATCGGGAGGGCCCTTGCCGAAGTCTTTGGCCAACACGGGTCAAAGATTCTGATCACGGGAAGGAATGCCGTCGACCTGCAAGAAGCCGTTAACCACCTCAGGAAAACGGGAATTGACGCACACGGCTTTGCCAGCGATGTAAGCAAGGAAGAAGACAACCGCAATATGGCTGCAGAGGCCTTGCGGCTATTTGGTCGAATTGATATTCTAATCAACAACGCGGGTATTTCCATGCGGGCGCTGTTTGAAGAGGTGGAGATGGATGTCGTGCGAAAGGTGATGGACATCAACTTTTACGGCGTGCTCTTCGCAACAAAATATTGTCTTCCTGAAATTCTGAAGAACAAAGGCTCCGTCGTCGGCATTTCTTCAGTTGCGGGCTATCGAGGATTGCCCGGTCGCACCGGATATTCCGCATCCAAATTTGCGTTGAATGGATTTCTGGAAGTTCTGCGAACAGAAATGCTCAAGAAAGGCGTTCATGTGATGACGGCCTGTCCCGGATTTACGACGACGAACATTCGCAAAAGATCCCTTACGAAAGATGGCGCGCTGCAGGGAGATTCGCCGCGCGATGAAAAGAAGATGATGAGCGCGGAGGAGTGTGCCCGACACATCTATAACGCCACCGTTAGTCGCAAGAAAATACTCATTCTTACCGTCCAGGGAAAACTTGCTGTGTTCATAAACAAGTGGCTTCCGGGTCTAGCCGACAAACTCGTTTACAATGTAATGGCTAAGGAAGCGAACAGTCCGTTGAAATGAGCTATGTTTTGTTGACAAGAACCAATTTCAAGTGGTCATACTTGTTTACGTTCTTATAGAATTCGATTAGTTCATTGTAGCTTTCTTTGGAAAATCGTCCTTTCCTCATTTTCATTCTTCGGATGTATACTACTTTGCCTTCTTCAAATGTAAAACTGGCCTCATATTCGCCAAATCGAGAAGCAAATTTTACTGGCTGTGGTACGAATTCAGGATAAAGAGCTTCAGGAAGGAAAATGTTAATAGTATCTGAATCTATATAAGCAGTATAACGAACAACTTCTGTTTTCCGATCTGGAAATTTCTCAGGAACATAAGTGCTTCGGTTCATCAGGTTTGGTATAAGAAAAAGACGCTTGCCACTAACAGAGGCATAGCGGCTAAGATCAAGGCTAAGACGGACCTCAGTAAACGGATTCTTACTCTTTACACCACTCATCGAGAAAGCCGTTACACTAAAATTGGGTATGTCTGTATTCTCCAGAATCCACTTTCGCTGTTCATCCGCCTTGCTATCGAGAATTCCGTCTAATCCCAGATTTTCTGTCTGCGTCCCCCCATAACTGGTTCTTACTTTTGCCTTTGCATTGCCAAATGCGTCGATGGTCACTTCTGCAGTTCGATATTGTGTGTTCTGCTCCGCGGTATAGCTTGGGGTCTTTACCAATGCACCACCTTCCTCTGTAATCATTAAGGCCATTCTGTCACCCGTGAACCTTCCCATATAACCGAATGCCTTTGTCTGACTCGTACATTCCAGCCACAATGTATCTCGGCCATCGGGTACTGCTACGATTACATGATTTGACTGGTGACTGGGAAAGTCTGTGATTACCGCTTGTTCATCTTCTCCTGCGCGGATGATTGTGTAGTATCCACGGACCCCAGCCTCCTTCAACATGGCCACGGTATAATTCGACAATGCCTTGCAATCCCCATATCCGACCTCATCCACCACGGAGGCTGGGAAGGGTTGAAGTCCGCCAATACCCAATTGAATGCTGACATACCTTGACCTGCTCTGCAAATACATATAAACCGCTTTTGCTTTTTCTTCTGTTGTTTTAAGGTCCCTGGTAAGTTCCCTTATCTTCTGCTTCGTGGCTTCAGGCAATGCATCCCGGCCTTTATTCAATAATGCGCTCCATTTTCCAAATTCCTTCCAGGTTGACATGTCGCCGCCATATCCATCATATTCAAATAAAGAAGGCGCAACAATGATCCGTGGAATAAGTTCATAGTGATGCGGCCCATGCGGTTCGAAACTGATTGGCCTGACATTGGTAAACGTCCAGGTAAGCGATTCCTCTTTCTCACTGTGCCTCTCCTTTGTTGGCTCGGCTGTCCAGTTCAATACCCGAAATCTTGGCGCGATATCAGGAGGATAAACCAATTGATATGACGCGTGTTGAATGGCGCTCCGCTCGTTGGCAATCGATAGTCCGGGAATTGAGTAGAGATATTTGTAATCAACTTCATAGGAAAATTCAACTGTGTAAGGATAGGTTGACTGCCTAAGGTCTACTGATTTGAGTCGGTCATCGGAATAGAGACTAAACCCGTCGAACGCAGCAACATCAACAATGTCGCTCATCTTAAGGCGCCGTATGACTTTGCCTTCCGCATCATAAACAGCGGCAGCCAAGGAAGAGATTCTTGTTAGCCGATCATAACCGAGTGACAATCTTGCTTGAGATGCACCTTTATCGTTCAATATCGTAACCACAAAAACGGTCTTTAGATTAGCCTTGCTCGTTGAAAGAATTGTATATACCACTCTATTTTCGCGAACAATGGAATTCACATTTTCCTTTAGCCCATCTGGAATATCGCTTACTGGATAGCGAATGTCAGCTGCCTGAGCGCCGACAAACGTGAGCAGTAATGCATAGATCACATTTTCCACTGAACTCTTCATTTCGCTCTTTTTTCCTAGCCCCCTACTTTTTCTTCAGAACAATCTGCTCAGCTTGCTTGGCAACTACCTGTATATAGAAATCTCGAAGCGGCTTATATTCCTCGGTCACGAATAGCGCTTTGTTAATGGTCAACTGGCTGGTCAACGATATGGTGCTGCCGGTCTGGGAAATATTATAGGTATACCGTGCTGCGTTTGCTGGTAGGACAAAAACTTTCGGCACCGGAAGCTCATCAACTACCCATCCTTCGGGGATGGTAATTCGGACAATGTAGAGCCTATCTTCAGGGCTTCCATAATCCACCGGGTAGGCCCTTGTTTCCGATTGAAATGGATTGTTTTCCACACGCTCAATGAAAATGGGATTTACGTATATATTGTCTCCCGCCACCTGAACATGTTCGTTCAATTGGACTTCATAAATTTCTTTCATCGGCTCTGATAACTTTTCAACATTCTCAAATGCACTTGACCCTATTTCAAAATTATAGCGCGACTTAATGTCCTTGATATAATCATCCTGGCCCTTACGGAAGTAACTCTTCCGCATGCTTTGTCCGAAATAACCATCATTAGAAAATTGCATTTTGCCCTTTAGTTTCCCCTCGCCGTCAAGTATTAATTCTCCAGTTGCCGCCGACCTAGACTTGGTGGGGGTAATGCTCAACCACCTTGATTTATCGGGCGAGATAACAAGGCCTTCTCCATTGAGGCACCTTTCGGGCAAAACATTTATGGGCAAAGATCTGTCCGTGGCATCCATTAGGATGTACTTCCCGTCTAATTCGACCATAGCAATCACATAATTGAATTGTGATGACACGGGTAATTCCTTTCGGATAAATCCATGATCGCGGGTACTGATCAGCACCGGACTCGCACTGATACCGGCCTTCTGCAGCATTGAAACAAGCATCAGGTTAATCTCGGCTGAGCTACCTTTCTTGCTATCCACTACACGACGAAGATTTTCATCCGAATACTTTCGGTATTTTCCATCCCATTCAATCAAGCCCTTGATATGATTATAAATTGCCGCAATCTTTTCCTTAGGATCTGTTTTCCCTGCCGTCACCGTTTCAACAGAGCTCTTCAGAAAATTGGATCCGCTGACCACGCCGCCGAATGATTCGCTTTTGAGAAAATTGAGGTTAAGCTTCTCCCAGGAATCATTGTAGACCTGAATGGGTTCGTTGGGAAGTTGAAACGACCTTAACTCAAAATTGATTCTTGAGATGTAATCGCGGTACGTCGTCATGTACGGCTCTGTCTTGAAAGCGGGCGCATTCTGAATAACCAGTCGATTGTAATTCTCGCTATAATCGATGCGTTCCTGTACGGCCGTGGTTTTCGCTATTCCCGATTTCTCACGATGAGTAAAGTTGAAGGTCTTGTACTCAGACTTTGATTCATTCACACCAACCCCCAGGTAGCCTTGAACAAATTTCTGGTAATTAAAGTATTCCGGAATTCGGGTACGGTACTCACTCCATATCGTTGGAATAGTTGTTTGAAAATCCCAATCCTGGAAATTGAACGTATAGGGAGAGGTAACCCGATAAGTAATTTCAACCACAGATCCCACTTTGACGTTGGGTAACGCAAGTTTTACGTAGGTCCAATTTTGATCAGACTCTTCTCGAAACATGGCGTCGCTCTTCATCTTGGTCTCAACCACCTTACCTCCTTCCATATTATGTGTGATTGCCTTTACCGATCCAAGCTCTTCTTCTTTTGATCCTTCATGATATAGTGGAATTGTAAAATTACCCCACTCATATCCCTCCTTCGAAAGGATTTTTACGCGCCGAATGCGGTCAAACTTAATGATGAATCCATCTTGCGAAGAGTAGTCAATCGTCGATTCCCCGAAGTCAGTCAATACAACGGCTACTGCGGAACTGTCCGCTGCATAGGTAGTCATCTTTACTTGGTCGATCGGAACGTCACCAAACTTAATGGGTGGTTTTTGCCCCGATGCTGCAAAAGTCACAATAAAAGCCAGTGCGCGTACAAAGTGTAATTCTCTCATGCGAATAGGTTAGGTTCACCAATTTGCAATTTTTTTCTCTTCTTGCCTCGTTCCTTGTAAGTTTACTTCAATTCATACTTCCTTCCATTGTCAAAGTCCAAAAGCTCTTTTTTTTGTCAAAGCTGCGGCCACGAAGCCTCAAAATGGCTCGGAAAATGTCCTTCCTGCGGCACTTGGAATTCCTTTGTTGAGGAAATCGTTACCAAGGGCGAAGAAAAAAATGAATGGCGGCAAGAGAGCGGCCGAAGCAAATCCATTCAACCAAAAATTCTTTCAGAAATTGAATCCGGAAAGGAAGTTCGAATACCCACACGCGATCAGGAACTGGACCGCGTGCTCGGTGGCGGAATAGTACCCGGATCGCTGGTGCTCATTGGCGGTGAGCCCGGAATTGGTAAATCCACCCTTATGCTTCAGGTGGGCTTGGCGCTGCGAAATCTCAAGACCCTCTACGTCTCCGGCGAGGAAAGTGATCAACAAATAAAAATGCGCGCACAGCGTCTCGGTGCTAACGTTGACTCCAAGACGTTCTTCACGCTCACAGAAACAAACACACGAAGTATCTTTCTGGCACTTGAATCACTTACTCCACAGTTGCTCATCATCGATTCCATCCAAACCCTATACTCTCCTGTAATGGACAGTACCCCCGGAAGCGTTGGCCAGGTACGCCAATGTGCCGGTGAGCTGATGAAGTTTGCCAAAGAAACCAACACACCTGTTTTTCTCGTGGGGCACATCACCAAGGACGGATCGCTGGCGGGCCCCAAAGTCCTGGAGCATATGGTGGATACAGTCCTTCAGTTTGAGGGCGATCAACACCTTGCTTACCGGATCTTGAGAACTACAAAGAATCGTTTCGGTTCAACGGCCGAAATAGGAATCTATGAGATGCTGGGTACTGGGCTTCGTGAAGTAAATAACCCCTCTGAAATTCTCATCTCACAAAAAGATGAGGCTACAACAGGAGCCATTATTGGAGCAACGCTGGAAGGAAACCGACCCTTGTTAATTGAGGTGCAATCGCTGGTAAGTCCGGCCTCGTATGGAACGCCACAACGAACGCCTACCGGCTTTGACCAAAAGCGCCTGAACATGTTGCTTGCTGTTCTGGAAAAACGTTGTGGATTCCGCATGGGTACGCAAGATGTCTTTCTCAACATGGCCGGCGGCATTCGCGTAGAAGATCCAGCCATTGATTTGGCTATTTGTATTTCAATTATCTCCTCCATGGATGAAATTGCCGTCTCAGACAAGCGATGCTTTGCGGCCGAAATTGGGTTGGGGGGAGAACTTCGCGCTGTTAACCGTATCGAACAACGAATATCGGAAGCGGAGAAACTGGGGTTTGAAGAAATCTATATTTCAAAGTTCAACAAGAAGGCAGCTGACCCAAAGCAAAAGATTAAAGTCAAGGCATTCGGGAAGCTTACCGAAGTGCTTCAGGATTTATTTGGCTGAAGTTGCGCCTTGCAGGCCGCCCGTGTGCAGCATCAGTACCACTCCTTTCTTTATTTCATTTCGCCTGATGAGATCATAGATGCCAAAAAGTGCTTTGGCGGTATATACTTGATCCAACGGCAACCCATGAAGTTCCTTTTGCTCTTGAATAAATTTTACGAGCGCCGGCGTGGTCTTCGCATACCCACCAAAATCATAATTTGTTTCGATTCTCCAATTCACACCAACTGAGTTTTCCCCCGCAATCCACGCGCGAACTTCCGCTTCCAAAAATCCGCCGTTCTTCAGTACAGAAAACCCGATGGCTGTTTGGCCAGCTTGCAAGCTCTTGACTATTCCGGCCATTGTTCCCCCGGTTCCGACCGGGAGGCAGATGTAATCAAAATCAATTTCACGAACGAGTTTTTCGCCAAACTCAGCACATCCTTTTACCGCCAAAGCGTTTGTGCCTCCTTCCGGAATAAGGTAAAAGTTCCCGAATCTTTCTCTTAGTTGCTGAACAAAAGAAATCTCAGACTTTTTGCGGTACTCTTCTCGTGAAACAAAATGCAAATGCATTCCTCTGGACCTTGCGTAAGCTAAAGTTGAATTCAATGGATTTGATTCCTCACCACGAATTATGCCAATACTTCTCAATCCAAGAATTGAGGCCGCACCAGCGAGTGCATACAAATGGTTCGAATAAGCACCTCCAAAACTGAGTAGTGTTTTGGCTCCTTCTTCCACAGCTCGCGCTAGATTATGCTTGAGTTTCCACCATTTATTGCCCGAGACTTCCGCGTGATTCAAATCCTCCCGTTTTACCAGTAAACGGATACCCCGTTGCGCCATCAACGGATCATAGATTTCCTGTATTGGGGTCTCCGTGTACGAAATCATTGTCGAATGCTTAGTATTTACTACTTTACTTAGTATTCTTGTGCTATGAGTGATACTTCATACCTGAAAGGCAGGGGTGCCCAGATCAAGCCAGCCAACAAGTTCCTAAAAGCGGAATTCGTAACCGAGCATATTGAAGGAATTGACGAAGACTTTGTCGCAAACCCCACCACACAGGTCTTTCATGAGACGCCAAGAAAAATCATCAACAAAGTGTCCAGCCCCGATTTGGGTATGGCCTATTCGATGAATCCGTACCAGGGCTGTGAGCACGGGTGTATCTATTGCTATGCGAGGAATACCCACGAGTACTATGGCTTCAGTGCGGGGCTTGACTTTGAAAGTAAGATCGTCGCCAAAACGAATGCGGCTACCATTCTTGAAAAGCAATTGATGGATCCGTCCTGGAAAGTTTCACCCATCATGTTATCCGGAAATACTGATTGCTATCAGCCGTTGGAACGACGTTTGGGACTGACACGAAAAATGCTTCAAGTCCTTGCCAGGTATCGCCACCCGGTAGGTGTCATTACAAAAAACAGTCTGATAACACGCGACCTAGATATTTTAAAAGAACTGGCAAGCGAAAAACTGGTTCATGTCATGATTTCCATAACTACCCTGGATGAAAATCTTCGCCGCGCCATGGAACCAAGAACGGCCAGCGCCCAAAAAAGACTGCAGGCGGTTGAGGCTCTCGCCAGGGAAAACATTCCAGTTGGAATCATGAATGCTCCCATTATCCCCGGACTCAACCACCATGAAATTCCTGAAATCCTCCGGCTCGCCGCTGACCATGGCGCCATGACAGCGGGGTTAACGGTGGTTCGCCTTAACGGAGCTGTCGCGGGCATATTCAAGGACTGGCTCCAGAAAAACTTTCCCGATCGCGCTGCCAAAGTATGGAATCAGATTTCCTCCATGCATGGCGGAAGCGTAAGTGATTCACAATTTGGTCGTCGGATGGTTGGCGAGGGAAATATCGCTGACATCATTTATCAACTCTACCGTCACTCAAAGAAGAAATACTTTGATGGAAGAAAGATGCCGCCGATGGATCTCACCCGATTCCGGAAAGGAGGAAATCTTAGTTTGTTCTGAGCTTTTTTAGATACCTTTGCTGCTGTGAGGCGAATCATCTCTATCGGACTTCTGGTTCTTCATCTTGGGCTCTACACTGAGATGGATCAGATGTTGCGTTTGCCTATCCTGGTTCAACACTTCCTCGAACATCGCTCACAGGTATCGGAAATGTCTTTCCTGCAGTTCTTGGCGATGCATTACAAGACAGATGTTGCGCATGACTCCACTGACATGGAGCTGCCCTTCAAAGACTGTAGTAAGTCTATGGCAACTGCTTCTTTTGCCTTACCCGAACAAAAAACTCCAATGCCGTTTGAGCCTCTCGCTCGCAAGTCTGAGTTTTCATCAACCTACATTTCGTTCATCCCCGCTTCTGCGCTAGACGAGATCTTCCAGCCTCCACGAGGCTAATCTATCCCTCCGTTCTAATTCTTTTTCTCCTGGAGGTTACTCCCTGTCTTCTCATTTATACATTTTAATACACGCACGCTTATGCTGGATAAGATCATTTTCTTTTCTATCCGCAACAAACTAATTATCGGGCTCCTTACGATGGGGTTAGTCCTGTGGGGTGTTAATGCGCTCCGGCATTTGCCAATCGACGCTGTGCCAGACATCACCAACAACCAGGTTCAGGTGATTACAGTCGCCCCATCACAATCCGCGTTGGACATTGAGCGGTTGGTGACCTTCCCGGTTGAACAAAATGTTGCGACCATTCCCGGAATCCAGGAGGTCCGTTCTTTTTCCCGCTTTGGACTATCCGTTGTAACGATTGTCTTTAAAGATGATATAGACGTGTACTGGGCGCGACAGCAAGTCAATGAGCGGCTAACTGAGATTCAAGGCCAAATTCCTCCGGGGGTTGGGTTACCCAAGTTATCCCCCATCACGACGGGGCTCGGCGAAATCTATCAGTATGTCATTCATGCCCTGCCTGGGTATGAAGAAAAATACTCGTCCATGGAGCTCCGCACCATTCAGGATTGGATCGTCCGCAGGCAGTTGCTCGGAACGGAAGGCGTTGCTGATGTTAGCAGTTTCGGCGGCCATTTGAAACAATATGAAATTGCAATTAACACCGACAAGCTGCGCAGTTTTGATCTTGGTGTTAACGATATTCTTATTGCCCTTGAAAAGAACAATCAAAATACCGGCGGGGCCTACATCGACAAGAAACCGAATGCTTACTTCATCAGGTCCGAAGGTTTGATTACGAGTCTTAAGGATCTTGAGGGTATTTTGTTAAAGACGACAACGACGGGTTATCCCATATTTCTACGGGATGTGGCTAAGGTGCAATTTGGGAACGCCATCCGATATGGCGCCATGACGCGGAACGCGGAAGGTGAAGTAACCGGGGCCGTCGTTATGATGTTAAAAGGTGCCAACTCCTCAGAGGTTATTAAGAATGTAAAAGATCGCATTGAGCAGATCAAGAAGAATCTACCGGAGGGGGTTGCCATTGATCCGTTTCTGGATCGGACAAAACTCGTCAATAAGGCCATCAGCACGGTGACAACCAACCTTGCCGAAGGGGCGCTTATCGTCATTTTCGTTCTTGTTGTACTCTTGGGAAATCTCCGCGCTGGACTCATTGTCTCCTCGGTCATTCCATTGGCCATGCTTTTCGCAATAGGTCTGATGAATGTGTTTGGCGTCTCTGGCAACCTTATGAGTTTGGGTGCCATTGATTTTGGACTCATTGTTGACGGCGCCGTAATTATTGTTGAGGCCACCATGCACCACCTCGGTGTCCGGCGAATGGGAACAGTGCTCTCACAACATGATATGGACGAAGAGGTGAGTAACTCCGCCAGCAAGATCATGAATAGTGCCGCCTTTGGAGAAATAATCATTCTAATTGTGTACCTCCCGATCCTCACGCTCGTCGGCGTGGAGGGCAAGATGTTCCGTCCGATGGCACAAACCGTTTCCTTTGCTATCGCTGGTGCATTTATTCTTTCACTGACCTACGTGCCCATGATGAGCGCTGTGTTTCTGAGCAAGAAGATCAGTGGTGCTGTAACGATTTCTGATCGTGTCATTAAGTTCATTCACATCTCTTACGACCCCATTCTTCGACTGGCACTGCGCCATCGGCTTAAAGTAATTGCCATTGCCGCTGCCCTTTTTGTTGGTAGTGTTCTCCTTTTTATGACGCTGGGGGCAGAATTTATTCCTACCCTGGACGAAGGTGACTTTGCTGTTGAAACCCGAATTCTCACCGGGAGCAGCCTCTCTGAATCCGTAGAAACGGCAACCAAGGCCAGTGAAATCCTCCTACGCAAATTCCCCGATGAAGTGAAAGAGGTGATTGGCAAGATCGGCTCTTCCGAAATACCCATTGACCCAATGCCGTTGGAGGCCGCAGACCTGATCATTGTCCTGAAGGATAAGTCCGAGTGGAAAAAGGCAAAGGGCCGCGATGAACTGGCTGAAAAAATGGGCAAAGAATTGGAAGTTCTTGCTGGTGTGAATTTTGGATTCCAGCAACCAATCCAAATGCGATTCAATGAATTAATGACCGGAGCGCGCCAGGACATTGTCATCAAGGTATATGGTGAAAACCTGGAGCAGCTGACTTCCTACGCTGCCAAGATCGGTCAAATTGTTAAAAGTGTGCAAGGCGCAAAAGACCTATACGTAGAAAAGGTTACGGGCTTGCCACAAATCCTGGTTCGCATTAAGCGAGAACAGTTGGCTCAGTTTGGTCTTGACATTCAGACGGTCAACCAAGCCATCAACATGGCCTTTGCGGGACAGAGTGCCGGCATGGTTTATGAAAACGAGCGCCGGTTTGACCTGGTCGTTAGACTGGAAAATGAAAAGCGTCAAAGCATTGAAGATCTACAGCGTTTGTTCATTACGTCACCTGAAGGAAAACAAGTTCCACTTTCGCAAGTCGCAGATGTGGAATTGCAAGTTGGTCCGAATCAAATTCAACGCGACGATGCTAAGCGGAGAATAACTATTGGCTTCAACGTCCGTGGGCGAGATATTCAGAGCATAGTAGATGAAGTCAAAGGAAAAATAGAAAAGGAGGTTAAGTTCCTTCCCGGATACTTTCCTACTTACGGGGGCGCGTTCAAGAATCTGGAAGAGGCAAGAGCCCGACTTCTGGTTGCTGTGCCCGCCGCCCTCTTGCTCATTTTTGCTCTTCTCTATTTCACCTTTCATTCTCTTAAGCAAGGACTAATTATCTACACAGCGATTCCTCTTTCCGCAATTGGAGGAGTCATTGCGCTCTGGATCCGTGATATGCCATTCAGTGTTTCCGCCGGAGTCGGCTTTATCGCTTTGTTTGGTGTCGCAGTTCTTAACGGAATCGTACTGATCGCCGAATTCAATCACCGAAAACAAGAAGGCGAAACAGATATGATCAAACTTCTACTGAAGGGAACAACAACACGCTTGCGCCCTGTACTTATCACGGCGGCCGTCGCTTCACTCGGGTTCCTCCCAATGGCACTTTCACAAGGCGAAGGGGCTGAAGTGCAACGACCTCTGGCAACGGTGGTTATCGGCGGCTTGATCACAGCGACGATGCTGACACTCGTTGTCCTCCCTTGTTTGTATTATCTCATTGAAAGTACTCCGAATAAAAAGAATTGACATGATACACATCAAACGCCAACAGATGAACAGAATAATCCGGGCCTTCCTGCTCCTAGCTATGGTAACCCTTGCGCTGCGGTCCGGGTATGGTCAAGGCCGGCCTATCACGCTGGATGAAGCAGTTCAAACTGCTCTTAAAGGCAATTTGGGGCTTCAATCATTAGCCCTTGAGGTCGATGTAGAAAAGCAGCTTAAGCGCACCGCCACAGAGATTCCCAAAACGCAAGCCATGCTGATGTTTGGACAATACAACAGCCTCAACAAGGATAATAACATTACGCTGACGCAGAGCATTCCTTTTCCAACTGTGTTCACAAGTCAGTCCAAGCTGGGCACAATGCAAGTACAAAGCAGTGAGTATAAACGGGCTACTTCTGAAAATGAATTGACGTATCAAGTCAAGCAAGTTTATCAAACGTTGCGCTACCTTCATGCGCACCGGGCGCTGCTCCTGAGACAGGACAGTATCTTTGTAGACCTTGTCCGCATCACATCGCTACAGTATAAAACCGGTGAAGCAACACTTCTTCAAAAAACCTCCGCGGAAACACGGTATAATGAGGTGCAAAATCTTATCCGGCAAAATCTTGCCGACCAGCGTACTTACGGCTCTCAACTTCAAATTCTAATAAATGCCCCAGACGAGGTGACGATTATGCTCGATCCCTATGTGCCGTTCAGCACTAACCTCGTAAATGATTCCAGCCAGGTAGCATCCAACCCGATGCTGGCCTACCAGCGTTCGCTTAACAATATTGCTGCCCAACAAAAAAGAGTTGATAGCAACAAAGCGCTGCCGGATTTAACAGTTGGATATTTCAATCAAACACTAGTTGGGTTTCAGCAGCAGTTGGATGGCACCGATCGGTATTTTTCATCAGATGATCGATTCAGCGGCTATATGGTTGGCATTGCCATCCCCATTTGGTTCATTCCTGCCCACGCTCGTGTGAGAGCCTCATCTATACGCAGTTCGGCAGCGCAACTCAACACGCAGTACTTGGAAAAGCAACTTTATGGAGAATGGAATAGGGCGGTTCAGCAATTTTACAAATACCAAAACAGCCTGGACTACTACAACCGTTCTGCGTTGCCCAATGCGGAGCTAATTCTTCGTCAATCAAACTTGGCGTACCGGGCTGGTGATATTAGTCAGGCCGACTATCGCCTCAATCTTCAGCAGGCATTGGGAATTGAAGAAGCATACTTGCAAACTATTCTTCAATACAATCAAAGCATTGTTACGTTGGAATTTTTGTCTGGAAAGTATTCTAAAAACTGAATGATATGAACAAATTTTTGATTCTTGTTTTAAGTATAACACTGATTGCTTGCGGAACAAAAGAAGCGCCACCGGTGAGTGAGCAGAAACTTGCAACCGTGTCCGGAGACAGTGTTGCTGTCTCACATGAGCAGCTTGTCGCATCCGGAATTGAGCTGGGCCTCATCCAAAGCCGGTCACTGAGCGGAAGCGTTTCCGTGACGGGTAAGCTGGACGTGCCTCCGCAGAACCTCGTCAACATTACCGCGCCCTTGGGCGGATTCCTTCGATCAACAACACTCTTGCAGGGTATGCGCGTTGTGAAGGGTCAAGTCATTGCAGTGGTTGAGAATCCCGAATACATTCAACTTCAGCAGGACTACCTGGATACAAAAAGTCAGGCTGCGTTTCTGGATGCTGAGTATCAGCGCCAAAAGCAGCTGGCGGCAGAAAATGTAAACGCACAAAAGACACTTCAGAAATCATTGGCCGACGTTACCAGCATGCGGGCACGGAATAGTGGTCTCGTTGCCAAGTTAAAAATGCTCAACATTGATCCGGAACATCTTCAACCCGAGCAGATCCGCTCCTCGATTGAGTTGCGAGCGCCCATGACAGGCTATGTTACAAATGTGAACAGCGCCGTTGGATCATTTGTCGCCCCAACGGAAATAATGTTTACAATCGTTGACACTGAGCACCTGCACGCTGAACTCATTTGTTTTGAGCGCGACATACCTAAGATAAAAATCGGCCAAAAAATACGATTTACGCTCGCCCATGAGTCGTCAGAACGAACAGCCACGGTATTTCTCATTGGTCGGGAGATCAGTGCTGAACGCACGGTGCGCATTCATGGCCACCTGGACAAAGAAGATCGCGAATTGATTCCTGGAATGTACTTGAAAGCCATTATTCAAACGGGGGCAAAGCAAATGCCTTCTCTTCCGGAAGAAGCCGTGCTGAATTTCGAAGATCAGCAGCTAATAATCGTCCAGGTATCCAGCGACCTCTTTCGGCTTGTTGAGGTAACGTCCGGCCTTCGTGAAGGTGGCTTCGTAGAAGTCATTTTGCCCGCAGGCTTTGATAAAATAAACACAAGGGTCGTTACGAAGAATGCGTACAAACTTCTATCAAAAATGAAGAACAGTGACTCAGAAGAGTAACCATCGAGCTACCTTTGGTAAATGATCACCCTGATTGCTGGCAGTCTTTTTCTCAGTGTACTTCATGCCATCATACCTAACCACTGGCTTCCCATACTGGCAATAGGGAAGAAAGAACAATGGACGCTTGCGCAAACAACCCGCGTGACCCTTATCGCAGGACTGTCGCATGCGATAAGCACCGTGCTCATTGGGATGGTGCTTGCCTTTATCGGGTCAACGCTGGCGGCAGCTGTTGAAAGCTTTATGACGTACATAGCGCCCGCGCTACTCATCGGCCTCGGCCTTTTCTATATCTACCAGCACAGTCGTCATCATCACTTTCATATGCACGGCCACCCGGAAAAAGTTTCACATAACAGAATCATTTTTTCACTTGCAACGGCCATGTTCTTTTCACCATGCTTCGAAATCGAACCTTACTTCTTTCTTGCAGGATCAAAGGGCTTCGTGTTTGCTGCTTTGCTGGGCCTTGGCTATACGGTGGTAACGGTAACGGGCATGGTTGTTTGGGTCCGGATCACCTATAGGGGGCTACTGAAACTTAACTGGCACGCTATTGAACACAATGCGGGAATTATAACCGGAATCACACTTATCCTCACCGGAATTCTCTCCTTCTTCATTCAGTAGTTGCCTGCCGCTGTACAGATCGTATTGTACTGGCCAACCAAATGCAGGCCAGCATAATAAACGCACCCACAAGAAAGGGCAGGTGAAATTCAATTCCGTAGATAAAACCTCCCAGTGCCATGCCGGCGGCCCGCGCTACCGAACCAAAAGATTGATTGACGCCGAGCACTTGTCCAACATCTTGTGGATCCGCTGACTTGGATAACAGCGATGTTATGGATGGGGTGATGCAACCATTCGCGAGTGCCAAGAGTGAAAACGCGATCAACTCAATAGGAACAAACGTTTCTGGCGTCACCCAGGGAATCATGGCAAAGGAAACTATGCACAGATAGATGCCCGCGCCGACCAGTCGATGCTCGCCAAACCTCTTCACCAAATGACCCACCATACCGCCCTGAACGATCACCGTAACGACACCAATAAAGGCAAACATATAACCTATTTGAATCTCATTGAGGCCGATCTCCTCGCGCCAAAACAAGGTCACCGCAATTTGCATGATCATGAAGGCGGTGATAAAAATAAAATTGATCAGCAACAACTCGCGAATTACCGGCTTGCGCAGTTCTTTAGCAATGCCCGAGATTACTTTGAAGTTGAATTTGAGGTCCTTTTTTCTTTCTTTCAATGACTCCGGCAAAAAGAAGAATGCCAGAACCAGATTGAGCACACAGAATGCGGCCGCGCCGTAGCCTACCCAGTCTACCTGTCCATACGAAGAAATGCTCTTGAGATAACCCCCGGCGGTAGGACCGATGATGAATCCAAGACCAAATGCCGCGCCAATGATGCCCATTGATTTTGCGCGATCTTCAGGACGTGAAACATCGGACACATAGGCCTGTGCTACCGAGAGGTTGGCTGAGCCAATACCTGACAAGATCCTGGATAACAAGAGTACCCAGAGATTAATGGATTGGGAGAAGAGCAAATAAGCCATCGTTGTGATAAAAACACTCCCTAAAATCACCGGCCTTCTTCCATACCGGTCGCTGAGAGAGCCCCAAAACGGAGCAAAAAGGAAATTCATGATAGGAAAGCTCATCGCAATAAGCCCTACCTGATAGTTCTCGGCCCCTAGCTCTTTCGAGAAAATTGGGAGGATAGGAATGATGATTCCAAAGCCCAACATGTCGATGAAAATGGTGATGAAAATGACAACGATGGGTTTCCTCATAGCGCGACCCCCGGTCCTATCATTACTTGGTTGATTATCATGATTAACTTGATGGCTGTAAATTTACCAAGGATACGTTGGATATGGTGCCATGAAAGATATGATTTCAAGTTTATCTGGCCGTGATGTCCAGAAGTTCATTGCCTCCAACGAGCAGGCTGATGTCCAAAAGTTGTTGCTCAAGCACAAAGAAATTCTTGGCATACCTACTGCCTGGGTTGCACAACAAATCCAGGGCAGGAGAAAAGTGAAAGACAAGCTTCCGGCGTGGTACAACACACCGGGGATTATTTATCCACCCGCTGTTAATCTGGAACAGTGTTCTTCACAAGTCACAGCGATGTACAAACATAGGCTTGTGGGCGGGCATCATGCCGCCGACCTTACGGGTGGATTTGGTGTTGATGCGTTTTACCTCAGTCAGGTATTTTCAATCGTTGACTATGTTGAACCTGATCAAGACTTGCTGAATGTGGCGAAGCACAATCATACGCTGCTAGGCGCCTTAAACATCAAGTACCATAACATGACGGCCGAAGATTTTCTTGGCAAAAGCAATATGGCCTTTGATCTTTTTTACGCCGACCCTTCGCGCCGCAGCGGAACCAAAAAGATAATACGGTTGGAACAAAGCATCCCTGATGTCATCGCATTGAAATCTATCTTGCTTAAAAAAGCTCAGCATGTCTTGATTAAGTCTTCTCCACTACTAGACCTCAAACATGCCTATCGGGAGTTGAAGCGAGTCGATCAGTTTATTGTCCTCGCTGTAGAGAATGAGTGCAAAGAACTCTTGATCGGCTTAAGGCATGAGGCCCCCGCTGAGCCAACGATTCACGCCGTTGACCTTGACAAGGAAGGTGAGCCTACCCCCTTTGCCTTTACATGGTCTCAGGAAAAGCACAGCCGTGCTCATTACTCATTACCACTGTCCTATCTGTATGAACCCAACGCGGCCATATTGAAAGCGGGTGCCTTTAAACTTATTGGAGAAAGCTTCCGTTTGCTTAAACTGGCCCCTGATACACATCTCTACACCTCCGATGAGAAAATCCCCGAATTTCCTGGTCGCCTATTTAAGGTTGTGGAACGTGTAACCCTGGATAAGAAGCTGAAAGAAAAGTTCAATAAGGGATATGTGAACATCCTCACGCGCAACTATCCCTTATCTGTGGAAAAAATCAAAAAGAAGACGGGGCTGGAAGAAGGCGGAACCCGCTACTTGATTTGCGCGCGGTCAGAAAAACCGATGGTGCTTGTTGCAGATCGATTGCGGTAAGCGCGCCTAGGGGAAATAATATTGCAGCGCCTTGTAGGCCAAAGCAAAAAGAACGGAGAGTGATCCATACGACTTAATCACCTTGCTGCGGTTCTGCACATCTTCCCACCACAGCATCGCCCACGGACGGAATAATCCAATAACCAAGAACAATACACAGGTGATGGTGAGAAAAAGGACCAGCAGCTTGACATTCTCCATCCTCAAATTTAAGAAGAAGTGAGGAATAGTAAGCGGTAATCAGAAACCCGCAACTGGCACCACACATTGGGTTTGCAGGCTCTGTCGAGCATCGCTACTTTTGCAGCCTTAGAAGAACTTGAGGGCGGCAGATTTTCTTTCCCTGTATCAATCGGATAGCCTGTTTCAGAACCTGGCTGAGGGGATTCGTGCGTCTTCATCAAAATCACTACGAATCAAAGGCCTTACTGGCAGCCTGGACGCCGTTCTGGTTGCCGCACTTCATAGCAGTCTCCGCACTGCCCATCTGGTCGTTCTCGATGATAAAGACCTGGCTGCTGCATTCTTCAGTGATGTCCAGAATCTTCTGGGAGACAAGGAGGTATTCTTCTTTCCCATGTCTTACAAGCGCCCCTACGAATACGACGAAACTGAAAACGCCAATGTCCAGATGCGGGCCGAGGCTCTCAACAGCCTAAGCACACTTTCCGGCTCACAACTTATTGTGACTTATCCCGAGGCGCTCTCTGAAAAAGTAATCACCAAGCAATCACTGGCCAGCAACACTTTTGTCGTAGAGACCAAATCCAAACTCGACCCCGCCTTTCTCGAAGAGTTCCTATTCTCGTACGACTTTGAAAAAACTGATTTTGTTTATGAGGCCGGGCAATTCGCTATACGCGGAGGAATCATCGATGTCTTCTCATTTTCTAACAACCTCCCCTATCGCATTGAGCTTTCCGGCAATGAGGTGGACAGTATCCGAAGTTTTGATCCAGGCTCGCAGCTATCGGTTGAGGTTGCGGACAAAGTCAGTCTGATGCCAAACATTCAGACGCGCCTGATAAAAGAAGACCGTCAATCCCTCCTCGAATTCCTTCCGCAGGGCACCAAGCTTTGGGTCAAAGACGTGGCGCGCTCCCTGGAGATTCTTGCTCGGTGTTTTGAAAAGGCAACAGCTAGCTTTCACCACATTCTTGAGGAAAGTGGAAATACCAAGGTTTCGTTGGAACCCAAGCACCTCTTCGTTACGCCAGAATTGTTTGAAAAGCACCTTCGTACGCACTCCATCATTGAATTTGGTAGCCGGTCTTACTACCCAGGAGGAAAAACGATCGAATTCCGCTCCTCCCCGCAGCCATCGTTCAACAAGAATTTTGAATTGCTTGCCAAGAATTTGATTGACCATCAACTTCAAGGGTACTCTAATTTTATTGCGGCAGAACAATCACGACAACTTGATCGCTTGCAGGGCATTTTCGAAGAAATTCAGCCTGCACTTAAATTTCAACCGTTGGAGTTTCCACTCTGCCATGGATTTGTTGATCACACACTTAAGGTGGTCTGTTATACGGATCACCAAATTTTTGACCGCTTCCACAGATACAGAACAAAGGAGAAGTTCACAAAATCCAAAGCACTTACGTTTCGCGAATTACAAAGCCTTCAGCCAGGAGATTTTGTTACCCATATTGATTATGGCATTGGCAAATTCGCCGGCCTTGAAAAGAAGGAGGTAAATGGCAAGGAACAGGAGGCGGTGCGGCTCGTCTTTCGTGACAACGATATGCTGTATGTAAGCATTCACTCATTGCACAAGATTGCGAAGTATTCCGGCCGCGATGGTGCCCCACCCCTGATCAGTAAGCTGGGTTCTGACGAGTGGGAAAACAAAAAAGCACGTGTAAGAAAACAGGTTAAGGATATTGCGCGTGACCTTATCGAGCTCTACGCCAAACGTAAGAAAGCACCAGGATTCGCCTTTTCCCAAGACAGTTTCCTTCAGGCTGAACTGGAATCGTCCTTCATCTATGAGGACACCCCCGACCAAGCCAAGGCAACGGAAGATGTAAAGAAGGACATGGAATCGCCGCATCCCATGGACCGTCTGGTGTGTGGAGACGTTGGCTTCGGAAAGACAGAAATTGCGATCCGGGCTGCGTTCAAGGCCACTACAGACGGCAAACAGGTGGCCATTCTGGTTCCTACGACGATCCTCGCCATGCAGCATTTTCGCACCTTTTCTGAACGGTTATCAAATTTCCCGCTCCGCATCGAGTACGTTTCCCGCTTTAAAACGGAAAAAGAAATCAAACAAATTCTTCTCGATACCAGCGAAGGGAAGGTGAATATTCTAATTGGAACTCACCGCTTAATCAGCAAGGATGTGCAATTCAAAAACCTTGGGCTCCTGGTCATCGATGAGGAGCAGAAGTTTGGAGTCAAGTCAAAAGATAGATTGAAAGAACTCCGGATTAGTGTAGATGTGCTAACGCTGACGGCTACCCCCATTCCCCGTACCCTACATTTTTCACTCATGGGCGCACGCGACCTAAGCATCATTGCTACTCCCCCACCCAATCGTCAGCCGGTCACTACTGAGTTGCAAACATTTAATGAGGAGATAATTCGTGACGCCGTAAGCTTTGAAATCCGTCGCGGCGGCCAGGTTTTCTTCGTTCACAACCGCGTGAGTGATATAGAAAGCATTGCCAACACCATTTACAAACTTGTTCCGGACTCACGCATCGGCATTGCCCATGGCCAGATGGAGGGTGATAAATTGGAGAAAGTAATGGTTCGCTTTATTGATGGTGAATACGATGTGCTGGTTTCCACAAACATCATTGAATCTGGACTCGACATTCCCAATGCCAATACCATCATGATCAACCAGGCGCACATGTTCGGGTTGAGTGATCTTCATCAAATGCGCGGCCGTGTCGGTCGATCCAATAAAAAAGCCTTCTGCTACCTCTTGACGCCGCCGGCCTCCCTGCTTTCGTCCGACTCTCGCAAGCGATTGGCTGCCGTGGAGGAATTTTCCGAACTCGGAGACGGATTCAAAGTGGCCATGCGTGACCTGGATATCCGCGGTGCTGGAAATCTTCTCGGTGCAGAACAAAGCGGATTCATCAACGACCTTGGCTTTGAAACGTATCACAAAATACTTGACGATGCGATTCAGGAATTGAAAGAGAGTGAATTCAAAGAGCTCTTCGCTGAGGAACTTTCGGAGAAAGCCAAGCTTATTGTTCCCGATTGCGTCATCGAAACCGATCTTGAAATTCTTATCCCAGAAACGTTTGTCGCCAGTACACGAGAGCGGCTGCAATTGTATTCCACGCTGGATGATATCGCTGATGAACCGGCCCTGCTGCTCTTCATCAACTCGATGAAAGATCGATTTGGAGAATTACCCTCATCCGTTACACAACTTGTTGATACGGTAAGGCTACGCTGGTGTTGCGAACGACTGGGCTTTGAGAAAGTAAGCTTGAAGAACGGCCGTATGCGTGCAACATTTGTTATGCAGGATGAGTACTTCAAGTCTGATGTTTTCGGCCGTGTGCTGGGGCTTGTTCAGGCAAACTCAAAGCGATGCCGGCTAAAAGATCAGGTGGGTCGGCCAACTCTTTTTATTGAGGATATCGCAGCAGTCGAAACCGCCCTTGGGCTCCTTGGACCTCTGGCTGAGATTTTAGCAAGGCCAACGCATTCACCTAATATATAGAGCACCAGCACAATAGTGAGTCAGAGGTACCGTTATGCAAAACAACGTATTTCACTTTGATTAAGGATTTATCAAAAAACCCGTACGCTTTGGAAAACACGCAATTATCTATTTATATTAGCGGTTGCTTTAGTCCATAACATTCAAACAATGAAGCAAATAAAAGGTCTTTTGTTAGTAGTTGGCTGCGCTTTTCTGATGGCATCTTGTTCCCTTTTTGGGAAGAAGGGCGGAAAGCCCACGGCCATTAATCCCGGGCAGATGAGTACCGCAACAAACCTCAAGTACAATGATGAGGAGACGAGTGGATTCAAAGTGACCCAGTTCGAGGGACAGCCAGATGCCCCCAATACCGTCTTTATTGAAGGTGGAAGGGCAATTATGGGTTCCTTTGAGGAAGATGTCATGTCCTATCGAGACAATGTTGAGCGCACGGTCTCTGTGGCTTCATTCTATATGGATGAAACAGAAATCGCCAACATCCATTGGTTAGAATTCATGTTCTATCTGGCAAAGGATTCGTCACAGGAAGTATACCAAGCCGCCCTACCCGACACTACGGTTTGGGTTGGAAAGCTGGCCTTTAATGACCCCTATGTAGACCATTATCTCCGTTATCCTGGATTCCGCTATTTCCCCGTAGTTGGGGTCAGCTGGAAGCAGGCTACCAGCTACGCCAAATGGCGCACAAATGCAGTTAATCAGCAATTATTGAAAGAATCAGGACAAGAATTGCCTGAGGTTGCTGCGGGCGGACGGATTCCACTTGAGTCTGGGGTTGTAATCCCAGCATACCGCCTACCAACAGAAGCGGAATGGGAATATGCTGCTCAGGCTCTTATTGGAACCCAGTGGCTTGAAGAAATGCAGACCCACCAGCGGATTTATCCTTGGGACGGACACGCGCTTCGCAATCCATACGGAAAACAGATGGGTTTCTTCCTCGCAAACTTCAAACGTGGACGTGGTGACTATGCCGGTATTGCAGGCCGCCTGAATGATGGTGCGCTTATTACCTCCTACATCTATGAGTTCCCTCCGAATGACTTCGGCTTGTACAATATGGCGGGTAACGTAAGTGAGTGGGTAATGGATGTTTATCGTCCCTTGTCATACCAGGACTTTGATGACTTGAACCCTATTCGCCGCGATGGATTCCTCGACGGAGCCAGCGGAAATGGCCGCGATAACCTTTACAATAACATTGAGAAAAATCCGACATCATTTACTTCTTTGATCACCGATAAGGCCCGCGTCTATAAAGGTGGATCTTGGAAAGATGTTGCATATTGGATGTCACCGGGTACCCGCAGATACCTCGACGAAGACTCAGCAACAGCTACGATTGGGTTCCGTTGCGCGATGATTCGCGCCGGATCCAACTACTAATTGCTCCAAAATCTTTTTATCCAGAGACCCTTCCTTGCGAAGGGTTTCTTGTTTTAGATCCTTTTCCCTCCATCACTGTGCCTCCGCAATGCACGCAATACTCACTGAGGCACAGCCTGATTCCAGAAGATGTTGACCACACGCCTCAAGAGTTGCGCCTGTTGTGATTACATCATCCACGAGAAGAATTCGTTTCTGAGTCAGATCAATCTGATTTTCTACAGCAAAAACATGGCGAACATTTTCCCAACGCTCGGCCCGTGATTTACGTGTTTGTGTCGTAGAGGCTTGCAGACGAATTGAAATCGATTCATCCCAATCAATTTCCAGCGCCTCACTAAGCCCTTTGGCAAAATAGGCGCTCTGGTTATATCCCCTATGGCGCAACCGCGCCTGATGCAGCGGCACAGGGATAATCAGGTCAAATTCGCGGTTTAACGATGCTAGGGCTAGTTCCCGGCCATACGCCTTCCCAAGCCGCTCTCCAATTTCCGGATGATTATTGTACTTCAATTGATGAAGCAAATGTTGAACTACGCCACCCTTTTGAAACTTAAGAAATGCCCAGCCATGCCGGATGGGCAAGCGGCCCGAAAGCTTATTTAGCACTGGATTTTCAATCCTTGTATGATAGTGTGTTTTTGGTAATTCAGTCAGGCAGGTTGTGCATAGTGTGTCTTCTCCTTTTACCAGGAAATCCGAACATCCCAAACAGTACTGCGGGAAGAACAGGGATAGAAAATCATCAAAAATGCTATTTGTCTGCCGCATTGGTTTTCCCCTTCGGTAAAGTAGATATTTGAGTAAAACTTACCCTATGGATATCGTCAGCCAATTTAATGAATACCG
Source organism: Cyclobacteriaceae bacterium (assembly GCA_043750575.1). GTDB lineage: Bacteria > Bacteroidota > Bacteroidia > Cytophagales > Cyclobacteriaceae > ELB16-189. The sequence goes on from JAYVBH010000032.1 coordinate 141,693, forward strand.
CCAGCGAATGAATGAGAAGATCACCGCTGCGGACAATTTGATCCTGAAAAGAATATTCAATCTTGACACGAATGCCTATGCTTCGGGTGTATTGGATGTGAAATCCAAGGAACTTATTGGCTTGACTTGCTCCTTGGTACTACGGTGTGACGATTGCGTTAAATACCATCTTGGTAAATGCAAAGAGGTTGGCCTTACCACGGAAGAGGTAAACGAGGCCATGGGTGTCGCTACTTTGGTGGGCGGAACGATTGTAATTCCACACCTGCGACGGGCTTTCGAATATTGGGAGGCCCTGAAAAATGCTTAAGCGCGATCTGACCCTGGACCGAAACTGGCATTCCCTCATGCTTGAAATTGAGCGCATGCTAGGCCAAAAGCCAAAAGACCTTAATGGAGCCCTATTCTTGATTGGCGTTCAGGAGCTTGGAAAAGGCCAGCAATTCTTCACCAAGGAACAAAAGCAGGATTTGATGCACATCGCCATTTGCAAGGTACTTAGCTATGCAGGGTATTATGAGCTTGAGGGTCTTGACGGCGATGGGTGGCCTCATTGGAAATTGGTAAAAAAGCTACCCCGTTTTGACCTGCTTGAGCAGGAGAAACTTCTAAAAATTCAGGTGCTGGAATATTTTGAGCGCGAATTTGACTGGCAGCCTCCTCTCGAGGCGGGTAATTCCTTACTCCCCTAGTGCCTGCACTTGATTTCCCACTCGGGGTGCTATCTTTAAAAGTAATAAACTAACATCCGTGTCCTTACGTTTCTAGCCTGATGGGTAGCCAAGTAAACAACGTATCCAACAAGATATCTTCCTTTCGCAGAAAGTACTATGTCAACATATTTCTGCGCGGCACCATCCTTACGCTCACACTGTTGCTCGCCTACTACCTGTTGGCAACCCTGATTGAATACAATTTGTGGCTCGGCAAAGAGGTCCGCTTTGCACTTTTCCTGCTCTTTTTTGTAGCGGTCGGTTACTGCATTTATCGATATCTGCGGGACCCCCTGCTCTGGTGGTTTTCGGGCAAGGGGTTGGGAAACGAAGAGAGTGCCCGAATGATCGGTGATCATTTCCCCACTATTCAGGACCGTCTTCTAAACTTCCTCCAACTTTCTTCTGTGACACAGAACAGGGGGCCCTTGCTTGAGGCTAGCCTTGAACAAAAGGCAACACTATTTGAGGGAATCTCCTTCGAAAGTATAATCGACTTCCGCGAGAATAAACGATATCTGAAATATCTTGCCATTCCTTTTGTTGCGTTTGCGGCCATCGCGTTACTCAATCAAAAGATTCTAACCCAAAGCACAGATCGCCTCCTTCATTTCAATCAGGAGTTTTCTCCCCAGGCCCCATTCCGGTTTGTGGTAGAAAACCAAAAACTGGTGACCTTCCCGAATGAGGACTTTGAATTGAATATCAGGTTGGATGGAGATGCAATCCCTGACGCCTCATATCTCGTTATCGGTCAGCGGCGCGTAAAAATGGAGGCCGTGAGAGCCGGTGCGTTTACCTATGTCTTTGAAAAACCTCAGCAAGATCTGAGCTTCCAAATTGAAGCTGCAGGATTCTACTCTGAACCATTCTTCCTGCGCATAGTTGATCGGCCCGAATTAATTGCATTGAATGTTCAGCTGAGTTTCCCCAAATACATCAGCAGGCCATCACAGCGGCTACAAAACACCGGAAACCTGGAGGTTCCGGAGGGCACCAGAATTACGTGGAGGATAAGTACGGCTAATGCTGAAAATTCTACCATTCATTTTTCCTCTGATCAAGCGTCCATGCCAATGCAACAAGTTGATAATCAGATGTTTGAATTCGGAAAGGGGTTCTTTAGCCCGGATGGCTATTCCATTACGCTAGGTAATGAAAACAGCAAAAACAAAGACCGAATATCCTACCAAGTCGAAGTGATTAAAGACCAATACCCTGAGCTCGTGGTAGACCATATTCGCGATTCCATTCTTTTTAAGTCCATCCTGCTGGCGGGCAATATCCAGGATGACTATGGGTTGACCAAGCTCGAATTGCACTTTCAGCTCAGCGGAAAAGATCGCGAAGAAATTGCCGGGACTATTCCGCTAGAAATCTTTGCTGGTCAAACGCAGCAGAATTTCTTCTATCCTTGGAATCTCGATTCTTTACAACTCAACGCCGGCGATCGCTTACACTATTATGTCGAGGTTTGGGATAACGATGGTGTTCATGGTCACAAGTCAACTAAATCGGCGGCCTACCAATTTGAACTCCCAAACATTGAAGCGTTTAAGGCTGACATTAAGCGCTCGCAATCGTCAACAGAAAATGAGATGGAGCGAAGCCTGTCCAAAGCAAAATCACTAAAGGAATCTATCGAAGAAGCTGAAAAGCAACTTAAGGGCAAGCAGTCGCTCGACTGGCAGGACCGGAAAATGCTGGAGGATCTCATTCAACAAAAAAATGAGCTGGACAAAATGATTGAAGACCTTAAGCGGCAAAACAAAATGCTTGAGGAAAAGAAGGACGCATTCTCTGAGCAAAATGAGCGGATTCAGGAAAAATCCGAACAGATCCAAAAGTTGATGAACGAGCTCCTGGATGAAGAGACCAAAAAGCTCTTCGAGGAACTCGAGAAGATGCTACGAGAAAATCAGGATCCCTCGCAAATGCAGAAGATGCTAGAGAAAATGAACCGTCAGGAAATCAATCTCGAAAAAGAACTGGAGCGGACGCTGGAGCTGTTTAAGAGCCTGCAGTATGACTACAAGCTTGATCAGGCAATTCAGGAGATAAGCGAACAGCTCGAAAAACAGAAAGACATCCTTGAGCAAACCCAGGAACTAAGCGGCGAAAAAAAGGACGAAAAGGGAGACCAGGGCCAGGATTCCAGTAAGGCCCAAAAAGAGGGTGAGGAGGAGGAAGGCAAAACTCCTAAAACTGAAGAGGAGCTGGCCAAAGAGCAGGAAGAACTCAGTAAGGAGACAGAAAATTTTGAAAAGTCAATAGAGGAGTTGGAGAAGTTAGGAGAGGAGCTGGATAAATCTGAAAATACCCCCAGCAAAGAAGAAATGGATCAGGTCCAGGAATTGCAGAAACAAAGCAAAGAGTCTCTGGAGCAAAAGAATTCCAAGAAAGCATCCGGGCCGCAGAAGAAATCTATAGAAAAGATGCAGAAGATGAAGGAGCAGCTTCAGGGAATGCAGAATTCTATGGAGATGGAAATTGATCAGCAAAACCTGGAGTCACTTCGTCAGATCATTCATGGACTCATTAAATTGTCTTACGATCAGGAATCGCTGATCAAGGAATTCAATCCGATTCAGCAAAGCGATCCTGCTTATGTTCATCTGTCACAAAATCAGCTCAAGATAAAAGATGACTCTAAGGTGCTGGAAGACAGCTTGTTATCTCTTGCCAAGAAGGATCCTTTTATGGGATCAATTGTTACCCGGGAAATTGGTGAGCTCAATGATCATCTTGATAAGGCGAGCGTAAATATTAAAGAACGCAAGAAGAGCAATGCAAGTGCTGACATGCAATTATCGATGACAAGCATCAACAACCTTGCGTTAATGTTGAATGATCATTTTGAGATGATGATGGAGATGATGCAGAATGCAATGCCTTCTATGAGTAAGGGTAAGAAACAAAAGGGAAAGAAAAGTCTGGGCGATATGCAAATGAAACTTAACCAGCAGATGGAACAAATACAGAAGAGCGGAAAGAGTGGTCGTCAGTTATCTGAAGAGCTGGCTAAAATGGCGGCTGAGCAGGAGCGGATCAGAAGAGCGCTCCAGGAAATGCAAGAGAAAATGAAGCAGGAGGGAGGAAAGCCAATGGGCAATGATTTACCAGCCAAGATGGAACAAACCGAGTTAGATCTGGTTAACAAGCAATTGACCGAGCAAACCATTCGCCGACAGAAAGAAATAATTACAAGGCTTCTTGAATCAGAGAAGTCTATGCGGGAGCAAGAGATGGATGAGGAGCGCAAGGGAGAAACGGCCAAGGACTATCAGAAAGAAATTCCGAAGGCATTTGAGGAATATTTACGGTTAAAGGAAAAAGAAGTAGAATTGCTCAAAACCGTCCCGCTCAAACTGTATCCATATTACAAGAAAGAGGTCAATGAATATTTCAAGCGTCTCGGCAACCATAAGTAATGTATTATGAATAGCATCCGGATAGAGGTACCTGCACTGACAGAGAATATCAGGATGATTGAAAGTTTCATTGACAATGCCCGGGAGAAGTTTCTCCTGGATGATGATATCTATGGCAACATCATGATTGCCGTCACAGAGGCTGTAAACAATGCAATCAAGCACGGTAGCAAGAGTGATTCTTCAAAGAATGTCCTTTTGACTTTGTTGGTTGACGGGACCACGTTAAAGTTCAAAATTGAGGATACGGGTCATGGATTTGACTATTCCCACTTACCCGACCCCACATCTCCAGAGAACCTTGAAAAGCCTGGAGGGAGAGGGATTTTTCTCATGAAGCACCTTTCTGATGACGTTAAGTTCATGGAGGGGGGAAGGATCGTTGAGCTTAGTTTCTATCTGAATGCCTGAAATTGCCTTTCTGTCGAGGAGGATCTCCTTCAAACTGACGGAATCCAAAAAGACTTCAAGTTGGCTTTCCGCTGTTGTGCAAAGTGAAGGAAAGGAAATTGAGTCGCTTGCCTTTATTTTTTCGACTGATCCATTCCTTGCTTCCCTGAACAAGAAGTACCTTAAGCATAACACCCTGACAGATATTATCACCTTTGACTACTCGGAAGGAGGGGTATTGATTGCTGAAATCTATATCAGCATTCCTCGTGTTCGTGAAAATGCAAAAACCTACAAGCAGCCCTTTCCCAGAGAGCTACGGCGAGTAATGGTTCATGGAGTTCTACATGTACTTGGGTACAAGGATAAAACGACCAGGGAGTCCTCTCAAATGCGAACTAAAGAAGAAGCCTGCCTATCTTTGTGGGCTTAAGTTCCACGTGAAACCATCCTAGATCAGTACAGGGGTTGTTTCACGTGAAACAAGCACAATACTATGTTTCCAGAATACGATGTCATTGTAGTAGGGGCAGGTCATGCCGGCTGTGAGGCAGCAGCCTCCGCAGCCAACATGGGTTCTCGTGTGCTTCTAGTCACCATGAACATGGGCACCATTGGCCAAATGTCTTGTAACCCGGCTATGGGCGGTGTTGCCAAAGGTCAAATTGTCAGAGAAATTGATGCATTAGGCGGGTATTCCGGTATTGTCTCTGATAAGTCAATGATCCAGTTCAGAATGCTCAACCGATCAAAAGGTCCCGCCATGTGGAGCCCTAGAACACAAAACGATCGGATGCTCTTTTCCCAGGAATGGAGGCAAATGCTAGAAAGAACCAAGAATCTAGACTTCTGGCAAGAAATGGTCACAGAGATCCTTATTGAAGATAATCAGGCAAAGGGGATCAAAACAGCCCTCGGGATTGAAATACGTTCAAAAGCAGTAATTCTAACAAATGGAACCTTCTTGAATGGGAAGATCCACATTGGAGAAAAGAACTTCGGCGGTGGTAGAACCGCAGAAAAGGCCTCCACTGGCCTTACTGAAAGCTTAGAAAAGGTAGGGTTTACTTCAGGAAGGATGAAAACAGGAACTCCACCAAGAGTTGATGGTCGCTCGCTTGACTTCTCCAAAATGGAAGAACAACCAGGCGACGAAAACCCAGGCAAATTCTCTTTTCTAGATGAAACAAAGGCTCCGGAGAAACAGGTTAGTTGTTGGATTACCTATACAAACGCAGAGGTCCACAAAGAACTGGAAAAAGGATTTGAGAAATCGCCTATGTTCCAGGGCCGAATCGAGGGGATTGGACCGAGATACTGCCCATCAATCGAGGACAAGATCAACCGCTTCGCCGACCGCGACAGACACCAGATCTTCGTTGAGCCGGAAGGTTGGAATACTGTCGAAATATATGTGAACGGGTTTTCAACTTCACTACCAGAAGATGTCCAACACAAAGCCATGACCAAGATTCCTGGCTTTGAAAACGCTCGCATGTTCCGACCAGGATATGCAATCGAGTACGACTACTTCCCACCTACACAGCTCAAGCTGACGCTTGAAACACAACTAATTGATAATCTGTATTTTGCGGGTCAAATAAATGGAACAACCGGATATGAAGAGGCCGCCTGCCAAGGATTGATGGCGGGAATTAATGCACATAACAAAATCACTAAACAAGATTCTTTCATCCTCAAGCGTTCTGAAGCATATATCGGTGTCTTAATTGATGACCTGGTAAATAAAGGGACGCTAGAACCGTACCGAATGTTCACTTCTCGTGCAGAATACCGGATACTACTTCGCCAAGACAATGCTGATCTCAGGCTGACTGAAAAGGGCCACTCACTCGGCCTGGCCACTGATGACCGCATGCATGCTTTATCGCAGAAGAAAGCGCTTCTAAAAGAAGTGATTCATGCACTCAACACAACTCGTATCGCACCAGAAGAAATTAACTCAGGACTTGAATCCATTGGGTCTTCACCAACCCGAGAAAAAATATCAGCCGCTACACTGCTCCGTAGACCAGAAATATCAATTAAAGAAATCAAAACCCTGCTTCCGTCAATGGCCGCTTTCCTGAATAGGTTCCCGAATGAAGTCGCCGAACAAGCAGAAATTCTCCTGAAGTATGAGCCCTACATAGATCGTGAGCAAAAAATGGCAGAGAAGATTGAAAGTCTCGATGGCTATAAGATTCACGATGACTTCGACTACGACCGCGTTAAGGCGCTTTCTTCGGAAGCTCGCGAAAAACTGAAGAAAATGAAACCAGCTACAATCGGCCAGATGTCCCGAATAAGTGGCGTATCCCCTGCCGATGTTTCAATCATGACTATTTATCTCGGTAAGTAATGATTCTTGAAGAAGTTCTCAAATGTCCGGTTTGTGAAGGCGGTGCTTTCAAGCAATTTCAAACATGCAAAGACTACACCACTACCGGTGAACTGTTTCATGTGAAACAGTGCATGACATGCGAACTTCTCATAACAAGCCCCAGGCCTCCCGGTGAATACGCTCATCGTTACTACGAATCAAAACAGTATATATCGCATGCCGCCGGGGCTTCTGGCCTTTTCGACTCTATCTACTTGGTTATTAGACGATTATCGCTCAGGTGGAAATTCTCACTCATTAAGCCCTTCCTTAATAATGGTCCGATCTTAGACTATGGCTGTGGTACAGGGGGGTTCCTCAAGGAGGCAATGAAAAACAATTGCAAAATCATGGGTGTAGAACCCTCAACAGATGCAAGGGCAATAATTGACCAGGCAATACCTGTTGTCTCCACTATCGATCAGCTGCCCGATACAAAGTTTGATGTAATTACTTTATGGCATGTGCTTGAACATGTATACAACCTGGAAGAAACGCTTAAGCAGCTAAAGAGTAGGTTAGCTGATCGTGGCACCATTTTTATTGCAGTGCCTAACTGGCAATCGCATGATGCGAGACACTACCAAGAAAAGTGGGCCGCATATGATGTCCCAAGGCATCTCTGGCATTTTTCGAAAGGCGCGATGACGACACTACTTAAAAAACAAGGGCTTAGAATCAGTAAGATTATTCCAATGAAGTTGGATGCATACTATGTGAGTATGCTCAGTGAGAAGTATTCGCATGGCAATACCTTGACCTTGGCAGGGGTAGTATCCGCTACCCGGGCTGCATTCATATCAAATATCAGGGGTAAGTCAGAAAATAATCAATCTAGTCTCATCTTCGTTGTACAAGAATGAAGCTCTTCATACTGAGGTTCTTTATCCCGCTGTTACTTCTAATTCTCTGGAGTACCTGCGCTAACATCAAAACCCCCAATGGCGGACCAAAAGATAAAAGACCCCCCAAGCTCATTGCATCAGTGCCCGCCCCGAATCAAACGAAATTCAAAAGTGTAGTAGTCGAACTCACATTTGATGAAGCCATAAAACTCAATAACCCAAAGGAAGAAATCATCATCAGTCCCTCCCCAGGAAAGGATGTGGAGTTCAGCGTCAAGGGCAACAAAGTCGCTATATTCCCAAAAACGCCCTGGCGTGACAGCACGACATACAGCATCCTTTTCCGAGAAGGCATCCAGGATATAACAGAGAGCAATGTTCCCATCAATCTAAAGCTTGCTTTTAGCACAGGGCCCTGGATTGACTCGCTTATCCTTTCAGGGAACACATTTGATTTACTTGAAGGATCACCAAAAGAGAAAATTACAGTGGCCATTTACAGCGCCGACACCTTCGATATTTTCAACGACGTTCCGAGCTACTTCACGAAAACAGACAAGCGGGGAAATTTTAAACTGGAAAATATCCGAGCTGGGCGCTACCGCATATATGCGTTTGATGACAAGAACAAGAATCTTAAAGTAGAAAGCCGGGCGGAGATGTACGGATTTCTATCCAACTCAATTGACCTATCAGAAAATATTGACACTTTGCAAATTGGCTTGATCAATCTTGATACAAGACCACTGAAACTATCATCAATCCGCAATGTTGGTAATATTACCAAATTACGATTTTCAAAATACCTCACTACTTATGAAATTTCTTCAGAAAAGGAAATCATCCACGCTTTTGCTGACGCGCAAACCGACATAACGATATATAATCCGGAGGGGCCAGACAGTACGCAAGTAAAACTTTCTGCCACAGACAGTTTGGAAAATCTAATCGACACCACCTTCTATATTAAAAAGACGGCCATTAAACCAGTTGTCGAAAAATTCACCTGGTCCCTTGGTGCTCCAATGGTAAATCCAGAAAATGCCCGCCTCATTACGAAATTCAAATTCAACAAACCTGTCCGGAACATAACACTCGACAGTCTTTACATCCATGTTGACTCGGTCACGCGTATACCGCTCACAGCAACAGATCTCACGTACGATTCAAAAAACAAAGAATTTTCAGTTTCTAAGGAACTAAGCAAAAAATTCTTCGGAGCAGATCAAGACCCGATTCTGACGGTCATGGCAAAACGTGGCTTTGTCGTTACGATGGACGGAGACACCTCCAAAGCGCTCTCAAGCCGAATTGAAATTTCCTGGCCCGAAGAAAACGGCACGCTGTCCTTGCTAGCAAACACGAAGGAAAAAGGATACATCATTCAGGTCCTGGATAAATCCTCACGAAAAGTAGTCGCTCATGCTGTAAACACCCCAAGGCTTATTGTAAAAAATATCAAACCGTCCGAGTATCAGATAAGAATCATTATTGATAAGAATCAAAACAAGAAATGGGACCCAGGAAACATTCTGAAAGGAATAGAACCCGAAAAAGTATTCTATTATCGGGCCGCAGACGGCGCGATGAGCTTCCCCATAAGAGCCAACTGGGAAGTAGGTCCTCTTCAAATTCAGTTCTGATAACTTGTGGACAACTAGCTACAACTTTTCGGTTAACAGCAAATCACGAGCAAAATCTTAAATCATCCCCATGATACTGCAAGTACCAACCAAATACCCCAAAGCATCCACATCAAAAAACTTGTTGACAACGTTAGCAAACCTATAAACACCTTGTGTGTTTCCCACGGAAATTCACCAACCAACACTTTCTTTGGCATTAGTCATCAACAACCTTATCCACAAATTCACTACAATTCCTATCTTACCCCACCTATCCACAAATGCACACTGATTACGATTATTATTATTTATTATTAAAACTTAATAATATAATACTGTCGTGTTGGATGTGTCTAAGTCCAATCGGAGTGGCGCAAGCGCAGGATGCTGACTTGCGGATTGCCAACGAGTATTTTCTAAAAGGGGATAAGGCGAAAGCCCTGGCTATGTACCAGACCTTGAGTAGGAATTCAGAAAATATTCAAACTATTCACAGCAATTATCTCAACCTTATGCTTGAGATGGGTAAATTCAAAGAGGCCGAGGAATATACTGAGCGTGTTATCAGGAAGGTTGATGACAGAATATCCTACCGTGTGGATCTCGGAATTGTTTACCTGAAATCTGGGGATCTACCCAAAGCGGATAAGTATTTTAAGAACCTGGTCAAGGGCGCGCTTCCGGATGTGTATCGCACCAAAGCCATCTCCGATTATCTGGCTTCTCAGAACCTCCCGGACTATGCGGTTTACGCGCTTCAGGAGCTGCGCGTGGCAATGAAGAACCCAACTGTTTTTACCCTCGAGATGGCCAACCTGTACCGGCTGCAGGGCAAGCGGGATGAGATGGTTCAGGAGTACCTTCACTACATTACGCAATCTCCTTCCAACTTGACTTATGTAAAGAATCTTTTGCAGCTATTTCTGAACAAACCGGACGAGCTGGAAAGCCTGGAGCGAATGCTGTTTGATAAGGTTCAGGAATTTCCAGAGTCGGAAGTTTATGCGGACTTACTCATCTGGGTCAATCTACAACAGAAGAATTTCAACGGAGCCTTTATACAAGCCAGGGCCTTTGACAAACGCTTTAAGAAGGAACAAGCGAAGACCCTGGAGATCGCGCAGATCGCGCTGAACAACAAGGATTATGAAACCGCTGACCGTAGCTTTGCTTATGTGATCAAGGAATATCCAAACACAGAAAATTATTTGCCGGCCCGCCTTGGGCTCATTCGGGCACGGGAGGCAAAGGTGAAACGTAAATTCCCAATCAACCTTGACTCAGTTCGGTATTTGACACGGGAGTATCAGTCGTTCATTTCTCGCTACCCAGATAACGGCAATAGCTACGAGGCGTCGCTTAATGAGGCGATGCTTCATGCCTACTATCTGGATGAAAAAGATTCAGCGGTTAAGAAACTGGAGACGCTCGCCAGTCACCCAAGGGTGCCCGCATACCTTAAAGCGAAGGCTAAGCTGGAATTGGGTGATATCTATCTATTGAAGGAAGAGCCGTGGGAGGCCACGCTGCTTTATTCTCAGGTCGAAAAAAATCAACGGGATGCACCCCTGGGGTATGAGGCCAAGTTGCGGAATGCGCGGCTCTCGTATTACAAAGGCGACTTCAGGTTGGCGCAAGAGCACCTTGATATTCTAAAGCAAGCAACGACACGTGAGATAGCAAACGATGCCATGGACTTGAGTATGCGGATAAAAGAGAATACAGCCTTCGATTCAGTGGGTACCGCGCTAAAAGAATATGCGTCTATTGAATTGCTCTTGGTTCAAAACAAGACTGATGAGGCCCTGGATCGTCTTCACAAATTTTCTGGCCCCACCAAAGTATGGATGAACAAAGATCAGGCCCTCCAGAAAAGCTTATGGCCAGTCCGGAATTCGAGTGATGAAATAACCCAAGAGCAGAAAGCGGAACTTGAGGCCTGGAAAGAGAAGAAGAAATCGCAGAAAGAAAGTGTCGACTCTGTCCTGATAGATGGCCCCTCTCAGATTTCCTCGACAATTCAAGATGATGTCTACTGGCTCGAAGCGAGCTTGCGAATGAAGCGAGGTGAATTTGAAGCAGCCAATGTCTTGCTTCAAAAAATCGTCACCGAGTTTGGCGATGATGTTCTTTCTGATGATGCATATTTTACCCAAGGCGATATCTATGAGAACGATCTGAAAAACAAAGAGAAGGCGATGGAGATCTACAGGGATTTTCTAGACAAATACCCGGGAAGCGTATATGCAGCAGAGGCACGGAAGCGCTACCGCACCCTCCGTGGAGATTTCCAAGATAAGGTGGTGAATTGAGGAGACGCATGCCCTTTCAATAACCTGCTGTGTTTCCGGCCGACCGCCGGAAATTTTTTGTCCACAGATCTGGTCAATAATTTTTACCTTCCACGACAAAACCGAATGACTATGAGAGCAATTGTGTTACTCTTTGTGTTTTTGACCTCCTTCTCTGGCTTTTCTCAAGTGAAAGCGCTGGTAGGAGGAACCCTCATTGACGGCTTTGGAGGAAAGCCCCTCCAAAACAGCGTGGTCATCATTGAAAACGAACGCATCAAATCCATAGGGCAGGTCGGCCGTATCGAGATTCCTAAGGGAGCTGAAGTGATTTCAACCGAAGGCATGAGTGTTATGCCTGGCCTTTGGGACATGCATGTTCACCTCTACATCAACGGTCACTCGGACTATACCCATTGGGACAAAACATATTTGAAATCTTCTAAAGATGTGATCATGCCCGCCTCCGCCAATCAGTTGCTTATGGCTGGTGTTACAAGCGCGCGGGATTTGGGTGGACCACTGGAAGCCAGTATCTCCGTTCGTGACCGGATCAACAAGGGCGAAATTCCTGGGCCGACGATGTACATGTCGGGTCCATTTATTCAGCATGAGCCGTATCCCGGAACGGAAGCTTTTCGTTGGGGGGTGAAGGGCGCCGCTGATGCGCGCGCAAAAGTTCAACAGCTGGTTAAGGCAGGAGTAAACTGTATCAAACTGATTGATCAGGACCAGATGACGCAGGAAGAGATTACAGCGATTGTTGATGAGGCCCACAAAAACAAATTGAAAGTTGTTGGGCACTCCCACCGGCCGGAGGAAATCCGGAAGGGTCTCAAGGCAGGCGTTGATTGCTTTGAGCACACGGGGCTGGCAGCGGCACCGGAATATCCGGATGACATTATTGCGATGATCAAGGAGCGAACGGCGCAGATGAGCCTGGGACCCCTCTTCTGGACACCAACCGTGGAGGGACTTTACAATTTTGAATACACACGCGATAACCCAGAGGCACTGGACAACACATCCTGGCACCTGGGATTACCCGATTCCATTATTGCCGACATACGCCAATCTATACAGAAGCCGGGGCAACTGGGATATTTTCAACTAAACCCGATTCGGAAGCCAACGTTGGAGAAAAAAGTAAATCAATTAAAAAATGCGGGAGTTGTTTTGCTGATCGGCACCGACAGTGGTATTCCCATGAAGTTTCATAGTCAGAGTACGTGGAATGAACTAGACGTATGGGTAAATAAGTTTGGATTCGATCCGATGTACACAATTCGCGCGGCCACGTATTGGCCATCCGTGGCAATGGGTGTGGACAAAGACTTTGGTACTGTTACCGAAGGCAAGTATGCCGACATTATCGCGGTTAAAGGCGATGTGCTGCGGCATATCGATTTGCTTCAGAACGTGAACGTCGTGATCAAGAAGGGGAAGCGTTACAAGTAATCTACTCGCTTCGCAGCGACTTCACGGGATCGGTGTTTGCCGCCCGGAAAGACTGATATCCCATCGTAAACCAGGCGATGAGGAAGGAAACGATACCCGCAGCCAAGTAGATCAGCACCCCGATTTCGGTTCGGTACGTATAGGAATCCAGCCACGTACTGATGCCGTACCAGGCCAGTGGCACCGCCAGCACAAAGGCAATGACAATCAACTTCCCAAATTCCTTAGACAAGAGAAACACAATACTCGTGACCGATGCGCCCATCACTTTTCGGATACCGATTTCTTTGGTGCGTTGCTCTGCGGTGAAGGCCGTGAGCGCAAACAATCCAAGACAAGCAATTACGATGGCAAGGCCAGCAAACACGGTGAAGATTTTTCCCAGCCGTTCTTCGGTGGAATACATCCGACTGAAGTCTTCGTCAAGGAAGGAATAAGCAAAAGGCATTCCCGGTGCCATTTTTTCCCATGTACCCTGCAGGCTCTTGATTGCTTCCTGTGTATTCTCCGCCTGGAACCGGAAGGAAATCAAACCCCGGCTGCGGTCGAGGAAGAAACCCAACGGCGTGATCGACTGCCGGAGCGATTCAAAGTTAAAGTCCTCAACGACACCGACAATCGTGTATTTTCGGGTATTCACTGGGTCGGGTGTCTGGTTAGTTCCACCCCAGGTATTGATCCGTTTTCCGATGGGGTCTTTGTCAAGGCCAAAAAGTTGGAGTGCGGCACGATTGAGGATGATGGCGTCGGAGTCGGAAGGAAATTCAACAGAAAAGTCACGACCCTCTTCGATTTTCATACCGAGTGTTTTTACATAATCATGATCAACGCGCCAGCATTGAATGCTAACCAGGTTTTCCTGATTTGGCTGTACGCCCTCGGGCCAGAAAGAATTGCTGCTTCGGTTTGTTCCGCTAACAGGCAAAAAACCCGAAATAGTGCCGCTGATAATTTTGGAGTCTGTCAATGCCTCCTCCTTGAACGATTGCAGTTGATCGCCCATGCCATAGGCATCTTTGATCACTACCACCTGATCCTTATTGAAACCAATTTTCTTCTGTTGTATGAAGTTAAGCTGCTGATTTACGGCGAGGGTACCTATGATGAGGATAATGGAAATCCAGAATTGAAATACGACCAATGAGCTTCGCACCAGACCACTCTTCATTCCGAGAGAAAGATTCCCCTTGAGCACATTAGCCGGCTTAAACGCCGAGAGGAAGAAAGACGGATAAACTCCTGCGAGGAAACCAACAAGAATGGAGGCAATCCCAAGCTGGAGCCAGAAAGAGGGTTCCCCGAAAGGAAGAACCAAATTCTTGCCTGCCAACTCATTGAACGAGGGCAACATCATCCAGGCAATCGCCAGTGCAATAAAGAACGAAAAGATACTGAGCAGTATGGATTCGGTGAGAAACTGCCGTATCAAATGTGTTCTCAACGAGCCCATAACCTTGCGCACACCAACTTCTTTTGCCCGGTTTGAGGAACGGGCCGTGCTCAGGTTCATGAAGTTGATACACGCAATGATGAGAATGAACAGGGCGATTGCTCCAAATAGGTATACGTACGTGATGCTGCTATTGGTGCCCAACTCGGCGCTCTTGTCGGAGCGCAAGTGGATGTCGGTGAGTTTCGTAAGGGTGAAGTCAACCATGTTTCCGCTTGCGCGAAACTTTTCCATTGTGAATTCCCCTCCCAACGCCAACTTTGCCTGAGGGCCTGCGTAAGTATCAACCATCTTCGGAAACTTTGCCTGCAATTGTTCTGCGCTCGCCGAGGGGCGAATTTTGACATAGGTTGAAAAATTATTGCTGAGCCAGTTGGCATCCTTGTGATAAGGATGGGAGACAAGGGCCAGCAGAATGTCATAGCGGAAGTGACTGGTTATTGGCATGTCTTCGTACACACCCGTAACTTTATACGCATCCTTGTTCTCAACAATAAGGGTTTGACCTAGCGGATTTTCGCCCGGGAAATATTTCTCGGCTGCAGTCTTGCTGATGACCATCGTGTTTGGATCACGCAAAGCTTGTTCGGAATTTCCCTCGAGGAACGGAATGGTGAATACCCGGAAGATGGAGCTGTCGGCATAAGAGACAAGCGGCTCTTTGATATTTTGGTCCGTTCGTTTGATCAGCATCGAGCCATCATTCCAAAAACGACCGACAGCCTCAACTTCGGGGAAATCCGCACGGAACGCCTCCGCAAGGGGCCCTGGAGACGCGGCGAATTGCATATGATTGGGCCCAAACTTGATTTCACAGTCTACGCGGTAAATGCGGTCGGCATCTGCATGATGGCGATCAAAGCTCATCTCGCTGGTGATGTACGCTACAATAATCAGACAGGAAGCGATGCCCACGGCGAGCCCGAGGATATTGATGAGGGTGTAAAAGCTGTGCTTCCGAAGATTGCGGATGCCGATGGTGAAGTAGTTTCTTAGCATGATACCGGTGTATTTATTTTCTGTTCGTACGACTTCGTTTTGAGTTTGCTGAAGGCCTTGTTCGTGACCAAAGGATTGAAGCACTTCGTTGTAAGCATCCGCGAAGCGAGCGCCCATCTCCATCTTGCTTTCAACCGCCGCGCAGACATGATCAATCAGCTCTTCTTGAATGCCCTCGGCAATGATGCCGCGGTGATTCAGGTCCTTGATGATGAAATTGATATGTTCCTCAGATAGTTTCACAAATAAAGTGTTAGGCCATTTGTACCTGGAGAACGTTGGACATGGTTTTTATAAAGTCCACAAACTCATTAACCCTTTCGCGCGCTGATGTTCTGCCCGCGGCTGTGAGTGTATAGTATTTGCGTACGCGCCTGCCCATTGTTACAACCTCTGTTTTCAGCAAACCTTCAGCCTCCAGTTTGTGAAGGGTGGGATAGAGGGCGCCCTCCGTCAACATCAAGCGGCCTATAGAGAGGTCCTTCACCCGCTGCGTCATCTCATACCCGTACATTCTTCCCTCATCCTTTAGCAATTTGAGAATGATGGTCTGCAGGGTTCCTTTCAAGAGTTCGGGAGAATGCATGGGCTGATTACCTAAGTGAATTATGCATATAGACGCGGCCAGAAGCCAAAGGGTTGCACTTGGTTGCCTCTTTTAGCGTCCAAGGGAGTAAAATCTTACCTTTACATAGCCATCCCCACAGCCATGCGATTGGTTTACGCCATCATTGCCGTCTTTTTGTTCCTGTCATACTTTTTCACACGATGGTATTTGTGTGCCGTGCGAGGTTTCTGTGAATCATCGGCCAGCGTGGAGATCGGCATTATGATTCTGGCAGGATTGATCATTGGTTTTGCCGCCTCTTGGCTCCTTAGCGAGCGCACTTTTCGAACACTGCAAAGGCAATTGGGCGGACTGGAAAAAGAAAAATCGGGGCTGCATGATCAATTGCGACTTCTGGAAAAGGAAAATCAATCTGCGCGCAGGCATGTAGCAGAATGGCAGCATGAGGGATCACTTTTGTCGGAAGTGAAAAAAGTTACTGAGCCGCTGCTGCAGCAAGCGAAGCACCAGGTAGACATTTTAGAACAAGAACTAAAGCAGTATCAGCGGCGATATGAAAATCTAAAAGAGGAGACCGATTCAATTCGCAAGACAGCCGATCAGCTGAGAAGTGAACTTGCCGAGGAAAGGGCCCGCGAGGCAAGCCTTTCGGCTGTGCCGGAAACAAAGCAGACACCCGAAAAGCAACTCGCTCCCGAGAAGCCTGACAAAACGCAGTCACGCTTTACGCCCTCTACCTGGCAGACAAAAAGAGATGACCTCACACTCATCAGTGGCATTGGCCCTGCTATTCTGCGCAAACTCAATAATCTGGGAATCTACTCGTTTCAGCAGATCAGTGAATTTACACCTCAGGATATTGAATCAGTGGCCGCATCACTGAAAGTATTTAAAGGCCGTATTGGCAGGGATAACTGGATTGGGCAAGCAGCAGCCCTCCGGCTGAAGTAGGACATTCTTCACGCAGAATCAGGGAAGTTTCTCGCCTGACAAGTTATTATTAAGCACACTTTTGCAACTATTTCCCGTCAGCCATAATCCTTAGCAGGAGAAAGTTTTTTCGCTCCCAAGGTTAACCATTCTGCTCTTTGGGAGTACTTAACTGCAGTAATCCTGAAATATGCTCCGAAACTACATTGTGGTGACCCTCCGCAACCTGCGCAAAAACGTCACCTACTCATTCATCAACATTTCAGGTCTATCCATCGGGATTGCCTGCAGTTTGCTTATCACCCTGTGGGTCTTTGACGAACTTTCTTTCGACAAATTCCAGCCCAAGGCAAATCGGCTCTATCAGGTTTGGATCAATGCTCATTTCTCCGAAAAGGTTAATTCATGGACATCTGTTCCTCAGCCAACGTATGAAGCCATGAAGGGGGAGGATAATAACATCAAGAACTCGACCATTGCGGACTGGGGCGGCGATCACTTGTATTCGATCGGCGACAACAGGATTACCAAACGAGCATACTTTGTCAGTGAAGAATTCCTGGAAATGTTTCAGTTTCCATTAACCAAAGGGGATGCCGTTAATGTTTTGGATGACCCAACATCAATTGTCATCAGTGAATCGATGGCGAAGATTTTGTTTGGTGACAAAGACCCCATCAACCAAACTATTCTTGTCGACAATGAGGTGGAACTAAAAGTCACAGGCGTAATGCGTGACGTGCCCAAGAATTCGTCACTTCAGTTTGACTGCCTCATGACCTGGAAAATGAAAAGACAAGCGGAAGACTGGGTCAAGAACTCGATTGACAAATGGGACAACTACTCCTTTCAGGTCTATGTGGAACTCAATGATCCTTCGAACGAGGCGGTGGTGGAAAATTCGGTCAGAGATCTTCTTTTCAGGAAAGGACAAACCGATATGAAGCGGGAATTTTTTCTGCACCCCCTGTTGCGTTGGAGGCTTTACTCGAATTTTGAGAACGGAAAAGAGGCTGGAGGAATGGCAGACTATGTACAGATGTTCACCATCATCGCGGTCTTTATCCTGATTATTGCCTGCATCAATTTCATGAATCTCGCTACCGCACGATCGGAGCGACGTGCGCGCGAAGTGGGGATACGCAAAAGTGTAGGCTCCAGAAGGCACGAACTTGTTCTTCAGTTTATGGGCGAGTCACTCTTCCTGGCCACGGTGGCTTTTACCATAGCTGTATTGATTGCGCAACTCGCACTGCCATTTTACAATCAGTTGGTCGATAAACAATTGTTCATTGACTATCAGTCGCAGACTTTCTGGATTTTTGCGCTTGTCTTGATATTGCTTACAGGTATTGTCTCCGGAAGTTACCCCGCCCTCTACCTATCCTCCTTTCTACCCGTACAGGTACTGAAAGGGAAAGTACAGGTGGGGAAAAGCGCAAGCCTTCCCCGAAAAATCCTGGTGACCTTACAATTCGGCTTTTCCATTTTGCTGATCATTGGGACTATCGTTATCTATTGGCAGATTGACTACGTCAAAGGCCGCGACCTGGGGTATGATCAGGAGAATCTTGTTACGGTCGATTACACAGCAGAGGTTGGCAAGAATTACCAGACCATCAAGCAAGAGTTGCTTGCCAGCGGAGTGGTGGAATCCGTATGTAAGTCGAATAGCCCAATCACTGAGATCTGGTCAAACAACTTTCTCGGCTGGCCCGGCAAACCCGAAGAGCAGAAAGTGATCTTCACAACAATTGCCACGGAGTACGATTACACCCGGACGATGGGTATAAAAATTCTTGACGGACGCGATTTTTCAGAAGACTACAAGAGTGATTCATCTGCAATTATTGTGAATAAGGCGGCACTGGACATCATGGGACTAAAGGACCCGCTTGGTGAGAAGTTGGACCTGTGGGGGGATAAGCGAGAATTGATTGGCATAGTTGACAATGTCTTGATGGGGTCACCATACCAGCCCGTGAAGCCGATGTTTATTGTGCTGCAACCCGAATGGGCAAGCGCAGTGAGTATCCGGCTAGGAAAAACAAAAGATATCCAGGCATCCATTAAGAAAGTGGAAGAGATTTTTAAGAAATACAATCCCGCCTATCCGTTTGAATATTCATTTGCGGATGTTGAGTTTGGGAAAAAGTTTACGACAATCAATATGATCAGCCGACTGGCAACCCTATTTGCTTCACTGGCCGTTGTGATTACGGGTCTTGGATTATTTGGACTTGCCGCATTCATGGCGGAGCAACGCACCAAAGAAATTGGAATCCGCAAAGTAATGGGTGCTTCTGTTGCGAGCCTGATCGCGTTGATGTCGAAAGATTTTTCTAAGCTTGTGCTGCTTGCCT
The DNA here is from genome assembly GCA_043750575.1 of Cyclobacteriaceae bacterium. Taxonomy (GTDB): domain Bacteria; phylum Bacteroidota; class Bacteroidia; order Cytophagales; family Cyclobacteriaceae; genus ELB16-189. Next base: position 161,139 of record JAYVBH010000032.1, read on the forward strand.
TATTGATCTCTTCTCCAATCGCCTGGTTCTTGTTAAATGATTTTCTTGAGCGATACCCCCATCGCATCACCATCCCTTGGTGGGTGTTCCCACTTACGGGAATCATAGCGTTGGTCTTCGCAGTATCGATTGTCAGCACACAAGCTTTTCGGGCAGCACGTGCGAATCCGGTGAACTCGTTGCGGAATGAGTAAGATGATGGGTTTGTCGAGACTATAAAGTTCTTTTCTTTTTTTTCGCGAAACTCTCGTCGATCAACTCTGCTTCGAACAGCAGCGCCCTGATCTGATTCTCGTTGATTTCATTCAGCGTATGAAAGTACATGCAATACACTTGCTTGCGGCCTTCCGCCAGGAGAACGCCATCTTCATTCGACATGCGGTTCCCCTGGCAAAACCCAAGTACGGCCCCTTTTGCCTGTTGCGATTCCTTGGTTCGCTTCGGCCCCCAGAAAATGGATGGCGGCCAGATAAAGCAGATCATTCTGTTTCTCGAATAAAATGGCACACCATAGGATACTTTCTCTGTCGCCTTCGGGAGGCACTCCAGAATGAGAGACCGCAGCTTTAGCATGATCACCTGCTCCTTGCGAGGCAAATAGGCGATGACCTCTTCAGCTGATTTTTGCGATCTCGTGGGTTTAAGCTTTGCCATTTTCGAGCGAAACAAAATTAAGGATCAGTACAGGAATATTACTGTTATGGGGGTACGGCAATGAACCGTATTTTCATCTAAACTTTGATTCCCTAAAGCCATACCCCGCTTTCGGTATCCGGCCTCGCTCTCATCATGAGAGTGGTGGCAGGATTTCACTTACTCCGGGCAGACTACCTAATGATTCTTGTAGACGCAATCTACTGGGCATTGGCCGTTTTTATCGCCTGGGGCTGGACCCGGAATTGCCCATTCTTGCCGGCTAGCCAAAAGGCTTTCATTCTCAAAGAGAACCACGCAAAAAAATTAACGAAATACTCGGCATGCATACTAAATGTTTTTTACATTTAGGGTACGTGAAGCGCGAAGAAACAATCGATCATAACATCAAGGCGGCTTGGCATGCCATTGCGCGCATGTATAATCAGCAGGCTTTGAAATACGGAGGCACCATGTCCATCGGGTTTGCCTTGTTAAATATCCATTCAGAGGAAGGAACGCCGGCCACTAAAATCGGTCCCTTGATGGGGCTTGAAGCACGAAGCCTTACCCGGTTGCTGAAATCCATGGAAGAGAAAGGCTTAATTGTGAGGAAGGCGGATGAAAACGATAAACGCTCTGTGCGGATTATGTTGACGCGCGAAGGTAAGAAGCGACGTGAAAAAGCGCGGGAAACTGTATTGCGGTTCAATGAGGCCGTGCGACACACAATTCCTGCCCGAAAGCTTGATGTATTTTTTGACGTCGTTCAGAACATCAACCGGATGATCGAGCGCAATGAGATTTATGAGAAAGTACCAACCTAATTGACAATACAACACCTTAACCGATGAATCGTACAATTCGAAAAGTAGCTATCCTGGGCTCAGGCGTTATGGGCTCACGCATTGCCTGTCATTTTGCAAATATTGGTTGCGATGTATTGTTGATGGACATCGCCCCCCGGGAATTGACCGATGACGAAAAGAAAAAGGAATTGACGCTGGATCACCCTGCTGTCAAGAATCGTATCGTTCAAAGTTCTTATGATGCAACGCTTAAGGCAAACCCGGCGCCGCTGTTCAGTAAGAAATTTGCGTCGCGTGTTAAACTGGGCAACTTCACCGATGACATGGCCAAGATCAAGTCTTGTGATTGGACCATCGAAGTAGTCGTGGAGAATCTCGACATCAAGAAGAAGGTGTATGAAGAGGTGGAAAAGTACCGGACACCCGGAACGCTGATCACATCAAACACTTCCGGAATCCCAATACACCTGATGGCGGAAGGAAGATCCGAAGACTTTCAAAAGCATTTTGCCGGAACACACTTTTTTAATCCTCCCCGTTACCTCCGGCTTTTGGAAATTATTCCAACCACCAAGACAGATCCGACGGTTACAAATTTTCTGATGCATTATGGTGATCTCTTTCTGGGAAAAACTACAGTGCTGTGTAAAGACACACCCGCATTTATTGGCAACAGAGTAGGCATATATGGATTGCTGAAAGTGATTGATTCGATGCGCAAGTTTGATCTCAATGTGGATGAGATCGATAAGTTGACGGGACCCGTTATCGGACGACCGAAGTCGGCCACCTTCCGGACTTCGGATGTGGTTGGATTGGACACGTTAGTGAAAGTTGCCAATAACCTCTATGCCGGCCTTGTCAACGATGAAGGTCGTGAGATGTTCAAGTTGCCGGATGTTGTGAATCAATTGGAGAAGAACAAGTGGCTTGGAGACAAGACGAAGCAAGGGTTCTATAAGAAATCAAAAAACGCAAAAGGCGAAACCGAAATACTTACGCTGGATCTAAAGACGCTAGAGTACAAGCCGAAGGTCAAAGTGAAATTTGCCACACTGGAAGCGGCCAAGGCGACGGAGAATCTTCGCGACCGATTCAAGGTGTTGCTTGCCGGCACCGATAAGGCTGGCGAATTCTATCGCGATGCATTTTTTGGAACTTTTCAATATGTGACTAACCGCATTCCGGAGATAAGCGACGAGCTGTTCCGAATCGATGATGCGGTCTGCGGTGGCTTTGGATGGGATTTCGGCCCATTTGAAACCTGGGATGCCGTGGGCGTAGAGAAGAGCATTCCGCTGATGGAAGCCGCAGGCTACAAGCCGGCCCAGTGGGTATACGACATGTTGGCCTCCGGCAACAAGACATTTTACAAGAGTGAAGGCGGGCAGAAAAAATATTATGATAGCCGCTCAAAAAGCTACCTGTCCATTCCTGGCCGCGAGAGCTTCATCATTCTGGAGAACAAGAAAGAAAATATTGTCTGGGAAAATGCGGACTCAAGGGTGTATGACATCGGTGATGGTGTCTTGAATTTTGCGTGGCACAGCAAGAGCTATACACTGGGCAGCGCGGTGATAGAGGGGATGAACAAGGCACTGGACCTCGCCGAGAAAGATTCTCGTGGCCTGGTCATTGGTCATCAGGGCCCCGACTTTTCGCTCGGCGCGAACCTGGGTCTTGTGTTCATGTATGCCATCGAACAAGACTACGACGAGATTGACTTCATGATCAAGGCGTTTCAGAATTCGGTGATGCGAATCCGTTACTCTTCCATCCCTGTGGTTGTTTGTCCTCAGGGACGCACACTCGGTGGAGGCTGCGAGATGACGATGCATGCGGACATTGCACAGGCCGCTGCAGAAACCTACATCGGGTTGGTCGAAGTCGGCGTAGGTCTGATTCCCGGCGGTGGGGGAACCAAAGAGTTCGCCAAGCGTGTTAGTGATGCAGGTGAGGAAGGAGATGTGGAATTGAATGCACTACAGAACGCCTTTATGAATATTGCTACCGCAAAAGTTGCAACATCAGCGGAGGAAGCCAGAGAATTTGGAATTCTGAAAAAGCTGGACCGCGTTTCAATGAACCGGGACAGGCAACTTGCTGATGCGAAAGAAGCTGTGCTTGAGCTTGCCACTGCCGGCTATACGATGCCGCAGCCGGCCCGAAACATCAAAGTGCAAGGCCGCACAGGACAGGCTTTGTTTCTCGCTGGGTTACAGGGCATGATAATGGGAAAATATATTTCTGAGCACGACGCTAAAGTGGCCAAGTGGGTGGCCAATGTCATGTGCGGCGGAGACCTTACCTCACCACAGGAGGTAAGCGAACAATACTTGCTTGATCTGGAGCGCGAGGCCTTTCTTTCGCTGACGGGAGAGAAGAAGACACTGGAACGAATTCAAGCGATTTTGACAGGAGGGAAACCGTTGAGAAATTGACAGTTGACAAAATGACAATTGACAATGGGGCTGGTAATTGAGGAAGAGTATGAGCAAGGTCAAGTGGAACAAATAGGCAATTGACAATAGAGTAACCAAATGGCTGCTGGGAGTTTTAGGGAGTTGACGGTTTATATAAAGGCATTTGAATTGGCAATGGAAATATTTGAGATAAGCAAAGGGTTTCCAAAAGAGGAGAAATATTCTTTGACCGATCAAATCAGAAGGTCTTCTCGGTCTGTCTGTGTTTGTGTTGGTGAAGCTTACCGGAAGCGCCAATATGAGAACCATTTTGTAAGCAAGAGTTCCGATGCGGACATGGAGAATACTGAGACAAGAGTCTGGTTGGACTTTGCCCATGCATCAGAATATGTCACATCCGAAGTTAGAGAGCATTTGGATGGCAAGGCTGTTGAAGTAGGTAAGCTATTGAATCATATGATCGAAAACCCAAAGAAATACTGTAGAAAAAATTGACGTTAACAATATGCAGTTGACAAGACAACAGTCGAAGGGTGGAGGTATTAGGAATTTGGCAAACACTTTGTCAATTGCCCCTTGTCAATTGTCAACTTCTCCAACCAGAACCAAAATATCAAACCAAAGAACATGGATGCATACATCGTAGCAGGTTACCGCACAGCGGTAGGAAAGGCCAAGAAGGGCGGATTTCGTTTTACACGACCAGATGACCTGGCTGCTGAAGTGATTAAGCACATGGTGAAAACGATTCCAGGGTTGGAGAGCAAAATGGTTGACGACCTCATCGTTGGTAATGCTGTTCCGGAAGCGGAGCAAGGCATGCAAATGGGCCGAATTATCGCTTTGCTGGCACTTGGCCTGGATGTACCAGGGCTTGTGATCAACCGGTATTGTGGTTCAGGGGTGGAGGCTATTGCGATGGCTAGCCACCGCATTCACGCTGGGCAAGCGGACATTCTAATTGCCGGCGGAACGGAATCGATGTCGCTGGTACCCGTGATGGGATTTAAGACGGCATTGAACTATGCAATCGCAAAAGATAACCCCACGTACTACACGAGCATGGGTTTGACCGCAGAGGAAGTTTCTAAACAATATAATATTTCACGTGAAGAGCAGGATCAGTTTTCATATGAGTCGCACATGAAGGCAGCCAAAGCGTGGAAAGATGGAAAATTCAAAGATGAAGTCATTCCGATCACAGTAAAAGAGGTGTATGTGGATGAGGACATGAAGAAGAAAACGCGGGAATACATCGTCGACAAAGATGAGGGCATTCGCGCAGACACAACCGTTGAAGGGCTTTCAAAACTTAGGCCGGTGTTTGCTGTTGGAGGAACAGTAACGGCGGGAAATTCATCCCAGACATCAGACGGAGCGGCATTTGTTACCGTGATGAGTGAGCGCATGGTGAAGCAATTAAACCTGAAGCCGATTGCGCGTATGCTGAGCTACGCTACGGCTGGCGTCGATCCACGCATCATGGGCATCGGACCAGTGGCAGCCATTCCAAAAGCGTTGAAGATTGCTGGGAAGAATCTCCAGGATATTGATGTCATTGAGCTTAACGAGGCGTTTGCGGCTCAGTCGCTTGCGGTGGTAAAGACACTTGGGATTGATCGCTCAAAACTAAACCCGAATGGAGGCGCGATTGCAGTTGGCCATCCGCTCGGATCATCTGGTGCGCGACTTTCTGTTCAACTCTTCAATGAACTTCGCCGCCAAAAGAAAAAATACGGTATGGTGACTGCGTGCGTTGGGGGTGGGCAGGGCGTTGCGGGTATCTATGAACTACTGAATTAATATCTGAAGGAAGCAAAAAACAAACAAGGAATAACCGGAAGTGTATGGCAACTATGATCGAAACAAAAAAGGCAATTCGGGGCGGCGAGTTCCTCATCCGCGAGACACAGGCAAATGAAATTTTCATTCCTGAGGAATTCAATGAAGAGCAGAAAATGATCATGCAGCAGTGTAAAGACTTTCTGGCAAAGGAAGTTTTCCCACGCCTTGATGAAATTGATTCGATGAAGGACCCCAAGATCATGCCCTCAATTTTAGACAAGGCTGGCGAGTTAGGTCTTTTGGGCACCTCTGTTCCGCATGAGTTGGGTGGCTTCGGAATGGATTTTAATACGACCATGCTGGTTGCTGAAGTGATGGGCGCTGGACATTCCGTTGCGGTAGCGCTCTCTGCGCATACGGGGATCGGTACGCTGCCGGTGCTCTATTACGGAAACGAAGCGCAGAAGAAAAAATACATTCCTAAGCTCGCAAGTGGAGAGTGGAAAGCAGCCTATTGCCTTACTGAACCCGATTCAGGTTCGGATGCCAACTCGGGCAAGACAAAGGCCGTGCTGAGTAAAGACGGAAAGCATTACATTATCAATGGGCAGAAAATGTGGATCACCAACGGTGGATTTGCAGATGTCTATATAGTGTTTGCTAAGATTGACAGCGACAAGAACCTGAGTGCGTTTATCGTTGAGAAATCGTTTGGCGGCATTACGATGAACGAAGAGGAAAAGAAAATGGGGATCAAAGGCTCGTCTACACGTCAGATATTTTTCAATGACTGCCACGTACCTGTTGAGAATCTCCTGAGCGAACGGGAGAATGGATTCAAGATCGCTGTGAACATCCTTAACATCGGCCGGATCAAACTTGGCGTCGCGGCGGTTGGGGGAAGTAAGATGGCGATTACAGCGGCGATTAAATACTCCAAAGAGCGCAAGCAATTTGGCACGCCGATCTCAACCTTTGGAGCGATCAAGCACAAAATTGCCGAAACTATTGTTAAAATATTTGCAAGTGAGTCAGCACACTACCGCGCCTCACAGAATATTGATGATGCCTACCATGCATTCATGGCCAGTGGAATGGATTCAGCCAAGGCAAGATTGAAGTCTTTGGAAGAATTTGCGATTGAGTGCGCGATACTTAAAGTGCATGGCTCGGAAGTACTTGACTTTGCTGTGGATGAAGGTGTACAAATATACGGTGGGATGGGCTTCTCGGCAGAAGGACCGATGGACCGTGCTTACCGGGATGCGCGCATCAATCGGATCTTTGAAGGAACCAACGAGATCAACCGCCTGCTGACAATCGACATGCTCATGAAGCGCGCGATGAAAGGCTCGCTTGACCTCATGACGCCGACGATGGCGGTTCTTAAGGAATTGACATCGATCCCGGATTTTGGAGCGAGTGATGACTCCGCCGTCTTTGCCAAAGAGAAGAAGGCACTTAACAACTTGAAGAAAGCCGGCCTGATGGTCTCCGGAGCAGCTGTTCAGAAATTCATGATGAAGCTTTCGGATGAACAAGAGATACTGATGAACCTGGCCGATATGCTGATAGAAGGCTATGTGGCTGAGTCGGTGTTGTTACGTGTAGAGAAGCTGATCAGCATTCGAGGTGAGCAACCCTGTGCCATTCAGAAAGACATGGCGATGATCTATCTGCATCACGCGATAGAGAAGGCTTCCGACGCCGGCAAGCAAGCCATTTATGGTTTTGCAGAAGGAGATGAGCAGCGGCTGATGCTCCTGGGCCTTAAGCGGTTCACGAAGATTGAGCCATTCAATCTGAAGGAAGCCCGTCGGAGGGTGGCCAACTTTGCCATTGAAAAGGGAGAGTATCCGTTCTGAGTAATTGACAATTGACAAAAGACAGCTGACAATGTGTGGGATCAAATGACCACTCTTCAGCCATAGGGCTACACGTTGTCAACTGTCAATTGAATATTGTCAATTATTCTCCCAGTCTCGGCTAAGTCTTCGCTAAGGATCGACTAAATAATCCTTCGCTCGTTCTTCGCTCGTCCTTCGCTCAAACTCAGTTGTTTTGCGGGTTGATGGTACCTTGCCAGTCATGCCATGGACGGGATTTCTCCGTGGCAAGTGAAGATAATACAAGATAGTATTTGTGGGTTTCTGCGTAGGAAAAGCACGACAAAAAGTTTTTCCTGGGCAATGGCTGTTTGCCAAACAATAGGAACTGTGCAACCTTATCCTTTATTTAGCGTTATAGTTTAACAAAACAGTTAAATCAATTGGCTAAGAAGGACCGCGATAACGACACTGAAAAAGCCATTCTGGAGGCTGCACGGAAAGTTTTCACCCACAAGGGATACGCCGCCGCCCGGATGGAGGACATTGCCCAGGAAGCCGGAATGAACCGTGCGTTGCTTCATTATTACTTCCGAAGCAAAGACCGCATGTTCGATTTGGTTTTTGAACAGCGGGTCCGTGAGTTCTTCGTGGGCGTAGCGCAAATCATGGCCGGACCGCTCACGCTATTTGATAAGATACGCGCCGTAGTCGAGCACGACATTGATATGATCCGCACACAGCCCGACCTGCCGCTGTTCATCATGCAGGAATTGACACAAAACCCGGATCGTCTCATTGCTATCGCAAAACATTCCGGTGTTGGTCCCGCGACCATGATGAAAGCATTCAAGATCCAGGTGAAAGCAGCTGTTGACAAAAAGCTGATCCGGCCCATTGACGGCGGTCAGCTGCTCATCAACATCATGTCGCTTTGTGTTTACCCGTTCGTGGCCAAGCCGATGATCAAGGCTGTTCAAGAACTCGACGATGCACAGTTCGACAAGATGATCAAGAAGAGAAAACAAGAAGTGACCGACTTTATTATCGATGCCATAAAGCTATAAGCCTATGAAGATCACGAATTCCCTGCGATGGGTGCTGGTTGCCTTTGGACTTCTTGGCAGTCTGGCAACCTATGCGCAAGAGCCCTCCCTCACCCTGGAGCATTGCTGGGAGATGGCGAGAAAAAATTACCCACTCATTCAACAGAAGGAACTGCTTGCACGAAGCCTGGAGTACACTATTTCCAATGCGCAGTCGGGCAACCTTCCCCAGGTCTCTATCCATGGGCAAGCATCGTATCAGTCGGAAGTCACACGCTTTCCTGGTCCGGGCGTCCTCGTCGAGCCGCTGTCGAAGGACCAATACAAGATTTATGCGGAGCTGAATCAGAACATCTATGATGGAGGGGTGATCAAAAACCAGAATGCTGTGCAGTCGGCAGGAACACTGGTCGAGCAGCAAAAGCTCGAGGTTGAATTGTACAAAATCCGCGAGCGCATCAATCAAATCTATTTTGGCGTGTTGCTGATGGACGCCCAGCGATCGCAGCTGAATCTTTTGCGCTCGGATATTACCTCATCCCTTGCGAAGACTGAGTCAGCCGTTCGCAACGGCACAGCATTTCAGACCAATGTGGATATGCTGCAGGCTGAATTATTGAAGACCGACCAGCGCATCATCGAAATCAAAGCAGGGCGGAAGGCATACTTGGCCATGCTGGGATACTTTATCAATCAGCCGCTCGGTGCCCAGACCGTCCTCGTCGCACCTGTTGCTATGGAGGATGCCAAAGTCTCCGATATCAAGCGACCGGAGCTCACCCTGTACCAGTTTCAATCCGATCTGCTCGGTGCGCAGTACAAATTCTCCACCAAGCGCAATGTCCCGAAACTCGGCCTCTTTGTTCAGGGTGGGTATGGCCGGCCCGGACTCAACATGTTGAAAAATGAATTTGAAACATATTATCTGGGGGGTATTCGGCTGAGCTGGTCGCTGGGGAATTTCTATAACTCCAAACGCGACCGTGAACTGCTGGATGTCAATACGCAGATGGTCACCGCACAAAAGGAGACATTTTTATTCAACACCAATCTCACGTTGATGCAACTCGATGATGAAGTGCAGAAGCTCCGCGAGCTGATTCGTGTGGACGATGAGATCATTGCACTTCGTGCCAGGATCAAGAACACAGCCAAGGCTCAATACGAGCACGGCGTGATTTCAACCAACGATCTCCTGCGTGAATTGAACGCGGAGGAAAATGCCCGGCAGAATCTGGCCGTGCACCAGATACAATTCATGCTGGCGAAATATAATTATCAAACCACTACAGGAAACTAATACACGATGAATACAAGCGCATACGCATTCGGAGCCATGCTTTTTGCAGCAACCCTGATGGGCTGCAACGGAAACGCTGACAACGTCGATGCTTCAGGAAACTTTGAGGCCGATGAGACCATCATCTCCGCCGAGGGCAGCGGCCGCATCATGGAGCTCGCCCTGGAAGAGGGACAAAACCTGAAACCCGGAGAGGTTGTTGGCTACATCGACACGATGCAGTTGCACCTGAAGAAGAAGCAGCTGGTTTATTCCATGCGCGCAGTACTTTCCCGCCGACCGGATGCGGAAAGCCAGCTGTCCACGATCCGCAAGCAGATCGAAACGGCCAAATACGAAAGACGGCGCATCGAGAACCTGTTGAAAGACGACGCGGCCACGAAAAAACAATTGGACGATTTAACGGCGCAGGTCGACTTGCTCGAAAAGCAATATAACTCGCTGCAGAAGTCGCTTGCCATCACCACCCAATCTCTCGAAAGCGAAACACTTCCCCTGAAAGCGCAAGTCGAGCAGATCGAAGACCAGATTGCACGATCGGTGATTATCAATCCAGTCAATGGAACCGTTCTGGCCAAATATGCGGAGAAATCGGAGATGGTTGTTCCCGGAAAGCCTATCTATATGATTGCTGATATCTCGTCGCTGCAACTCAGAGCCTACATTTCCGGCGATCAACTCGTAGCAGTTAAACTGGGTCAGAAAATAGCGGTGCTTGTCGATGCCCCGGAAGGCAAGTCAACAACCCATGAGGGCACCGTTGAATGGATTTCCGATAAAGCTGAGTTTACACCAAAGACGATTCAAACCAAAGAAGAGCGTGCTAATTTGGTGTATGCGATGAAAGTGCGCGTACCCAATGACGGCTCGCTGAAGATTGGCATGTACGCGGATGTATTGCTGAAATAGAATCACGACCCGAAAGAATTACACCATGCAACTGGCGGTCAGCGTATCGGATGTCAACAAATCTTTCCCTAGCGGAAAGACACGTCTCCCTGCGCTGAAGTCCATCAGCTTTGAAGTGAAAAAGGGCGAGATCTTCGGACTGATCGGTCCCGATGGCGCAGGAAAGACGACGCTGTTCAGAATTCTCACCACGCTCATGCTTGCCGATTCAGGCACGGCATCGGTTGATGGCTACGACGTCGTTCGCGATTTTAAGGAAATCCGGAAGCGCGTCGGTTACATGCCTGGAAGATTCTCGTTGTATCCCGACCTGACCGTTGCGGAGAATATTTCATTCTTCGCCACGCTGTTCAATACAACGCTGAAAGAGAATTACGATCTCATCAAGGCCATCTACCAGCAGATTGAACCCTTTGAAAAACGAATGGCCGGTGCACTCTCCGGCGGAATGAAACAAAAACTCGCGCTCAGTTGTGCGCTGATTCACCGACCCAGTGTGCTCTTCCTGGATGAACCGACCACCGGTGTGGATGCTGTTTCACGAAAGGAATTCTGGGACTTGCTGCGCGGCCTTCAGGAATCAGGAATTTCGATTGTGGTTTCGACGCCGTACATGGACGAGGCGGGTCTTTGTGATCGCGTGGCGCTCATGCAGGAGGGAAGAATTATGGAAATCAACTCACCAGCCGCAATAACCAGGAATTTTGACAAACCCCTTTATGCCGTCAGGGCGACGGACATGTTTTCATTGATGAAAGAACTTCGGGAAGTAGATGCGGTACAAACTTGCTACCCATTTGGTCAATATCACCATGTTGTTTTTCGTGACCGTCAACTAAGTCTTGAAGAAGTGCGCTCCGTGCTTGGATCGGTTCATACCGAGCAACTTGAAGTGCACCGTATTGAGGCAACGATTGAGGATTGTTTTATGGACTTGATGCATCAATGAGTTCAGAATTTGCCATATCGGTCAGTGATTTAACGAAGCGCTTCGGCGCCTTTACGGCTGTAGATGCTGTCACGTTTGATGTTCGTCGCGGAGAGATATTCGGATTTCTCGGCGCAAACGGTGCAGGCAAGACCACCGCCATGCGCATGCTGTGCGGCCTTTCATTTCCTACCAGCGGCCAGGCTCAAGTCGCCGGGTTTGATTTGTTTACTGATTCAGAAAAAATCAAGAAGAACATTGGCTACATGAGTCAAAAGTTTTCACTTTATGAAGATTTGACAATCGTGGAGAACATCCGGTTCTATGGTGGAATTTACGGACTGTCAGACGCACAGATCAAATCAAAAACAGAACGGATGCTTGAGCAACTGAACCTGCAGGATCAGGCGAAGACATTGGCTCGCTCACTGCCACTCGGGTGGAAACAGAAAATTTCTTTTTCGGTAGCGATGCTTCACCAGCCAAAAATTGTATTCCTGGACGAGCCGACTGGCGGGGTTGATCCGGTAACACGAAGGGAATTCTGGACCATGATATACGAAGCGGCTCATGAAGGCACGACCGTATTTGTTACCACGCACTATATGGACGAGGCCGAGTATTGTGACCGGGTCTCGATTATGGTGGATGGCAGAATCGAAGCACTGAATACGCCTGCAGCGCTGAAGAAAAATTTTAAGGCGACTAGTATGGAAGAGGTCTTTATTCAATTAGCACGCAAAGCAACCCGCGCCGACGGGTGAAGCGATACACATGAAGCAGTTTCTGTTCTTCGTACAAAAAGAATTTTACCACCTCTTCAGGGATAGGCGGACGTTGTTTATTTTATTTGGCATGCCGGTCATGCAAATCCTCATTTTTGGATTTGCCCTCACCAACGAAGTAAAGAACGCACGGATTGCGATCCTCGATAATACAAAGGACGGAACCAGCAACGCGATCATCCAGGAGTTGAGTGCCAGCCGGTACTTTGATATAGTAAAGATCCTCGATAGGCAGTCGGACCTCGAACCGGCTTTTCGAAGTGGAAAAATCAAAATGGCAGTTGTTTTCCCGGCTGGTCTTGAGAACGATCTTTTACATACGAATACAGCGACGATTCAATTGATAGCCGATGCTACTGATCCCAACGTGGCAAGCACACTCACCAACTATGCTACGGCCATCATCATGGATTACCAGTCTAGTCGAAAGGGCCAACAAGTTCTCCCCTTGACAATCAAAACGGAGATGCGCATGCTTTACAATCCGCAGATGAAGGGATCGTACAATTTCGTGCCAGGTGTTATGGCCATGGTGCTCATGCTGGTCTGCGCCATGATGACGTCCATTTCAATTGTTCGTGAGAAAGAAATGGGAACAATGGAAGTGATTCTCGTTTCTCCCATTGTCCCGATCCGTGTGATTATCGCCAAGATGGTGCCCTATTTTATTCTTTCGGCCGTCAACATTGCCAGTATTCTCTTATTGAGCGTCTTTGCTCTGGATGTTCCCATACAAGGCAACTTGTTCTTGCTGGTTAGCGAGTGTCTTCTTTTTACGGTCACCGTGCTGGCCCTAGGGCTTCTTATTTCTTCAATCACCAATTCGCAAGAGGTAGCGATGTTGATTTCCTTGATGGGGTTGTTTCTTCCGACGATCATGCTGAGCGGGTTTATGTTTCCTGTGGAGAATATGCCTGTTCCCCTGCAGGTGGTTTCAAATATTGTTCCTGCGAAGTGGTTCTACTATATCGTCAAGAATGTGATGATCAAGGGCCTGACGTTTGAATTTGTCTGGAAGGAAACACTGATTCTCGCTGGCATGACGATCTTCTTTATGGTTGTGAGCATCGCCAAATTCAAAACACGACTAGAATGAGGGTGCTGCGAATCTTATTGGAGAAAGAGTTTCGTCAGATATTCCGAAACCCGGCTATCCTGCGACTCATATTCATGATGCCGGCCATTCAATTGCTTATCATGCCTCTGGCCGCTGACTACGAGGTGAAGAATGTTAAGATTTGTGTTGTAGACTTTGACCACTCAACTTACTCACAGCGTTTGGTTAACAAGATCACGTCGACGAATTATTTTCAACTTGTCGATTACGGCGATTCGTATGCGCAGGCACTTGAGTTTGTTGAGAAGGATGAAGCGGATCTTGTCCTTCAGATACCCGCATCGTTCGAACGGGATCTTGTCAAAGAAAGCCAGGCAACACTCTTTCTGGCGCTGAATGCTATCAATGGAGTAAAAGCGAACCTGGGAGGCGCCTACTTGAGAACCATCATTGCAGACTTTAACCGTCAGGCAAGAATAGAGTGGCTGCAGCCGCCGCGTGTAAATCCGCAACCAGTAATCGAGGTGGCAGCCATCAACTGGTTTAATCCGCTAATGAACTACCAGGTGTTCATGGTTCCAGGCATCCTCGTAATTCTTGTTACGCTCGTAGGCGGATTTCTTTCTGCCCTCAACATCGTTAAGGAGAAAGAAGTTGGAACTATTGAACAGATCAATGTCACGCCAATCCGGAAATATCAGTTTATTCTTGGCAAACTGATTCCCTTCTGGGTACTGGGATTTGTTATTCTCACCATCGGCTTGTTCATTTCCTGGATTGCTTATGGCATTGTGCCGGTGGGAAGCCTGTTCACCATTTATGTCTTTGCAGGCGTTTATCTTCTCGCTGTGCTGGGGTTAGGGTTATTGATCTCAACTTTTGCCAGTACCCAACAGCAGGCGATGCTGCTTTCCTTTTTCCTCATTATGCTTTTTATTTTACTGGGAGGACTTTACACATCGATTGACAGCATGCCGCGATGGGCACAGATTTTTACCTGGTTCAACCCGGTTTCCTATTTCATTGATGTTATGCGGATGGTGGTGCTGAAAGGCAGCACGCTGATGGATATTCGTCAACACATCGGTATTGTCTTTCTAATGGCCATTGTGCTTAATGGCTTCGCCGTCTTCAATTATCGGAAGCGGTCATAGTGTTCGTTTGTATAATCTGCACTGTTCATTTTTCAACACCTGGATCCATTCGGGCATAGCGATTATTGCCTTATGCTGCAGAAAAGGCATTTTTAATCTTCAGAATGGTTTTTGCTACGTACGGGAAAAGAAATGCCATGAGCCAACGCAGCCAATCATCCACCCTCCTGCTCATTCTGATATTGGTGATTACGTTTCCCGTGTGGCTGGTCGTCGGGGGCGTGCTGTTTGGTGTTATTGCAGGAGTTCTTGGTGCGCTAATCGGTGTTTTCGGCGCCCTGCTTGGTGGCTTCTTTGCATTATTGGCGTTGCCGTTCAAGATTCTTTTCGGAGACTGGGGAATCCTTGATGGTGGGATATTTCACTTCCGCGATAACACGCTGACGATTATCGCCATTCTAATTCTTGCGGCGCTTGTCGTGCGCCGCCAACGTTCAGCTAGTTGATCTTTGCTTCCTGTTTGAAACCGATTATGTGATTGCGAAGCGCGTCAAGCCAGGTCACATCAGCATCCCATTTATTTCCAAGGAAGACATTTCCATTATCGATGTGTCGGAAATAGAATTTGTAGATGGGTTGATCACGGGGTAATATTTTCAATTGGAGTTGCCCGTCAGGAAATGTTATTGATGCATAGCTTTTTTCATCTTTGCTCAGGTCATAATCCAAAGCTTCTTTTGCGGCAACGCCACGACTTCGTACAAAACAAAGTACATAGAGAAATCCTTTTCTTCGCAGCTCCTGCTCATCTGAACCGGCATTGACGATTTGATACTTTAAGGGATAATTGGCAACAAAAAATTGCTCAAGTTCTTTGTCCATTTCCTCATTACCGAATTTTGGCACCGCCAGGTTATCTACTTTTAAATCAATCGCGTAAAATTCTTGCCTCCTCCCTTTGATGGGATCTACGACAAGATCTGTTTCAGGCAAATCAGCAATAAGATAGTTGGCCTTTTTTTGAGACCTCCAGGAATCTTGCCAGACCGTGGTAAGGAGATCGCTAAGTCGGCTATTTTTTACTTGCCATGCGGGCTGCTCTGTCGCGAAGAGACTAGATTTCTGATCAAATGCAGCTATCGTCAATTGAAATCCTGACTCAATTTTTTCGAGAAGGACTACAAATGAAATCTGGCGAGACACGAAATATTCAACATAGGCTTTTGTTGCATCTATGCCTGCCAGGACGACATCCGTTTCAAAATAGGCGATAGGATCAATTCCGATTTTCTGAAAGGAGCGCTGAATCTCTTCCAACTCTTTGGAGGAAAAAGTATAATCGTACAACGCCACCGATCGTGTTGAAAGAAGATTCGCCGGGGGGTTGGCGGTAGTCTGCAGCCGCGCTGATGGAGACTGTGCCGAAGCGGAAAGTAACAGAAGGCAGAAACTTGCCGAAAGCAAGCCAAAAATCAGAAAACGTATCATGTTATGATTAACGAAGAACACCGGATTCTATTTTATAAAGGTTACATACCAATAAATACACCATCTGTGTCGAGCCGGATCGGGTATACACCCAGGTCCCGGGATCGTTCGCTGCATTCCCGCCCGGTCTGCAAATCAAACCGGTGGCCATGCCAGGGACAAACCACTTCGCCAAGGTAGTTCACTTTTCCTTTGCTGAGCGATTCTCCGTTGTGAGTACATGAGTCATCGACAGCGCGAACGGCGTCCTTGGTTCGAACAAGACAGATCCGCTTTCCACCGATAAGCAGCAAGCGTGGCTGATCGATGACCAGTGATGATTCCATTTGACCAGTGGAAGAAAAGATTTTGATCCAGTCCACGCTTTTATTTCATCAGGGGATTCTTTTCTCTACCTTACTTTTCTAAGCTACAAAGATGAAAAAATTTACGCTCAGCCTGTTTCTGCTTTTCGGGGTATCGCTCCTCACGGCTCAAGTTCCGGTAGCAGTTCAGTCCAGGCTCGATCAACAAGCGAAAGAGCTCGAACCACGCCTGATTGAATGGCGAAGGCATTTTCATCAGAACCCCGAATTATCAAACCGGGAGACAAAGACTGGCGCAAGAATTGCCGAACAACTGCGCGGATTGGGCCTTGAGGTTCAATATCCGGTAGCCAAAACGGGAGTGGTGGCGATCTTGAAAGGAGGTAAGCCCGGACCGGTGATCGCCCTTCGCGCGGACATTGATGCGCTGCCCGTGACTGAGAGAAACAGTCTGCCGTTTGCGTCCAAGGAAAAAACAACTTTTAATGGAATTGAAACAGGCGTTATGCACGCCTGTGGTCACGATGGCCACATGTCGATTCTTTTGGGTGTGGCCGAAATTCTGAGTCGGAATAAGAACGACCTCCGGGGGACCGTAAAATTTATTTTCCAGCCTGCAGAAGAAGGCGCACCGGCGGGTGAAGAAGGGGGAGCGTATCTGATGATCAAGGAAGGTGTTCTTGAAAACCCCAAAGTCGATGTGATTTTTGGGCTTCACCTGCAATCACTGGTTCCCACAGGAACAGTAGCATACAGACCGGAGGGGCTAATGGCCTCGGTAGACAATCTTAATATTAAAGTGAAGGGCCGCGGCGCTCATGGGGCAACACCATGGGACAGTGTGGATCCGATTGTCGTAAGCAGTGAAATAATAGCCGGATTACAAACTGTCATTAGCCGACAAACGGAATTAACAAAGGCCGCTGCGGTGATCACCGTGGGAAGCCTTCATGCCGGAATCCGGAGGAACATTATTCCCGAGGAGGCCAATATGGAAGGAACCATTCGAACTTTCGATGCGGAGATGCAAAAGAAAGTCCATGAGAAGATTCGCCTGACTGCTACAAAGATTGCCGAGAGCGCGGGGGCAACGGCAGAAGTGGGCATTGATATTCTTTACCCCGTTACATTCAATGATGTGAAACTCACGAATCAAATGGGCCCTAGTCTGGAACGTGCCGTGGGAAAAGCAAACACCAAAGTAATTGCGCCGGTCACCATGGGCGAGGACTTTTCCTTCTTCCAGCAAAAGGTGCCCGGATTTTTCTTCTTTGTCGGGGCCTATCCTGCCGATATGAAACTCACGGCACAACCCACGCACCACACTGCAGATTTTATGATTGATGAGCGCTGCCTGGTGATCGGGGTTAAGTCACTCATTGCATTGACCACGGATTACATGTACATGAACCAATCAAAAAAGTAGTTATGAAATATTTCTTCCTTGTGGGAATTGTCTTTGTTCAGCTTGCTCAGGCGCAGGTAAATACGAAACTCCAGGCCAAATTGGATTTGCAGGCCAACGAAGTGGAACAGAAAGTAATTGAATGGCGGAGGCACTTCCACCAGTATCCGGAGCTTTCCAATCGCGAAACAAAAACCGGCGCATACATCGCTGAATATATGAAGAGCCTTGGGCTTGAGGTACAATACCCGGTAGCCAAGACCGGCGTCGTCGCCATTCTGAGAACCGGCAAGCCGGGCCCAGTGATTGCTTTGCGTGCCGATATTGACGCACTTCCCGTCACCGAGCGCAACAGCCTGCCCTTTGCCTCCAAGGAGAAAGTTGTTTTTAACGGACAGGAAACGGGCGTCATGCATGCCTGCGGACATGATTCGCATATGGCAATACTCATGGGTGTAGCAACTGTTCTTGTGAAGAATAAAGCTGACTTGAAAGGAACGATCAAATTTCTTTTTCAGCCAGCGGAAGAAGGTGCACCGGTCGGTGAAGAAGGTGGCGCCGAGCTGATGGTAAAGGAAGGCGTGCTCGACAATCCGAAAGTGGATGCAGTCTTCGGGATGCACATCAGTTCGATGACCCCGCTTGGCATGATTACGTATCGGCCCGGTGGATTGCTAGCGGCATCAGACACATGGTCCATCACAGTGAAAGGAAGACAGGCACACGGCTCGGCACCCTGGATGGGTGTTGATCCAATCGTGGTAGCCGCACAGATCATCAACGGCCTGCAGACGATCATCAGCCGGCAGAGTGAGTTGACAAAAGAGGCAGCAGTAATCACGGTGGGCAGACTGCAAGCGGGAATCAGAGAGAATATTATTCCTGAAGAGGCATTTATGGCGGGCACCATTCGCACGCTGGATGCCGGCATGCAGGAGAAGATTCACGAGAAGATCAGACTGACAGCAACAAAAATTGCTGAGAGTGCTGGAGCCACGGCAGAAGTTACCATCCGGCGAGGATATCCCATCACCTACAACGACCCTCCTCTTACTGAGAAAATGTCAGGGAGCCTTGAACGCGCCGCAGGTAAGGAGAAAACCGTAAGGATCAATGCATCGACTGGTGCTGAGGATTTTTCATTCTTCCAGCAGAAGGTACCAGGGTTGTTTTTCTTTGTCGGAGCGCTCCCGGTGGGTCAGGATCCGGCAACAGCACCTTCCCATCACACACCGGACTTTATGATTGATGAGAAAGGATTTATCACTGGCATCAAGGCGATGTTGAATGTGACGGTTGATTATATGTACGCGAAGTAGGGGTTACTTCAGAATCTGAACCTGCTTGGCAGTGGAGTTTCCTTTCATGTCTGTGACCTTTAGATAGTATAGACCGGCCTCTAGCCCATCTGTTGGTATTGTTACTTCATTCAGCCTGGTGATCGTTTTGTATACGACCTCACTAGAATTATTGATCAAGTTGATTTGATAAATTGTCGGCTCCTTGCTTTCGGCTGAACTCATCAACTCCACGATAGAAACATGGAGTTCTTTTGAAGTTGGGTTTGGATATGGGGTAACAATCTGACATGGATTACATCCGCCCTCTTGTGTGATGGTTACAGCTAGTGTGGAATAGGTAGTGCCACAGCTATTCGTTGACTGCAGTTCCACATATCCATCAGGACCCGCAGAAGTCCAATAAACAAGAACGAACGGCTGGGTGTTGCTGTAACCCCAATTGAATCCGCTACCGGAAATTGTCCAGCCAAAATCAAAGGCACCGCCATTTGGATTAGCAGAATAGGTATACACCTGGTCAGGGTATGCTTGCGTAGGACCATCAATATATCCTGATGGTTTGCCGACCCAAAGCTATGTGCTGACCGAAAGCAGGGGTTGACACAAACCCAGGACTTTGAATGTAATCTGCACTGAACCCGATACATTGGAATCTAAGATCGTAAGGTTGGCAATTTTTCCACTTCCCGAACTAATAGCGAACATACCTGCGGGTGATGCTGTCCATGTAAATGTGGCGCTTGAAGGGAAGATTCCAGAAAGTCCGACATTTTGTGGCACACCATAGCAAAGAGGACCAACAGAAATAATGGCGGCCCCATAATCGACGACGCATTCTGCCGGGCAATTCAGCATGTTGCCGGTTGGACTTTCCATCTCGAGATACATCCATTCAGCATTTCGTGCTGTAAATCGAGGATGAGATTCATTAAAGACTGAGGATCTGGTAGCCCTTTTGTTAGCAATAAAATTTGCCACTCTTGCCGGATTAGTCGCGCTCACTCCTCCAGCATAGGCCAAGTTGAGGGAGCTTTGAGAGATGCTGGTCGCATCAAGGGCACTAACGGTGGGAACAAAACAAAAGTCTCCTGGATAGTATGTAGCACCGAGCTGTAAACTGAAGAAGGGGAAAAAACTATAATTTACGCTAGGTACCCGTGTTCCAATCTGCAGGGCAGTATTCTGAGTTCCGCCAGGCGCCCCATCCCACGGCAAGAGTGTTGAAGGAGAGTAGAATTCCTTATTGGTAAGATCGAGATCGACAGAAATGAAGATCAGGATTTTGAAATTTACCCAAAGTCTGAGTTTTGAAATTCGCCGGCTCTGTCCGGTAGCCGGAAGAGCGTTGACAATCACTTCTGTGTTCCAACCGGTGCGGCTGATCCAGGGAAGAGGTGAAATATTGAAATTTCCGTTTATCCTCAGGAGTTCAGCGTAAGGCTGCAGGTTGTTTCCATTTCCGCATTCAGCCCCAAGGCTAACAGCCTCAACCTTGTACGTTGGCTGAGGTCCGGACGAACCAAAAGTAACCATGCTTCTGTACTCATTATCCAGAAAGCTATTCATCGCATAACTCCCGGTACCGGAGAGGGCGCGAACGATTAGCATTTGCGTTGTGGCTGGCGCATCCAAAACCCGGACTGCTTGTGTGAGTTCGGGGAGCAAATTGAAAATTTTGAGCGTCTGTACAATTGCAACCTCATTGATACCCCGTGTAAGCGCCTGAAATCCGAGTGGCGTGTTGGCTCCGCGATGGGGACTGTCATGTGTGAGAAGCAACCTTGTTTGCGTGTTGACCCCTTGCTTGGTCATGTCGGCCAGTGCATATCGTGCTACAAGGCCGCCCATACTGATACCCAACAACACATTCGGCTGGTTGCCGGAAACCCCAGCCTTCTGAGTATTGGTCCATGAGATCACTTCTTTTAAGAGTGCGGCATTTCGGCGGATATCATCTGTTCCATTGTTGAAGTCAAGAAAGATTAAGTCATAGCCTGCAATATTATCGAGTTGGTAATTTAGGTCATACGGCAGCGTATTGTTAATCAGATTATAGAAGTCGCTAAATTTGAAATTGTTTTGCAGCAACGGGGCAATTTTACTGATGTCATAGCCCTCCACAACTATCAATGGCTTTCTTATCCTTTTCGGTGAGTTGGGATTTATTGCGCTGTATTTTACGTGCGCCTTACCTCCAGAATGCAAAGCACTTGGCCAGAAATCGTGACTTATGTCTGGTGCGCCACTATAGCGAGCTTGTGCAGAACTTACGTCTGTAATTTCTAAAAATGAATAGCACTTTACCTCGCTGCTGTCAGTAAAAGTGACTTTGATCTTGATTTGCTTAACACCCTTGCTAGTATAACTAGCAGCAATGGGGTTATTCCATACCGCAAAAAGGTAACCCCGCCCATCATTGAAGTCAACCTGAATAGTACTGACTACTTTGTTGGTCACATTGTAAAACAACGAAGGATGGAATACAAGTGACGGCGTACCATTGTCTGCGAATCCAATGGTGGGAGATGCCGCAAACAGTTTTCGCGACAAGTAAGGACTTTGGGTACGACCAGCAACATCATAAAGCTGATTGTTTTGAATAGTGAAGAGATTGAGGCTGATCGCATCCGGACGAAGATAATTGTAGTCTGTATACAGCATTGTGACGGGCAATGAGCCCGCAGAATTTGTTTCTGTGGTCTCAATAGTAGCATTGACAGTACCGAGTTCACTGAGAGGATTTGTTCCATAAATTCGTGCAGACTGAAGTGTTGCGTACACTTGGCGCCAGGCATAAATGTTAACTTTATTGCTGTCTGTCAGAGTACCTTGAAAAACATCTAGAGGCACCAGATGGACACCAAATTCTTCTAGGAAGCCAGTCGGGACTTGGCTCTTGTTAATGTTGGCAAAGACCAGATTGAGTTTGTCGCGCAATGGATCAGATTGAGCATCGACCATTCCAACAAACAGAGTCAAACCAACTATAGTCAGGAGAATTCTTTTCATATAAACGGGGTTAAAGCCTCACAATTTTTTGATTTTTAATTGAACTTCATATCAAAGCGACCTTCTGTGATTTTCAATGTATCACAATTTGGGCGAGCCAATACACCTAAAAATTTGCCTGAGATGATTCCTTGTCCAAGATCAAATTTTGAAATTGTAAGAGTTCCAGTTCTAAATACCACGGAGTCTCTATTGTAATTACAATCGGTTGAAGATTCATACGAATAGTCGAATGTTATTGTTCCTAGCTGAACTGAAGATAAATCATAGCTGCCCCCTGTTGTTACATTAGTTGCAAATAAATAGAAATACTGTCTATCAATATCCGTATTGATTTTATATGCGGACAAATCAAAGATACTTGCTCCTTGAAAGTTTGGATCGTAGCTCGCATCAAGATTAGCCGTTCCATTGTTTCCCTTCGGGAGCCATACTTTTCCATTCACAAGACACCCAAAAGTATTTTTGCCTTCCTGTGTGGCAGGTGGTAACTGGTCAGTCTTATCGGCAGATTTGAAAAGCTCGCAACCCGACATAAATAGTAGGAATAGAATTTGGAGTGTTATTCTGTATTTTGCCATACATGAATTTACACAAAGAACATTGACGGTTCGTTAAGCAAGGGGAAAATCCCTCAATTGGAGGGAAGACATGGGAGTTATTCCCATCCTATCCTTGCAATCCGCCAAGTGCTGAGCTCCGCATTTTCGGTGTGGGTGTTAAGTCTGGCAAGTAGAGCGTAACTTTAGTTCATTCAGGCGGATTCACCTTCCATAAAAAATCCGGTGATTGACCATCGATTTCTGTTCATATTCAATGAAACTTTGTTGCTATGAAGAATTTATTAGGAATCCTTTTTGCATTGATAGCCACGGCGTCATTTAGCCAGCACGTCCCCACCTTCGAAGAAGTCATCTCCCTGCGCAGTGTCAGCGGAGTCAGTATCTCACCTGATGGAAAGCATGTTGTCTACGGCGTACAAACCACCGACTGGACAGAAAATCGATATGACAACGAGATTTGGATGTCGCGAAATGGTGAACCAGGATTTCAATTGACCAATACAGCCAAGGACGGTAGCAATAATGCCACTTTTTCGCCCGACAGCCGTTGGATCGCCTTCCTTGCCAATCGGGGGAGCAAGAATCAGATACATGTGTTGCGCGTCGACGGCGGCGAAGCACGTGTAATGACGAATGAAGACGAAGGCATCTCTTCGTTTCAGTGGCACCCGTCCGGGACGAGTTTCATTTTTCGGCGGCCTGAAAAAGAAGACAAGTCTAAAGCAGAGCGCGAAAAACGCTACGGAGGCTTTGAGGCTGACGACAAGGAATTTACCCTCCAGCATCTTTGGCAGTTGACTTTTCAGCCCGATGAACGCGATCCCTCAGAGATGCCTTGTTATGAAAAAGCAGATTCGTTGAAAGCCAAGGCAGGCTGCATTGAAAGGCCGAAGGCAGTCCGACTCACCGAGGGGAAGTTCACTGTATCGGGTTATGCGGTTTCACCGGATGGAAGCAAAGTGGCCTTTACGCACCAGCCCGATCCTCTTATTAATTCATCGGTGAAAACCGACATCTCTGTGCTTGATCTCTCGTCCAAGGTGATCACCAAGATTGTTTCCAATCCAAGTTCTGATTTCTTTGAAGCCTGGTCTCCTGATTCGAAAGAAATTGGTTTTACCAGCAAGGGATCAGATACAGCCTCACATTTTTTTACGAACACAAAAGCCTACGTCATTAATCTGGCCTCGAAAGCATCGCGGTCGCTGGCGGCAACCCTGGATGAGGACGTCGGTGGATTAACGTGGAGAGCGACAGGCATCTTTGTGGTTGTTCAGCAGAAGACCAAGCGCTCGTTGTTCCGAATCGATCCAGGAACCGGGAATCATTCGCTGGTGAATGGATTGCCTGAACAAGTAGGCAGCATATCGTTTTCTAAAACCGGAGAACAGTTCGCAATGACAGCACGCAACGGTGATCAGCTAAACGAGGTGTTTCTGTCAACAACAGTAATAAATGCACGGAAAAAGATCTCAGACATGACTGCTCAAATCAAGGATTGGAAAGTGGCCACCAGCGAAGTGATAAGCTGGAAGAGCAAAGACGGAACCCAGATCGAAGGCGTTTTGCATAAGCCGGCGAACTATGATGCATCAAAGAAGTATCCGCTATTGGTAGTAATCCATGGAGGCCCCACCGGCGTAGACACCCCGGCGCCACTTCCAGGCAACGTTTACCCAATTGTGCAATGGCTCGACAAGGGAGCGCTGGTACTTCGCGTCAATTATCGTGGATCCGCAGGATATGGTGAAGCTTTTCGTTCATTGAATGTCCGCAACCTGGGTGTTGGCGACGCGTGGGATGTTTTGTCGGGCGTGGATTATCTCGATTCGAAGAAAATGATCGATCGTTCAAAGATGGGTTGCATGGGCTGGAGTCAGGGCGGATATATTTCAGCGTTTCTCACAACAAACTCTACCATCTTCAAAGCCATTTCTGTTGGGGCCGGAATTTCAAACTGGATGACATACTATGTAAGCACAGACATCCATCCGTTTACCCGGCAATACCTAAAGGCAACTCCATGGAGTGACGAGGCGATCTATAAAAAGACTTCACCCATGACGAATATCAACCAGGCGAAGACCCCAACGCTGATTCAACACGGAGAGCTTGATCGGCGCGTTCCGATCGCCAATGCGTACGAACTGTTGCAGGGGCTTCGCGACAAGAATGTTCCGAGTGAATTGATCGTTTACAAAGGATTTGGGCACGGCATCAGCAAACCCAAGGAACGCCTCGCGGCCAACTGGCACAACTGGCAATGGTTTGCGAAGTATGTCTGGGGAGAGACAGAGGAACTTCCTGTTGGTAAGTAGTCGTGGTGACTCACCGACAATTACGAACGAGCAAAAGAGAGTAGCGGTTTGTAATTACCGCTGTCGGCCGCTTTAACGGCTGCGAGGTAAACGGTTCGTGATTCACCGGGGTTAATCAGATTTTTCTCACCCCAAGTAAATACAGGCTCCTTGAAAATCTTGCCGACGATAATGTCTGCCATGAGCCGACTGTGCCTTCCATTACCATTGGGAAAACAGTGAATACTGACAAGCCGGTGTTTGAACCGTATGGCAATCTCATCGGGAGGGTATGTACTTTTCTCCGTCCAATAGGCAGCATCATCCAACAGGGTCTTTAGCGCGACCGTAATTTGTGTTGGATGGACTCCAAGATTTTTGTTTGATGTTCTGAATGTGCCTGCCCATCTCCAGACACTGCCATACATTCGCCTGTGAAGACCTTTTATGAACTTCTCGGTGAACAATATGCCAGACTTAAGCGCTCGAGTATGAAGCCATTGAATGGCCTCTTCAATGTTCTCTTGCTCATATTCGTCCAAGTCTGCGCGGGTTGAAATCGTTGGAATGAGTAAGCCATCTTTTTCGTCTTCATCGATGGGTGTCTGACCGTTGATATTGTCGAGGTCTAGTCCCATAATGCTTTGGGCATTTCATGTTTCAGCAATGCAGCCCTTTCATTGATTGCATTTTGAATTCGCTCTTTGGAGTTTTCCTGGCCTTCAAGCCTCATGGTGGTTGATGTTCGTTTCACTATTCTAGTTGCCAGTTCTTGAGCTTTTCTTTCTATTAATGCATGGAGCGATCCATCCTTCGGAACAAAGGCGTAGACAAGTTCCATATCCAGGGCTTGTGCTGCCGCTTTAAGTGATTTGATGGAAATGGTTCCGTCTTTCTCCCGCATTTCCAGTTCCTGGGCGCTTTGTTTAGTTATGGAAAGGCGACTGGCCAGTTGTTGTAAGGACATCCCCAAGGCCAGGCGAATTGCTTTTGTCCATCCCGTAGGGGGTGTGGAAGTGGCCCGCAATGGTCTGTAAGCTCCAATTTTGGCTTCAAGCTGGTCAATTTGTAGATTCTTGCTCATTTGTATAAGGGTATAACCTGACTACCTATGGTTAAAAGTAAGGCTTTAACCTGACAAATACAACAAATAAGTAAGGGTATAGCCTGACGAATTCAGTGTGGTATCAGGGGCACAACATGAACAGTGCCTTTTCCCCACTTGCATCCATGAGAGTTGGAACCGTCGTCCCACCTGTCGATATTGGTTTCAACTTAGACTACAAATCCATGAAACACCTGATTCGTCTCGTCTTGCTTGTGCTGATTGTCGTTGGCGCCCAAGCCCAATCAAAAAAACCCATCGTCGCCTCTGATTTGATGAGGATTGCCACGACCAATCAGATTCAACTTTCACCCGATGGCAGTAAAGCGGTGATGGTCGTTAACCGCAAAGCCGTTAAGAACGAAAACGAATACTACTATACCCGGCACCTCTATCTGGTTGATGTTTCTGGCGCTACACCGCCGCTTCAACTGACGTTTGGAGACAAGAACGATGGCCAACCGCAATGGGCGCCGGATGGAAAGAATCTGGCCTTTGTCCGGGTGGATGGAGAGAAGTCCCAGGTTTGGATCTTGCCACTTGGCGGTGGAGAAGCGCATGCAATTACCAAAGCAGAATACGGCGCTGGTGCCCCACGTTGGTCGCCTGATGGTAAGAAGATCTTGTTTTCTTCCAGCATTCCATTTAATGCAATAGAAGGGAAAACCCCCTGGGGATATGAGCGCCCAGGCCGTCAACAGGAGGATGAGCCCAATTTTAAGAAAATGAAAGGAGAGGAAAAGAAGAAATTCGCAACGTCTCCTGATGGAACATTACAAGATATTCGTGCGTGGCTGGCAAAGAATGCAAGCGACGCAAACCCGCGAGTTCTAAATCGGCAGAACTTGCAAGGTGAAATGAATCTGCAGCCCGAAGAAGATTTTTCTCACCTCTTTGTCATGACAGTTGGAAGTGAAGGGGCCACACAACTCACTTCGGGCTTCCAGGATTTTGATAATGCAGAATGGTCACCCGACGGGAAGCGAATCCTTTGCACGTCTCGTGCCTACAAAGTTCACCCCGACCGTGAACGCGACAGTGACCTGTGGATGATTGACGTGGACACCAAAACGGCGAAAGAGTTTCTCACCTGGCCTAGCTATAGCATTTCTGATGGCGTCTTCTCTCCCGATGGTAGTCAGGTCGTCTTCTCCGCCACCAACATAACCAATCGTCATGCTGGGCAGAATCAACTTGCGGTTGTTGCCTCCTCAGGTGGACAGCCACAACTATTAACCGCTGCGCTGGATCGTGATGCTGGCGGTGCAGCATGGTCAGCAGATAGTAAGACCGTGTACTTTGCTGCGCAAACGGAGGGCGACATTCCGTTATTTAGCGTTCTGGCGAAAGGTGGAGCGATCACAAAAATTCTAGGCAATGATAGTGGTGTGAATGATTTTGACTTGCAAGGAGATAAAGTTGTTTATGCACTAACAGAAACTAAGAACCCCTGGGAAGTCTACGTATATAGCATCAAAGACAAATCCAATCGCGCACTTACCCGACTGAACGAAGAGTGGGTAACTAATAAACAAGTTATTTTTCCAAAGGAATATTGGATCACTCGTCCTGACGGAACGAAGATTCAGTATTGGGTGATGGAACCCGTTGGGCGAAAAGACGGAACCAAGTATCCTACAATTTTGAATATCCATGGCGGCCCGACTGCCATGTGGGGTCCGGGAATGTTTTCCATGTGGCACGAGTATCAACTGGAGAGCAGCTGGGGATACGGAGTTGTGTACTGCAACCCGCGCGGAAGCGGAGGCTATGGAGACAAATTCAAGAAAGCCAATTTCAAAGACTGGGGACCCAGTCCGTCAGCAGACATTCTTGGTTCCCTTGAGGATGCCATGAAAAATAATTCCTGGATTGACAAAGACCAGCTCTTTGTCGAGGGCGGGAGCTATGCGGGATATATGGTCGCCTGGATTATCAGTCATGACAACCGGTTCAAGGCGGCGAATGCACAGCGCGGAGTATACGAGTTGACAACATTCATGGGAGAAGGAAATGCGTTCTTTCTGGTGCCAAATGATTTTGGTGGATATCCCTGGGATGCCGAGACCAGAAAAATACTGGATGCAGAGTCGCCGTACACTTATGTGAAGAACATCAACACCCCGCTTCTGATCATCCACGGAGATCAGGATTTACGTACCGGCGTTACACAATCAGAAATGCTGTACAAAAGCCTGAAAATTATGAACAAGCCTGTTGAGTACATTCGATATCCAAAAGAAGGACATGAACTTACGAGAAGCGGAAATCCAGGAAGGATGATGGATCACATGCTGCGCGTGATTGAATTCTTTGAACGCTATGCAAAGCACCCGGAACCAGCCGCAGCAACAAAACCGTGACTATTTTGATTCACTTTGATTTTGCTTATCAAGGTAATCAAGCGAATCAAAGTACCAGACTGTGCTCGATCATATACTGAGCGATCTGAACCGCGTTGGTGGCGGCTCCTTTTCTAAGGTTGTCGGCCACAATCCACAGATTCAGTGACTTGGGCTGTGACTCATCACGGCGGATGCGACCCACAAACACGTCATCTTTTCCCTGGCTGAAGATGGGCATTGGGTAAACGTTGTTTTTTACATCGTCCATTACGATAACACCGGGTGTGCCCTCCAGGAGTTCGCGGACTTCGTCGAGATCAAAGTCAGAATAGAATTCTGTATTGACCGCCTCAGAATGTCCGCCCAGAGTTGGAACGCGAACTGTTGTCGCCGTAACTCCGATGGAATCGTCACTAAGAATCTTTCGCGTTTCATGCACCATCTTCATTTCTTCCTTGGTATATCCGTTGTCAAGAAAGACGTCAATGTGGGGCAGCGCGTTCATGTCGATGGCATGGGGATAGACTTTTGCTCCGTCAATTCCCTGCCGCTCATTCATTAGTTGTTGAACAGCATCCTTCCCGGTTCCGGTGACAGACTGGTAGGTGGAGATGACAATTCGTTTCAGCTTGTAGCGTACATGGAGCGGCGCAAGAACCATAACCATTTGGATCGTCGAGCAGTTGGGATTGGCGATTATTCGATCATCAATCCGGAGCACATGTCCGTTTATTTCCGGTACAATAAGTTTCTTGGATGGATCCATGCGCCATGCCGAAGAATTATCAATCACAATGGTTCCCTTATCCGCGAAACGGGGCGCCCATTCCAGTGACGTGGCTCCGCCGGCTGAAAAAATGGCTACATCTGCCGCCAGGTCACAGGCCTCTTCGATGCCAATAATCCGGTAGCGCTTGTCTTTGAACTCTATTTCTTTGCCCGTATTGCGTGATGAGGCCACCAGGTAAAGGTCATCATACGCGAAGTTCCGCTCCTCCATGACCTTCAGGATCTCCTGACCGACCAATCCGGTAGCACCTACTATTACGGTTTTCATGACATTCTTCTTATAGCGTGCCGCAAAAATAGTATTAAATGTAGTTTGCGCGGATGAAGAGAATAAAAATCCTATTGATCATACTTGGGACCCTGACCGCTGTCAATGGGCAAGCCCAGCTGGTTGACGATTTTTCGGACGGAGATTTCATCCTGAATCCTATCTGGCAAGGAGACGATTCAAAATTTGTTGTTGCTAGCGGGCAGCTAAAACTCCAGGCCCCGCCGTTGACCGGAAGTGCGTTCCTGGCTACGCCGAGCCAGGCAGTGCATGAGGCAACCTGGGAATTTTCTTTACAACTGGACTTCAATCCAAGCAGCTCGAATTATTCCAAAATCTACCTCATGGCAGATCGTGACAACCTTCAGGGGGCAGTGAACGGATACTTTGTAAGAGTAGGACATACCTCCAGGGAAGTGAGTCTATTTGTGCAAACCGGAGTTACAGAGACTGAGTTAATCGATGGATTGGATGACCGTGTCAATCTACCTCAGGTCAAACTTAAGGTCCGTGTTGTTAGAGATGCGACGGGAGCTTGGGAACTATTTTCTGATGTTGGCCGGACAGGGATATATACAAAGGAGGGAATGGTAACAGATGTTACGCACTTTGATTCCCGGTATTTTGGGATTCAGTGTTTTTATACTTCGACTCGTTCGGATAAGTTTTGGTTCGATGATTTTGCCGTAATGGGATCTGTTGTACCGGACACCCGACCTCCGGAGGTGGTGAACATCGAAGCTATAGATTCCATAAGTTTTCGAGCTTCCTTTTCGGAGCCACTGGAAAAGCGAAGCGCAACCCAAACCAGCTATGTGTTGATTGATGGAATTGGTTCTCCGGCGAATGCAATTTTAATGGCCGATCAGTCTACTATTACCTGGACGTTGCAAAAACCTTTGGTCAACGGAGTTACCTACACCGTGAAGTTGTCGGCTATTGAGGACCTCGCCGGAAATTCGATGCCCTCGACCTCGGTGTCATTGCGCTATTTCCGCGCTGGAGTGCCTGAGAATAAATCAATCTTGTTAACTGAACTTTTTCCAGACCCAACGCCACAAATTGGGCTTCCCGCTTTTGAATACCTTGAACTATACAACCGAAGTTCCTCGCCGTTTGATCTGAAGGGCTGGGAGCTGTCTGATGGAAGTTCAGTAGCAACTTTTCCGTCAGGGATTATCCTGCCAAAGACATATTTTGTGGTTACTAGCGCGTCGGCCGCCGGTCTCTTTCATGGTAATGTGATCGGGCTTGTGAATTTTCCTTCGCTCAACAATTCCGGCGACGTGCTTACACTGAAAGATCCGCGAGGTAATACAATTGACTCACTTAGCTATTCGCTCATCTGGTATCGTGATGAAGATAAAGCCGAAGGGGGCTGGTCCTTGGAGTTAATCGATCCCGACAACCCCTGCGGTGAAGCAGATAACTGGACATCTTCGGAAGACGAGCGTGGAGGTACACCAGGATTGGTGAATTCGGTGCTCGCGCACAAACCGGACTTAACAGCTCCCGCCATTGAAGAGGTGTGGTCGAAGGGAGCGGATGGAGTTTCAATCCTGCTTAATGAATCACTTAATAGGGAGACCATTTACGAAATCATGATTTCATTGACACCAGAAATTTCTATAGAAAAGATTTTACTCCAAGACCCCGCCAGAAGAAGACTAGACGTAGCATTATCTTCCGAGCTGCAACTCAGGACAAAGTATCGTATCGAGATACAGGGCGTTCGCGACTGCAATAGCAATATGATGGAGTCAACCTCATTTGAATTTGGTTTATCTGAGTTTGCTGATAGCCTGGACCTTGTTATCAACGAGGTACTCTTCAATCCAAGGTCGGGCGGTGTTGATTTCGTTGAACTATACAACGCCTCGGACAAATTTATTGACCTTGAAAATTGGTGGTTGGGTAATGAAGATTCGGGCTTCCCCCTGCGCAAGAGACAATTGCAACCGCATCAATATGTGGTATATACTGAAGATCCGGAGATTGTGCTGTCTCAGTATCCCAACTCGATCACAAAGAATCTAATAAAGGGGGACCTTCCGAGTCTGGCAGACGATGTTGGAAACATTGTGCTAAGGAATGAAAAAGGTAAAGTGATTGATCAACTTGGTTACAGTCGGGAGTGGCACTCCAATTTCCTGAAATCAGATGAAGGTGTTTCTCTGGAGCGAATCTCCAACGAAGCACCGACTCAGGAGCGCAACAATTGGAATTCGGCAAGTTCATTGAGCGGGTTTGCAAGTCCCGGATTCAGTAATTCGCAACAACGGATATCCGTAGCGGCGATACAAGAAGTTGAAATTTTACCAGAAGTGTTTTTTCCCGATGCAGGCACGTTCGATTTTGTTCAAATTAACTATAGATTTAGCCAGCCAGGCCGGGTGGCGAATGTTATAATTTTCAACCATCATGGAATTATCATAAAGCGAATTTGTAACAATGAACTTTTGGGGAGTGAGGGGTTCTTGCGTTGGGACGGTGATCAGGAGAATGGAGCCAAGGCGCGTGCAGGGTACTATGTTGTTTGGTTTGAAACTTTTCATCCGGAAGGCACAGTAACCACCTTTCGCAAGCGGGTAGTGATCGCTGGGCGCTGATTCAGCGACTTTCGCCTCACGGGGGAATAAACCGACCATAATTTTTTGTTTTAAGGGCATCGGAGTATTTTTGCGCATCTTTTTAAATCGTGTCTTGGAGGACTCCGGAATATGGCGAAATCAGCAAAAAAACAAGCTAAGAAGGTTGTAAATAAGGCCAAGGCCAAGGTTGCACCTAAGGCTAAGAAGTCGGCGAAGCCCAAGGCAACCCCCAAGAAAGCGGTAGTTAAGTCGCCGAAGAAGCCCATAGCCAAGGTTGTACCGGTCAAGAAGGAAGTGGCCAAAAAGCAGGTAGCCGCACCCGCTGCCAAAAAGAGCGACAGAAGGCAACTGGTTCCAATTCCGAAATCGCAATTGGTTCTGAACATATTTCCTGCGCTTACCCAACGACCTATTGCCCATAAGCCGGCTAAATCAAGTACTCCCAGCGACAAGACGCGCTATAGCGATGATGAGCTTAAGGAATTTGAAACGCTCATTATGGGAAAGCTTGAAAAGTCACGGGAAGAATTCCGCATCCTGAAGGAAACGCTCAATCGGAATAATGACGCGGGCACAGACAGCACATCCGGTGGTAACACAAAAGTGCTTGAAGATGGAGCAGAGACGGCCGAGAAAGAGAACCTGAGCCAATTGGCATCTCGTCAACTGAAGTACATCACGAATCTGGAAAATGCTTTGGTTAGGATTAAGAACAGAACCTACGGCATTTGTACTGTGACGGGTAAACTCATTTCGAAGGAACGCTTGATTGCTGTTCCGCACACAACACAATCCATCGAGGCAAAGATGATGCAGCAGGATTAGCCGCACAATCACAGCGATACATTTGAATTACAAAACACAAATTGGATTTTCTACAGAATCATATTGAGGCCCTGATTTTCTGCTCGCCCTCCCCGATCAAGTTGACGGACTTGAAATCATGCCTTACCGAAATGTTCAATGCTGACGTGCCGGAGGAGGATATCGTTGGGGCTGTTCAGCGGCTGACAGAAAAATATGAGCAAGAACACTTTGCCTTTCAACTGAACAAGGCTGCAGGTGGATACCAATTTCTGACCAAGCCCGCTTACCAGGCCAGTATAGGAATTATGCTTAAGCAGCAATCAAAGAAACGATTGTCTACTTCTGCGCTCGAAACACTTTCTATTATTGCCTATAAGCAGCCGGTTTCAAAGACAGAAGTAGAAACTATTCGCGGTGTAAACTGTGATTATGCAGTACAAAAACTTCTTGAAAAAGGACTCATTGAAATTCAAGGAAAAGGGGAATCGGTTGGCCGGCCTCTGATCTATGGAACAAGCTCCAAGTTCATGGAGTATTTTGGGATTAGCGAATTGAATGAGTTGCCAACACCCAAAGACTTTTCGCAGGAAATCAATACTATCGGGGAGAGCCCCGAGAATCAGTAAAATTAGTTCTCTCCAAGGCTCGCTGAGCCTAACCTTCAAATTGTATGGCACGTAACAGTAGGTTCCGGACTACCTCTGGACCATCGTCAAATCGTCCCCGCTCCGATAAGGGGAAACCTGGCAAGGATTTCGGAGATAAAAAAGATTCTTTCAAGAAGGAAGGTAGCCGTCCCGGTAGCGATAAGCGCTCCTTCACCAAGGGAGCTGGAAAAGGGAAGCCTTTTCAAAAAGGACCGTGGCGCGATAAACGATCAGAACCCGAAGGAGAAAAAAGTGGCGACTTTGCGCGGAGAAGGGTTTCGAAATTTACTGAAGATAAACCTTCGCGTGGAGGCACCACCGATCGCCCAGACAGAGAGAAGCGGTTTCCTAAAAGCGACAGTGAACGAAGAGGCAAACCTGCAGGAAGATCAGCTGACGACGCGCGGCGGGGTAGCCGCCCTTTTTCAAAGGATGATTTCAAGCGTAGGTCTCCTGGTGCTGACGCCAAATCCCAGGAAGCCAGATCAGAAAAACCCACCCGGAAGGAATTTGAAAAAAAGGCCCCTGCAGCAGGATTTCGCAAGGATGAGGGTAGAAGAGAAGCCCCTTCATTTTCCAAGAGCGGACAAGAAAAAGCAGGCAAACGCCCTTCATTTGTTGAATCAAAATTGGACCGCCAGCGTAAAGCCGCGGATGATTCTTCAGCGGGATCAGGCGCAGAGAAACCCAAGGATGACTTGGTTCGCCTTAACAAGTTTATTTCGAATAGCGGCGTGTGCTCACGCCGGGAAGCTGATAATTTGATTACCATGGGGCTCATCACCGTGAATGGAAAATCTGTTACGGAGTTGGGACACAAGATAAAAGCCACTGATGATGTACGCTATGAAGGTCGCAGGTTGAAATCAGAGAACCCGGTTTATATTTTGCTGAACAAACCAAAGGGATTTATCACAACAACCGATGATCCGCAAGAGCGGAACACTGTTATGCAATTGATTCAAGGGGCATGCAAGGAACGTGTATATCCGGTGGGACGGCTCGACCGCAATACTTCAGGCTTGCTGCTGTTGACAAACGACGGAGATCTTACCGATAGGCTGACGCACCCATCCTATAATGTCAAGAAGATATACAAGGCAGAACTCGACAAGCCATTGACGAAGGCAGATTTTCAGAAGGCCCTCGAGGGTGTTCGTCTGGAAGAGGGTAAGGCCATTGTGGATGACCTGGCCATCGTTTCAGAAGATGGAAAGACAGTTGGAATTGAAATCCATATTGGATGGAATCGGGTTATTCGAAGAATATTCGAGGCGCTTGGTTACGAGGTAGTTCGTCTGGACCGGTCGGTGTATGCAACCCTTGACAAGAAGGATTTGCCACGAGGTCATTGGAGATTCTTACGGCAGGACGAAGTCATTCGATTGAAGCATTTTCAGTAGGAGGCTTCGGGGATTGCAATTTATTTTGTAACATCACCTCCAATCTCTCGGGATCATGCGCATTGGAATACACGGAAGGGATTTCCAGCAAAAATCATCACGCTTTGTTGAGCGCGTGCTCTCCACTTTAACGAAGTACAAGGCAGAAATCTTCGTCTCTTCTAAGTTTCAACGGCACTTTAAATCTCCCCATAATTTTCGCGTAAAAGTCTTTGAACATGGAGACTCTTTAAAAAATCTTGATTTTTTTATTTCGCTTGGCGGTGATGGGACCTTGCTGGAATCGATTACTTACATCGGTAAGTACGAAGTCCCTGTATTGGGAATCAACACAGGACGCCTTGGTTTCCTTGCAACGATCAGTCGCGAAGAAACTGAAAATGCGCTGGACAGTCTATTTAAGGGTAACTATTCCCTTGAAGATCGTACGATGCTGAAGTTGGTATCTGATCCGAAACTCTTTGGAGGCATTCGCTTTGCGCTCAATGATTTTACGATCATGAAGAAGGATACTTCTTCGATGATCACAGTTCATGTATCTGTGGACGGCGAGTTGCTTAATTCCTATTGGGCAGATGGGGTAATCGTTTCAACACCAACGGGGTCCACGGGATACTCCTTAAGTTGTGGAGGCCCGCTTGTGTTTCCTGAATCAGAGAGCTTCATCATAACACCTGTAAGTCCGCACAACCTGGGCGCCCGTCCGATTGTTGTTTCAGATCGTTCGGAGTTAACGTTCCGCATAGAGGGAAGAAGTAAAAAGTTCCTGGTTTCGCTGGATTCACGTTTTGAAACAGTTGATGAGTCGGTCAAGCTAAAAGTACTCAAGGAGCGATTCAAGGCACATTTGATCCAGTTGCCCGGTCAACACTACTTCAAAACGCTAAGGCAGAAATTGAGTTGGGGGCTGGATATTCGAAATTGACCTCCCGGAAGATGTTTACACCCGGGACCCGGGCTGTATGAATGCTTTAATAACGCTATGATATTTTATACATTTGTTGTTCCTGAATAGTGCTTCGTATGAAAAAGTTCCTTGTTGCCGGTGTTGCATTTTTTTTCCTGTTGGCTCAAGCCGAATATGCGCAAGCGCAATTCAATCGGAGCGCGATAAAGGGTAGCAATAAACGTGTAGGTGGATATAAGGGAACAAAATCGAAATTTGGGAAGGAAAAGATTTACAATTCCATTGGCTTTTCACTCAATGCTGTGAATTACTATGGGGACCTCGCTCCTTCCACTTCAAGTTTCAGTACAGACATTTCGTTTACTAAACCTGGATTTGCAGTATCATATACGCATCGATTTGGCCCTCGCTATTCGCTGATGGCCCAGTTCATGTTTGCTACCCTCAAAGGTTCTGATGCTGAATCCGCTGATAAAGGAGATCCAAGTAGTGGTATATTTCGATACAACCGAAATCTCTCATTTAGAAACCAAATAAAAGAACTTTCCGTAGTTGGGATTTTTGATTTGTTTGAGAACCAGCAAACGTACATGAGCCGCGCGAAATGGACACCCTATGCCTACCTTGGATTGGCCATCTTTCTTCAGAACCCCCAAGCGATTGCTCCTGCTACCGATTTGCAGGGAAGTGCGCTGGCTGAAGCGGGGGAGTATGTTGATCTTCAACCATTGGGTACAGAAGGGCAATATTCTACGCTTAGCCCTACGGATGTGAACAATGGAATTCAACCCTATTCATTGGTTCAAATTGCCATTCCTTTTGGTCTTGGCGCAAGATTCCGACTGACAGATGTGCTTGACTTGTCTGCCGATATTGGATTTCGCTACACCTTCACTGATTATCTTGACGACGTAAGCGCAAACTATGTTGACTTGACTAAGTTGAATAGCCCACTGGCACAAGCGATGTCCTACAGAACGAATGAGGTTTTTGCAAACAACCCACCCAACCCACAACCTTCCGGTATTCCGGGTGTAAATGTTGAGGCAGGATATGGGTCAGAGTATCCCACCAACTACCGCGGAGGCAAGAAGGACAATGACGTCTATATGGTAACCAGTGTCCGACTGTCGTATATAATTAAGGCGCATTTTCATCAAGCCAAATTCAGGTAATGATTGGAAAAGCGATTCGTCTTTCTATTGGCCTACTCTTTACAGTAGCAACTACTGTTGCAACAGCACAAATAACACAACGATCTGAAATTGGATTCGGCTTGGGAACATTTAATTATACTGGTGACCTTGTACGCTCCTATGACTTCGCGTATTCGCAGCCGGCCCTGACAATTTTTTACAGGGCAAATATCAGCAAAGTCGTCAGCTTCAGGGCGAGCTTCACGGCCGGCAAACTCAGTGCCGACGATGCTAGTTCCCCGATCGATGCTTTTGCCGCAAAACGGAATGCCTCATTTGATATATTTCTGAGCGAAGTTTCCGGGGTGTATGAGTATCACTTTCTTGATTGGAGAAGTGACATTCGTCGATTGCGATTCACTCCCTACCTGTTCGCCGGGCTTGCCCTCTTCAATATTTCAGGTGTGCCAAACAAAGCGGAACAGTATAGCACCATTCAATTGGCCATACCATTTGGTGGAGGGGTCAAGTATGTCGTCAACCCGAAATATTATGTTTCCCTTGAGTTCGGAATCCGGAAGACCTTTTTTGATTACCTGGACAACATTTCCGACGGGGATAAGGCCTATAAGACGTACCAGTATGGTAATGGCAATGATTATGACAACTACTTTTTCCTGGGTCTAACCCTGACGAGGACGTTTTACGATATTCCTTGCCCCACCAATCCCTACAAGTAGGGTATTTTTCCTGACCACTTTTTGACCGTTGTTAGCCACTCCAGAAACCTGCCTTTGTCGGGGTTCTGATAGTATGGAAATGTCGAAAATAGGCTACTTTTGCGGTCCTGTGGCCAGTTTTAAAGATCAAATCGACCTCACCAATCTGCCCAACCATATAGCTGTGATTATGGATGGTAATGGCCGTTGGGCGAAAAAGAAAGGTGCGGCGAGGATTTTTGGCCATCGGAATGCCATTCAGGCTGTAACGGACGTTACAGAGGCGTGTGGAGAGCTGGGGATCAAATACCTGACCCTGTATGCATTCAGCACTGAAAACTGGGGACGCCCTAAAGACGAAGTAGAAGGACTGATGGAGTTGTTGGTTAGTACACTAAAAAAGGAAATCGGAAACCTGATGGAGAATCAGATAAGACTGACCACACTGGGAGACCTGACTCATTTGCCGAAGACATGTCAAAGAAACCTGCAGGATGCAAAGGACGCGACCAGCAGCAACACTGGATTGAATGTCATGTTAGCGTTGAACTATAGTGGGCGATGGGAAATTGTTAATGCAGCAAAACAATTAGCGGAAGAAGTGAAGAAAGGAACCCTCAAGCCAGAGAATATTGATGAGGAGAAATTTGCCGCGCACCTTGAAACAGCGGGGATTCCGGACCCTGAACTTTTGATACGGACCAGTGGTGAACTACGGGTTAGCAATTTCTTACTATGGCAAATTGCATATACTGAGTTGTATATAACAAAAACCTTGTGGCCGGATTTTAGAAAGGAGGACCTCTACGAGGCGCTCCATGCCTACCAGCACCGCGAAAGAAGATTT
Source organism: Cyclobacteriaceae bacterium (assembly GCA_043750575.1). Classification (GTDB taxonomy): domain Bacteria; phylum Bacteroidota; class Bacteroidia; order Cytophagales; family Cyclobacteriaceae; genus ELB16-189. Next base: position 199,666 of record JAYVBH010000032.1, read on the forward strand.
GGAAAAGTACTTGAACCCAATGCTTAAGCAAATGCGGAGTATTTTTGTCTTGGGCATTTTAATGGTCTTTAGCCTGTCCTCCTACGGCCAGTTTCGAAAGAACAGAAATCAGCCAGCAACTGAAGCTCCCGCCACGGAGAGCCGGCCGAATGTTAGCAACCCTAATGAGTATTTCATCGCAGGCATTGAAATCACAGGACTGAATGTCTTGGACAAGAATGCGATGAGTTCTTTGACTGGGCTTAAGATTGGCGATAAGATCAAGATCCCTGGTGACAACATTGCAACAGCGATTCGTAAGCTATGGAAACACGGACTCGTAGGTGATGTCGTGATCAGTGTTGATCGTATAGAGGGACAAAATGCATACCTCGTCATTGCATTGACAGAGCGACCTCGATTGACGGATTTCTATTTTACTGGAATACCGAAAGGCAAGCAAACCTCACTCAAGGAAGAAATAAAACTGATCAAAGGCAAGATTGTAAATGACGCCGTGGTCCGAAACGCTGAGCTTTCAGTGAAAAAGTATTTTGCAAAGAAGGGCTTTCTGAACGCGGAAGTTAAAGTAAACCAGGAGGTGGACACACTCAATCGTGGAGGCGTTCGCTTGCGCATCGCCGTTGACATGAAGGGAAAAGTAAAAATCAATGAAATTTCCTTTGTGGGCAATTCTGATGTTTCAGACGCATCGCTTAAGGGTAAAATGAAGAAGACACATGAGCATGCCCGCATTACGCTTCACCGTGCGATCCTCAATGCTATTCGATTCACACCCCCAAAACAATATAAGGAGGCCTTGGATTCAAGTCACAAAATTACGGGAAGAGAGACAAAGGAGTTCATTAACAGGCATATCAAGTTGAATATCTTCAACAGCTCCAAATTCATCCAATCCGAATATGAGGCTGACAAGGAGAAAGTCATTGAATACTATAACACGCAGGGGTATCGCGATGCTGAGATTCTGTCCGACAGCATTGTCCGATATGGAGCGAACACCATTGACGTGAAAATTCAGGTCTACGAAGGCCGCAAATACTATTTCAGGAATATCATTTGGACCGGAAATTATTTACACACATCTGCAACACTGGACAAGATCCTCGATATCAAGAAAGGCGACGTGTATAACCAGGAAATGATCGACCGGAAGACGTCATTTAACCCAAAGGGAACGGATATTAGTGGCCTCTACATGGATGATGGATATTTGTTTTTCCGGGTTAATCCCCTGGAAGTGGCCATTGTTGGGGACTCAATTGACCTGGAGATGCGGATTTTTGAAGGAGAGCAGGCGACCATTGACCAGGTTCTTATCAGTGGAAATGAACGGACAAGTGACCACGTGATACGGCGTGAATTGTCTACAGTTCCGGGACAGAAGTTCAGGCGTTCGGATATTATCCGTACCCAGCAAATGTTGTCTTCCATGGGGTATTTCAATCCTCAGAAAATTGAGCAAGAGATCAAACCAAATCCCGCTAACAGCACAGTGGATATCGAGTGGAAGCTCGAGGAACAATCGAATGACCAGATTCAGCTCTCCGGCGGCTGGGGCGGGTTTTATGGGTTTGTTGGGACTGTAGGGTTGACCTTCAACAACTTTTCATTGCGCAATGTACCCCACTTTAATAAGTGGAAGCCATTGCCCGTGGGAGATGGACAGCGACTTTCTTTCCAGGTGCAGGCGAATGGAAGAGCCTTCCAGAGTTACAGCATTTCGTTCACTGAACCATGGCTGGGCGGACGTAAACCAAATTCATTTACCGTGAGCCTTGCCCATTCTCTCTCGAGCCCTACGGCCGCATATTCAACAACAGGAGCGGAAGAAGTTTCATTGAATACCAGCAGCGCAACCTTGTCTTTGGGCCGACGCCTGGAGTGGCCAGATAATTATTTTACACTGACGAACTCGCTGACTTTTCAGGTCTATGACTACAAGAATTACCTAAGAGGGACTGCATCTCTTCCTGCCATTGGTCAGACAAACAGCATTCTGTTCAACACGACATTGTCAAGAAACAGCATCGACAATCCGATGTTTCCAACTAGCGGATCCTCAATCTCAGTAGGGGTTTCGCTTACGCCTCCCTATTCGGCTTTCCGCGATCCCTCGTATTACAATGACATCAACAACCGCTACAAGTGGCTTGAACTGATCAAGTGGATGGTGGATACCAAGTTCTACATAAAGTTACTAGGGAGCAGCAAGCCTACAGGAAGAAGCCTTGTTCTCGAGGCAAGGGCGCATTTTGGATTCTTGGGGACCTATATGAAGTCGTTAACGCCAGGCCCCTTTGAACGATTCTTTATGGGAGGCGCGGGCCTTGCTGGTGGATTCAATTCATTCGTTTTAGGCCAGGAGATAGTGGGGTTGCGTGGATACCTGGATAATGCCGTCACACCACCGCTCTATAATCTGCGTACGGTTGGAGTTCAATCAAGGGAAATTGAGGGAGGAATTGTTTATAACAAATTTGTCATGGAACTACGATACCCCATAAGTACCAGCCAAAGTGCTACGATCTATACGTTTGTTTTTGGAGAAGCTGGCAACAACTGGAATAATTTTTATGATTTTAATCCGTTTAAGTCATATCGTTCCGCTGGCTTTGGAGCCCGTATTTTCATGCCTGCCTTTGGGTTGATTGGTCTAAATTGGGCCTACGGCTTTGACAGGCTTCCTGGCGCCCTGAACATCAGCGGTTCACAGTTCCACTTCACGATTGGTCAGCAAATACGTTAATAATGAGAGTTGGGGTCATATTTCTGGGGTTTTTGATCTTCGGCCTGAATTTTGCCGAGGCTCAGAAGTTCGGATATATTGACACAAACTTCATCCTGAGCAAAATGCCGGAATACCTGAAGGCCCAGAGTGAAATTGAACAGCTTTCTACGGGATGGCAGAAAGAGGTCGAAGATCTTCAAAGGGGCGTAGAGCTGGCATACTCGTCACTGAAGGCTGAAGAAGTGCTGCTTACTGAAGAGATGAAGGCAGAGCGCATGGCCATCATTAACAAGAAGGAAGGGGAGTTGAAAGAGTATCAACGTAAGGTATTTGGATTTGGAGGCTTATTTTTTTTGAAAAAACAAGAATTGATTAAACCTTTGCAGGACAAAGTCTGGGAGGCCGTAGAGAAAGTAGCGAAACAGAACAGATTGGCCATCATTTTTGACAAGTCCGGTGAATTGGTGATGATCTATACTGACCCGCGACATGATTACACAGACTTTGTACTTGAAGAACTTGGATTAGGAGACCCAAATGATAAAATCAAATAATAAATAAACCAGAAAATGAGAACTCTACTAATTGTAATGCTGGCACTTGCTTCGATTGGAACTATGGCTCAATCGGCAGCACCGGCCACCCAAAAATTTGGCTTCGCAGACCCCGCCTACATTTTCAGTCAGTTGCCACAGTACAAGCAAATTGAAAATGAAATGAAGACGCATGGCGATCAGCTTCAGGCCCAGGCTAAAGCCAAATACTCAGAATACGAAACTAAGCTGAAGGCATATCAGGCTGGAGCCGCAACGATGCTGGATGCTGTACGTCGAGATAAGGAAACAGAGCTGACCCAGCTTCAGGAGAACATCCAGAAGTTTCAGCAGGACGCCCAGGCTTCTTTGCAAAAGAAGGAGGCTGATCTGATGAGCCCGGTAAACGGTAAAATTGGAAATGCCATCGAGGAAGTCGCTAAAGAGAACGGTTACACGTTCATTCTGAATCCACAAATTCAGGGGAGCATCGATATCCTCCTCTTTGGAGATGAGAAGTATGATATTTCTCTTCTGGTTTTGAAAAAACTAGGCGTCACCCCGGTTACGCCAAAGAAGTAAACACGAAGTAGTTTCCTACATAAAACCCTGACCTTACAAGTCAGGGTTTTTTTGTTCGATGTAGTTATCGGGAAGATCCCCGGTCGCTGCCGTTGACCGAAAGGGTGATGCGTCCTGGTGAATCTTGATTGCTTTGCGCGACAGCCATAGACCTACCACTAATGACGCTACAGCCCCCACCCAGATGCCGGGAATAAAAGAAATAAACCAGAAATAGTCGTAGGCCCCATGAAACGCAGTGGCGGCGAGAAGACCCACTACTGCGAGGAATCCTCTCTTATGCTCAAATTTTGCCTTACCCAGAAAATATCCCATAAGAATGGCAAAAGTTGCGTGGGCAGGCACAGCCGTGAACATTCTCATGATAGCGGTAACAACACCACCCTGGCTTACATACATGATGTTTTCAAACGTTGCAAAGCCCATCCCCACCATGACGGAGTAAACAATCCCATCGAAGGGTTCATTGAAGTGTGGATTGTTGTATAGTATTCCGCGAACAAAAAGAAACTTACTGAACTCCTCAACGAGTGCCACAAGAATGAAGGCGTGTACCGCTTGTTGTGATAAATTCTCGTCGTCGGTAGGGACGAACATCTCCAATGGGAAACTGATCATGAATGTTACAATGACAGCGAGAATTCCAAAAATAAAACTTTTAATCAACAGACCTATTGGTTCGCGTTCGTGTTTGTCTTTTAGATAGACGTATAAGATGATGCACGCTGCGGGTGCCGAAGAGATTGCGAGGAGAGTTAAGACATCCATGGATCAGGATTTACTCGATAACGTCTTCTATGGCGTCGAGTTTGCTTTCACTAAACGAACCGGATGTTGCGAACACGATCTTGCCCTCAGCATTGAGAACAAAAAAGTACGGTATATCACGCTTCTCAAAATCCAAAGCCTCTTTGTACGACTTCAGCTCCCCCTTATAAAAAAGGATATAGGGCAGGAGCTGTGGGTCAATGTTTTTTAAAGCCTTCCGCTTTGCAGTTCCTTCGGCAGCCGCATTTATCCCTGTAAACATCGGGATGAAGAGAACGTTTACATCATAGCCGGTACCGGCCAGCAGCCCTTCCGGTTTTTGAACAAATTTTGAGAAAATCGGCCCGAACCAGGTGTTGAGCTCATCTTCGGATTTTTTGGAGTATGCCAGGCCTAGAAGCGTAAATTTCCCCAAAACGTCGGTGGGCAAGGTGACTTTCCGATCTTCTACAGTCTCGGCATGCATTTCAGGAAATTGTTTACCGACCACTTGAGCAAACCCCGAAACAGTGATTGCGAAGAAGAAGCTGATTGAAATGATCCATTTCATAAGGCATCGCAGTATTGTGAAGTGATGAATGTACGAAAATCCATCACCGTTTCCCGCAACTATATTTGCTAAACGTACGTCTTTATATCAAACCGGTTTGACATGAGAGAAACCTTAATTCTATTTATGATTTGTACTATGCCTGCATATGGGCAGTCAAGTATTGGACGGATAAAGGAGTTATATGAATCGAAGAACTATGCCCAAGCAGACAAACTTCTGAAGGCCATTAAGGAGGAGGAAATGGACTATGCAACAGGGCAATACTACCTGGGACGAATCGCATTTGATCAAAAGAAGTATGAAGATGCGGCTGATTTCTTTGAAGCGGCTACTGAGGCAAAAGGAGGTAATGTTTCTGAATATTTTACCTGGCTAGGGAACACTTATGGAACGATTGCTGAAGAAGCCAATGTATTCCGGCAAGGAATTCTTGCTCCTAAAATGAAGAATGCCTGGGAAAAAGCCATCGCGCTGGATCCCAAAAACTTGGAAGCGCGATTTTCCTTGATTCAATATTATACGCAAGCTCCATCCATTATGGGTGGAAGCATGGAAAGGGCAAAGGAGATGGCGCGGCAAATAACGTCGATAAGCCCCGTGCAAGGACACCGGTCTATGGGCAATCTGTTATTGAAGGAGAAAAGCTTCGATGCCGCTGAAATGGAATATGTCGAGATGGTCCGGCTTGAGCCAGCGCTGACACCAATTCTCGGAAATTTCTACCTGAGCCAAAAGAGATTTGACAAGGCATTTGCATTGTTTGACGGAGGGCTTAAGAAAAATCCTGAGGACATGTTGACGGCATATCAACTTGGTAAAACGTGTGCCGTATCGGGTCAGCGATTAGACCAGGGAGAAGAACTCTTGACAAAGTACCTAGCCTATACGCCCAAGCAAAATGAACCGTCTCATGCGGCTGCCAATATGCGTCTGGCACAGATTTATGAAAAGAGAGGCAAGAAATCAGAAGCCAAGGCGAAGTATGAGACGGCGTTGAAACAGGACAATTCGCTCCAGGAGGCAAAAGAGGGCCTGTCTCGCGTTTCTAAGCCGTAAAAGACCTTACTTCAGGAAAAACGGAGGCTTTTGTTCATCCCAGTCGGTCGCTTCCTGAAATGCCCGGGCCAATGCAACTACATCAGCCTCGCCGTACAATGCTCCCAAAAAAGTGATACTGGTTGGACTTCCCTTGCTATTGAAGCCGTTTGGCATCACCACGCAAGGAACACCCGTCAGGTTGGTAAGCAGCAACTGCGACCTCCCAAAACTTGGAGCTATGATCACATCGTATTCTTTTGTCTTCTGATAGTACTCGTTGATAAGCAACGACCGGATGCGAGAAGCGTTGATGTAGTCAACGGCGGGAATAAAGCGGGCGGCTCGAAAGCTGTTAGGCCACGCATTTCGACGTTGATCGGTGAGGAGACTATCTCGATCAGAACGAGTAAGCAAATCAAAGGCTGCCGCTGCTTCTGCATCCAACATGATCTCCGCAGCAGACAACGGCAAATCTGTGTTGAGGGATAAGGATTCCGGCTGAATGCCCAATGAACGCAGCACATCAAGACTCTTAAGGTCATTCTCTTTGGAGGAATAGTTCTCATCAAACAATGACTTGAGGTAGGCAACGCGCAATTTTCTGACATCCGTATTCTTTGAGTAGTTGAATGCCGCATTACGTACATGCTGATCCAGCCCATCGGATCCACGAATGACATCGAATACCAGCGCACAGTCAAGCGCGGACCTGCAGATCGGTCCGATCTTATCGAAACTCCAGGTAAGTGCCATTGCGCCGCGTCGACTAACGCGGCCATAGGAAGGGCGCAGTCCAGTGGCCCCGCATCGGGTAGCGGGTGAGACAATGGATCCAAGAGTTTCTGTGCCAATGGAGAAAGCAACTAGACCAGCTGCAGTTGCTGCGGCCGATCCAGCAGAAGATCCACTGGAGCCTTGCTTCAGGTCCCAGGGATTCCGGGTTTTGCCGCCATACCAAATGTCGCCCATCGCCAACGCACCCATTGTCAATTTCACAAGCAGAACAGCGCCAGCCGCTTCCAGTTTACGTACGACTGTTGCCGTCTCAGCAATTTCCTGATCTTTGTAGGGCATAGCGCCCCAAGTTGTTTTCGTTCCCTCAACAGCAAGGAGATCCTTGATTCCAAAAGGGATTCCATGAAGCGGGCCTCGGTATTTTCCCCTCGCGATTTCTTCATCGGCTTGTTTTGCTTTCTGCAAGGCGTAGGATTCTAGCATTGTGATGGTGCACTGAAGGGTGTCAGAATATTTCTTCAGGCGGTTGATGTACAGTTGTGTCAATTGGGTTGATGTAACCTTCCGGCCTTTTATGAGCACGGCCAGTTTGTGAACGGGCAGAAATGCAAGATCTGATGGATTTGCAGGAACGTGAACATCTTTGGCTAAGCCCCAGTCTATGGGGCGTTGATTTGCTTCAATAACAAATCCAATCGGTGTCGGATCAAAGACAAGAGACATAGGCACCCCGTTATGAAGCTGGTAGGCGTGAAGGGATTTCAAAGTCTTCTGATTATCCTCCAGATTTTTGAAAAGTGAGTCACGTTCCACTATCGTAAATGTCATGTCGTAATAGGGCTCTATTTCCTGTGTTGGATACTTACTGGATTGTGCGAGGACGGCCTGGCTACAAATTGCAAGCAGGCCCACGCAAGCACAAACGATATACCAGACATTGCGATTGGGGCTTCCCTTTTTCATAAAATTGAATTGTTGGCTAATCTACGAACATTGCAATTTGAGTAGCTAACTTAGCGCACTTACTATAATCAATCAGGCACAAAACCCACGTAAACCCATGAAGCAAACATTGATGCTAGTCCTTGCATTGGCACTTGCAATCGGCGTAAACGCCCAAACCGATGGCATAACCATTTGTCACTCATCGTCAACGAAGAAGTTTCAAAGTTTCGGTCTGAATGAGGATTTCAACATGGAACATCCGAATCCCCGGGAGTATGTCCACATCAGCGCGGTTGGAGGCGAAATGATAAAGTACAAATGTCCAGATGGCTCGGAAGCAAATGGGTATTTTCTCAAGGCCGCCAAGTCCTCCAACAAATGGATTTTTGTAATCCAGGAATGGTGGGGACTCAACGATAATATTAAACGCCAAAGCGAGGACCTGTACACTGAATTAGGTGATGTAAATGTTGTGGCACTTGACATGTATGATGGGAAGCTGGCTACCGAAAGAGAGATGGCAGGCAAGTATATGGGGGAATTCAAGCAAGAGCGTGGTGATCAAATTATTCGGGGAGCATTGGCTTTCGCAGGACGCAATGCGAAGATTGGAACGGTGGGCTGGTGTTTTGGAGGTGGACAATCTTTGCTCGCCGCGCTACTCGCTGGCAAGCAAGCTGCAGCCTGCGTAATGTACTACGGGATGCCGGTTGAAGATGTAGCCGTTTTGAAGACCCTCAATTGTGATGTACTGAATATCTGGGGAAGCCAGGATCAATGGATCAACAAGGCAGTCATGGACAAGTTCGAGGCAAATATGAAATCGGCAGGAAAGAAATTGACGATCAAAGCCTATGATGCCAACCATGGATTTGCCAATCCGAGCAACCCCATGGGAGCATTTAATGAGGCTGCGTATAAGGACGCGCATAAGAATACGATTGAGTTCTTCCGTAGCAAACTGTAGTAAGCTGTGTCAATCTGTGGCTAACCCTTTTTTTGCCACAGATTCCTCAGATTATCACAGATGAACCCATGGTTATTCCCATACCACCTTTCCCTTTTCATGATACCACGCAGGATAACGGGGGACGTATATTTTTTCCAAAGCATTGCGTTTCAATTTAAGGGTAGGCGTTAATAGCCCATTTTCCTGGGTCCACTCTTTTTGCATAACTACGGCCGTCTCCAGTTTTTCATATGAGTCAAGATGCTCATTGACAGCATCTATGGTTGCCGAAAGACTCGCTGCAATTTCTTCCCGGCTTTTCAGCTTACCAGCTTCAGTCAACACAGTCAGTATGATCGGTTGCGGAATACCCATGCCAACAACGCATACCTGGGCGATATCTTTATTTTCCATCAGTTTCATTTCGATTGGTGCAGGTGAGATGTATTTCCCTTTGTCTGTTTTGAATTGGTCTTTGACCCGGCCCACAATGGTGAGGAATCCTTGTTCATCGACTACTCCCGTATCACCTGTTTTCAGGAATCCATCTGCATCGAACATTTCTGCAGTGAGTTGTGGCTCCTTGTAGTAGCCCCGCATGAGATAATCTGACTTTACACAGATCTCTTCATTTGAGGCAATTTTCACTTGTAATCCGGGTAGCGGCTTGCCAACGCTCCCAAACTTGTAACCACGCTGGCTATTAAAGTGGGCGTACACGCAATCTTCCGTCATGCCATACACTTCAAAAATGGTGACACCGAGCCTCTGCCACCATAGCAACTGACTGACGCTGAGTGGAGCTGCTCCGGAAAAAAATAGCTTCGCGCGATTCAGTCCTAACTTCTTGCGAATGGATTTCTTCAGAATGGAACCGACTAGGGGAATGGAAATAAGCCGGCTGAATTTCGGTTCGGGTATCTTTTCAAGAATCTTTTCCTGAAACTTCGACCAAATTCTGGGTACGGCAAAGAAATAGTCAGGTTGCGTGTCAGCCAGATTCTTTGGGAAGGTGGCAAGGGATTCCGAAAAAGAAAACTCAGCCCCGAGCAGCAGGCCCATGGTCTCTATCCCTATGCGTTCTGCGATATGACTCATGGGGAGGTAGGAGAAGAGCTTGGGCCGATCGGGAAATTGTACAGCTTGACGTGCTGTTTTAAGCGTTGCGTGGAACGACTTGTAGGCATGCATGACCCCTTTTGGATTTCCTGTAGTTCCTGATGTATATACAATGGTCATCAGGTCCTCAGGATTCAAGGGTGTGAAAGAAGAAAGGGGTGTTTGCCTTCCAATAATTTTCTCCCACGTGTTTTCTTCGACAACCCCGTAGGCCTCAATACTAATTCTTTCGATAGGTGGAATCCCGGCCGCCTGCGATTTGAAATCATCCAGCTTACCAATGATAACAACTTTAGCTTCGCTATGAATCAGAATATCACGGACAGCCTCCATGTGTAGTGTAGGATAGAGGGGAACGGAAATATGCCCGGACATCATGATCGCCAAGTCAGCCATTACCCAATGCGGGCAGTTCTTCGAAAGGATCGCAATCTTGCTTTGGGCCGGGAGATTCAGGGATTTCAGGTAGGCTGCGATCCGCCTGATTTCGCCCCCGGCCTGTTGGTAAGTCCAGGTTATCCAGTCGTCGCCCTTGGCTTGGCGAAGGACGATGTCAGCGGGACAGGTCTTTTCCCAATGGAGAAAATATTCAAGCGGGTTGGTCATACAATTAGGTTTGGCAATGTGAATATAAGGTTATCAGGGATATTGCAAACCGGGCATGAGGGTAATTCCTATCTTCGCAGCATGAGCGCCCCCAAAAACAAGCTTTTTCTCCTTGATGCGTATGCACTCATATACCGCGCGCATTTTGCATTCACCAAGAACCCTAGAATTAATTCCAAAGGGATGAATACATCCGTGGCGTTCGGCTTCACAAATACACTGCTTGAGGTGCTGACCAAACAGAAGCCCACCCACATCGCCGTTGCGTTTGACACGTCCGCGGCAACATTCCGCGACGAAATCTTTTCGGAGTATAAGGCCACACGGCAGGAAACGCCTGAGGATATCCGCTCAAGCATTCCCATTGTGAAAGACATAATCCGTGGATTTAATATTCCCATCCTGGAAATGGACGGCTACGAAGCGGATGACATCATCGGAACCATCGCAAAAAAGGCCGTCGTCAGAGGATTTGAAGTCTTTATGATGACGCCTGATAAGGACTTTGGTCAAATCGTTGAGGAAAACATAAAATTGTACAAGCCGGCCTATATGGGCAACTCGGTTGATATCCTGGGTCCCAAGGAAGTCTGTGAGAAGTGGGATATCGAAAACGTTAGTCAGGTCATTGATATGCTCGGCCTGCAAGGCGATACGTCAGATAACATTCCAGGCATACCAGGTGTAGGTCCAAAGACGGCTGCCGAACTGCTGAAGCAGTATAAGACGGTCGAAAATGTAGTGGCTCATGCCAGCGAGCTTAAAGGGAAACTTAAGGAAAGAGTTCAACAATACGGGGATCAAGCGCTGCTCTCGAAGAAGCTTGCAACGATCGTAACCGATGTTCCAGTTGAATACAGCGAGGAGATGCTGTTGTATACGGGACCCAACAAGGAAGTGCTTACGCCCATCTTTGAGGAAATGGAATTCAAGACCATGATGGCACGCGCCTTTGCTGGCACCAGTGGCCCAACACCAGTTGCCCATGAGGCTCCCGCTACCCAGCAAGGATCTCAGCTTTCCATGTTCGGTGCGGCAGCCGGGGTTGGGGCGATTGAAAAGCGAGTATCCGTTGGACGCAGAACATCCATAGCAAAAGAAGAGAAGAATGACCTCCTCGAAAAGTGGAGAAACTGCAAAGAGATCGCAGTTGAAGTGCTGATCGATGAGGCTGAACACTTTGATTTTAAATTGACTGGCATTGTTTTTTCGGCTATCGCCGGAGAAGCTCACTATAGCGAAGCAGCACAGCTAACTGACTTCGCGCCACTTTTGTCTGACGAGCGAATATTGAAAATCGGTCATAACATTAAATCGTCGATGCTGGCGTTGAAAAAAGCCGGAATAGCGATGAAAGGCCCCGTATTTGATACAATGCTGGCACATTATCTAATTGAGCCAGAAGCCTCGCACGACTTATCCATCATTGCCGGCCAATACCTGGGAATTCAGTTGTCTTCAGAAAAAGAGGAACGCGAGTTGGCTATGGAGCGTGTGGACATCGCGCTTCAGCTTCGCCCAAAGCTGCAAAAGGAACTTGAGGTGCGAAGACATGCGTTGCTGGCACGGGATGTTGAAATGCCCCTCGTGGAAGTTTTGGCATCTATGGAAGCTGAGGGCGTGAGGGTTGATGAAGAAGTCCTTAAATGGATGTCTGAAGCACTTCGCAAGGACAGTGAAAAGGTGCAGAAAGAGATTTTCCAGCTTGCAGGAGCAGAGTTCAACATCGGCAGTCCAAAGCAGCTCGGCGAGATTCTTTTTGACCGGATGAAGCTATTGGACAAGGCTAAGAAGACCAAAACAGGCCAATATGCAACCGGAGAGGAGGTACTGCAGAAGCTTGCGCCGGAGCACGAGATCGCTAAGAAGATTCTGGATTTTCGCGAATATGAGAAACTTCGTTCAACCTACGTGGACGCCTTGCCACGCATGCTGAGCAAATCCGATGGACGAATTCACTCAGATTTCAGACAAGCAGTGGCGGCTACGGGCCGATTGAGTTCTAACAATCCCAACCTTCAAAACATTCCGATAAGGACAGAGAAAGGTAGGCTAATTCGAAGTGCGTTTGTTCCACGCGACAAGAACTACCGGTTTATGTCAGCCGACTATTCGCAGATTGAGCTACGCATCGCGGCCTCCTTTGCGAAAGACGCGACCATGATTGAAGCCTTTCGCAACCGGCGCGATATTCATGCTACGACAGCCGCGAAGGTTTTTAAGGTGCCATTGGACAAAGTGACGCCTGACATGCGCCGCAAGGCGAAAGAAGTAAACTTTGGGATCCTGTATGGAAGCACCGCCTTTGGTCTCTCACAGAACCTGGGGATATCAAAGACAGAGGGAGGAGAGATCATCGATTCGTATTTCAAGGAATTCCCGGGAATCAAGCGGTACATGGATGATACCATCAACTATGCCCGTGAGAAGGAGTACGTCGAAACGATCTTGGGACGTCGCAGATATTTGAGGGATATCAATTCGCGAAACATCACTACACGAGGTTTCGCTGAGCGAAATGCAATTAATGCCCCGATTCAGGGAAGTGCAGCGGACATAATCAAGATTGCCATGATCAATATTCATCGGTGGTTGCTAAAGGAGAACCTCAAGACCCGGATGATTCTTCAGGTGCACGATGAGTTGGTGTTTGATGTACACAAGAGTGAAGAGGAAATTGTGAAGTCCCGTGTTATTGAATTAATGAGGACAGCCGTGCTGATGGATGTGCCAATGGAGGTAGAAGTTGGGATTGGTAAGAATTGGCTGGAGGCTCATTAACCTCACCCCCGGCCACCCTTCCATTTTGCGAGAGTGAATAATTAGCCAATTCTTGCTTTTAAGGAACGGATAACCCGGGGGCCATACCAAAGCCAGAATCCCGAAATTGACATCAAGAGCAAGCCCCAGCCAATGTAGTTGGTATAGAAGAGCTTAAATCCGTCACTGATGATGGAGCCATCGTGGATATGCTCTATCCAATCGGCATGGCGCGGGCCAACAGATAGCACTTTACCAGACTTTCCATCAATCTGCACCTCCCAATAATTCACATAGATTACCTTGATAATCCCCTTGTCGGGTCGGGCATCCACACGCTCAATCACGGCTGTTTGATGAAGTACCGAATCTAGCGCCTTTCCTGCGGATCGAACAACAGTATCAAAACTGACCCACTCTGCAACGTTTGACGAGAGCCCGGTGTGCGTGGGTGGCTGAAGAAGATTTATATTTTTCTTCCAACCCAGCAACAGTCCGGTTGCACTGCTGATGAGCATAAAGAAAATGATGCCTATGCCAATCCAATGGTGAAGCGCTCGGAACTGACGCAGGCGGTGGACCAGGTTGGAAATATTCATAAGCTAAAGATAGTAGTCTTGTGGGCTAGAACTTTACACGTAGTGTTCCAAAGATATTTCTTCCTGACGAATTGATGCCAGATGCAAATTGGCGATACTGAAGATCCATCAGGTTGTCCACGCCAGCCTGCAACATAAACGTCTTGCTGATTTCATAACTCAGGCGCAAATTGATAGTATACCACGAAGGCATCCCTTTTGCAGGAGCATACTGGGCATTATCCTCACCGCTTGAACTGTACTCTTCAATTTGTTTCCATCCATTGAAGTTGGAAAAAAGCTCGGACCGGAATTTAACTGTATTAAACTGAATGCCGATTCGGCCAAAGGCGGGGGGGATGTGATCAAGGGGTGTTTCGTAGGGCGTTGTCCGGACGCGTCCGCGCGTATCGTTATAGGCTGCAGTCAGAATGAAATTCTTTGATAGATCTGCCCTTATTGAAGCACTATACCCGAGAATGTAGGCCTTTTGGGCATTTTGACTTGAGACAACATTGCTGGGAAATCCACCGTAAGTAATGCTTGATTGACCATTTAGTGTAGTTGGAAGAATGACTATGGCATCGTAGAAGTCAGTCGCGAATACTGTCGCCTCAAGCCGAACCTTGTCGCCAAAGAATTTGGTTATATTGAAGTCAGCATTCAAAGTTTTTTCCGGTTTCAGATCTGGATTGGGAACGATCAGGGTCCCTGTTGTGCCAGGACTTCCGGTCACGCTGTCGAACACTTTGGCCACGTCATCAATATTGGGAACGCGATACCCGGCGCTGGCCATAAAGGAGAACTTCCACGAGGTTGGTGTGTAAATAATCCCCGCATTGCCGCTGACAAATGACGGAGTCTGCGAAATGTTGTCGTAGGGAAAAGGGAAGAAGGTTTTGTCTACGAATGTTGCATTGAGGGAACTCATGCCTAGCCGAATACCATCATTGAGAACCCATTTATCTGAAAGTTCTAAGGTATGCGTTGCGTAGATGGCCAGCATGTGCATGCTGTTATTTCCGTCAGGATAGCGGGTACTTTGCGGGCTTTGAACTGCGGTGGTAATGTCCGTACTCACGGCGGTTGACTTAAGAGTGTTAAATTGGCCATCAATGCCATACCGAAGACTATTTTTTCCGAAAGCCTTTGCAAAATCAACAGTAAGGCCCAACATATCTACCTTTTCTACCCGGTCGTTCCTGCTATTATTGTTGAACCTGCGATCATGGCGGCTTTCTTCTAGATTCTGATAACTAAGCGTTGCAGAGAGTCTGTCAGCCAACTTACCAAGGCCAACAACTTGAAGGTTATAGGAACCCATCAGCCTCGTTTGAGGACCATAGTACCATTCCCCAAACCGGAGGCCAGCGCCCTGTGGATCAGTTAGTCGATCATATCGTGGAATGTTCGTGGAGTTGG
The DNA here is from genome assembly GCA_043750575.1 of Cyclobacteriaceae bacterium. Taxonomy (GTDB): domain Bacteria; phylum Bacteroidota; class Bacteroidia; order Cytophagales; family Cyclobacteriaceae; genus ELB16-189. The sequence continues at coordinate 214,985 of JAYVBH010000032.1, forward strand.
AATACTGCAGATTGAAAATATGAGTGATGCGTTCACTCTGCCTGAACAGAAACTTTTGCAGCAGATCCCATTGCCTGTACCCGCTCAGTATTTGTATATAAGGGTCACTGTTTTTGACCAGCACGTCTGAGGTGTTGTCAGCCGATCGCTGAGCGTACTGGGGGCGGGCACCAAATTGCTCGCCAAGGGATGGGTTTGTTTCTTTTCCCATCGTAAGGTCGCTGAAGTCGCTATAGGTAAAAGACGTCAACGATCCGAAGCGACTACCGCCCAAGTTGACATCGAAGTGTGCTGTCTTCTCCTGATTGGCGGAACCGTATCGGAAGAATGCATTGCCACTGGGCTTTAAGCTGCCGGCAGATGAAAGCTCTGGGTTTCTAGTATAGAAGTGGATGACGCCACCCAGGGCATCACTCCCGTATACAGTGGAGGAGGGGCCAAAAAGGACTTCAGCACGATCGAGCATATTATTATCAACAGTGATAACATTCTGGAGGTGGCCGGAACGATAAATCAGATTATTCATACGGACGCCATCGATCATCAGCAGCACGCGACTCGCCTCAAAACCCCGAAGCATGGGACTTCCGCCGCCTTGCTGACTTTTTTGGATTGCGACAAGACCGGTATTTTGCAGGAGATCACCGGAGTTCTGTGCGTTGAGGCTACGAATAGCCGAGGGAGTAATGACTCTTATTTGTTGTGCTATTGTTCGGCGTTGCTCAGGAATCTTATTGGCAGAAATGACAATCTCATTAAGGAATGAGGCAGGCAGTGAATCTACCGGCGTATCCTCCTTTTCTGCAAATTGGCAATATGCAGGCGAAGCCAACAGGGTAAATATATAGAATAGAAAAATGACTTTCATGACTTGGGTTTCCTTTCAATATGTAGAAATGCGCATATCGCACCTTGCGGGTGAGATGGCGGAAAAGAAAAAAGGATTTCGAAACTAGGCTCGAGGAGGAGGAGTTACCGGGATGATCGTCACCGGCTTGAAATGAAATAGATACCGGCTCTGCAGTGTTTTTAATTTGGTAGCCGATATCGGAGGACAAAGGTTTTCAGAAACAATAAACTTCAGCGAAAAAAACTGAGTCAAGGTCAATGGGGCAGGACGCGTATCTTGCGAGCCCGTATCGATCACTGCAGAAATGAAGCTTAACAAATTTTCTTCATCCTTGTCGGGGATGCACAAGACAATCACCAAATCTCCTTTGTGCTCCACGCGGGCGATGTCGTACATGTTTCCCATCCACTTCATCTCTCGCTCCGCTAACCAGGAGGCTCTAAATTGATGAGCGGGTATCTGAACGGTGGTCAATTGCGAGGCGGGTAATGCCTCCAGTTTTTCCCTCATGCTTATTCTAAGATCGCTTAGGCGAACCATGAAATACACATAGAACCCTGCCAGGTGAATCACCAGGAGACCAATCAAAAACAGGGAAGTGTATTTCTTGAACATTTGACTTGACGAAGGTAGTCAAAAGCGAAATCGGTGAACAAATTTTACAGGAACGGGATGTTCCCGACTAGTATTTCCAGCTCTTCGTATCGGCTCCTTTTGGGGCACTTTCCTGAATCCGCTTAAGAATCCGGGGGAGATACATCGTATTGTATCGCAGTCTTGAAATGTAGTTCGGATTCTCATGGTCACCATTCCAGCAATGTTCGGCACGATCACCATAATCAACTTCACCTTTATAGAACGGAGTTTTAGTCTTCTTTAAAAATTCCTCCATTTGATACACAGCATTGTTGAGGTAATAGTTATCCATGTCTCCGCAATAGATATGAATCTTTCCCTCTAGTTTTGGGCCAAGAGTTTTCCAATCACGTTCCAGGATGTATCGTAAATCAAAGTTCTCCTTCCAATAATTGGCGACGGATCTGTCTATTTCTCCTGTTTCTTTGTCAAAGAGCCGTTTCGGATACCCATCTTCGCCTTGCGGAGAGTACACTGCTTCCCAGATATCCCATTGCTCACCCGATCGGCCTTTTGACCCAAGAACAAGCTCATAGTGGTTATTCTCTTCCATACTTGCCTGGATTTGACCTAGGTTGTTGCGATGTGAGGGCCTTGCCAATTTTTTGAATTCACTGTCGTACCAGTAAGCATTCTTGTCCTTGTAGATGTCTACAAGGCAAAAAGATCTGAAATCGATCGGATCTGGACATGCCGCAAAGCAGCCATTGAACTCGTCCGGGTAGAACATCTGCACCGCAAGAGCCTCCCAACCGCCTGTGGACCCACCATAGGTGAAGCGAGACCATCCCTGACCGATTCCACGGAACTGCTTTTCAATTTCCGGGAGCAACTCGAACATGATTGCATCACCATATGGGCCAATGTTCTGAGAGTTTACCGCATACGAATCATCATAGTACGGATTAGCATGTTGTATTTCAACGACCAGAAATCTCGGAAAATTCTTTCCTGACCACTGTTTGTAGAAATTGTAAGCTTCCTGTGCCTGAATCTTATTGTAGCCATAAATGCCGAAGCGTTCACTATAGTCGGTTGTGTCCATGTCAGCGGGCGGCGGTTCGGTGCTGAAGCCGCCAAAGTCAGACGGAAAATGCCCGTGATAAATCATGAGCGGGTATTTTGAATTGGGATGATTGTCAAATCCCTCAGGCAACAACACGTGTGCGCCAAGATACATGGGCTTTCCCCAGAACTCAGTCAGCATTTTGCTCTGAATCTTGATGTGCTTAACGTATTTCGTATCAACAGGCTCTTTGACTGGGGGAATCTTTTGGTCCATCAGAATTTTAATCGGTTCAGTCTGGTTTGGATCAATGGTAACTTTGAATGGCCGGCTATAGAAATTGCCAGGCTTCTGGTTCCAGTGCTGCCCCTCACCCTGATCTGGCGGAAGCTTGACCGTCTTGCCACTTTTCAAATTAAATGTTTCATAGCGGTTAATGACTGCTTGAACATAGTACTCTCCGGGAGGAATACTTTTTATGGTTCGCACCGGGAACCCAAATGCGGAGTCGCCAATCATCACTTCCTGACCCGGCTTCATTCCCGCCACATCCAGGCCAAATCCCAATTGGGTGTTAAGGCCAAAATTAAATTGCTGACGAGGTTCCGTTTTGTTACTATTGGCAAGCAATAGAATTAGCCTTCCATCTTGCGGCTGATCACTCATCTCCGCAGGGAAAGAAACCGCGAACGTGAGTCCGCGCTGAGAGGTGGGGGCTGTACATTGAGCAAAAAGTGAGAGGAGCGCAATGACTAGAATATTTGTTTTCATTGTTGATGGATTAGAGCACCCTGAAATTGTGGTGACGAGTAGACCCGGCACCTTTGAAAGACCCCAATTTAGCGCAAAAGTCTAAATCAAAAACATTACTTTCGTTTTGTTAACACCTGAACCAATATGAGCAAGCACCCCTGGACCCAGCATTACCCGGACTATTATCCAGCAAATGTACCCGAGCCTGTGTTTGATTCGCTGGCAGGCCTGATGGAAGAGACCTGCAAAGAGTACGGTGACCAGCCCGCCATCGAGAACATGGATAAGACAATCAGCTTTGCAGAGCTGAATACGCTGGCAACACACTTTGCTTCCTTCTTACAGAATGAATGCAAGCTTAATCCGGGTGACAGGATCGCCATTCAAATGCCTAATATTCTCCAGTTTCCCGTCGCTATGCTCGGGGCCCTGAAGGCCGGGCTGATTCTGGTCAATACAAATCCGATGTATACACCACGGGAGATGCAACACCAGTTTAAGGACAGTGGCGCAGTAGCGATTGTGATACTTGCCAATTTTGCGCATCACCTGGAAAAAGTCATCGGTGAGACATCCATAAAGACGGTGATTATCACCGAAGTGGGCGACCTGCTCGGCGGAATAAAGAAGCCGATTGTCAATTGGATGGTGAAGAACGTTAAGAAGATGGTTCCCGCGTATAATCTTCCATGGGCCATCTCATTTTCAGAGGCCCTTGCAAAGGGAAAGGCGCAGGTATTCAAACCTGTGGCGATCAAAAAGACAGACACTGCATTCTTGCAGTATACCGGAGGAACAACGGGACTTTCAAAAGGTGCTGAGTTGACACATCTTAATGTGCTTTACAATATAGCGCAGTCTACACCTGTACTTAAGCACACCATCAGGGGCCCTTTGGGACCAGGAGATGTGGCCGTTATTCCATTGCCGATGTACCATATCTATGCGTTGATGGCCACATTTGTGGTTCAATCCTTAGGGCTGAAGGTGTTGCTTGTCACCAATCCCAGAGACTTCGCGGGGTTTATCAAGATTCTCAAGAAGCCATTTCACACCATGATTGGCGTGAATACGCTGTATAATGCGCTGCTTAATCATCCCAATTTCGATGACATCAATCTTTCGGGTATAAAGGGATGCAGTGCTGGCGGAATGGCACTTCAAGAAATTGTGTATAAGCGCTGGAAAGAAAAAACCGGCATCCCCATCGGTGAAGGATATGGACTAAGCGAGACCTCGCCGGTGCTCACCTTTCAGATCCCGGGAAAGGAACGTATGGGAAGCATTGGTATTCCAATTCCGAATACAGAAATCCAGATGATGGATGATGACGGCAATCTGCTGCCTTTTGGTGAAGCAGGCGAGCTATGCGCGCGTGGACCTCAGGTTTTCAAAGGGTATTGGCAAAAGGATAATTCTTCTGTTTTCTATCCGGGCGGTTGGTTCAAGACAGGTGACATCGCCGTGATGGATGCCGACGGATACATCAAGATTGTTGACCGCAAGAAGGATATGATCCTGGTTTCAGGTTTCAATGTGTACCCCAACGAAATTGAAGGGGTCGTAGCAGCACATCCGAAAGTTCTGGAGGTTGCCGCGATTGGGATTCCTGATCCCGCATGTGGAGAAGCGGTGAAGATTGTTGTGGTGAAGAAAGATCAATCGTTGACAGAACAGGAGCTCTCGGATTACTGTAAGGAAAATCTTACCGGATATAAAAGGCCAAAATTCATTGAGTTCAAGGCAGAGATTCCAAAGACGAACGTAGGTAAGATATTGAGGAGGGCGTTGCGGGAGGAGGCAACGGCATAAATGGTCAATGTTGGTCAACGGCTGAATCGATGTAATACGGTTTTCCTGATGAATGACTAGGCTCCCAGTTTGGCCTTTACGTATTGGGCCGTATAGCCTTTCCCCGATTTTGCCATCGCTTCGGGCGTTCCTTCAAAAACAAGGTATCCGCCCTTCTTTTCTCCACCTTCCGGCCCAAGGTCAATGATCCAGTCGGCACACTTGATGACCTCAAGGTTGTGTTCAATGATGATCACGGTGTGACCTTGGTCAACAAGTCCGTTCACAGCCTTCAGCAACTTTGAGATGTCGTGAAAATGTAGGCCCGTTGTTGGCTCATCGAAAATGAAGAGAATATGGCCATCTGGCGTGTTCTTGCCAAGGAAAGAGGCCAGCTTCACGCGTTGTGCCTCACCGCCGCTTAAAGAGTTGGAGGACTGTCCAAGTTTCACATATCCTAGCCCCACTCCGAAGAGGGGCTGAATCTTGTCGATGATCTGTTTCTTGTCTTTAAAGAATTCCATCGCCTCGCTTACGGTCAGGTCGAGGACATCGGAAATTGTCTTGCCATTGTATTCCACCTCAAGTACTTCGTACTTGAATCGTTTTCCATGGCACACCTCGCACGAGAGATAGATGTCGGCCATGAACTGCATCTCGACCTTGATTTCTCCTTCTCCCTCGCAGTTTTCACATCGCCCGCCGTCGACGTTAAAAGAGAAATGGGAAGGCTTATAACCACGCTGCTTACCCAGTGGCTGGTCGGCATATAGCTGACGAATAATATCGTAGGCCTTTACATAACTAATAGGATTCGATCGGGAGGACTTACCAATCGGGTGTTGGTCAATATATTCAATTTGAGTAATCGTGGACGCATCTCCTTCAAGTTTATCGTATCGTCCCGGCGAGTCGGCCACCATTCCACTGATTCGCCCCATGGCCGGGTAGAGAATCTTTTTCACCAGTGTAGATTTTCCGGACCCGCTGATCCCTGTTACCACGGTGAGAATACCAAGTGGAAACTTTACCGTCAAATTCTTCAGATTGTTTTCTCGGGCGCCCGTGACAGTCACAGCGTCTTTCCATTTTCGACGCCGTGTAGGTATCGGAATTTTCTCCTTGCCGCTGAGATAGTCAGCCGTATGGGTCTTTGTATCGTTGGTGATATCGGCAACAGTGCCCTGAAATACGAGGTGGCCACCATGTTGCCCTGCATCCGGACCTATATCAATTAGCTGATCCGCGGCACGCATGATTTCTTCTTCATGCTCAACAACAATAACAGAATTTCCAAGATCACGAAGGGACTTCAACACTTGCACCATGCGTTCTGTATCTTTTGGATGCAGGCCAATGCTGGGCTCATCAAGAATATACATCGATCCCACCAATGCACTTCCCAGGGAAGTTGCCAGTTTAATGCGTTGAAATTCACCGCCTGAAAGTGTATTGGTAAGGCGATTCAGCGTTAGGTAGCCCAGGCCAACTTTATCCAGGTATTCAAGGCGATACCGGATTTCTTTTAATAAGCGGTCTGCCACCTTCTGATCATGCGGAGCGACCTTAAGGTTGGTGAAGAGCGTTAACACTTCTTCAATGGGCAAGAGCACCAGGTCCGTAATGGAGATATCTGCGATTTTCACATAGGAGGCATCCTTGCGGAGCCGGGTACTGCGGCAATCAGGACAAGTGGTCCGTCCCCGATACCTGGAGAGCATCACCCGATACTGGATCTTATAGGTTTTTGATTCCAGGTACTTAAAGAATTGATCGATTCCATCGAGCTCGCTGTTACCCTTCCACAAAAGATCACGTTCCTTTTGCGACAAATCGTGATAAGCGCGGTGTATCGGGAAATTGTACTTGGCACCATTGCGCAGCCACGGCTTAGCCCACTCAGCCATCGTTTCAGTGCGCCAAGGAGCGACGGCTCCTTCGAAAAGAGACAGGGCCTTGTCGGGAATCACGAGTTCATCGTCTATACCCAAAATCTTTCCGAAGCCCTCACAGGTTTGACACGCCCCAAAGGGATTATTGAAACTGAAAAAATTTACGGAAGGCTCAGTAAAAGTCATGCCGTCAAGTTCAAATCGGTCTGAGAACTGAAGCCTTTCCTTGCCCTCTACGTAAATGTGGCAATCTCCATGACCTTCGAAGAAGGCAGTTTGAACAGAATCCGACAAACGGAATCCAAGGTCTTCATCTTCCGGGCTGATGCTGGTCCTGTCGATCAAGATTTCAATTTCGGCGGGCGGAGATTTTTTTCCGGCAGGCTTCTTTTTAGATTTAGAATCCGCCAAGACCTCTTCAATAAACTTTACCTGTCCATTGAGAATGATCCGAGTGAACCCTTTGCGAAGCAGAATTTCAAGTTCATCATCAGCCTTTCTTCCTTTTTGGATCTTCAGGGGCGTGGCAATCATTACCCGGCTGCCACGGTCGAGCCGGTTTATTGTGTCGACTACCTCAGTTACGGTGTCACGCCTTACTTCCTTTCCGCTAATGGGCGAAATGGTTTTACCAATGCGCGCAAACAGAAGTTTCAGGTAGTCATATACTTCAGTGCTTGTCCCTACGGTTGAACGTGGATTGCGTGTATTGACTTTCTGCTCGATCGCGATGGCGGGAGAAACCCCTTTGATGTAGTCGACATCGGGCTTTTCCATGCGGCCGAGGAACTGACGGGCATAAGAACTGAGACTTTCAACATACATCCGCTGCCCTTCTGCAAAAAGCGTGTCGAAAGCCAGCGATGACTTACCCGATCCGGAAAGCCCCGTTACAACGACCAGTTTATTGCGGGGAATGGCAACACTTAGATTCTTCAGATTGTTGACCCGGGCCCGCTTGATAATAATGTATTGCCTGGGATCTAACTCATCCATTCCTGACTCGGGATCAACTGCGGGGGCACTCATGCTTAGACCTTAAATGTACGGATAACTGCCTGTGTTAGCGGAGGCCGTAAACAAAAACACCACCCTTCGAAGATGGTGCTTTGTAAAATCTTATGACGACTTACTAATTGTCAAAATCCGGTTGGTAACTGGGGTCTTTGGTTTGATCCTCTTCTCCAGCCTCCTCATCGCCGTAATTGTCGTCTCCCCCAAAATCATCTGAGTTTCCGAAATCTTCCTCGGCGCCCTTCTCTTCAGCCCCAAATTCAGGGTTTTTTGGCTTGGACTCCACGTCGTATTCTCCCTCACTGTTTTTGGTAGCCGGAATCTTCACCAGGTAGGTGGCCTCATCGGCTTCAAGTGGGAAAACAAAAATGGGCTCCTTTTTAGCGTTATTGATACGCGTAATGCTATTCTCGTATCCTGCTGGGTACTGTTTTTTCAGCAATTCCAGCAAATCCTCAGATAAATTATCGAGGCTCTTAATCACTTTCTTCTTACTAACGGCCATGGGGTGGTTACTTGAACAAAAAATATGGGACAAATAGGAAAAGAAATTGTGTAGGAGACAAGATATTTCTCGAAATTTTTTGGGTCCTAAGGGATTATTTCTATCTTTTCAGTCCAAACAAATACCAACCAACCCCCACACTATCGATACCGATCTCTACGTTACTTAACCGTGAGACAGAATGATAGACAAAAGATGTGGCGACAGCGAACTGCTGTCACTTTATCAGCAAGGTAACGAAGAGGCATTCGAAGTGCTCCTCCATCGTCACAAATCGCGCATTTATACGGCCATTTACTTGATTGTAAAAGACCGATACCGGGCGGAAGACCTCCTTCAGGAGACCTTTATTAAGGCTGTAAACACCATCAAAAGTGGTCGTTACAACGAAGAAGGTAAGTTCTTGCCCTGGATCAGCCGTATTGCACATAATATGGCCATTGACTCCTACCGGAGATCCAGGCGCTACCCCGAAATCGTTCTGGACGATAATAGCCGGCTATTCAATTCCATGGACTTTTCTGAAGATTCAGCTGAATCATTGCAAATCGCGCAGGATACACAGTCACGACTGCGCGATTTTATCAAGGAATTACCCAACGAGCAACGGCAGGTGCTGATCATGCGCCACTATATGGACATGAGCTTCCAGGAAATAGCTGACAAAACAGGAGTGAGTATCAACACCGCGCTCGGGCGCATGCGGTATGCGCTGATTAACCTTAGAAAGAAAATGACAAAAACCCAATACGCCTATGACCAAAACGTTTACCCAAAGCGATCTGATCAGGTTTATCTACCTAGAGACAACGGAGGAGGAAAGTCACGAGATTAATCGTTGCCTTTCGTCGGACCCCGAACTGCAACGGCAATACCGGGAACTCCTGCTAACTAGAAATAGCCTCGACAAGGCAAGCCTGGAACCACCTGCCCGTGCGGTGGAAAGCATTCTACAGTATGTCCGTGGACTTGAAGTAAAGCACTAGTCCACCTCGTTCTCTAGGTGTAGTCACACCATCAACCAAACTTATTGGCGCATGGACGCTAATATGTTGCCCAATCTGGGAACCAACCCCGTGCGGCCTTGAAAGGTTTTCCTTTCTTTGCATCGTGAAAGTTTTGATGTTTCATCAGCATTTCAACACGCCTGAGGGCGGAGGTGCAATTCGTTCATATTATTTGGCCACAGCCCTCGTTCGGAAGGGCCATCAGGTGACCATGATTACCGCGTGCACCTGCGCAAGCGGTCGCACAGAAATCATCGATGGGATCGAGGTTATCTACCTGCCAATCCCATACAATAACCGATTTAATTTCTATGCTCGATCCTGGTCCTTTTTAAAGTATGCTTTTGCGGCAATTCGTTCTGGCTCGAAATATAAGGACTATGATATTTGTTACGGGATTTCTGTTCCTCTGACGGTCGGAATCTGCGTGCGTTGGATGAAACTCAGGTATGGTATCCCTTACCTGTTCGAAGTAGGGGACTTGTGGCCGGATGCACCAATACAACTTGGATTTATCAAAAGTCTGTTGTTTCAGAAAGTGCTGTTTGGATTCGAAAGATCAATTTACCGCCATGCGCATTCACTGGTGGCTCTTTCCAAACCGATTCAGGCCGCTATAGAAAAGAAAGCCCGAGGCAGTAAAGTTCATATTATCCCCAACATGGCGGATTGTGAATTCTACAGACCGGAAAGGAAAGACACAAAATTGGAAAAATATCATGATGTTACGGGGAAACTGGTTGTATCATACATCGGAGCGCTGGGCGTTGCCAATGGATTAATTCAAGTTTTAGATTGTGCAGAGGCAAGTCTTTCGACAGGACTTCCGGTGCAGTTCATTATTTGTGGCGATGGTGCCGTGCTGGAGGAGTTGCAGATTGTCTCCAGGGAAAAAGGACTTACCAATGTCACCTTTGTTGGGTTTGCAAACCGTGAGGGTGTAAGACAAATACTAAATATCTCAGATGCGGTATTTGTCAGCTACAAGAAAGCAGCGATTCTGGAAACAGGATGCCCCAACAAATATTTTGATGGTTTAGCTGCCGGCAAATTGATCATTATCAATTTTGGAGGATGGATCCGGGCCGAAGTAGAGTCATACGAGTGCGGCTTTTTTGTTGATCCAGAAGAGCCCTCTTCCTTTGTCGAGATGATCAGAAAATTCCTAAAGGATCCTGCCATGTTGGCTCTTGCTCAGCGTAACTCAAGGGAATTGGCAGAGAAAAAGTATTCTCGTGCCCAAATCAGCGAATCCTTTGAGCGCGTATTTGCCGATCTATGACTTTTCTCTGGGAGGAAGTTTGACAAGCTGGGGTTTATACCCCGATTCCCGGAAAATCTTTTCAGCGTTAGCATTTGCCATCAGCTGTGGCAAGGTAATATCTGGATGGGCCTCCATGTATGCATTAACAATTCGCCAACCAACCCATTGAGCGATCCGCCCTGGGCAATTCTCACCAACCTCAATGGTTTTGGGACGTTCGGCCAGGAACTTCTGCTTTACAAGATGGCTTGATGAGTACAAAACCTGATCCTGGACCAGTCTTGACCAGATGAGGTTTTCAAATTTTAGGCTGCCCTCAATCTCTTCTGTTGAGTAACCTATCAAGAGGCTATCCGCGGTACAAGGGAGCATTCGTTTGGCAAAATAATACGCCTTTCCGTATGCAATCATTTCTGCAAGCACCGTCTTGTCCTCTGGAGAAGTATTATTGAACCGGGTGTCTACTCCCGTGAGCAATATGACCGAAGGGACGATGAAGTCTTTGGTATAGCGGCGCAGCATATATTCATACATATCATTTGGACGGAACTTTGCCCCCTGTCCAAGAAAGTAGTCAAGCCCGACGTAAATCACCGAGTCGGTTACGTACATGTCGCTTTCCAGACCCGAAATCAGCGTCTGAATGCGAGGAGGACTATAGTCCGGGTAGTAATACCGAAGGTTACTATATGCTTGCTGAAATTGCTCACGAAGCACAACGCCGGTTCCGAATACCCGATGGGTCTCCTGAAGAAGTGTATCAATGTATGGACTGGTAAATCGATTGTAGAGGCGGTTTATAAAGACTGAATCGCTTGGATATGCGCCTCGGTTGAAAAAGATATCCCGCGTATCAGGATGCAGGTTCATAAAGTGAACTAAGTCAGCTTTGGTGGTAATGGCTGGCAGCGAATCCTCTAGCGACTCGAAGGTCATTGAAACTTTAGCTGAGGAGGTGTCTGGAACAAAAACACAATTCACCTCTGCGTTCGGCGTGCAAGCAATAACCACAAGACCAGCAAGAAGCGCCAACAAAGGTTTCATTGCTGCGAAGATCACAAATTTCATTGAAACAAGGATATGCATCCCACTCCGGACCTATTTCACTTTCCTCTTGCCTTCACAGAATTATTGCGCGATCTTCAGGCTCTTCAAGGTGTAAATGAGCAGAATCAAGCATATTGCAGTATCGGGTAATATTGGTTCAGGGAAAACCACATTGGTTGAAAAGCTTTCCAAACACTACGGTTGGATTCCACTTTATGAATCAGTAGATAACAACCCCTATCTCCGTGATTTTTACGATGACATGAAGCGATGGGCTTTTCATCTTCAGATCTATTTCCTGAATAGTCGCTTTAATCAGGTCAGGCAAATTCGTGAAAGTGAAAAAACCATTATCCAGGACCGTACAATTTATGAGGATGCCTACATCTTTGCATCCAACCTGCATGCCAGCGGTCATATCAACGATCGTGATTATCAGAGCTATCTTGATTTGTTTCACTCGATGATAAATTTTGTTGAGCCTCCAGACCTCCTCATCTATCTGAAGGCTGACATACCAAAGCTGGTTCAGCAAATTCAGAAGAGAGACAGGGATTTTGAGTACAACATCAAGCTTGAGTATTTGAAAAACCTGAATTCCCACTATGATAAGTGGACAATGGAATACAAGCATGGCAGAATAATGACAATTGACATCAATAAGACTGATTTCGTGGAAAACGTGGAGGACTTTTCTACTATCGTCGGAAGAATTGATTTAGAGTTGAATAATCTATTCAGCTGATGAACTTGTCTGTTCTGCTTTACTTCTGAGAACTATGAAAGCACTCACGTTTCAGGGAAAGGAAAACATTCAATATACATCCGTCTCAGATCCGGAAATTCTTCACCCCGGTGACGCCTTGGTCAAGATGAAGGCCTGTGCAATTTGTGGGTCTGATCTTCATGTGTATTTCGAACGCGAGAAAGGAATTGACCAGGGCACAGCGATGGGCCATGAGTTTGTCGGAGAAATTGTAGAGGTGGGCCGAAACGTTCAGCACCTGCAGATAGGAGATAGTGTCATGAGCCCGTTTACCACAAGTTGTGGACAGTGCTTTTATTGCCGAATCGGGCTTACCTGCCGGTGCACACAAGGTCAATTGTTTGGCTGGAAAGAGCACGGCAAGGGTTTGCATGGGGGCCAGGCAGAATTTGTCCGAGTTCCTTTGGCGGAAAGTACGCTGGTGAAGATTCCGGAAGGGGTTTCGGAGGAGGAGGCCTTGCTTCTCGGCGACGTCTTATCTACAGGATTCTATTGTGCCAGGCAAGCAGAGGTGAAGGAATCTGGGGTATACGTTGTGGTTGGATGTGGGCCTGTGGGCCTCATGGCGATACTTGGTGCCCGGGAAATGGGAGCGCAGAATATTTTTGCTGTAGATACTGTTCCCGAACGGCTCGCAAAAGCCAAAGAGTTTGGAGCTGTTCCCATCCACGCATCTTCTGAGCCAGTGGGAGAGCTTATCCGGGAAGCATCCGATGGCCGCGGAGCCGATGGAGTGATGGAAGCCGTCGGCAGCCACCAGGCGGTCAAGACGTCTATGGGGCTGGTACGCCCCGGAGGAATCATTTCATCGGTGGGCGTTTGTAATGACCCTCAGCTTGCATTCTCTCCGGAGGAAGCATATAGTAAGAATTTGACCTATAAAATTGGTCGCTGCCCCGCCAGGTTCATGATGGATCACCTGATCCCTTTGGTACAGCGAAAGAAATATGATGTTGCGTCAATATTCACTCACCGGATGAATCTTCAAGATGGAGCCAGGGGGTATCAGATATTTTCTGAAAAAAAAGATCACTGCCTCAAAGTCCTGCTTAGACTATACTGAGTCAATTTATTTTTCCAAAGCTGCTGCCTTGCGGCGATACGTGTCGGCGTTAGCAGGATCCAACTCGGCCATTTTTCGAAATATGTCCGCCTTTGTTGTGTCCAATGCAACCAATTTCTTGTAAGCTCCTAGTGCATCTTTGCGGCGATCTTTCTTTATGTAGACCTCTGCCATGAGTTGCAGAAAATCGGGTTGGCTATAATCACTCAGGTAGGCTTTCTCCATGCAGTACACAGCAGAATCTGTTTTGTTCATCAGATCATAGTTGTATCCCAACAGCCACCAGGCAGGATTGTAGTCGGGATGAAAGCGCGTGCATTTTCTGGCATACTCATTTGCGCGTCGGTAGTCCTGTTGCAGCGTGTAGGCCAGGCCCTTGTTGTAAAGGGCGTACGTGTTATTCGGATCAATGGCGAGCGCCTGGTCGTAAAAATAGAATGCGGAGTCGTAGCTGGCATTTTCCAGCGAGGCATTCCCACGATCATTCCAGTAGGCAGTTCCATCGTCCGGAATAGCCTCTGAACCCTCAATCGTTTCAGTTGTATTGATTGGATCTTCTGTATCGGTGAAGATTCCTATCAGGAAAAGGAAAACAAGTAGGGAAGCAGAAGCAATCATTACGACCCGAACTATTTTTATGGCCCGATGGGGAATATTTGTTCCTTCCGGATCTGCCCGGCGTGGCCGGAATGCCTGGTAGGGATTCCTGGGCGGATTTTCTCGACCGAAAGATGAGAATAGATTGGAGACTGACTCTTTGATAGAAGCGGAATTCACAAATGACAAGAACAAAAAATAGACAGACAGTCCCAGAAGGACCCAAAAGAAGAAAGGTCCGAGGGACCAAAAAAGTGCAAAGAGCAGGAGGAACACAATGGCCAATCGCCGCGGCCATTTTGAGTCTTCGCTTGTCTCTTCGGATCCGTCCACGTGAGGCTAGTTTAGTTCGCGCAAATAGAGTTGTATCGTATTTTCCAATCCAAAGTATAGGGCATCACATATTAAGGCATGGCCAATGGAAACTTCATCCAAATCCGGTATAGATTGCTTTAGAAATTTCAAGTTATGAAGATCAAGGTCGTGCCCTGCATTCAGGCCGAGGCCCAATTTTTTTCCTAAACTCGCGGCAATCACGTATGGCTCAACAGCGAGGTCGCGATTTGCATGGTAGTTAGCGGCATAGGGCTCAGTATACAACTCTATACAGTCACTTCCGGCGGCCGCTGCACCAGTCACCATTTTTTCAGATGGATCTACAAACAGGGAGACGCGAATTCCGAGGCTCCTGATTTCTGCTATAGTTGCTTTAAGAAAACCTGAGTGAGCCACAGTATCCCAACCCGCATTGGACGTAAGAACGCCTGGAGGGTCTGGAACCAAAGTGGCCTGCGCGGGCTTCACCTCGCGGATTAGCTGCAAGAGTCGAGCGTCAGGGTACCCCTCAATGTTGAATTCTGTTGTAACAACCTTCCGAAGCTCAAGGACATCGCTTCTTCGTATGTGTCGCTCGTCTGGACGAGGATGGACGGTAATACCTTGGGCACCAAAGCGCTCGCAGTCGATGGCTACTTGCGCAACATTGGGGTTATTGGCCCCGCGTGCGTTTCTCAGGGTGGCAATCTTGTTAATATTGACACTAAGTCGGGTCATGTGCTCGTTTGCTAGTTCATTTGGGGCTAAAGCCCTTTCAAAATAATTGCAATTGCCAAGGCCTTAAGGCCGTGGCAATTAATCTAAACAGCCAGGGGCTTTAGTCCACCCATCTCCACTTTGATGCTCGCTCACCAAACAATAACTTTGAAACGAAATTACACAATCATGTCACTGAAAACTACGATCGACAACGACATCAAAAAGGCCATGCTTGCGAAAAGCAAGGAGGAATTGGAAGCGCTGCGCTCCATCAAATCAATGATACTCCTGGCCGAAACTGAGAAGGGGATCTCCGCTGAAATCTCCACAGAGACGGAAGGCAAAATTCTTATGAAGGCCGCGAAGCAAAGGAAGGAATCAGCGGAGATTTTTCAGAAGGAAGGACGCCAGGACTTGGCACAGCGGGAAAATTTTCAGCTGGAAATCATCAACCGGTATTTGCCCGAACAATTTTCGGAGGGAGAGATTACTGAACTACTAAAGGCAATTATTGCCAAGGTCGGAGCCAAAGGTCCTCAGGACATGGGAAAAGTGATGGGCACCGCCACGAAGACGTTGGCAGGCAGAGCGGACGGCAAAGTAATCTCTGATATCGTCAAGAAACTTCTCGCGGCTTGAGTAAGGTTGACATTGTCCTGCTGATATTTATCGCCTTCGGTGCCTGGAGCGGGTACCGTGAAGGGTTCTTGATGGAAATTATTTCAGTGGTTGGAATAGTTCTTGGGATTTTCCTTGGATTCAAGCTGATGGGTGAGGGAATGATTCTGCTGGAAGAGAAATTCAATGCCGACCGAAGCACGTTGCCCTACATATCCTTTATCGTCATCTTCCTGGTTGTTGTGCTGTTGGTCAGGCTCCTTGGTTCTCTGGTTAAAAATTCAGTAGATAAATCTTTTTTGGGCACCGTTGATCAGGCCTTTGGTGCTGGTCTGGGTGCATTCCGCACGCTTTTCATGCTGAGTGTTGTGGTGTGGATTCTTGACTCGCTGAAGCTGACACCCCGCACAGAATGGGTGGAAGGATCTTGGTTATACCCATTTACCGCCAACCTGGCCCCTGCCGTCGCAGACTGGTTTGGGCAGTTTATCCCGTTCTTCCGGGAAATTTTCAGACAGTTTTAGAGACAGCGTCTGAAAAGACGAAAAGGGGCATTTTTTCGTTGAGTATCTTGATGGTTGATAGAAGGATAATTTTTACTTACTTATCGGCAGAATCATAAGGAGATGGCCTTAAACGTGAAAGAAGAAGCGGGTTTCAAGTACGTGGACGAGGGTTCGGGTCAGGTGCTTATGCTGCTTCACGGACTGTTTGGCGCGCTCAGCAACTGGGAAGGTGTTGTCCAGCGCTTCTCAAAACGATTCCGGGTTGTCATTCCCATGCTGCCAATCTATGAAATGCCAATCAAGGAAGCGGGGCTGGAGGGGCTGCAGAAGTTCGTAGAAGATTTTGTGGCACTCAAGAAACTCGACCGGATGATTATCATGGGAAATTCTTTAGGGGGACATGTTGCACTTCTTTACACTTTGCATAATGGTCCTACGGTTGATAAGCTAATCTTGACTGGTAGTTCAGGCTTGTTTGAAAATGCCATGGGGGGTTCGTATCCGAGGCGGGGAAGTTATGATTATGTCCGCGAGCGGGTAGCCTATACTTTCTATGACCCTCAGACAGCCTCAAAGGAGCTCGTCGATGAAGTATTCGAGACGACCAAGAGTATTCCAAAATGTATGCGTATTGTCGCCATCGCGAAATCCGCCCAGCGGAACAACCTCGCAAATGATTTACCCAATATTAAGGTTCCCACACTGCTCGTTTGGGGATTAAATGATACGATTACGCCACCCATGGTTGCCTACGAGTTTAACCGATTGATTCCAAATGCCGAGCTGAGTTTCATAGACCGTTGCTGCCACGCACCTATGATGGAGCATCCGGAGGTATTTAATGAAGTTGTGGAAAAGTTTCTAACCCCTGTTGAGCATGATCGCTGAGGAGCTCATTAACCACATGGTTCCGCCTCTCAAAGTGACGGACGAT
>JAYVBH010000033.1:0-27618 GCA_043750575.1 Cyclobacteriaceae bacterium
GATGGTGAAAGATGGCCGCTTCCGTCAGGACTTGCTATACCGGATCAATACGGTTGAGATTCGTATCCCTCCCCTGAGCGAGCGTGTCGACGATATTGCCATGCTCGCCAACCACTTCCTGGACTACTATGCGAGGAAATATCACAAAGACGTGATCTCCCTTACACCGGAGGCAATCACCAAGCTTAAGAAGTATGCCTGGCCCGGCAACGTTCGTGAGCTGCAGCATTCTTTGGAGCGCGCGGTTATCATGGCCGATTCCAAAACTTTGCAAGAAAGTGACTTCCTCTTCAATCGCAAAGGCGATAGCACCCCCGGCCCCGATACCCTCAACCTAGACGAGGTGGAAAAGGCAGCTGTAGTCAAAGCTTTGCAATTGCACAATGCAAACATTTCCAAAGCCGCAGATGAACTGGGTCTCACGCGGGCATCACTGTACAGGAGGATGGAAAAATACGGTCTCTGACGATGTACTGTTCAAGGCGGCATCCAGGGTACACAGCGGGCAGCGAGAAGCCAGGCATAGCAGTGGGATAGCAGGAGCATAGCAGTGGGATAGCAGGAGCATAGCAGTGGGATAACAGGAGCATAGCAGTGGGATAGCAGGAGCATAGCAGTGGGATAGCAGGAGCATAGCAGTGGGATAGCAGGAGCATAGCAGTGGGATAGCAGGGCATAGAAGTGGGACAGCAGGAGCATAGCAATTATTGGCTCTCCAAGCACCCACCTGGCTTCGGGTTTTCTATATTCAGCGCAGATTCATAACTTCCGGAAACCCCAAGTTTATGCAGTTTTCATTTCAATCCAGAAGGCAGTTCCTTGGAACACTCGGTACGTTAGCGTCATTTCCTCTCCTCTCTTTTGGTCAGACGGAGCCAGACTTGATTCTCCACAACGGCGAATTTTTCACCGTTGATGCGGGGGCACCCCGGGCCCAGGCCGTGGCGATCGCTGATGGTCGTTTCATGGCCGTCGGTACGGATGCAGAAATACTTCGCCTGGCGACAGGGCGTACAAAGAAGATAGACCTGGGCAGGAAGACTGTGCTTCCGGGTTTCATCGATGGGCATTGTCATGTGGGTTATTCCGGCGTAAGGCATCTTCGCTCCGTCGACTGCGACCTTCGGTCAATCGCGGAAATAAAACAAGCCATACGACAGCGTGCTGCGAATACACCCGCGGGAGGATGGGTGCTTGGCTTCAAGTACGACGATACAAAAACCAGTGACGGCCGTGCTTTGTTGATGAAAGACCTCGATGAGGCCGCTCCCAGCAACCCGGTATTGATTGAGCACCGGGGCGGCCACACCAACTATGGAAATTCACTGGCCTTCAAATTGGCGAATGTCACTGAAGCAACCCCAGATCCTCAGGGTGGTCAGTATCAGCGTGACGCAACCGGTAAGCTTACCGGTTGCGTAAAAGAAAGCGCCAGCAATGCCTTCGAGGCAATCATTCCCAACAATATCACCCGTGATGATCGGCGAAAGGGAACCAAAATCATGAGTGACATGATGACGAAGTCAGGCATCACCTCCGCTCACGATGCCTATGGAACTCCCGAAGACCTCACCTCCTACCAGGATGCTTACGCGGCCGGCGAACTCAACATGCGCATCTATTGCCTCATCGGCTGGATGCACATCGACAAGATGATTGCTGCCGGAATCAGAACCGGCATGGGGGACGAATGGGTGCGCGTTGGCGCTATGAAAATGACGTGCGATGGCTCTATCTCCGAACGCACAGCACGCCTTTCCTCTCCTTACATCGGGAGGCCCAATGACTATGGCATCCTGGTCAATACGGAAGAGCAACTTTATGTGCATGCCAAAAAAGCACACGATGCAGATTGGCAAATTGGCATTCATGCAAACGGTGATGTAGGCATTGATATCGTACTAAAACTCTATGAGCGTCTGCAACGGGAAAAGCCACGCAAGGATCCTCGCTTCCGCATCGAACATTGCACCCTTGTCAATTCTAATCTTATCCAACGCATGAAGACACTGGGCGTAATCCCCACCCCGTTCTCTACATATGTATATTACCACGGCGAAAAGATGGGCGAGTATGGACCCGATCGACTGAAGAACATGTTTGCCCTGCGCAGTTTTCTTGATGCGGGCATCCGGGCCACACAGGCCTCCGACTACCCTCCCGGACCTTTCGAACCGATGATGGCGCTGCAATCCAGCGTAAACCGAAAAGACATTAAGGGAACCGCGTGGGGTCTCGAACAACGGGTGACAGTGGAAGAGGCCATTCGCATCGGAACACTGCACGGCGCCTACGCTTCATACGAAGAAAATAGAAAGGGATCGATCGAAGCGGGAAAGCTGGCCGATCTTGTTGTGCTTGGAAGGGATCCATTCAAGGAGAATCCATCAACCTTGATTACGATTCCGATTGAAAGGACGATGACGGGTGGACGGTGGGTGTGGGAGGGTTAGGTGTTAGGTGTTAGGTGTTGGGTGTTGGGTGTTGGGATCAGCCGAATGCTTTGGTTTTGCCAATAAAAGCATTGATGCTTTTTTGAAGTGAGTGAAGTTGCAAGAGACAGCTCCTTAGTTGCTCTTCCGTGAGCATTCCCAGATGACTACTCAGGATGAGTTGCGTTTCAACTTCGAAAGCTGAGCCAAGGGATATTTGAAGAAAATGCCTGAATTCCTTTTGGCTTGTCCGGCTGCAACCCTCGGCAATATTGGAGGATATGGATACCGAAGCGCGCTTGATCTGACTCTTCAGTCCGTACTTTTCTTCTGGCGGAAAATGACTGACCACACGATAGACCTCAACAGCCAATTCCAAACTGCTGCTCCAGATTCTAAGTTCCCTGAAATTTCTCATCACCCAAAACTAGACACAGCTGCAGGTTTGCCAAGAAATTACCGGTGACGGAAAACATGCTCGCTTTTGGACCTAAAGCCTAACACCCAACACCCAACACCTAAAGCCTCTTAAGCACCATCGCCGTCAAAGGATCCAACCACACCTTACTTACATCCAGCGTCTTGTTGGTAAGCAGGTCAACATAATTTCCTTTGCGTGGCAGGGCTATCGACTGCCGGGTGGATTCCATATTAATAACAACGATGATCTCATCGGCATTGTCGGCACGCGCGTACGCAAGTTTCTTCCCATCAGTGATGAGGTACTCCAATTTACCATTGACGAGAACAGACTGCGCGTTTCGAAGGTAAATCATCTTCCGGTACCACTGAAAATGATCAGTATCAAAACCAACAGGGTCTTTTTCGTGGCTTCCGGACTGGGAACCCTGTCGCGTGTCGGCATCAAACTTCATATCCTTCCACCAAAGCGGTTTCCGGCCATAGGGGTCGTCGGCACCCCACATGCCCATCTCTTCGCCATTCCAAATTTGAGGAGCCCCAACACCCGTGAAGAGACTCACCAGGTACATGCGCAGGCGAAGATAAGTTTCCTTGTCCGGCTTGCCTGTTTTGTAGTTCGGGTCATCATGTGGTGAAGCCTTAAACTTATACTTGTTCGGATTTGCGAAGTCTGTCAAAAGTCGGGGTGCATCGTGGGAAGATGAAACATTCATCATCGACATCTGGATAGCTACGGGGAGCCGATTCAGGTGATATTCCATGCTGTCCTTAAATGCTTTGGCACCAATTGGGTGGGTGGTGTTGGCAAAAAAATACCGGGATGGCCGATATATCTGATAGAACATGACAGCGTCAAACGCATCGCCCTTTACATAAGGAAGCGGATCCATCAGCTTATCCGGCCACTGTTGCCACCAGATTTCTCCAACGGTATAGACATCTGACTTAACAGATCGAATGAATTTTCGAAAGTCACGCCAGAACCCCATGCCAATCCGATCGGCTACATCGAGTCGGAATCCATCTATGCCCATTGACGTATCGCCATTTGGCGCCAGCCACCGCCGAGATACTTCAAACATATGACTCTTGGCATCCGCTTGGATGTTCCCTTCATAAGGAAAGCCAGCAACCTTCTTTGTCTTGAGGTCTACTTTTCGGATTTCCGGCAACGTGCGGATGCCTTCATATCCGGCATATGAAAATTCATTGGTAGCTGTTGCCGGATTGTCAAATGCGGTGATTGAATACCAGTCCTTGTACGGAGACTTCGTCTGGTTTTTTAAAATATCCTGCCATGCCCAAAACCTTGTGCCGGTGTGGTTCCAGGAATAGTCCACGATGATGCGCATCTTTCTCCGATGGACTTCTTTAATGAGTTTCAAAAAGAGCTTGTCTGCCGCTGTCCATTTCCACGTTGCAGGATCTCCTGGGTTCTCGCCAGCCATGATCTTCAGATCGCCTTTTGGATCTGGGCCAAAATTCGCATCGACATGGTGATAGCTTGACGCGTCATACTTATGAAGGGAGGGAGCGTGGTTAATCGGATTAAGAAAAAGTGCAGTCACACCAAGGTCCTGGAGATAGTCGAGCTTGTCCATGACCCCCTGCAAATCGCCCCCATATCGTCTGTATTGCAGCTCTTCGTTAAATGGCAGTTTTGCCTTGACCGCCCAAGGCTCCTGCTCCGGCCAGCTCGCAGTCCACGGCGTGACACGCCATCCTTCCGGAGCCATCAGATTCAGTGCCGGAATGCCGATACTTTCGGGAGTTGGATCGTTGGATGGATCGCCATTATGGAAGCGCTCTACGAATATCTGATACCAGACCACTTCTTTCGCCCATGAAGGGGGTTGGTCGATGGGGGTTGGCTGCGCGAACAAGTTTGGACTACAAAACCCGATCACGGTGATTAGAATTATTCGGTTCATGTTGATCGTTGTCAGTTGTTAATTGTTCGCGAAGTAGCCGAGTGTCACCTAGTCCAACTCGAGAATCAATACACCCCGGGCGCCAAGGGTGAGCGAAGTTAGGCTTTGCAATGTATTTCCGGAGATCACTTCATGAGCCTTTGTCGCTCCGGCGATGCTTTCTTTGAACCGGTCCGTATTCAGCGTCACTTCTTTCTCACTGGCATTCAGAACCACCATCACACGTTTGCTGTCCATGATCCGGAAATAGACATAAACGTTATTTTCCGGAACATAGTGGATCAGTCTTCCACCTTGAAACGTAGCGTTTGTTTTCCTCCAGTTCAGCAACTTCTTCGTGAAGTCAAAAATCTCATTCTGCTCCTTCGTCCTTCCCTCCCTGGTGAAGGCGTTGGCATTGTCATTAACCCAGCCTCCCGGAAAATCTCTTCGAACGTCCGGATGAGAACTGTAGTCTCCTTCCACACGCAATTCTGTGCCGTAGTACAACTGAGGAATCCCGCGTGTCGTCAGCAGAAAGGCCAGGCCCATTTTGAACTTGGCCACATCCTTGCCCACCGTGTTGAAGAAACGTGTGCGGTCGTGATTGTCAAGGAAAGTCAGGAGATTATTGGCGTTGGAGTAGATAAAATCCTGGGATAGCAGGAAATATAATCGGGCAAGACCGGTATCGTATCCTTCCTTTTCGTTCAGGGCCATTGCGATGGCTTCGCACAATGAAAAATCCGTCACCGAAGGGAGGTACGATTGATATCCGTCGTGATTGATTGTTCCCTTCTGCCAGTAGGCGGTGGTGGGAACTGCACTGATCCATACTTCGCCTACCAAATAGAAAGAGGGATATTCTTCCGTCACCGTTCGTGCCCAGCGCGCCATGAATTCTTTGTTCGGATAGGGATAGGTGTCCATGCGGATTCCATCAAGGGCGGCATATCCAATCCACCACAGCGAGTTTTGAATGAGGTACGTTGCCAACAGGGGATTCACCTGGTTCAAGTCGGGCATGTGATTATCAAACCATCCCGAGTTCATTCGTGTAAGATCTTCGGCTGACCGATAGGGATCCGAGATCACACTCCCCCGGAAGTTTGATTTGGTAAACGACGGAAATTGGTGTACCCAGTCCTTCTCGGGAAGGTCCTTGGCCAACCAGTGCTCGTTACCAATATGATTCATCACCAAATCCTTAATAACCTTAATGCCCTTGGCGTGGCACTGACCGATTAGCAGCTTATACTGTTCGTTGGACCCAAACCGGGCATCGACTTTGTACAAATCGGTGATAGTATATCCATGGTAAGTGGGATCATACGAATGGGTCTTACCATTCTCAATCACTTTAAGTTTAGGTTGGTTGCTTTCAAGTACAGGGTTTATCCAAAGCGCGGTCACACCAAGATCCAGAAAATAGTCGAGGTGGTCGCTTATCCCTTTCAGGTCTCCCCCATGGCGGCTCTGGGGAATCTCGCGGTGAGCACCCTGGTACATGCCGGGCACGGAATCATTCTTTACGTCACCATTGGCAAACCGGTCGGGCATCAGCATATACACCACATCCGATGAGTTAACCGTAGGCAGGGGGCTTGAGGAAGGTGTTGCTTTCAACTCATAGAGATACTCAAACTTACGCTTCCCCTGTATGAAGGTAAGGGGCAGCATTCCGGGCTTTGCCTGCTCGGTGATCGTCAAGGTGAGAAATAGATAATGAGGGTTTTCCACCTTGCGGGCTTCCGCCAAGGTCACACCCGGATAGGAAAGAGAGGCTACGTAGTCGGCAATGTTGACTTTGGTGTTATGGAGAAGAATTTGAAGCGACTTGCCCTTCATCCCTACCCACCAGAACGGGGGTTCTACGTGTTCAAAAGGGGATACCTTTTTCTGGGCTGTCACCGGCATGGCCAGCGTACAGACCCAAAGCGCAATCAGAATTCTTCTCATAGCGTTTCCAATTCAGGTCGACTTTTATCAGGGACCCTAGTTTTTTATAATCTTGGTATGATGCATTCCAGAAGTAGTTTGTATCTCCGCAACATACAATCCTTTCGGAAGTTGGCCAACATTCCAGGAAGAGGAACTTAGCCGGTCTGGCTGAAAAGAAATGCCCAGCAAATTGTGGAGCACTACCCTGGTCACATACGAATCTGAATCAATCATGAGTATCTCCGTTGTGGGATTTGGATAAACAGCAACCTTGCGCAAATCTTTTTCCGGAACACCAACAACAATCGGGTTGTCTATGAGAACATCCGTAAACAGCTTGAATTCTCCGGGCTGCAATTCCAAAGAGACAGTTGCTGAAGCGGCATTGAGTTGAACACCGTAATTATAGTAGTCATGCCATATCCCAGCGTGCGGGAAGGTTACATTGATGGTTGCTGGCACCACATCAAAATTGACAGCAATCTGCACATTCATGTCGTCTGAAGATGTCGGGGCAGCCGTATAGGGAGTGTTCTTCAATGTTATTTGCTTAGAAAGCGTTGCTCCGCCGGAGATCGTTGCGTCCCCGGAAGTAAATACATCATAGGCATTTCTTAACCTCAGCAAATCTGCGGTATGCTCATACAGTCTGTCGCGGGCATAGACACCTTGATAATCCCACGCGGGTGGCTTTGGCGAAAGGCGGCAATCCGAATCGATCGTACCATCGGCACACAAATTGATGCTTTGGTCATAGCCGAGCTCGGCAAACTGCCACATCATTTTTGGACCGGGGATTGTGTAAAAAATCAAACCGCCAGCCATGGTTCTGGCGAGCGCCGTAGTCTCCGACTTTACATTATAGGATCCTGCGGTGGCGCCGAAAGTAAGGTTCCGATACATGATGCGGTCTTCATCGTGGCTTTCCATATAGCCAACAACATGAGGGACAGCCCAGGTCCTTGTTTTGTGATAAACCCAGTTCACATCGGACCCACTTGCATACCCCATGGTATTCTGATTGTAGGCATAGTTGGTATTACCCCAAATCATCATCCCCATTCCTTCTCCATATCTATACTCTGCAAGAATCTTCTCTTCACTGTTCTCGGCGAAATGCTCCAGAATAACATATGCATCAGGCGTATGCGACCAGATTTTGTCAGCCATGCGGGAAAGGATGGCAATGCGAGAGTTATCGCGCTGCCCAAAGCAGCTTTCATTTGATTGGCTTCCTCCACAGTTCGTGTTCTGTGTAAATCCCTTTGATAAATCAAATCTATAGCCGTCAACCCTATATTCATTCAGCCAATAGTGCGTTACCGTATCGAGGTAGGCCTTGGTATAGGCACTCTCATGATTGAAATCAAAAAAAACATTGTAAGGATGCTTGGGATTTCGGTTGAACCATGGATTATTAGCGGTGGGCTTACCAAATCCACCATCCGCGCCGAACTCAAAATACATGAGTGCATACGGATTGGGTACATCATGATGGTTCATGGCAATGTCCAGAATCACAGCAATTCCATTGGCATGGCAAACGTCAATGAATTCCTTGAGCTTGTTTTTCGTACCGTAATATTTGTCCGGGGCAAACATGAAGGTTGGGTTGTAGCCCCATCCTTCGTTCCCATTAAACTCCATGATGGGCATCAGCTCAATAGCATTGATGCCCAGGCGCTTGAAATAGCCGATGGTATCAATTAGCGTTTGATAATTTCTGTGATCACTATCAAAGAAATCCCGAAGCAGTAATTCATAGACCACCAGTTTTTCTTTCGGGGGTTTCACAAAGTCATTTACTTGCCACGCATACGGCGTCTGGGCTGTTTGAAACACCGATGTGCGGTTCTCATACGAACGAATGCTGATTGCTTTTGCCGGATAGGGTTTGAGATCGGGATAGGTAGCGGCTGATATATACTGGTCGTCCGGATCCAGGACCTTGTCAGAATAGGGATCGCTCACCCGCAGTTGCTCATCCACAAGATAATTGAAGGCATACTCCTGACCTGCGGTAACTCCCGTGATTTCCAGCCAAAAGAATTCGCCATCTTTTTTCATCAGGTAATTCGTGGTAACAAGCCAGTCGTTAAAATCACCGACGGCATAAACCGATATTTTTCCTGGTGCCCACAAACACAGGGTCACCCTTGTGGCATCGCCGCTGTTATAATTGATCCCCGGAATAATCCCGGATGGCCGCGGAATCGAAGGGCTCGCTGCCGAAAGGATATATTGAAATTGCACCTCATCAGTAAGTGCTCCTACCACCGAAGTAGCCATCAGTTTAACAATTGAAAACCCGGATGACTCCGTTACCGTGTGCGTATAGGAATAGGTTGTGACATTGCTTGCAGTATTAACCGGGAGATCATTTATCAACAACGTATAGTTTGCCGGGATCGGCGACTGAGCCATGATGGAGATGGGGTCATTCGTATCCACAAACAAGGGCAACTGCGCAGGAGAATTCAATTGCAGCTGAAAACTTCCATCCCAGAAGGTTACCACATAGTCTGACGTCTGTCCGTTGGGCCAATCATTCCCCTTTAATAACATACCCATACTGGTTTCACCAGAAATGCTGGCCACAAAGAAGTTTGCGGGAACAAATTGAATGGTGAACACTGTACGGCCGGCCGGAAACGATTTCGTAAGTTTTGGTCCGTTCG
The DNA here is from genome assembly GCA_043750575.1 of Cyclobacteriaceae bacterium. GTDB lineage: Bacteria > Bacteroidota > Bacteroidia > Cytophagales > Cyclobacteriaceae > ELB16-189. Next base: position 9,385 of record JAYVBH010000033.1, read on the forward strand.
GTCCGATCACATTGGTTAATGCAGCATTTGAGTTGGCCGGATTGATATTGTACTTGGCATTGATGTTCTTGCCTGGAATCCAAACCCACAAGTAGGCATCCGTAAGGGAGGCCAGAGAAGTACCCGTTACATCATAGGTTACTGTTATCAGATCTGTACGCTGGAAGAAAGCAGGCGAAATGGTGGGAACGATATCGACACCAAAAGAAGGCTTGAAACAGATACCAAACACCAGGAACAATATTATTCGCTTAACCATCGGAGATTTTCATCAATTAAAGGGTTGAAAGTAAGGTTATCCCGCCTGATAAGACTGCGCGCAAACACATTTTTCGCCTCAAACGGCTCCGCAAACGGTTTCAATTTTACCATCATGGAAAATACCCCAATCTGGATGGGGTGTCCGGAAACGATTGCGGGGTCGTTTTCTGTAAAATTTCTAACGATCCCCTTGCTTTTCAGGCTGAAAACCGATGACTTGCGGCTCGAGTTAATAATTCCTTTACCTTTGCGAAACAAAAACAAATCAAAAAATTATGCTTAAATCAATTCGATTAGCGGGTGGCTTGTTGGCATTTGCCATGATCGCCCTAGTATTATCGTGTAGCGATGATAAATCCAATATCGGTGGCGGTGGAAGTGTTCCTGTCGCTGATGGTTTTTATGTGACTAAAGTGGGTATTACGCCAGTTTCCAGCAGCCAATTGGTAGCTGAAAAAGTTGAGGCCGACGCTTTCGGTGTTCAAGACAGAAGTGGCTTTCTTGCCAACTATATCTATTTGACTGCAGGTTCTTACAACATCGTAAGTGTTATCGATCAGGAGATCGCTAAAACACTCGGTGGTGCTGCTGTTACTGCTGGCGACCCTGTGCCTGCCAACACAGAAAGTTCTGATTGCGAACTGCATGCCTACACATTGGTTGAGGAGTTTGCAGAAGCGGGTGATGCGATTGTTATTGCCACGGAAGGCTTGTATAAAGTCATGATGGACAACGAAACCAAGGAGTTTGTCTTTTACCGCATTACAAAGGGTCAGATCATTGGTGCAGCTTCTGCAGCCGGTTGGTCTAATTCTGTTGATCAGGAAATGGCTATCACTGGAACCCCTACTGCAGCCGGTGCTGTGATGTCAGTAGCTGGCTTGACTATGAGACCAGGCGAATACAAACTGCGTTTCAATTGCCGTTGGAAAATCGACAGGAGGATTGATCCTACCGCTTCTCCTGGCCATGAATTTGCAAATGGCTACGCTGCACTTACCAATTTTGGTGGTACGCCTGCTGAACTTGCTCCCGGTGGTTCAAACTTCGTAATTGCGGCTGGAGAAGACGGAATCTATACGTTCACAGCAACCTGGACACCTGCAGATGGTATGGTCTTTACCGTAACCAAAACAGCTCCTCTTGATCCCATTACTTTTAATCCTTCAGATTATGCATGGGGAATCACAGGCGCTGCAACAGCCAATGGCTGGGCAAATGATGATCCGCTCGATAACCCTATCGGAGAAGACATAGATCTGAACTACAATGGCCTTTCCGGAAGCACCTACACATGGGTAGGCACCTTCACGCTGACAGCTGGTGAGTTCAAGTTCAGAACCAATAACAGCTGGTCATACAACAAGGGCTATGGAGATGTAACCATAATCGGTCCAGATGCTGGTTTGCTTACGAATGTCGGCGGTAATTTTAACGCTACGCAGCCAGGAAGTTACCAGTTCACCATCACCACAAGTAACGAAGGTGCTACGTGGACGGTTTCCGTAGACAAACTCTAATCTAACAACCAATAGAATAAGCCTGAACGAAAATATTGTTCAGGCTTATTTTTTTGTGCTGACTGGAACAGCGCTTACGAACTCCAGGCTTAAACATTTAAGGTGGCAACTTCATCTTAGAATCTTATCAACTCAGCTTTAGTACTGTAAATTCACAATAGGACATATGGCAAAACTCTACAAAACCAGGTTGCTTGCATCGCTGCTCGCATTCGTCGCGCTGCTAACCGCGGGCAACGTCTTTGCACAAGAGGTGGCGATTACCGGGCGAATCACTGATGGATCAACGGGTGAATCGCTGCCCGGTGTAAACATCTTGCTCAAAGGGACAGCGGCCGGAACAACGACCGATCTGGATGGGCGGTTTTCCTTGCCGGCACCAACCAATGGCACTTTGGTAATTTCCTTTATCGGCTACACGACTGAAGAAATTGCCATTGACGGAAGAACAACCATCAACGTAGGACTAGCTGCTTCCGCAGAACAATTGTCTGAGGTCGTTGTCATCGGCTATGGTTCGGTGGAGAAAAAGGATGTGACCGGAGGTATTGCCAAGGTAACTTCCACAGATTTTAACAAAGGGCTCATCAACGGAGCCGACCAGTTGATCGCCGGCAAAGTGGCCGGCTTACAAGTTGTAAGCAACGGGGACCCGGGTGGTGGTAGTGCTATTCGTCTGCGAGGCGTTTCAATCAACGGTGAATTTCCCCTGGTCGTCGTCGACGGTGTTCCGTTGGATGGCGGTGGTGGTGGCGTGGTAGGCGGAAGGAATCCGCTGAGCTTGATAAACCCAAACGACATTGAAGATATGACGGTGCTGAAGGATGCTTCAGCTTCAGCAATTTACGGAGCCCGTGGCGCAAATGGTGTCATCATCATTACCACGAAATCCGGAAAGGCCGGAAAGATGAAGATAAGCTATAACGGTTTCTACTCCATGTCGCTATTGACGCGCAAGCCAGACTTCCTGTCTCCTTCAGAATTCCGGGCAGCCATCAATGCCAAAGCACCGCAAGAACTTCCCAATCTCGGCCCCGAAAACACAGAATGGATCAAAGAAGTTACCCAGCTAGCACAGAGCACCCAGCATACGGTCACACTTTCCGGTGGAAAGAACAAGACTGCCTATTATGGTTCTGTAAACTATTTGCTCAATGACGGCGTGCTGCGGTTCACGCAGAACAAGAAACTCAACCTGTCTTTAAAGGTCGATCAAAAACTTTTCAATGATAACCTGATCCTATCGCTTAATACCAAGAATACGTTCACCAAAGATCTATACGGGCCGAACGTGTTGGGTACAGCCTCCGGCTATGACCCAACCCGCCCTGTGCTAGATGCTGCTAACGTGGTGCGCGGAGGTTACTACCAATGGCTTGAGACCCTGGCACCGGGCAATCCTGTGGCTTCGCAAAACCTTACCGATAATCAGGGAAATACCTTCAGAACCTTGACGAGCCTTTCGGTTCAGTATAATATTCCGATGGTCAAAGGCCTTTCCTTGAAAGCTAACTTAGGGTATGACTATACACAGGGACAGTATATAGGAATAACTTACCCGCAGGCAAAAGAAGGCGCTGACAACGGCGGCTCAAAGACAACACAAGATGAAACCAAAACCAATCAGCTGTATGAGTACTTCGCCACGTACAAGAATAAATTTAACAAGCATTCCATCGAAGCCACGGTTGGCTATGCCTGGCAAAATTTCAATAGAACCTATAAGCAGATTGGCGGTGACAGCCTGAAGCAAATTAACGGAGGATATGAGGCAACTTACTCCGTTGACACCCTATCATTTCCAGTTGAAAATCGCCTGATCTCCTATTTTGGCAGGGTTAACTATGAATACAACGGAAGATACATCATCACTGCGTCCATACGTCGTGACGGTTCTACCAGATTTAGTCCAAGCAACCGCTGGGGGATATTCCCAGCTGTGGCGGTAGCCTGGCGCGTATTGGAAGAGCCCTTTGCTTCCGGACTTACAAATGTATTTAATGAGTTGAAGATCCGCGGAAGCTATGGCGTAACGGGTAACGAGCAAATCCCTGACTACCTCTACTCCACATACTACTACCCAAGTTATACCGGCGCCAACTACCAGTTTGGGAACCAGTATTCACCCACCATCCGACCCACGGGCGTTGATCCCAACATCAAATGGGAAGAGACCGTGTCAACCAACATTGGTCTCGATATGGGGTTCTTTGACGGACGAATGACAGCCTCAATTGACTACTACAACAAAGACGTAAATGACTTGATTTTCAGCGTCGCCGTACCAGCCGGTAGCAACTTATCAGACCGGGTGTTTACAAACATTGGCCAAGTCAACAACAAAGGTGTTGAACTTGTACTGACGGGCGTTGTCTATAATACACCTGCATTCAAATGGAACTTGGGCTACAACATCTCATATAACAAAAACGTGATCGTTAAACTGGATAATCTTCAAGGTGATAACCTCAAGAACTTTGCCGGTTATGAAAATGGAGGAATCTCCGGCGATGTGGGTCAGACCATTCAACGAAGGAAAGTTGGCGAGCCCGTTGATGCCTTTTATGTTTACGAGCATAAACGTAACCCTGACGGCAGCCTGGTGCTGGATGTAGATGGTGATGGTTTCCAGGAGGATACTGAAATGTATAACGATCAGAACGCTGATGGCATCATCAACGAAAATGACCGCGTGATCTACAAGAAGCCGAGCCCGGATATCATTATGGGATTGACATCAAACATGACGTATAAGAAATGGGACCTGGCCTTTACGCTGAGGGCAAGTTTCGGGAATTACGTATACAACAACGTTGCCTCCGCAAACGGATTCTTCACACGTTTAACACAGGTGGTCACCAACAACATCCATTCTTCAGCGTTTGACACCAACTTCAAAGGAAAGCAGTCTTTCTCCGATTATTATGTACAAAACGCTTCTTTCGTAAAATTGGCCAACGTCAGCCTCGGTTATAATTTTGACGAATTTTCCTTTGGCCGCGTTCGGGCTTACCTGACAGCGCAAAACCTGCTCACCATCTCCCCTTACAAAGGTGTGGATCCTGAAATTTTTAGTGGAATTGATAATAATCTGTATCCAAGATCCATCACCCTGTCGATTGGTGTTGACGTAACCTTTAAATAACTGAACCATGAAAAAGATCATATTCCTTATCATTCTTTTTTCTTCAGCTTGTACCGATCTGGATCTTAAGCCGGCCAACGGCGATGTTGACTCGGTCGTTTTCACTGACTTCGAATCCTATCGGAAGTATTTGGCTAAAGTCTATGCTGCCTTTTCACTCACCGGTCAGCAAGGACCCAGTGGACAGCCTGACATCACCATTGTAAACGATGAAGGATTTACCAGCTACATCCGGTCGTACTGGAAAGTACAAGAATTAACAACCGATGAGGCCGTTATCTCCTGGACGGATGCTGGTATCCAAGACTTACATACACACACGTGGAGTTCGACCAATCAATTTGTCCGCGTCTTGTATTACCGCATATTCTACATCATCGCCTACGCCAATGATTTCCTCGGTCAATCTACCGATGCGTTGTTGGATGAGCGTGGAATGACGGCCGCCCAAAAAACGGAAATCAAACAATTCCGCGCAGAGGCCCGGTTCCTTCGTGCGTTGGCCTACTGGCATGCGCTCGATCTGTTTAGAAACGTGCCGATTCTTACAGCCATAACCGCAGCACTGCCTGTACAATCTACACCGGATGAACTCTTTGCCTTTATCGAAAGTGAATTGACAGCAATCGAACCTGACCTCGCAGACCCCAAGATGAATGAATATGGACGTGCGGACAAGGCCGCTGCATGGATGCTCCTCGCGAAGCTGTTCCTGAATGCTGAATCCCAGGGGATCACCATCAGTGGCGGAAGAAATCCTTTTACAGAAACCGCTGTCGCTTGTCAGAAAATAATCTCCGCAGGGTATTTCATTGTCCCCACCTCCAACTACAAGCATCTTTTCATGGCCGACAATCATCAGTTCGCAACCAGCGAGTTTATCTTTACTTTGCCCCAAGACGGTGTGAAGTCTCAAAGCTGGGGATCAACTACATTCCTGGTTCACGGTGCTTTGGGAAGAAGGATGGTCGACAAGAAAGACGACGCAGACAACACTACGGCTTACCCAACAGAAGATCTTGATTTGTACGGCGTTTCCGGCGGCTGGGGTGGAATGAGGACCACGAGCGCAATGGTTGCGAAATTTGCAGGCCCCACTATACCAACGACTCAAGACCCAAGGGCAACATTCTACACCAATGGGCAAACACTGGACATTACGGATCTTCTTGATTTTTCACAAGGTTACGCCGTCCCCAAATTCTCCAACTTGACATCCGCTGGCGATCCAGGATCGAACGTGACGCATTGCGACACCGACTATCCATTGTTCCGTTTGGGGGATGTATACTTGATGTATGCCGAAGCCATTAAGCGTGGCAGCACGATTGGCGATTTGACCACAGCCACTGGCTATATCAATCTTCTCAGAGTAAGGGCTTTCGGAGGCACAGCAGCAAATATCCTAGAATCAGATTTGACTTTGGATTTTATCCTGGATGAGCGTGTTCGTGAACTCCATTGGGAAGGCGGCCGCAGACTTGACCTGATTCGGTACGGTTATTTTTCAAACCGAGTTCCTGGAAGTGAAACCCTGTGGCCCTTCAAAGGCGGGCTCGACATTGGATCTTCAATTGATAAACACCTGGAAATCCTGCCTATTCCTGCTTCTGATATGGAGGCAAACCCAAACCTCAAACAAAACATAGGGTATTGATATGCAGCGCTCTTAGCGCAGACAAAAAACCGCTTCAGGATTGAAGCGGTTTTTTTGTTCCTTTCAATTACAACACCAGATGATCCGCCCGGACAACATCCGGTCGCTGAATACGTAAAAGCTATCATATTCCGTTAACTTGCCCTGCCCATCCACCCCAACCCCATGGATACCAACTGGCGATCGCCGCTGATGACCCGCCTGCTGTTTTTTGCTGGCACGGTGTTTCTCTTTGCGTTCCTCCTGGCCCGTGACACCTCCTCGTACTTGCTCGCCGCCTTGATCATAGCCGCCATTATACAGTTAGTTCGTCTGCGGCACATGTTGCATGAACTACCCCGTGGTCTCGAATCCAATTCTACCGAAGCTCCTGATCTATCAGGAATCAATTTCGATGAGCCCAGTCAGACATTCAAGACCAACTCCAACGACACGGTTGTTTATCATCATTGCAAGAAGCTGAACGAGGCGCTGACTGCATCGAAACAAACGCGGCGCGAACGTGATTCGGATTACCAGTTCTTCCGAAACATCGTACAACATGTGGGGATCGGATTGCTCACTTTCAAACAAGACGGCGCGGTGCAGATCATCAATAGCGCCGCACGAAAACTTTTACGCGTCGGGCAGATTCAAAATATCAGTCAACTGAATGATAACAGTCCTACGCTCGTTGAGGCGTTTCAAAAACTAAAAACGGGAGGCCGTGAATTAATCCACCTCAAAATCGGCGATGACGCCGTGCAACTTTCTGTGTTCGCCATTGAACTCACCCTCCGGGGTGAAGAAATCAAGTTGATCTCCATGAGCAACATCCAGAGCGAACTGGAAGAAAAGGAAATGGAAGCCTGGCAGAACCTTGTGCGCGTGCTCACCCATGAGATCATGAATTCCGTCACACCCATTTCTTCATTGGCCGTGACGGTAGAAGAAGAATTGAAAAAGCAATTGGGGGAACCTGTTCCACAAATAAACAAGGATGAGTTGGAGGACATGCACCTATCCCTGCAAACCATTAGTCGCAGGAGTGAAGGACTAATCCGATTTGTAAAAGAGTTCCGCAGCCTCACGCAGGTACCGCAGCCACGTCTCACTGAAATTGCACTTCAACCGCTGCTGGAAGAAATGGCGCTGCTCCACAAGAAAGAGCTAAGCGATCGGGGGATCATCCTCACCACGAAGACCGAGCCATCTCAACTGACATCGCTTGCCGACAAGAACATGATCGAACAAGTACTGATCAACCTGATCAAGAATGCCATCCAGGCCTTTGATGAGCAAACAGATAAGCGTATTGAGCTTACGGCGTATACCAGCGACAAGGGTCGTCCTGTAATAGCTGTGCGCGACAATGGTCCCGGCATTGACCCAGAAGCTTTGGAAAAGATTTTCATCCCCTTCTTTTCTACGAAGAAGTCCGGGTCAGGAATAGGCCTCAGTTTGTCCCGGCAGATCATGCGCGTGCACGAAGGGCGAATTACAGTAAAGTCGATCGTTGGGGAAGGAACAGAGTTCTTGCTTAAGTTTTAGCCTTTTTCCCTACATTTGGGGCCATGCAGACCATCCAGAAGAAAATCACCGCGATACTGACCGATAAGATTGGAATTCCTGAATCCGAGATCACCCCAGACGCCAGCTTTGTTAAAGATCTGGGCATCGATTCACTGGATTACGCCGAACTCGTTATGGAATTTGAGCAGACTTTTGATATCAAAATTCCGGATGACGATGCCGATAAGCTGCAGACAATCGGGCAGGCCGTTGCCTATATCCACGACAAACTGGAGAAGGCTGCCAAATAACCAATTCGACGCTTTGCTACAAGCGCACCCCGTGATGGGCAGAAAACTATGGCATGACCTCTATCTTTGAGCAGCAATCACATGGCGGAAAGGGTATTCTTCATCGTCAACAAGTATTCTGGTAAAGGATTTCAATCCACCGTTGAAGGGGAGATCATCGATGCCTGTGCTGAGGCCAATGTGGAAGGCACCATTGAATACACCAAACATCGGGGGCATGCTGTCGAACTCGCCGCTCAAGCGGTGTCGCAAGGTTTTCCCCGGGTATTTGCGATGGGCGGTGACGGCACGGTAAATGAAGTAGCCCGTAGTCTTGTCAATACACCAGTTGCACTCGGAATTATTCCTTCGGGCTCCGGCAACGGGCTCGCCCGCCACCTAAACATTCCACTTGTCCCCCACCTGGCCTTGAAGCTTCTTCATCAAGGTGAGGTCATGGTCATCGATACACTTCGTATCAATGGCGGGCTCTCCGTGAATGTCTCCGGCTTTGGCTTCGACGGGCATGTTGCCAGTCAATTTGGAAAGGATGGAACACGAGGCTTGATCGGATATACCAAACTTGTGCTGCGAGAGTTTCTAAGTTATAAGGAATTTGACATCCGTGCGGATGCAGACGGACAGGTTTCAACATACCGTGCGTTCATGGTCGCGCTCGCAAACGCTTCTCAGTTCGGCAATAACGCCCTTGTTGCCCCGGACGCATCGGTGAGCGATGGGGTGATGGATGTATGTTTCATCCGACGGATTTCTATCACTGAGGCTGTCCCATTTCTCATAAAATTGTTTAGGGGAAACATTCAGAGGTCGCGATTCGCCACCCTGATCAAGGCGAAGCACTTCCACGCCGAACTTTCGAGAGAACAGCCGATTCATTTGGACGGAGAGCCCGGGGCGCCGTCCAGGGTTTTTGATGTGCAGATTCATCCGGCGTCGTTGCGGGTTATAATACCCGGCGGCCAGCAACTCTAGAAATGCTTTTACACAGAGAACACAGAGGCATCACAGAGAACACAGAGAAATACAAAAACAAAAGTTACACGGAGAAGCACGGAGGGTTCACGGAGGGCACGGAGAAATACATAAAACAAATCATTGCATTCTCCGTGTTCTCTGTGCTACCTCTGTGATCTCCGTGTAATAGCTTTTCTTGAAATATCCGCACTGCGGAATACAAGTTGCACAGAGCGCACGGAGGTTTCACAGAGAGCACAGAGGAATACAAAACTACCATTGCATTCTCCGCGTTCTCTGTGCTACCTCTGTGATCTCCGTGTAATAGCTTTTCTTTAAATATCCGCACTGCGGAATACAAGTTGCACAGAGCGCACGGAGGCTTCACGGAGGGCACGGAGAAATACATAAAACAAATCATTACATTCTCCGTGTTCTCTGTGCTACCTCCCCACCTGCGCGAGACGCTGCGGCCGGCAGGCGTGCATCTCCGTGTAATAGCTTTTCCCTATACCTAAAATACATCTGCAAACTCCAATCACGATTTGTATATTTGAAAACACCCTTCTCGACGCCGTATGAAACACCTTCTTTCAGTTTTCCTCCTCGCCTTCACTTCCCTAACCTCCCCCGCCCAACCCATCTCAAACGAAGACTACGCCCGTGCTGTGACCTTCACGTGGGAAAATGTGAACAACAAGAAAGCCTATAACCTCTCCCTCGTTCCCAACTGGCATGCCGACAGTACCGGGCTCTGGTTTACATACTATGACAAAGGCGAGAAAAAGTATGATAACCTCACCCTAAAACCAATTCAACGGAAGCCGCTATTTGATCACGCTAAGCTGGCGTCAAAACTCAGCGAGGCACTGAACGAAACGATTGACGCAAAAGCCCTGGCCCTGGAGAATGTGAAGTACATCAACCCTTCACAGTTGGAATTCTCTTTGAAAACGAAGCGGTTCCAGTGGAACGATAAGACCGGTGAACTTACCGCGAAAAAAGAAAAAGAACCGACACCCAATCCATTGGAATCAAAATCTCCCGACGGACAATGGATCGCCTATACCGAAAACTACAACCTCTTCATCAGGTCAACTACTGATGGCACCGTCAAACAACTCAGCACAAAAGGGTATAAGAACTATGAGTACGCCAGCTACTACGGCTGGAGCGACATCATCGAAGGGGAGAACGGCGAACGGCCCAAACGATTTACAGCAAACTGGTCGCCGGACTCAAGATATATCCAGACTTCTATTTGCGACCTACGCTTTGGTCGCAAGATGTATCTGCTCGACTGGAGCGTGGACACCTTATATAGAGCGCGACTGCTCTCCTACTACCGCGGCTCACCAGGTGATACTACTGTTGTACATATGGTACCCGTTGTGTTTGATGTCACCAGCGGGAGCGAAACCCGGTTGGATATGCCTCCGGCAGCCCATGAAACCGGGTATTCATTTTTCTGGATGAAAGCACCGGGTACTGGGATTCTTCAATACAACGATCGTGGATTCCACAAAGCCCACTTGATTCTGGTGACTTTGAATCCCTCCTTACAGAGAACGCTCTTCATGGAATCAAGCGACACCAACATTGATGGATTCGACTATTTTTTGTCGCCAGGCGAAGACCGGCTGCTGATTACTTCAGAGCACAGCGGATGGAAACAAATCTACACTGTTGACCTGAAGACAAGTGTCGTCAAGCCTTTGACTGCCGGAACCTTCTTCGTCAGCGACATCCTCCATATTGAAACAAAATCGAAACTGGTATACTTCCTTGCACAAGGGAAGGAACCGGGCCGCAATCCGTATGAGCAATATTTGTACAGCATTACCCTCGACGGGAAAAATCTAAAGCTTCTGACACCTGAGCCGGGAAACCACGACATCACCCTCTCCACGGATCACCAATTCATGACAGACGTTTACTCAACTCCACAGCAGCAGACCCGTTCCTGGATTCGCGATCTGAAGTCCGGTAAGGTGCTTATGGAGTTGTCAAAGGCTGATATTTCCGGATTGATACCCATGAAGTGGGCTGCTCCTCAGCCGTTCAGCGCTCTTGGAAAGGATGGCAAGTCCATGATATACGGGTTGCTCTGGAAACCGGTGGACTTCGACCCGGCGAAGAAATACCCAATCATTGACAACAGCTATACTGGTCCGCACGGACAAATTGTGCCACGCACTTTTGCGCGGGGTATGAGCAGCGGCAACCAATCGATCGCCGAACTTGGTTTCATCGTCATGATGCTCGATGGGCTGGGCACTGCAGGGCGATCGAAAGAATTTCACAATCACTCATACAAACGAATGGGGTTTAACCTCGAAGACCACGTTCGGGCCATTCGCCAATTGTCAGCGCAATATGCGTGGATCGATACCACGCGCGTCGGAATATTCGGTCATTCAGCGGGAGGCTATGACGCGGGACACGCCATGATGCAATATCCGGATTTCTACAAAGTTGCCGTGGCCAGCAGTGCGGATCATGACTTCCGTATGGAGAAAGCCTGGTGGCCGGAGATGTACATGGGGTGGCCGGTTGATTCAACCTATCAACTGCAGTCGACCATCACGATGGCATCGAAGCTCAAAGGAAAGTTACTTATCACGCATGGCGGGATTGATGAGAATGTCAATCCTTCCGCGACGTTTAAGCTGGCGGAGATGCTGGTTCGCGCTGACAAACAATTTGATATGCTGATCTTCCCCAGCCAACGGCATGGGTACCAGGGGCAGCAGCAGTATTATTTTACGAAGCGGCGGTGGAATTACTTCGTAGAACATTTACGGGGGGATAAGCCGGTGTGGGATTTTGCGTGGAAATAACATATAGTATTTTGCTATGAAATGCAGTTCCACAGAGACCACGGAGGCCGCGCAGAGTACACAGAGGAATACAAAAGCAAAACAGTAAGGTCTCATTGATGAACTTGCGCTAATGATTCGCCTTCTATTTATCTGTGTCCTCTGAAAGGCAGCTGATCGTGGCGCAATACGTGGTTCGGCTGAGTCACTAGAAATTATTACTTTAGGGAACAATCACAACCAAACCCTTATGCCTAAATACATCATCGAACGCGATATCCCCGGCGCGGGCAGTTTTCCTGCTGAAAAACTGAGGGCCATTTCCCAGAAGTCGAGGGAGGTGCTATGCCAGCTGGGCACGGATATTCAATGGATTCATAGCTATGTAGCCGGCGACAAGATCTACTGCATTTATCTTGCTCCTAGCGCAGAACTGATCCGTGAACATGCGAGGCTGGGTGGATTCCCGGCGAATAGTATTACAGAGGTGTCGAATATCATCGAGCCGTTTACAGCAGAGTAGCTGTTACACAGAGAAACACAGAGGCTTCACAGAGGGCACAGAGAATTCAGGTATTGATAACACGCTTTATGCCATTCCTCATAAGCACTGCATTGAAGTTCAAAAGCAAACCTAACGGATAATTTCCTAACCGTAGATAGGTCAGCACTTGTGCGAAGTGCGCATCTGATAAGTGCTCTACGGTTTTTAACTCAACCACCAGGTTGTTCTCCACCAGCAGGTCGATCCGGTATCCGTGATCAAGTTTTACCTCTTTGTAGATTACAGGCATTGGCTTCTCCCTTTCCACATACATACCATTCAAGGTGAGTTCATAATAAAGGCATTCCCGGTACGCCTTCTCCAACAATCCAGGTCCCAGTCCCTGATGAACCTCAATCGCGCATTGAATGACCATCGATGTAAGATTATTGTCAATCATAATTTCTTTGCTTTTCCGCATTTTCTCTGTGCCCTCTGCGAAGCCCCAGTGTCCTCTGTGCAATTGAATTTCTCAAATCCGATCAAAGTTCTTTTCAATCATACCCTTGCATTTAATTGTATTTCTCCGTGCCGCTCCGTGCTACCTCCCCACCTGCGCGAGACGCTGCGGCGGGCAGGCGTGTGTCTCCGTGTTACAGTCTCCGTGCCCTCTGTGAAGCCCCAGTGTCCTCTGTGCAACTGAATTTCTCAAATCCGATGAAAGTTCTTCCTCAAACATACCCTTGCACTTAATTGTATTTCTCAGTGCCCTCCGCGCTGCCTCCGCGTTCTCTGTGCAATAGCCTTCCCTCGCAAATACAGGATTCCGCTTCATTTATTTGATCTCTCCAATCGCCGGTTTTCCTGACTTTCTATTGGCCGTACCCCTTCAATTCTTTACATTAGGAACCCATGGACAGCCCGGAAAAGAACCCTAAAGCCCAAAATCCATTGCTTGAAAAAAGCATCGCCGACCTTACTGCAGAACTGCAGCGGAAGAACCGTGCTTTAGATGTTGAAGCCGTCCTGGAAAAAGTTCGGGCCCGATCCCTGGCGATGCATTCCAGCGCTGAGTTGGCCGAGGCATCAACCACACTATTTCATGGATTCAAGGAGTTGGGCCTTTCGGTGATCCGCTCAAGCGTGGGCATTTTCGACGACGCCTACGATGCCATGGAATTTTGGCTTACCACAACCGCAGAAGGAGACAAAGTCGAGCGGGTTCTGGACTATGTAAACCTCCACGTACACCCGGTATTCGAAAATCTTCTCGATGCCCGGAAAAAGAAAGAGCCATACTCCGTTACTATACTGAAGGGCAAAGAGGTAAAAGATTACTACACCAATATGTCTACATACCTCTCGCTGCCTGCGCAGCAGACGTATAACCAGGAGGAATGCTTCCACTCATTTTTCTTTGGCCAGGGGAGCATCAATGTGATTACGCACAAGCCGCTGAACGAAGAAGAGCGCGGCATCATGATTCGCTTTGCCAATGTATTCGGGCTGATATATACCCGCTTCCTGGACATACAAAAAGCCGAAGCCCAGAACCGGGAGGCCCAGATTGAACTTGCGTTGGAGCGGGTTCGCGCAAGGACGATGGCCATGCACAAGAGTGATGAACTGGTGGACACCTCGGTGATACTCTTTCAAGAGTTGAAGACACTCGGGGTCTCGCCGATCCGCACGGGTGTTGCTGTTTATAATGAGGAACAGGAAACCCTGGAAATATGGACCTCCCAACTCATCGGGCAAAAACAAAACCCTGTCCTGGGAGTGGTCCCCATCAAACTGCACCCGTTTTTTGAGGGGATGTTTGATGCCTGGAAACGGAAGGATCCGGACTACACGTACGAACTTGCCGGTGAAGAGGTTAAGAAATATTACGAGATAACATCTTCTATCCTATCCTATCCCGCGCAGAAGCAATTCAATCAACTTGAAATCTTTAGTCCCTTCTTTTTTGCGGAAGGCAACCTTACTGTTGTGTCCATCGAGCACCTAAAGGACGAGGAACGCAATATCATGCAGCGTTTTGCCCGGGTGTTTGGTTTGCTCTACCGGCGTTTTCTTGATCTTCAAAAAGCAGAAGCCCAGGCCCGCGAAGCGCAGATTGAAGCAGCGCTGGAACGGGTCCGCTCCAAGACCATGGCCATGCACAAAAGCGAGCAGTTGCCCGAGACGGCCCAGGTGCTCTTTGAACAGTTTGCCGCGCTTGGGAATCTCCCCGATCGCATCGGCATTGGGATCTTCAATGAAGAACATCAGGTCGTAGAGTGGTGGGTAACCGACCAAATGGGCAGCCAGGTAACGCACAAGTTCAATGCCTCCATCGTTGAACCTACGCATGCCAAGGCCTATGCGAGCTGGAAGCAGGGAAAAGACAGCCTTGTCGTTGACCTTTCAGGAAAGGCATTAAAGGAATGGGTCAGGTTCGTAAAAGACGAAGTGAAGATGCCCATTGACGAATCGAACATCAAGGATCGGCGGGTTCATCACATGGCCTTCTTTTCAGCGGGTGTGCTGCTCATCAGCGCTCACGAGCCGATGCCCGAGGTTACCCTGCAACTCCTGGTGCGTTTTGCCAAAGTGTTCAGTCAAACCTATACGCGCTTCCTCGACCTCCAAAAAGCCGAAGCACAGGCACGGGAAGCGCAGATCGAGGCCGCACTGGAGCGGGTGCGAAGCCGTTCGATGGCGATGCACAAAAGTGAGGAACTCGCTGACGTAAGCAATGTGATGAATAAACAGTTGCGACAGCTGGGTTTCAAAAATGATGTGGCTGGTTTTGCGGTTAACTATCGGGATAGCAACGACTTTGAAATCTGGAGATCCAGTCCGGATGAGGCAGAATTGGGCAAACTTCATTTTCCCCATTTTGACCATCCGCTGTACAAAGCATTTATCGAAGCAAAAGCAAAAGGCACTGAATTTTATGTGCTTACGCTGACATTCGAAGAGAAAAACAGATGGCTGGACCATGCGACAAAATACGCACCAGCAATCTCATTAGAAGCCAAAGAGGTTCTATATAAAGGGGCAGGTTACGCTTGCTCAAACGTACTCCTGAAGCATGTAGCCCTTTTCATCGAAAACTTTGACGGCATTCCATTTTCAGATGCAGAGAATAATATCTTCATCCGTTTCGGAAAGGTTTTCGAACAAGCGTATACCCGCTTCCTCGATCTCCAAAAAGCCGAAGCCCAGGCACGTGAATCGCAGATTGAAGCTGCATTGGAGCGTGTTCGCTCACGGAGCATGGCCATGCACAAGAGCGAAGAGCTTAAGGATGTCATCCAGGTGGTTTTTGAGCAGCTCATTCAACTTAACATTAAACTCGACTCAGCAAGCTTTAGCCTGGACTACAAAGAAACCGATGACTGGAAACTCTGGACGGGAATACCCGGTAACCCCTACCCCAAGTTATTTGAAATCCCCTACTTTGATAATCCCGTTTTCAACACCCTCAAGGAAGCGAAAAAACAGGGTAGCCGTCTTCTGGCCGGTGAATTTACCTTCGAGGAGAGCAACCAACTTTGGCGTCATTTCTTCAAACACGCACCCTGGGTTCCGGAAGAACGACAGCAATATTGCTTGAGCAGTCCGGGCCTGGCCAGATCACAGGTGTTCATGGACACCATCTCACTGTTCATCCTAAATTACCAGGGCATACCCTTCTCAAAAGAAGAGAATAGTGTCCTGATTCGTTTTGGCGCCGCGTTCGAACAAACCTACACACGCTTCCTGGACCTCCAGAAAGCCGAAGCTCAGGCCCGCGAATCGCAGATTGAGCTATCCCTGGAACGCGTTAGAGCCAGGACAATGGCCATGCACAAGAGCAATGAGCTTGCAGAAACTGTTTCCCTTCTTTTCAAACAATTGCTTTCACTCGGAATTCAATCGACACAGATAAGGACATGTGGGATTGTAACCTTTAAGGATACAGAGCCGGTTGGGGAAACCTGGATTACCGAGACTACCGGGGAGATTTATGAGAATTCCACGTTGATTCGCTTTGACGAAGCGCCCGCCTATAAAGCGATTTACTCAGGATGGAAAGCCGGTGAAAAATTCCGAGTGGTGAACCTTGCCGGTGCGGCCCTGCTTGAGCATGTGAATTTTCTGAAGAAGTACCAGTTGCCCATGAATGATGAAGTGGCAAAGCAAAACCGAGCCGCCGAAATCCATATCCATGCCTTGTTTTTCTCCAGTGGGTATCTGTTTATCATCTCGTACGAGCCGCTACCATCCTTCTATACTCTTTTCAAGCGCTTTGGTACTGTCTTCGAACAATCATACACCCGCTTCCTTGACCTCCAGAAAGCCGAGGCCCAGGCCCGCGAAGCGCAGATCGAACTCGCCCTCGAAAGAATCCGTGCCCGCAGCATGGCCATGCAAAAAAGCGATGAACTCCGCGATGTCATCCAGGTGGTGTTCCTGCAATTTCAGGAATTAAATTTCAAAATCGGTACGGCGTATTTTAACCTGGACTACAAAGAAAGCGATGACTTACATGTGTGGATAGCCTCCACAGCCAAGGCTTATCCAACCAAATTCAATATTCCTTATTTTGAGAATGATGTTTTCCGAATAAGCAAGGAAGCAAAGGAGCAGGGGCTGGAACTGGCCACGGGCACAGCATCCTTCGAGGAAAAAAATAGGTTCATGGAAAACTTCTTCATGCATTCATCGGACATTACTCCAGAAAGACAAAAATACCTCTTAAACGCCACAGGCTTTGCGACCTCCATTGCTTTGATGAACGATGTCTCTCTAACCATAATCAATTATGAGGGGGTACCGTATTCAGATGCAGAGAACGCCGTGCTCATACGATTTGGCAAAGTGTTCGAACAATCCTACACCCGCTTCCTCGACCTGCAAAAGGCCGAAGCCCAGGCCCACGAAGCCCAGATCGAAGCCTCACTCGAGCGCGTCCGCAGCAGCATGATGGCCATGCACCAAAGCGATGGACTGCCGGAGGTAATGAAAGTAGCTGCAGAACAATTCCTTTTCCTCGGGGTCCGCCTGGATTCAGTGCTGTTCTTTCCGGCCCAGGAAGGAAAAGGTCTTAACTTTTGGTCCGCCACGACGGAGCGCACATACCCCCTTCTCATCCATGTCCCTTATGTCGATAACCCGCTTATCAATGGGGTCCGAAAGGCCATCCACAATGAACTTGATTTCTCAACCATTACCCTGTCCTACGAAGAAGCGCAACACTGGTGGCGGCACTTGCTTGACAAGTCCAATGTGGGTCCGCTTTTCAGCGAGCAGCGGAGAAACTACGTGCTGAGCACAAAGGCAGCTACCACCTCGATTGCCTCACGTAAAAACTCAACACTCTCTGTTGTCAATTACTCCGGGTTTCTGTTCTCGGATGAGGAGAATGCGATCTTGATGCGCTTTGCCAACGTTTTTGAACAGGCGTACACGCGATTCTTAGATATACAAAAGGCTGAATCCCAAGCTCGTGAAGCCCAGATTGAAGCTTCCCTCGAGCGTGTCCGCAGCAGCATGATGGCCATGCACCAAAGCGATGGGCTGCCGGAGGTGATGAAAGTGATTTCAGACCAACTCATTCACCTT
>JAYVBH010000034.1:0-92676 GCA_043750575.1 Cyclobacteriaceae bacterium
GTTAGCGCCTCCCATTGCCCACTGGCATTCTGTCCTAGCCAATGCGCAGGCTTGCCAAACGATACACCGTCCAAGGCGGTACGCACCTCCGCAACTTGCACCGGCTCAGAAAAATCGAGGCGAGCGACATAGTCGATCGCTGGGTCAACCGGCGCCGGGTACGCGCCGTCCGCCTTGTGCTGCTCCGATGCCGCCAATTTTGAGCCCGGTTTCGGTTGCGATTCCGGCTGCGATTCCCATGGTGTTTCGGCACGAGGCGCTGTTGGGGGCGCTATGCTTTCCGACTCGGTTGGCGTGGCTTCGAAATTCTCACGGAAATTCTCACGCAAACTCGGTTCAATACGCACATCGTCCAATGTGTCACCGCCGAATGCTTTGGCCACGGTATTGGGTTCGGAAGATTTCATCAGCGCGTCTTCGCGTGGCGCTTGGAAGCGCTGCTGCGCAATCTTGCGAAATTTTCGTTCTTGGATCCAGTTATAAGTCACCACGCCGATGATGACGAGCAGTCCAAATACCACCAAACCTAAATGCAAATCGCTCATTGAATTATTCTTCTCTTTATTTAAGCTACGGCTTGTTCTTGCATTTTCATGGCGTCTTCCACATCCACGGCGACAATGCGTGACACGCCCGATTCGGGCATGGTCACGCCAATCAGTTGCTGCGCCATTTCCATCGTGATCTTGTTGTGGGTAACGAACATAAATTGCGTATGCGCACTCATTTTTTTTACCAACTCGCAATAACGCTCGGTGTTGGCATCATCCAGTGGTGCATCCACCTCGTCGAAAATACAGAATGGGGCAGGCTTCAGCAGGTACATCGAGAAGAGGAGGGCAGTGGCTGTCAGGGTCTTCTCACCCCCACTCAACTGGTTGATGGTCAGCGGGCGCTTGCCTTTCGGTTTGGCAATGATGTCGATTTCGCATTCAAGGGGCCTGGATGGATCAGCCAACCGGAGGTCGCAGTCGTCACCCTCGTTGAACAGCGACCGGAAGACGCTGATAAAGTGCTGCTTGATCTTTTCGAAAGCCTCCATGAAGGTCTGACTGGCTACGCCTTCGATTTCGCTGATCGTATTGAAGAGTGACTCTTTGGCTTTCACAAGGTCATCTTTCTGAGCAATGATGAAATCATTTCGCTCCTTGATTTCATTGTAAGCCTCCATGGCCATCGGGTTAATGGGGCCCATCGTGTCGATTCTTTCACGAATACGGGATACATCGTTACGTAACTTCTCTTCATCCTCTGACGAGAGGGCCAGACTTTCTTCCGCCGTCAACTGGGTCATGATGTCGTCTACCGCTACATTGAACTCAACGGAAAGGCGCTCTTTGACTGAGTTCAGTTCAAGCTTGCTTTCGTTCAGTTCCTGCTGCAACTGCATCAGGATGTTGTCAATGTTCTCACGCTGATGCTGAATGGCCCGAAGGTCTTTTTCCACCTGGTCGATTTCTCCGCGGCTGGCGTAGTACGCCTGTTCTGCCGCATTGACTTCGCCCTCCATTTCATCCTTGCGGGAATAGAGCTTAATGAGTTCCTCATCACCGGAGAGTGTACTCTCCATAATGGTGCGGATTTCCCTCTCATTGTGCGCTAGCTCTGCGGCGCCGGTATCAATTCGCAAATTACTTTGCTCAACAGCTTCCTGTTTGAATCTGATTTCTTGCTCCAGGCTTTTCACCCGGTTGGTTTGCTGATGGAAGAATATGTTTTGCTCGTTCAGCGCATTGGACTTTTGTCCGAGCAGATCATTCTGCGTCGTTAGTTCTGCGCCCAAATTTGCAAGTCGGCCATCGAAGTCAGCAAGTTCGGTACGAATCCTCTCTGATTCAGGCATCAAGGCTGTCAGCTCTTTGGTCAATACATCGATCTTCTCGAGAATATCCTCCCGGCGCAGATCGGCGTTGTTGATCATCTCAGCAAACTGCTCTTTCTTGGTCTTGACGGAAATGAACTCGTCGTTGACCTGTTTGATGGCATTCTGTGCTTCTTCGATTGAATGCTTAAGGTTATGATTGCGGAGGCGCTCTAGCTCACGCTGACGGTCAAGCATGGAGTTACGTACTTCTTCGAGCTTGTGGTTGAGTTCTTTGATCTCTTTGTCGAGTTTCTCCAAGTTCTTGGCGCGGCCAATCTTCTTGCCCTCAAAGAGCCCGACGGAACCGCCAGAAAGGCTGAAGCGTCGGCGCGTGTACTTTCCACTTTTGGTAATGAAAGTATTGTCGTCGTCCTGCGGAATTTGTTTGGTGTCGCCCTCAAAGAAATAGACCCGGTCAAGAATAAACGACATCAGTTTGCCATACTTGGGGTCAAACTCAATGATTTGAGTGGCCGGGTAGGCATTGGAATATATCTGTGTTGAGTTTGGTGTGAACTTCTCAAAGGCATCGAGGATGAAGAAGTTAGCCTTGCCCTTGCTGGCGTCACTGAGAATGTTAATCGCATCGTATGCCTCTCCCTCGTTGTTGACAATGTAATAGTTAAGGTAGGGCTCAAGGTAGTTTTCGATGGCCACACGGTATTCTTCCGGACACGTCAGGATGTCGGAGAGGAGCGGGGCATTGCGCGTCCACTCCACTTTCTTCTTCAAAAACTTGATGGCTTCCGGGAATCCTTCCAGGTTCTCGACCAATGATTTTGTCAGCTGGTACTCATTTTGACGAGCATCCAGTTTGCGGCCGGTCTCTGTCAATTCCTCTCTGATCATCTCGATGGTCTTTTCCAGAGAACTGATTCTTGAAAGGACATCGTTTTCTTCTTCCTTGATCTTTTCGAGATGCTGATTCTTCTCCCGAATTTCCTCTTGCAGTACGACAAGTTTGTTTTCGAACTCCACCAGGCTTGCGCTTCGATGATGGGTATCCGAAGTAGCGCGATCGATTTCCTGCTTGAGCGATGCAATCTGAATTTCACGGATTTCAACAGCTCGGTTGATCTGATAGTATTCCTCTTGTTTGCTGCGTTGCTGTTGACGCAGGCTGTCTACGTCGACCTGGAGTTGCAGGGTGGCCTGTCGTTGGGTCTCATATTCGGCCTTAATCAGATCGGCCTTGCTTTGAATATCCGTAAGGGTAAGCTGCGCGATAATTTCTTCTTCCTGGAGGCTATTGATGGCAAAGTGCGCACGTTCGTTGCTCTTCTTGTCCAGGTCTATTTGGTCGCGAAGGCTTGAGGCACGGTCGTTGAGGAAGCGCAAACGCTCGTTGTTGATTTGCTTCTCGCTCTCCTGCAGTCGAATGGTAGCCACATGATCGTTAATCGCTTTCTGACTAGCGGCCAGTGTCTTTTCTTTTGTAATCAGGTCGGCCTTCTCTTTCTCAATAGATGCTTCCCGTTCGGCGATGTCGGTGGTCAACTTCACTTTACGTGTGTGCTCCTCATCAATGTGACCGTTTAGGGTATTGAATTTTTCCTTGTGCTTGTTGACCACAACTTTGGCCAGCTGAATGCTCTTCTCTTTATATACTTCCTTCGCCTTATAGTAGGATTCAGTTTGCTTGGCCTGTTTTTCAAGGCTCTTCATGTTCTTTTCAATCTCGAAGAGGAGGTCTTCGACGCGCTCGAGATCAGCGTCTGTGTCCTCCAGCTTCTTCAACGTCTCCTTCTTTCTTTTTTTGAATTTCGAAATCCCGGCGGCCTCTTCAAAAAGCGTTCTTCGGGAGTTGTCTCGATCGTTGAGCAGATCATCAACCATGCCCAATTCTATAATAGCATAGCTGTTTGAAGCAACGCCGGTGTCAAGAAATAGATTGGTGATGTCTTTCAGGCGGCACGTTACACCATTCAGGAGGTACTCGCTCTCTCCAGACCGGTAAAGCCTGCGTGAAATGGTGATTTGTGAATATTCTGTCGGAAGTAAATTTTTGGTGTTATTGATAGTGAGAGACACCTCTGCCATCTGCAAGGGTGAGCGCTGATTAGTACCATTGAAGATGATATTTTCCATCTTCTCCGAGCGCAAAGCGCTGGTTTTCTGCTCACCTAATACCCAACGGATAGCGTCAACTACGTTTGACTTTCCGCAGCCATTCGGCCCGACAATACCCGTTACCCCCTCATCAAAATTTATGACAATTTTATCGGCAAAGCTCTTAAATCCCTTGATCTCTAATTTGGCTAGCTGCATTCTTCAAAGCGTGGTTGAAATCCTAATAAAGTTGGCAAAGATAGAAGGAATTATGAATCGGGCGATGTAGTTTTTTTGACTTAAACCATCGCTTGAAGGTGAGGATGAATTGGGGTGTACAGGGTGCTCACAAAGTCTTATTATTTGATACCTTTGGGATTGTATGGATGACTTAAAGATCATTTTCTGGATCATCCTGGGGTTGATCTACATGTTCTCCAGGCGGAAGAAGGCAGAGGCAGCTCCCAAGCGGACTCAGCCCTCAAGGCAAGAGACTCAGCAAGAGCCAGCTCCTGAGTCATTCCCAGCACCTAAGACCTTTGAAGATCTTCTGAGGGAGATTCAGGGCACCAGAGAACCAGTTCCGGCACCGCGCAGCCAACGAACACTGAGGCCAGAGCCCGAAGTTGTGAACTACGACGAGAATATTGGCGAGGAAGAACAGGACCTTGAGGAGACATCCGGCGATAATAAGCGGGATGACAAGATTTATGGGGTTTACGAACAGGCTAAAGCACAGGCCTTTTACCGCCCTTCGCTGGAGGAGACGATCAAGTTGGAGGACACCATTGTCCGCTTCAAGCAATTCAAAGGATACGAAAAGGAAACGCGAAAAAATGTAGCCCGTGAATTCTTTAAGGAGTTTAAGGATCCCATGGGATTCAAGAAGGCCTTCATCATGAGTGAAATTCTAAAGCCTAAGTTCTAGTTCGGCGAATTCAACGCGACCAGGAACTTCATCGTATCCACACCATCCGCGTAATCACTGACTTGTGGAAGTTGGGCTGTTCCAAAGGGGATGCTACCGGCTAACCACCCTTGTGCAGAAACAACCACCTGGATTTTATCCTGCTGACTTGCAATCTGTTGCTTCAAGGCCTCGAGGGTTTCGTAAACCGAGTAATGAAGCGTGGCAACTGGCGATACCAAGTTCTTATTTTCCTTGATCAGCAGGAACCCATTGTCCAGAAAATGCTCTTGGTTTAGCATGGTCAGGGATTTCTGATATACATAGTTATTGGTGTACTTGTGATTATCAAGGACGCGATCAAAAGGCTTCAGGTGATCAAGAAATGTCGGAATATCAAAGTCTCGCGGTATATAAATAGACGACACATTACGGCATCCGAGCCCGTAATAGCTGAAGATATCCTGGCCTAGTAACTCAATTTCACTTCCTGGTTCATCCCCTTGAATGACCGCGCAGGAGGCCCTGTTCTTTCGAATAATGTGCGGGATATTGCGGAAGTAGTATTCAAAATAGCGAGAGGTATTATCACTTCCAGTTGCAATGATTGCATCGACCCCTTTTAGTTGATCGTTTATGGTGATCCGATCAGCAAACTGCGGTTCAATTTCTATTAACTTTTGCTGAACAAAATCCAGCAGGACAGAGTCTTTGGAACTAGGTTTGTACTTGATCCGATTGCCGGAGATGAGTACAGAAAGGAAATCATGGAATCCCACCAAAGGGATATTGCCAGCCATGGCCACTCCAACTGTCTTAGGGGATTCAGGTTCGGGACTGTATGCGGAAGCCCACGTCATCAGTCTTGCGCCGTCCAGCAGCGTCAATAAGCCCTCGAATGCAAGCGTGATACTCTCCTCGGTAAACCAACCGTTTTCCTGCGTAGCCTTCTTTGAAATGGCATGAAACTCTGCCCTCGGGAGGCTACGTAGGGTATTTCCCAGATTGATGAATGCGTTGGCTCGTTCAGTAAAGTTCATGCAGGGAGAAACTTTTGGCTATACAGGTTGTTTTTTATCACGTAGAAACGGACGTATTTTTGCCCAAAATTAGCTGAATCAAGGAAATGGCGATCAAAATAACCGATGAGTGCATTAACTGCGGGGCATGTGAGCCAGAATGCCCAAATACGGCTATTTACGAAGGTGGTCGTGAGTGGACTTGGGCAGGTGGCACAAAACTGGCTGAAGTTCAGGTCGAGGATGGCAGCAAAATAGATGCGAAGAAGGCCCAGGCTCCTGGTTCTGATGAATTCTATTACATCGTTTCGGGCAAGTGCACGGAATGTACCGGGTTTCATGAAGAGCCTCAATGTGCTGCGGTTTGTCCCGTTGATTGTTGTGTGCCGGACCCAGATCACGTTGAATCCAAGGACGTTTTGGCTGCCCGGAAAGCTTACCTTCATGATGAGCAGGTAACCGCCTCCTAAGATCAGTTCCACTATTTCATTTTTGACCTTTTGATCAAGTACGCCTGAAGAACTGTGAAATAATCGGTTTGGGTATTCGCTGACACAAAGTCTATCCGCAATTGGTTACATCTCAATTTGAGATTCCGGTGAAAATCAGAAAGCGCTTCCGTGTATTTCTCTTTTATTTCGGCTGGATTCAATTTTAGTTTATCACCGCTTTCCAGGTCAACAAATTCATACGGCCTGTCTTCAAAATTGAGCGCCAGTTCGGTATCATGATCGCTGACGTGAAACAGCAATACCTCATGCTTATTATGCTTCAGGTGTTGTAGGGATTTGAAAATTTCCTCCTGACTTTCTCCATCACCGTCGAACATGTCGCTGAAGATGATGACCAGTGATCGTTTATGTGTTTTTTCAGCAATTTCATGGAGGACGTTTGCCACCCGGGTATTTTTTTTGGGCCGTGTCTCCGACTTCAAGACATTGTCGAGCAATCTAAAAATCTTATCCAGATGAGAAGCAGTTGACTTCACCGGAGTCAGGTCCTCAATTCGGTCAGAGAACAGGCAAACACCTACAGCGTCGCGCTGTTTGTGAAGCAAGTAGGCCAATGCTGAGGCACAGTATACACTGAACTTCAATTTCCCCTGCGTGTCGGCTGGGTACCTCATGGACGACGAGCAATCAAGCACAATCTGGCAGCGAAGGTTGGTTTCTTCCTCGTATTGCTTGGTGTAGAGCCGGTCGGTCCTGGCGAATACTTTCCAGTCAATATGCCGCGTGCTTTGGCCGACATTGTAAAGTCTGTGTTCAGCAAACTCCACTGAAAACCCGTGATAAGGGGACTTATGCAGCCCCGTAATGAACCCCTCTACAAGCTGTTTGGCTAGTAATTCGAGGCTACCAGTTTGCCGTATTTCGTTGAATGGAGTTCTCAAAGGGGTCTAAAATGGGTTTTTTGGCGCTTTTCTTCGACCGCAGCATACGATATGACCGCCATGCAAGGCTGAATTTAACCTGGCCAGTTTGCTATTTTTTTCCAAACCATTATCTTCGGAGAGACCTAAAACCTAAAACTAACCTAAACCTTCGATTTGTGGAAGAGAACAAGAACGGCAGGGATGATATTTACTCTGAAAAAGTAAAGGCCGGCAAGCGCACTTACTTTTTTGACGTAAAGTCTACCCGGTCAAATGATTACTACCTCACGATCACGGAAAGCAAAAAGAAGTACAACAAGGACGACGAAGGGTTCACGTACGAGAAGCACAAGATCTTTCTTTACAAGGAAGATTTTAACAAGTTCATGGAGGCCCTTAATAATACCGTGAATCACGTGAAGAACGAGTTAATGCCGGGTGTTGATTTTTCGCAATTTGACCAGGCTCGGGAGGAGCGGGAGGATATCGCCGAAACTAAACCGGCAAGCGTTGATAGCGAATTGAAATGGGATTGATTATATTTATCTAACCTATACGTAAACCTAAAACCCTGCAGCGCCCTTTAACGGGATCGCAGCAGGGTTTTTAGTTTTCGATCGTGGCTGCTTATGCAGCTTAAGCATTATCAGACGGATATTCTGGATACATCACCGGGTAAAGGTTTCAAACGCTATATTTGCGGACTTTTTGTGGGTATCAGGGCCTGCGAATAATCGAAGAACATCACGGGTATGGGACTAAAATGTGGAATTGTTGGATTACCAAACGTAGGCAAGTCAACGCTGTTTAACGCATTGTCAAACAACAAGGCAGAAGCTGCCAATTTCCCTTTTTGCACAATTGAACCCAATATCGGCGTCATTTCCGTACCGGATGAGCGATTGAACATCCTTTCCGGGCTTGTAAACCCGCAGCGGGTTCTTCCTACCTCATTTGAATTTGTTGACATCGCCGGCCTTGTTAAAGGGGCCTCAAAAGGAGAGGGTTTGGGCAACCAGTTCCTCGCCAATATCCGGGAAGTGGATGCTATAGCACACGTTATAAGGTGTTTTGAAAATGACAATATTATCCATGTGGACGGCCGGATCAACCCGGTAGCCGACAAGGAAATCATCGATACTGAACTTCAGCTTAAGGATCTGGAATCAGTCGAAAAGAAGATTGCAAAAGTAGAACGGACAGCCAAAAGCGGAGATGTAAAAGCAAAGAAGGAACTGGCTGTTCTTCAGCTATTTGCCTCAGCCCTACAGGCAGGGAGGAATGCCCGTTCCGTCAAGACAGATGCTGACGACCGGAAGGCGATAGAAGACATCCAGCTGCTTACAGATAAGCCGGTAATCTATGTAACCAATGTCGATGAAGGTGCGATTCACACGGGCAATAAGTATGTGGAGGCCATTCGAGAGCTGGTAAAAGACGAAGGAGCCGAAGTTGTTGTCGTATGCGCGGCGATAGAAGCCCAGATTGCCGAATTGGAGAGCGTGAGTGACCGTGACGCCTTCCTGGAGGAATATGGCTTAAAGGAGTCGGGCCTCTACAAACTGATCCATGCGGCGTATCATCTGCTCGATTTAATCACCTATTTCACAGCTGGGGAGAAAGAAGTTCGGGCCTGGACCATTCACCGGGGATGGAAAGCCCCACAGGCTGCCGGGGTCATCCACACTGACTTTGAAAAAGGATTCATTCGGGCCGAAGTAATCAAGATACCCGACTATCAGAAGTACAAGGCTGAATCAGCCATCCGCGAGGCTGGAAAATTGGCTGTAGAAGGAAAGGAGTATGTCGTTGAAGATGGCGACGTTATGCATTTCCGCTTTAATGTGTAAGTGCCATTCTGAATTTTTAAATATCTGATTTTCAATCTTTTACGCCATTTATTAAATATTCCTTTATAAGCGACATCCTGAGCGCTTGATTTTTAGTACTTTAGCTATTCGCACGGTAGTTATTTTTTGCGGAAGTAGAACGATTTTTTCCCTTAGACTTAGTTCACGTGAGAGTAAGGATTGTTTTTTCACTTAAGAATAAAGGCGGTTTCGTCCCCTTTCATCATCAGTTTCTGCTTGCCCAAACGGTCAAGGGAATGGTTGTGGCTGGCGGTAATAGCCGGTTCCAGCAGTTCACACATTTCAATTTCTCTGGACTTAAGGGTCAAACTAAAATCAGCCGAAAGGGCCTTCACTACTATTCCTCACGTGTAACGCTTGTATTTTCGACGGCCGATAAGGAATTCCTGGACTACTTCCTGAAAGTCCTGTTTGACCATAACGAGATTATGATTGGTATGCTTCAGCTGGTTCCTGAATTGGTGGAGCATGAAGAGCCTGTTTCAGTTTCGGAGCATGTGAAGTTCCTCTGCATTTCACCCATTGTTCTGCTCCCGGCTGCTTTTAATGACGAGTCAGCCAAGCGTTTTATTACGCCTGAAGCAGACGAATTCTCAGACCTGCTTTATGAAGCGACAATCGCCCAGATGCAGAGCTCTGGGAAGTTTACGGCTGCGCAATTGGCGGATTTTTACAAGTTTCAGCTTGTCCCGGACAAAGAATACCTCAATCGGATTCAAAGCACACACAAGAAATTTGCAAGGATCTACCCACTATATGATTCTGACATCAAGTATGAGGTAAGGGGGTATACCTTTCCATTCACTCTTTTTGCGCCACCCACGGTGCAGCAGTTCGTCTATGAGCATGGCCTGGGCCACTTCTCTCATAAGGGATTTGGAATGCTCGACATGGCCCACACCGATTCCATCCGAAAAGCCGCGGATGTGGATTTGGTCTACGCGTAGCGCTGGCGCTAACGGGAATTCACCGGAATCAGAAAGTATCCTACAAGCAGATCGGCATTTGGCTGGAAGGGGCGATAGTATACCAATACTTCATAAAGGTTCTCTGTCTGGAAATAGTTTCCTTCAATTCGGTTTCCATTGGTTGACGGGCCGGGTGTAGCCCAATATTGATAATCGTAGATCCCTTGTTTAAGCAACAGGCGGCCAGAATAAAACCCGTTGTTGTAAGTCATCCTGTTTTCATCTGATTGCAACCAGCCGTTAAAATTGCCAATAACGAAAACATCCTGTTCAAACTTTGGAGCACGAAGGGAGAAATTTACATAGACATAATTTGTGGTGATCCAGGGCTCTGATCGGATGTCAAAGTTTTCGATGATGAAGTTTCCATTCATATCCGGGAACTGGGTGTAAGCCTGTGTACTTCGGGGGATATCTTGCACCACAAAAAGCTCATAGGGTTTTCTTCCTTTTTCTATGCGCTGGGTATTTAGTCCTGGAGAATTCAGCGATCTGAAATCGACAAACCTGAATTCATTTCCTGCCGAAAAAGTATTGTCCATATCGAAAAAACGGTATTCAAACTGGCGGATATCCTCCCGCATTAAGCTAGGCTGAATATCTTTTCGCGCATTGTCCCAGCGTTGGTTCTGTCTGATCGTAACATGAATACTCGTCGATGGATTGATGACATCGATACGGGCATAACTCACTTTGAAATTTAGCGCCTGGTTTGTGCTCTTTAAGTTACCCAGTCCGGACATGGTATCATCCTCCGCAAGGCTCGTCCGATTTTGAAAGATCAGAAGCCTCTTGGTTAAGATAACTTCATTTTTGTTTCCATCCCGGTAAACAATCAGGAGGTAGTTCCCGGGCAATTTTACGTTAGGTATCTGAAATCTGTAATGCACATAGGGGATATGTGTATTGATGGAGTAACTGAAATCATTAATGGGAAACTCATTGTAGTCCCTGAGGATGTCCAGGTCATGGAGAGACGATTTGCTCCAATCGTAATTGCAATGAATCAGGCGTACATAATAGTTGTTCCTATCGTCCTGTAAGTCATCAAATTCGAGTATGAGGTTTTGGGCATCAAGCCGCGCCACGGCAGGGGGCAGGCCCTGACCTGACGAATAGCATAGCATGGTCCTGATTTGGGGCTCATAAACCCTGTCGTCAAATTGGAGCGTCTTCTGGCCCGATGCCAGCAAAAATCCCCCAAACAGGAAGAACAATATCACGGCCAGGCGGGTTACTGCCAATGTCTGTTGGTTATTAACAAACAATATTACCCCATATGCAGGCCAATACTTCATTTATCAGGCGGCGCATAACTGCGCAAATTATTGATTCGATACTGTTTATTTCCAGCTTACTTCTCCTGAGTACAATTCTGGAATACGTCAGACTTTAGAAGGCTCGAGGGCATCAATTTCATCTATCAACTTTTCCCACAAGCTGTTCTGCTCCTGAATTTCCTTGGTTATAGCGCTGAGCTTCATCTGGCAATCGGCTAGTTTTTGGCTTGTACCATAAATTTCTGGCTTACCCAGTTCTGTTTCTATCTGGGTCTTGTCTGACTCCAATGACTCGATTCGTGTTTCTGCCTCTTTCAACTCTTTAGATAATTTCTTCAGCACGGCTTCCGCGGCAGGAGTGGCGGCGTTCTTAGCAGGCTCGTCCTTCTTGGGCTTCTCAACCTTTCCCTTTACGGGTGGAGGCAGGTGCTGCGGATTGTGGTGACTCCAGTATTCGTATTCATCATAGGTACCCGGGTACTCCTTTATTTGATGGTTGTCGATGTACCAGATCTTGTTTGCTATCTGACTTATAAAATAGCGGTTGTGGGAAACCACCACGAAGCTTCCCAGGTATTGCTGCAACGCCTGTATCAGGATATTTTCAGAAATGAAGTCCAGGTGGTTGGTTGGCTCGTCAAGGAGGAGGAAGTTTGCCTCTGAAATAAGGGTCTTGGCCAGCGCGACGCGGGACTTTTCCCCGCCTGACAGCACCTTTATCTTCTTGAACTGGTCCTCATCCGAAAACAGGAAGCAGCCCAGGATGCCCCGAAGCTCTTGTTCAAGTTTACCGCTGCCGGCCTGCTTGAGTTCATCGAGTATTTCGTTCTCTACGTTCAGCGCTTCAAGCTGATGCTGGGCGTAGAATCCCTGAATGACGTTGTACCCGATCACGCGATCACCCTGAACAGGTTCGGTTCCGGACAAGATGCGCAACAGCGTTGATTTTCCTTTACCGTTGGCTCCAATCAAAGCAATTTTATCGCCCCGCTCAATTACCGCATTTGTATGACTTAGGATTTCCTGTGTGCCGTAAGCCTTGGAAACATCATTGAGCGTAACAACATGCCTTCCAGAGGGCTGCTTGAACTTGAACTTAAAATTGACTGCAGCGGTGTCACCCACAACCTCTTCAATCTTGTCCATGCGGCCGATGGCCTTTTCTTTTGACTTCACTTGCCTGGCCTTGCTGGCCTTAGCTTTGAAGCGCTCAATAAACCGTTCGGCCTGCCGTATCTTGGCCTGCTGGTTTTCGAATGCATTCTGCTGAATGTTCTCCCGAAGTTCCTTTTCCTGGAGGTAGAAGGAGTAGTTGCCCTCGTATGTCACAAGTTGCTGCTGCGTAACGTCGACCGTCTTGGTCGCAACATTATCAATGAATTTACGGTCGTGCGAGACAACGATTACGGCGCCTTCATAATTCCGTAGATAGTTTTCCACCCATTCAATTGAAGGCAAGTCCAGGTGGTTAGTGGGCTCATCAAGCATGAGAAGCGATGGCTTCTCGAGGAGAAGTTGCGCCAGCATCACGCGCATGCGCCAGCCACCCGAAAATTCTTTCAATGGCCGGTGAAGGTCTGCCGTAGAGAAGCCGATTCCCTCGAGAACTTCCTCAGCCTTCGCCTGCATGGTGTAACCATCCAGTTGTTCGAACTTTTCTTGAAGGCTGGTAAGCCGATGTACCAAATCATCCGAGTACTCTGTCTCCAGGAGGTGGAGTATCTTTTCAATTTGACGCTGGGTGTCTACAGCGTCCTTGAATGCTGCCATGGCCACCGTCAAGATAGCATCTTCACTTTGGAAGGAGAGGAGGTCCTGGTTGAGAAATCCTATGGTGCAATCCTTGGCTTTGCTTATGCTGCCTTCGTCCACCTTCATTTCACCGTCAATCAGCTTGAGCAAGGTTGATTTACCCTTCCCATTCATCCCAATAAGACCGATTTTGTCAAAGGGCTTAATGAACATGGAAGCATCCAGGTACAGGGCCCTGCCGCCGATATAATAGGATATGTTTGAGATGGATATCATGAATGTTCTCCGCTTTCTAAAAAAATGTCACAAAGATACTATTTCTGACCGCAAAAAAGGACACTCCCCGCAATCTGGATCAAGGGGAACTGGTATGTTGATTCTCATTTTTTACGATATTGCCCGCCTATGCATAAAGCTAAAATCATACCCCTTTTGCTGGTCTCAGCATTCTGCTGCAACCAGACCCCTAACCAGAGTGCTGGCAGTACCAGCGACGATGGGGCTGTTGCAGCCATTACGGAGGCCAGTGCCAAACTTCCTTTGAATACGATCAAGATGCCGGTGGGCTTTTCCATCTCTGTTTTTGCGGAGGTTGAAGATGCCCGATCCATGGCCATAAGCCCAGGCGGGACATTGTTCGTCGGGAACAAAGGCGAAGACAAAGTGTATGCCCTTCGGGATACCGACGGCGACAATGTTGCAGACAAGAAGTGGATTATCGCCAGCGGGCTCAATATGCCCAATGGGGTCGCATTCCGGGACGGCGCACTCTACGTGGCGGAAACCAGCAAGATTTCAAAATGGGACGGCATTGAGTCACGCTTGGGGAATCCTGGTAAGCCAACTGTTATCTATGACAAGTATCCGACCGATGCCCATCATGGGTGGAAATACATTGCATTTGGGCCTGATGGGAAACTGTATGTGCCAGTTGGAGCTCCTTGCAATATCTGTGAGCCAAAGTCCCCGGTGTATGCCAGCATAACCCGGATGAATGCAGATGGATCAAACATGGAAGTCTTTGCCAGCGGAATCCGGAACACTGTTGGATTCGCGTGGCATCCGGAAACGAACCAGATTTGGTTTACCGACAACAATCGGGATAGCATGGGCGATGATTTGCCCCCGTGCGAGCTGAATACTGCGCCAAAGATTGGAATGCATTTTGGCTATCCCTATTGCCACGGCGGTACAATCAAGGATCCTGAATTTGGAAAGAAAAGACCGTGCTCAGACTTTACGGCTCCTGCAAAAAATCTCGGGGCACATGTCGCGCCGCTTGGCTTGAAGTTCTATACAGGATCGATGTTTCCGACTGAATATCAGGGCAACGTGTTTATTGCTGAACATGGATCCTGGGACAGAAGCAGGAAGGTTGGCTTTCAACTTAGCCTGGTCAAGGTTCAGAATAGCGTGGTAACGGGATATGAACCATTTGCAACGGGATGGCTTAACGAACAAGATCAGAAAGCCTGGGGTCGCCCTGTGGATGTGCTGATCCTAAAGGATGGCGCAATGCTGGTCAGCGATGATCGAGCAGGAGTAATTTATCGCATCGCTTATAAAGGGTAGTCGGGAAACTTCGACCTAAAAATCTTCAGCGATCTGGTCGATTTTCTTGCCTTTGTCGATCTGCATTTGCTTCAATACCCGATAGTACCGGTAGGTTAACCGTAGCTCGTTTCTTGAATGATCCTTGAAAGTAAGGCTCAAGCTGTCGGTCTTCCAGTTATAAGTATCTGTAGGCAGGATGTATAGGGGCTTTCCAAAAGATTTCTGCATCCCCTTCATCAGGCGAGTATCCTTGTGCGTGATCACAACGATTTCATAGATCTCATCTTTGTACGCTTTGACCTCCACCTTCTTGACTTTCACTTCCCCGATCTGTTCGTAATCCTCCTTTTCAATCCCATATAGCTTGACCGGGAATTCATTCTTTTCAAGAACGTCTTTCTTAAATTCAGCGCCCTTCACGCTGTCAATACGGCTTCCGAGTTTGATGTCTTTGAATCCTTTACGACGGTCCAATTCGGCGAGGTCCTGGGCGTTGGTCGACCAGTAACATCCGACAAGAAGCATGGCAATTACAAGTCTCATGGGGTAGGGTCTTGGAACTGAAGCGGGATGATTATTTTCGTTTTGTCCCAGGCCATGATAAGATCGGCTTTGGAATTTCTGGGATCAATCAAGATCGTAAACGCTTCGTAGACGAAATCAGTGATGGGCGTCACCGGAACATCAAACTTAAGAACATCCATTTTGGAATTGTAGTTATAAGCGCCCCAAAGTCCAAGATCCGCATTGAGCACGATGCTCCAGGTCTCTTTGCCTGGTATGGTGAATAAGCTATACGTCCCTGCCTTAAGATCCAGCCCATTGATTTTTATGTCCTTCGTAAGGGTGACCTCAGTTGCTTCATTTGCCCCGGTACGCCAAATCTGACCATAGGGAACGAGTGATCCGAATAGGGTACGACCGTGCTTATGGGGCTGGCTATAGATGATCTTGATGTAAGTTTCTTTGTATCGGCTGGAAACAACGGCCAGCGGGCTGGGTCTTGGCTTGACGGCATCCTGGGCAAGGCCCGGAAGGTATACGAAAGCAAGACACATCAATAGGGTGTGCTTCATGAGTGAAGTTTCGGCATAAAAGTAAGTATTTTGGTGCCAATCTTTATTTTGCGCAATGGATCGACCTGAATTTGATGACATCTACATGGAATTGGCCGTTAATCTGGCCAAGCGTTCCCACTGCATCAAGCGTCATGTCGGCGCAGTGCTGACAAAGGACACAAGGATCATATCAATTGGCTACAATGGGCCTCCAAGTGGAACCCACAATTGCGACGAAGAATGGCCAGAAACCGGATGTCCCCGCGATTCGAAGAATGGATGTTCTCTTGCCATCCATGCTGAGCAGAATGCCATACTCTATGCGGTTAAGAACAAGACCTCTGTTTCCGGTGCCACACTTTATGTGACACTGTCGCCCTGTCTGGCCTGCGCACGGATCGCATATAGCATGGGCATTGAAAAAGTGATCTACCTTAATTCATATGCAGAGCATAAAGGCCTGGCCTCAGATGAGGGGGTAGACTTCCTGAATAAGTTTGGCGTGAATTGTACCCGTTATAGAGGCACGTTAACGAACGTGACCCACATGATTTGATCCTAACGGGACTTGATGGCAGTTTCTATATCCTTGATTAACTTGGGTGAAACTCCTTTGGTTTTAGCAGCATGCTCAGCTTTGAAAATGGCCAAGGCACGTTCTGCCATCAGGAAAAGCCCTATTGGATTCCCATCATTACGGTAGCTCCCGAGGCACCAGTTGATTTCAGACTGAAGCTGATAGTCTAGTTCAAGTTCTTGAAGTGTTGCCAGCGCGGCAACACAGGTCCCTTCAATAAGGTGATAAGGATTTACCGTTGCTTTCTTCTTGGGGGCGACAGGTGACTTTGTTGCTTTGGTAGGGGGTGCCTTTGGTGTGGGAGCTTTGATGGGTGATTTAGAAGCTGCTTTGGCCATAAATTGGATTGTTAGGGCCGTAAAATTAGCGCAGCGTGTACCCGCAAAAAAGGAATGAAGAACATTTTATTTGACCCGGCTTTTAGTCTGCCGGAATGTGGCTGAGAGGCGATTATTATGCGGATTATCGTAGCGGGCAGAAAGCAAGAGAGGGAGTACTTTGAGATTTCTTCAAATAAAAAAGGGAAGCAATCCTAGATCGCTTCCCTTCGCAAAAAGGAATTAGGGTATACCTAATTACTTCTTTTTCTTGCCAGCCTTTTTCTTGGCCTTCTTAGCTTTTTTTGCCATAGCGTTTAATTTTTTAAGTTTTACTAATGGTTAAACGTATTCGAAGGTATGATAATTTACTTAACTGCAAAAGTTTTTTGCATTTTTTTTTGAAGTGAGCATTTATTGTGTACCAAAGTCGCCGACTTTTTGCTTGACATAACCGATTGAATCCGGTTCAAATAATATTTACTTCCGTCATCAGAGAGACGCCAAATTTTTCATGCACGGAAGCTTGAATTTTTGTCGCGAGTTGAAAGATTTCTTCACCGTTTCCTTCTCCAAAATTCACTAACACCAGTGCTTGCTGTTCATGCACACCTACATGACCAATTCGTTTTCCTTTCCAACCGCATTGTTCAATGAGCCATCCTGCCGGCAGTTTAACATTTTGATTATCAACAGGATACACTGGCATTGCCGGATGTGATTTTCGTATCACATCAGCCTGCGCTACGCTTACTGTGGGATTCTTGAAGAAGCTTCCGGCATTACCAACCACTTTGGGATCCGGAAGTTTGCTCTGCCGGATTGAAACAACAGCATCACTAATTTCTTTTATGGTTGGTCGGGTGATTTTGTTTCGATCGAGCACCTCTCGGATAGCACCATAGTGGGTGTCTAAGAGGTGGTTTTTTTTAGTCAACCTTAAAGTAATACTTGAAATAAAAATATTTTCACGTAAGTCGTGCTTAAAGACACTTTCGCGGTATCCGAACCGACATTCGTCGCGTGTGAACCTCTGGTGATTGCCCGTGGTCAGGTCCACTCCGTCGACATATTCAATCACTTTTTTGATCTCAACGCCATAGGCTCCAATGTTCTGGATCGGTGCTGCCCCGGTGGTGCCAGGGATGAGTGAAAGGTTCTCAATGCCACCCCAACCTTGAGAAATGCAATGCAGAACAAACGGATGCCAGGGTTCACCGGCTCCAACTTTGACCAAAACGAAATCATCAGTCTCTTCCACAAGGGTTTTGCCCAGAATGTCCACCTTCATGACAAGACCATCGAAGTCTTTCGTGAACAGGATGTTGCTACCGCCTCCAAGAATTAGCCGGGGTGAGCGGGCAAATAAGGGCTCTTTTGAGAGTTCAAGCAACTCCTCCTCTGAAGAAAGGTTGACCAGGTACCTGGCCATTGCACGAGTGCCGAAGGTGTTGAAGTGCTGAAGCGATACGTTTTCGTGGATGGTCATAGGCAATTCCAATTCAAGGAAAAGAAAATTCTGCCAATAAGAAAATGAAGGAGGCTGTGGAGCGTGGAATTGAAACGGAATCTTTGCGGCGTGGGACTTTAATTCGCAGATTTACAATATACGAGATGTCTAACCGCCAACCCCAGAGATGAAAATAATCGAGTGCCCGCGTGATGCGATGCAAGGAATAGAACTTTTCATCCCTACAGAGGAGAAAATCCGCTACCTGAACCACCTGCTGAAGGTAGGGTATGATACTTTGGATGCTGGCAGCTTTGTTTCTCCGAAGGTAATTCCGCAACTCCGCGATACTGCGGCTGTGTTTGACGGGCTGGAATTTGGCAACAGCACAACCAAAATTCTGGCCATCGTCGCCAATACCCGAGGCGCGAAAGAAGCTTGCCAGCATCCAGCTGTCACGTATGTCGGGTTTCCACTTTCATTATCGGAAACATTCCAGCGGCGGAATACAAACCGCTCCATTCCTGAAGCACTCGATATGCTCAACGAAATCCAGGAGGTTTGCCTAACCTCAGGAAGAACCCTCGTCGCTTACCTGAGCATGGGCTTTGGTAATCCCTATGGAGATCCCTATGACGTTGGCATCGTTGGCAAGTTTGTGGATATCCTGGCCACACTGGAAGTGAAGATCGTGTCCCTATCCGATACCATTGGGGTATCAACCCCAAGTCAAATCACTTACCTTTTTACTCACTTGCTGAAAGATTTTCCGCGCATGGAAATAGGCGCCCACCTGCATTCGAATCCGCTGAAGGCGCTGGAGAAGATTGAGGCAGCGGTCTCATCAGGCTGCACGCGCTTTGATGGCGCCCTCAATGGGTTTGGCGGATGCCCTATGGCAGAAGACGAGCTGGTCGGGAATCTGGCCACTGAATCTATCGTTTCATGCCTGAGTTCCCACGGTATTTTGCCTGCCTTGAACATGCAGGCATTTGAGGAAGCCAGGCACAAGGCCTCATCCTTTTTTGTCCGAAAGCCATAGTTCATCGGGTCATGTAGACCTTGCCTGGCAGTGAAGAAATTTTGTTCTTGAACTCTAGCGAAAGAAGAAGTGAAGATAATTTGCCCAGCGGGTGTTGGGTCATGTAGCCTAGTTCGTCTATGGACAGCGCCCTGTTCTTCTCGCGGAGCAATACCAGCAAGGATCGTTCTTCTGCATCCAGCGATTCCAGTTCAAGTGTAAGTTGTGGAGCCGCCATGCTCTGGGGATCGGCCCAGTTCATGATGTACTCCAGGTCCTTGGAAGAGGTTAACAGGTTTGCTTTATGGATCTTGATCAGGCGGTTGCATCCGGATGAGTAAGGGTTATGGATGTTTCCGGGAAATGCAAACACATCCTTGTTGTATGTGTTGGCAATTTCTGCCGTGATCAGTGCACCACCCCGGTCCGCTGCCTCAACGACAACCAGGGCATCGCATAGCCCCGCGATAATCCGATTTCGCTGGGGAAAATTGTGGGCATCGGGCTTGACACCAAAGTGATTTTCAGTTACCAAAGCTCCCTGGCTGGTCATGCGGTGGGCAGTATCACTGTGGGAGGCAGGGTAGATGACATCAAGGCCGCTGCCGAGGACGGCAAGTGTTGACAGGTTATGGCGCAGCGCCTCCTTGTGTGCATGAATGTCAATCCCGTAGGCCAGCCCGCTAATAATTTGAACCTGAAGGGGAGCAAGGCCGCGGACCAGCTCTTCTACGCATTCCTTGCCATAGGATGTCGCCTTTCTTGTTCCGACCACCCCAACCGTCCGGGGACGATTGAGATTCGTGTTTCCCTTGACATAGAGCATGGAAGGGGCATCCTCGATAGACTTCAGCCTGTGGGGGTAGGCATTATCGGTAAAGAACAGCACTTGAGCGCCTTCCTGCTCAGCTTTGCGAAGCTCATCTTCCGCTTTTTGGAGAGACTTGCCTTGCCGGATGGCTTCTATCGTTATTTCTCCAATGCCAGGAATCCTGAGCAACTTGCTCTTGGTTTGATGGAATACTTCTTCTGCGGATCCACAATAGCTGATCAATTGCTTGATGAGGACATCGCCTACACCAGGTACAAAGTGAAGCGCTACGAAATAGATTCGTTCCTGGTCCATTGTATTGGACAGGCAAATAATTGAAATTTAATAGAACAAAGGTGGTAGATGCGATCCTGTTTTCAGGATGATCGTAAACAGACTAACGCAGCTTGTCCTTTATTTCGGTAAGGAAAGTGCGGATACTGCGCAGAGAATCAATCATTTCCATCTTGTCTTTGATGGCCATGGCATCCTGCTTCAGCATTTCTTTAGCGCCGCTGAGGGTAAATCCTTTCTCTTTAACGAGGTGATAAATCAGCCGGATTTGGTCGATGTCTTCTTTGGTAAACTGGCGGTTGCCCTTTCTGTTCTTCTTCGGCTGGAGGATGTCGAATTCGGTTTCCCAGAAACGAATAAGAGAGGGGGCTACATTAAACTGTTCGGCTACTTCACCGATCGAATAATATAATTTCTCTATTTCCTTTTCCTTGTAAGCCATGCGTTCTTTTAGCCGAATTCTTGGTGTACTGCAGATCAGCACCAACGCAAAGTAGCAATTCTTTTAAACTCAAAACAACGAACTGAAATTTATTTCTATCGACAAGATGTCAACAATGAGAAATGTGGAGAACCAACCACTGTACGGCAATCGTGTTAATTGGATGATGATCAGCGCCTGAATAAGCCGCCGATAGGCGCCTTCATGCGATTGGATCGTGTTATGGGGGTATGGCAGTTGCACATCATCTGGATGCAAAGTGTTGAGGCTCATTGACGCCATCGTACAGCGATCCAGTCACAGGCCCTGGTGCCGTGGTAATTCTGAAGGCAATGATTTTCAGAGGTTTATTTTATTAATGCTAATGAACGGCTTAATTTTGACGCTTTCATGCTTATAGAGAATACTGTTTTTTGACCTGATCAATATCAACTTTTGGCCGCCTGATGGACTCAGCAACGATACGGAGCAAGTTTCTTGATTTTTTCAACAGCAAAGGACATCAAATTGTGCCTTCAGCTCCGCTGGTGCTTAAGAATGACCCAACCCTATTGTTCACGAACTCGGGTATGGTACAGTTCAAGGACTTCTTCCTTGGGAATTCACAACCCAAATACAAACGGATTGCAGATACCCAGAAATGCCTGCGTGTAAGTGGAAAGCATAATGATCTGGAAGATGTCGGACTGGATACGTACCACCACACCATGTTTGAAATGCTCGGCAATTGGTCTTTCGGAGACTATTTCAAAGCCGATGCCATCGCCTGGGCCTGGGAATTATTAACAAAGGTTTATGGGTTGCCGGCTGATCGGCTTTATGTTACCGTTTTTGGTGGTGATGCCTCCGACAAACTTCCGGTAGATGAGGAAGCTATGAAGTTGTGGAAGCCCATCGTCGGGGATGGGCGTATTATCCATGGCAAGAAGAAAGATAACTTTTGGGAAATGGGGGAGATGGGTCCATGCGGTCCATGTTCAGAAATACACATCGACATGCGTTCAGCGGAAGATGTTCTGAAAGTCCCTGGACGAGACCTTGTCAATACCGACCATCCGCAGGTTATCGAGATTTGGAACCTTGTATTTATTCAATTTAATCGCTTGGCATCAGGTGTGCTTGAACCGCTGCCGGATAAGCACGTAGATACTGGGATGGGCTTTGAACGCCTTTGTATGGCCATACAGGGCAAGACATCTACTTATGATACAGATGTCTTCAGTCCGTTGATGGAGTTCATCAGCCTCCAGGCAAAGGTACGCTATGGGGATGCCGTGAAAACCGATGTGGCAATCCGCGTGATGGCAGACCACGTGCGTGCTGTAGCTTTCGCGATTGCCGATGGGCAGCTTCCTTCCAATACTGGTGCCGGCTATGTCATTCGTCGCATTCTGAGAAGAGCGGTCCGATATGGATTTTCATATTTGAACTTCAAGGAGCCATTTCTTTACCGGTTGGTACCCCTGCTCGCGACTCAGTTGAAAGACGCCTTTCCGGAGTTGCATCAGCAAAGTGAATATGTCGGTCGGGTGATTCATGAAGAGGAGCAGTCCTTTCTTCGCACTTTGGACCTGGGGATCAAACGTTTTGAAGCACATCTCACAGGCGCAACAAGCAAACACATCGCGGGAGATTTTGCGTTTGAACTGAACGATACATTTGGGTTTCCAGTTGACCTCACCTCACTGCTTGCCCGCGAACGCGGATTTACAGTAGATGAAAAAGGGTTTGAACTGGCGATGCAACAACAAAAGGCTCGTTCGCGCTCGGATGCAACAAAAGAAACCGGCGATTGGACGATCGTCATCGAAGCGGACAAACCCGAGTTCATTGGGTACGACCACATGGAAACGACAGCAAAGCTTATTAAATACAGACGGGTAAAGCAAAAGAACAAAGAGTTGTTTCAGTTGGTATTTGACAAGACCCCTTTCTATGCGGAAAGTGGCGGTCAGATTGGAGACAGTGGAACAATTCATTCATCAGACGCAAAACTTTCAGTTCTGGATACGAAGAAAGAAAATGAACTGATCATTCACTTCACTGAGCAACTTCCATCGGATCCGGCTGCATCGTTTGTGCTGCG
Source organism: Cyclobacteriaceae bacterium (assembly GCA_043750575.1). Taxonomy (GTDB): domain Bacteria; phylum Bacteroidota; class Bacteroidia; order Cytophagales; family Cyclobacteriaceae; genus ELB16-189. The sequence goes on from JAYVBH010000034.1 coordinate 22,696, forward strand.
TGTGAATGAATCACAGCGTAGGCAGACGATGAACAATCACTCTGCAACTCATCTCCTTCATGCGGCGTTGAGGCAGGTATTGGGCAGGCACGTGGAACAGAAGGGTTCACTTGTTAATGATAAGATACTAAGATTTGATTTTTCTCATTTCGCGGCAATCACACACGAGGAGCTGGGCCTGATTGAGCGGATGGTAAATGGTAAAATCCGGGAGAACATTTCCCTTACCGAGCAGCGAAATGTTCCCATCGACAAGGCCAAGAGCCTCGGAGCGATGGCATTGTTTGGAGAAAAATACGGGGAGTACGTCCGGGTGATCACTTTCGATCCCTCATTTTCCGTCGAACTTTGTGGCGGTACCCATGTTGCGGCAACAGGTGCTATTGGATTTTTCAAAGTGGTCTCGGAAAGTTCAGTCGCAGCAGGGGTGCGGCGCATTGAAGCCGTAACAGCGGAAGGCGCACAGGAATTTGTAAATGACCAGCTTGCGCTTTTGAGCGAAGTAAGATCCTTGATGAGGAGCCCAAAAGACCTGGTGGCTTCCGTTGGCACTCTTCTTGAAGAACGACAAGCACTGGAGAAAAAGGTAGAGGCCTTCAATCAGGACCTTGCAAATCATGTGCGCGATGAATTGGCAGCAAAGGCCAAGACACACAAGGGTATAACGCTTATTGTTGAGCGGGTTGTGCTTCCCAATGCTGATGCTGTCAAAAATGTCGCCTATGGACTTCGGAATCAATTTGAGAACCTCTTGCTTGTCCTGGCTGCTGATGTAGATGGCAAACCTATGGTTGCTGTGATGGTAGGCGAGAAGCTGGCAGTGGCACTGACTTATCATGCTGGGAACATGGTGAAAGAATTGGCGCGGGAAATCGATGGTGGTGGTGGCGGCCAACCATTCTTTGCCACGGCAGGGGGCAAGAACCTGGATGGATTGGATAATGTTCTTTCCAAGGCGCGAAATATGATCGGGCTGGGTTGAATCACCCACGCCAATCAGCATGGAAGCAATTATTCGGGAATCCTACGATGTCATTATTGGGCTGGAAGTTCACGTGCAACTGAAAACAAACAGCAAGATTTTTAGCCGCGATGCCGCGGCCTATGGCCAGCCTCCCAATACAAACGTAAGCGTAGTCACACTTGGGCATCCGGGAACACTCCCCATGCTCAACAAGGAGGTTGTTGCCATGGGTATCAAAATGGCCCTGGCCTGTCATGGTGAGATATCCCGGACGCAGGCATTTGACCGCAAGAACTACTTCTATCCTGACCTCCCGAAGGGGTACCAGATTACACAGGATCGTACACCGTTATGTCGCGGCGGCTATTTGATTGTCTATACACGGAATGAAAGCCATCGCATCGCATTAGAGAAAATTCACATGGAGGAGGATGCTGGAAAATCTATCCATCGTGAGGGAAGTGAAGACACATGGCTTGATTTTAACCGAGCCGGAACGCCTTTGTTGGAAATAGTGACCAAACCAGTCATTTATTCGGCAGTAGAAGCAGCGGCGTTTGTTTCGGAAATTAGAAAAGTTGTCCGCTATCTGGATATTTCAGTCGGCAACATGGAAGAGGGCTCCCTTCGCTGCGATGCTAATGTATCAATCAAGCCGAGGGGAACTTCAGGACTCGGGAAGAAGGTGGAAATCAAGAACCTCAACTCGATTCGTAACCTTAGCCATGCCATTGACCACGATGTAGACCGGCAAATTGGTTTGACAGAAGCGGGACATCCCATCCAATCCGAGACCCGGACATTTGACGCCTCTTCCGGCAAGACCTACCCCATGCGTTCAAAAGAAGAACTGAATGACTATCGGTATTTCCCCGATCCTGACTTGCCCGTGTTTCATGTTTCTGATTCGTGGATTGATGAAATCGCGAAGTCAATGCCATCCTTGCCAAACGATGTGCTTGAAAAATTTATTGGTACCTATCAGCTGACGGTGGCAGACGCCCTGGTGCTCAGCGAAAGCAGGAACATGGTTCAGTACTTTGAACACCTTGTTCAGTTTACGCCACGTCATAAGGCGGCGGCCAACTGGCTCATTGGCCCGGTTAAATCTTACCTGAATGAGCGTGGAGTGGATATCGATCAATTTCCTGTTTCTTCAAAAATCTTCAGCAGGCTGGTTAACCTCGTCGAAGTGGGCAAGGTGAGCTTTTCCATGGCAGCACAGCGAATTTTTCCGGCCTTGGTCAGCTCCCCGGAGCGGGATCCCGAAGAAATCGCGCAGGAATTGAACCTGCTTCAGGAAAATGATGACGCAGCCCTAGAGCGAACGGTGGATGAAGTCATTAAGGAATTCCCGCTGAAAGTGGAGGCCTTCAAGAATGGCAAGACGGGAATTGTCAGTATGTTTATGGGCGAAGTGATGAAACGAACAAAAGGGAAAGCTGATCCCCGCTCAGCCAGTGAAATGATTGAAAACAAACTTTTGAAAAAATGAAGATTGTAAAATTGATGATGCTCGGCGCAGTTGTCTTGTTGGCAGCATGCGGGGAAACCAAAAAGGAGGAGGGGCGTGAAGTTACCATTCGTGGTAAAGTGAACTTTCCCAATGCCGGCCTGATCCTGATCAAGGAGATGCGCCAGGGACAAGCCACGGCGAATACCTTTCAGGACACCATTGTCTTAAAAAGTGATAACTCATTTGAGAAGAGCATCAGGATAAAGGAACCAGGATACTATCAACTTGATTTTTTCCAAAGCCAGGTTGTGAATATCATCCTTGATTCTGCTGACCTTACCGTTGAGGTGGACGGAAACAGTCCGGGCGGCCAGGCATCGGTTGTCGGATCTCCTGATCTTGATCTTATCGAGAAGGTTCAGTCCCTGGTTCGTGATGCTCAGCAGTCTCCTGAGGCCCAAACCATTGAGCAGGAATATCAAGTGGCCGCTCAGCAGAATGATCAAGCCAAAGTGGAAGAGATGCAGCAGCGGTATTTGGCCCTCATGGAGAAGGCCTCGCAGGATGCGGCCGCTATTCTGAAGACAGAACGTCCGTCACTTGGACTGATTCACCTTCTCCAGAACTCAGGAATCCTGGATCCCGACAAGTTCATTGACGTATATGTGGCGGCAGCGGATAAGTTCAAGCGCGACTGGTCAGACATTCAATCAGGGAAGGATTTTGTAACCTTCGTTGACAAGATTAAGACGACAGCCATTGGTCAACCAGCCCCTGAGATCTCCCTTCCGGACCCCGACGGTAAAGTGGTAACCCTTTCTTCCTTTCGGGGAAAATATATACTGGTCGATTTCTGGGCAAAATGGTGCGGGCCCTGTCGCCGGGAAAACCCCAACGTGGTGAAGGCGTATCACCAATTCAAGGGCAAGAATTTTGATATTCTTGGTGTTTCGCTTGACAAGACAAAAAGTGATTGGCTCCAGGCGATTGCCGAAGACGGCCTGGTCTGGAATCATGTATCCGACTTGAAATACTTTGAATCGCAAGCCGCAAAGGATTACAACATCAACGGAATTCCATTCTCGATTCTGATTGATCCTGCCGGAACCATAATCGCCAAGAACCTCAGGGGAAATGAATTGCAGCGAAAGCTGGCCGAGGTATTGAACTAGTTATGGAGCATTAGTAGGAGGTGAAGGCGTAGGCAATGATGTTGGCGCCCATTTGCAGCGCTTCGGTGCGCTTGGTCTCGGGATCATTGTGGATGCGCTGGTCTTCCCATCCGTTGCCCAGGTCGCACTCAAATGAATAGAAGGCAACAAGTCGTCCTTCATACACGAGGCCGAAGCCCTGCGCTGGATTCCCGTCATGCTCATGAACCTTGGGTAGCCCTTTGGGGAAATCATATTTCTGATGATAGATGGGATGCGTAAACGGTAATTCTACCAGTTCCAATTCCGGAAAAACCTTTTTCATCTCCAGGCGGATGAATTTATCTAGTCCATAATTGTCATCGATATGGAGGAACCCGCCACCAATCATGTAGTTTCTCAAATTTTCTGCTTCGGCTGATGAGAACACGACATTCCCGTGGCCGGTCATATAGAGGTATGGATAGGAGAACAGGTCCCGGCTGCCGACATCCACAGCGTCTTCTTCGCCCACCAGGTTCATGGACAACTTTGCGTTACAAAACTTAATCAGGTTCGGCAGCGCGGTCTTGTTGGCATACCAGTCGCCACCGCCACCATACTTCAGCTTTCCAATTTTTTGCTGCGCCAGGGCTGCGGTGCCGGTTACCAGCAGGGCAGCGATTACCATTAACCCTGAAAAGAAGCTCTTTTTTGATACTTTTGGCGACATTTTAAACGTTTTTGAGAATTCTTTGCTCCGGGATTAAACCCAGAGGGAAATCAATCATCTAACGGACAAATCAACAAAAAACTGACCATGAATACTATGAAAAAACAGACCGTAATGAAAACGCTGAGCTTTATGGCTATGGCGCTATTCATGTTTCTTACCTCGTGTAAAGACAACGAGACCATCAGCTTTTCAGCCGATGACAATTCCAATCTCCAGAGTGAAGCCAGTTCCGATGCGCAACTGGAAGATATGTCTGACATGTCTGGCGTTGCTATGTCTGCTGATGCGGGGACATCGACCGGCTCACGTAAGGACGGAACTTCGACTGGCTCCAGGAGCATCAAAGACGCCATCAATGACGGACGGTTCAGCTGCGCTGAGGTGACGTTGGAATTTGCATCAGACAACGTTCCTGCCGAGCCAGGAGTTTCTGTGGGTAACCCGCATGGCTTCATTACCATTGATTTTGGTACAGGCTGCACTGGGCCAAACGGCCGCGTGAGGAAGGGAAAGATCGTGATTGAATTCCAGGGACGCCGGTTCACGCCAGGGTCTACGGTAACGATCACTACAGTAGACTATTTTGTAGATGGAATCCAGATTGATGGCACACGTTCAGAATTGAATGCAACGGCCAGCACGGAAGAAAGCCCTAAGTTTACTATTGCGGAAGATGTAACCGTTACCTTTACGGATGGATCGACAGCTACCCGGATATCAAACCGTACCCGCACCTGGAATCGCGCTGCTAACCCACTTGAAGACTCCTGGACAGTAACTGGATCCGCTTCAGGAATTACGCGGAGAGGAAAAGTATATGAAATGCTTATTACAAAACCGCTTTTGTTCAAAAGGGCATGTGCAATTGAAAGCAAGATGGTTCTTCCTGTTGAAGGCACAAAAGAGTTGACTGCCGGCAGCAAGAAAGTAACGATTGACTTTGGTACGGGAACATGTGATACATCGATTACCATCACAGTGAACGGCAGATCGAAAGAGATTTCTGTGTCACCCAACGGTGATTAAGGACAATTGACAATAGCAGGAACCCGCCCTACAACCTGGGGCGGGTTTTTTTTGTGCTTTTGTTTCGGCAAACCATGAGGAATTTCTTTCCGAAGTGCATTTCTTTGTAAGAAAGAAACGATGCGTCAGTACCTCGACTTAATGCAGGACATTCTCAAGAATGGCACAGCCAAGACTGATCGAACAGGCACAGGTACCTTGTCGGTTTTTGGCCGACAAATGCATTTTGATCTTTCAAAGGGATTTCCGCTGGTGACCACCAAGCGTGTTCACCTTAAATCGATCATATATGAGCTCCTTTGGTTTTTGAACGGAGACACCAATGTAAAATACCTTAATGATCATGGCGTAACGATCTGGAACGAATGGGCAAATGAAAAGGGCGAGTTGGGTCCGGTGTATGGTTCCCAATGGAGAAGCTGGCCCGCACCCGATGGCAGACACATTGACCAGATTTCACAAGTGCTTGAGCAAATCAAAACAAAGCCTGATTCCCGGCGCCATATGGTCACCGCCTGGAACCCTGCGGAAGTGGATAAGATGGCCTTGCCGCCCTGTCATGCCATGTTCCAGTTCTATGTCTCTGACGGAAAGCTATCATGCCAGCTCTATCAGCGAAGCGCTGACTATTTCCTGGGTGTCCCATTTAACATTGCAAGCTATGCTCTGCTTACCCACATGGTTGCACAGCAGTGTGACCTTCAGCCGGGCACGTTCGTCTGGACTGGTGGGGACGTGCACATTTACCAGAATCATCTTGATCAGGTAAATCTCCAATTGACTCGTCAACCGTTCATACTTCCTACTCTGGAAATTAAGAGGAAGGCATCCTCCTTGTTTAGCTATCAATTCGAAGACTTTGAGGTAGTTAATTATGAATTTCACCCCGGGATCAAAGCTCCAATTGCCGTCTGATTAATCCGGGGTTGGTTTCCTGCTTGTCGTTATCCTATTTTTGTGGCCTTTTGTTAAGGAATTTGGGGTTTTTTACATCCTTTTGGCGGAATTTCCGTATTCAAGCGGTATGCAAGAGAAAAGCAGTGTATTTGATATGATAGGACCAGTAATGATTGGTCCTTCAAGCTCGCATACTGCCGGGGTTGTTCGGATTGGGTTGGCCGCTTACAAGATACTTGGTGGCGTCCCCGAAGAGGCTGAAATCACTTTCTATAATTCTTTTGCCCGCACCTATGAAGGACACGGCAGCGACCGGGCCATTCTGGCTGGACTCATGGGGTATAAGACGGATGACAAGCGGATTAAGGAAGCAATTGAGCTCACCAAGGCCGCCGGGTTGATATTTCATTTCAAATCTGTTGGAAACGCATCAACCCTCCACCCGAATTCGATTCGCGTGAAGATTAAGAAAGGCGAAAAATCCGTTGAGATTCTGGGAGAGAGTAAGGGTGGTGGAATCATTAACATCGCGGAAGTCAACGGCTTCAAGGCCGACTTTAGCGCAAACCTGCACACGACAATTATTACAGCTGAGGATGTGAAAGGAAGCGTCGCATTCATTGCCAGTGTGCTTGCCCATGACGACTGCAACATTGCGACTATGTCAGTTTCCCGCAGGGGAAAATTTGATGTTGCCTGCCTGGTCCTGGAAATGGACTCTGGCATCAAGCCTGTAACATTGGAATACCTGAAGAGTCTCAGTTGGGTAAAGGAAGTTATCTATATACCTCAACTCTGACCCTGATTACCCACCTTGATTACCTTGATTACCTTGATTACCCTGATTACCCTGATTAACATGATTAAATTGAATATGGCACGAGTAGTAGGTTGCATTGTTTTGGTTATTGGGCTTGGACTTTCTGCTTCCTATGCACAAGGCCCGGAAGTAAAGAAGTGGAGTCTTAAAGAATGCGTTGATGTCGCCCTGGAGAATAACCTCCGGATCAAAAGGTCGGTATACAACGTCGAGACCTTTAAGGCAAATATGCTCCAGGCAAAAGGGGCGTTCCTTCCAACATTGAATGCATTTGGTTCTTATACGCAGAATTATGGCCGTGCGCTTAACCCCACCACCAACCTTTTCGTGGACCGGAACTCCACAACCATGTCCCCTTCAATGAGTTCCAGCTTGCCAATTTTTAGTGGACTTCGAATTCAAAATACATTCAAACAAAGCCAGCGGGATCTTCTTGCGTCCAATCACGATTTGCAAAAAGCTAAGAATGATGTTATTCTGAATGTTGTCACCTTATACATCAATGTTATTTTCAACAAGGAGTTGCTGGATAACTCCCAATACCAAGTTAACTCAAGCCAGCAACAGTTGGACCGGATTAGGAGGCAGGTCGAGGCGGGCTCACTCGCGATGTCTAACCAACTCAACCAAGAGGCGCAAGTGTCTACAAATGAGTTGAACAAGATCAATCAGGAGAATGCCCTGAATCTATCGCTCTTGCAGCTGAAGCAGGCGATGCAGGTGCCAGGGTCTGAGAAAATGGATGTTGAGGTTCCTAACCTCACTGCGGAGGATATAGTTTTGGATACAGATGCTGAAGGAGTTTACCAAATGGCATTGGAAACTATGCCTGAAATCAGAAGCGCCCTGATGAAGGTGGAAAGCGCTGAATATGCCCTCAGGTCCAGCCGGGGCGCCTACCTTCCCAGGCTTTCGCTGGCAGGCTCTGTGTCTTCCAACTCAAGTGACCTGAACGTCAAGCGGTCTTTTGCAGGTGACGGCACCGTCAGCCCGGGAACGACTCCTACGGGGCAGACTGCCGGGGGTGAGGATGTGTTTGCGTTGATCCCTAATGGACAGATTGTAGAGGAGAAGTATTCGCAAGGAGACCAATTGCAGGATAACGTCTTCAGGAACTTCTCAGTGCAATTGAACATCCCCATTCTTAACGGTTTCTCCACCCGGGGCAATGTGCAACGAGCCAAAATCAATCGTGAAATAGCCGATGTTGCCGTCAAGGAGGCGCAGAACGCGCTACGCCAGACAATTGAAACATCCTACAATGATGCCTTGGCAGCGTCGCGATCATTCAGTGCCTCGCAGAAAGCAGTGAATGCCCAAGAAGAGGCATTCCGTATGAACAAACAGCGCTTCGATGTAGGCGCCCTTAGCATCATTGAATATCAGGTTTCTGAGAACGACTTGTACCGTGCGAAATCAGATATGACACGCGCGAAATACAACTTTATCTTTAAGAAGAAGATGCTTGATTTCTATCAGGGCAAACAGATCGAATACTAAACACAACTATTTAATTTTCTCTACTAATGGCAAAGCAAATCAAGAAGTCAGGAAAACTCATGTATTACTTGATCGGGGGCGTGGTCGTCCTGATCGCAGGATTGTTCTTAGCAAAGTCCATGGGTTGGATTGGGAAATCTCAGGAGCTAGAAGTTGAACTGGCCAAAGCCAAACGGACGACGATCGTTGAAAAGGTGAGTGCATCGGGCACGGTTCAGCCTGTGATTGAAGTAAAGCTGGCTCCAGAAGTTTCCGGGGAAATCATAGAGCTTAAAGTAGAGGATGGTGATTCCGTAAGTTTTGGTCAGCCCCTCGTTCAGATACGTCCTGATACCTGGAAAAGCCAATTGGAGCGGTCTGAGGCTGGACTTAGTCAACAGAAGGCCAACCTGGAATCATCCAAGTCGAATCTAAGCCGCTCCGAAGCTCAGTTTGCGCGTATTGAGGCGGAGTACAAGCGGCAAGAAAAATTATGGGCACAAAAAGTAATTTCAGAGGCAGACTGGCAGCTGGCCAAACAGAATTTTGAGGTAGCCAAGAACGATCTGAATTCGGCGAAACAAAATGTGGAAGCCGGTAGATTTATCGTTAGCAGTACCGAAGCAACCGTGAGGGAATCACGTGAGAATGTGCGTAAGACAACAGTGGTGGCTCCGCTGAAAGGCGTTGTGTCCAAACTAAGTGTTAAGCAGGGTGAACGTGTTGTTGGAACGGCCACGATGGGGGGTACGGAGATGCTTCGTATTGCTGACTTGAATAAGATGGAGGTTCGTGTCAATGTTAACGAAAACGATATTGTGCGTGTTCACCTCAATGATTCAGTAACGATCGATGTTGATGCTTATCAGAATACCAACAAGCAGTTCAAGGGACTGGTAACGCACATCGCCAACACTGCAAAAGACAAAACGTCCGCCGATGCCATTACCGAATTTGAAGTACGCATACTAATCCTACGCTCTTCGTACGAAGATTTGATCAAGGGAGGGAACCGGTATCCGTTCCGTCCTGGGATGACCGCAAGCGTGGAAATTCTGACTAATCGGAGGATTAATGTCCTTTCCGTACCATTGGCAGCTGTAACTACCCGGAACCCGGATGAGAAATCAGGAGGACCGCAGTCTGGTCCTCAGCGTGGAGGCGGCGGTGGTGGTGGTGGAGGCGGTGGCTCGGCTAACCGTGTCGTTGTGGATGCCAATAAGAAAGTTGAAAAGAAGGCGGACAAGATTGTCATTTTCGTAAATGAAAAGGGCAAGGCCAAAATGGTGGAGGTGAAAACTGGAATCAGCGACTACGATAATATCGAAATATTCACCGGCATCAGTGACAGTACGGAAGTTGTCACGGGCCCATTCCTCGCTGTCTCCAAGCGTTTGAAAGATGGTGATGCCATCAAGCCAATGAGTAAGGATAAAGGCAAAGATGGCAAAGGGGATAAGCCGGAATAAGACTACCTCAGTCAAGAAGAATCAGGAACCCCGCCAATAAGCGGGGTTCTTTATTACCTTTATCCCATGATCAAACACCCTTGGCATGAGGCGCCGGTTGGCCGCAAGATTCCTGAATTTGTCAACGGCATCATTGAGATTTCAACCGGCATGCGTGCTAAGTATGAGGTGGACAAAGAGACTGGCCTTCTCAAGCTAGACCGTGTCCTCTATTCTTCCGTGTACTATCCGGCCAATTATGGATTTATCCCGCAGACACAGGGAGAGGACATGGATCCACTGGATATCATGATCTTGTCACTGGTTCCTATTCAGCCGCTATGCCTTGTGCCAGCCCGCGTGATCGGCGTCATGCGCATGGTCGATCAGGGCCTCGCTGACGAAAAAATTCTGGCCGTTGTCGAGAATGACGCAAGTGTGGGTCATCTCAATGATGTGCATGAATTACCCCCTCATTTTACGCTAGAGTTGAAGGAGTTCTTCGAGAGTTACAAGAAGTTAGAGAAGAAAGTGGTAACGGTTCCTGATTTTCAGGATAAGGAGACAGCGATGCGGATTATTGAAAAGGCCATGCTGGATTATCAACAGACCTTTCGTACAAAGACAGCATAGCCCGCATGAATGCAGCGCCTTCCGTACTGATCATACAGACTGCATTCATTGGAGATGTAATTTTGGCCACAGCGCTGATCGAATCAATACATTCTAAAATTCCGCAGGCGAAGATTGATTTTGTTGTACGCAAAGGCAACGAGGGTCTGGTCAGCGGCAATCAAGGATTGCGACACGTATTTATCCTTGATAAAAACAGAAAGTACACCAGCCTGATGAAGTTGATTGTGGAATTTCGCCGTACGCGATACGACTATGTCATCAACGTTCAGCGTTTTGCCACCACGGGTCTGATGACGGTTCTCTCCGGTGCTTCCACGACCATTGGATTTGATAAGAACCCCTTTTCATTTCTTTTTTCGAAACGCATCAAGCACGTCATAGGAGGATTGCATGAAGTTGACAGAAATCTCCGCTTGCTTGCACCGCTCGGTATTAACGAGTTGTTTCGCCCAAAGATCTATCCTACACAGCTGCAATGGGATAAAGTAAGGCCTTATAAATCAAATCCTTACATCACCGTATCACCGTGTTCGGTATGGTTTACAAAACAGTGGCCGGCTGATCAATGGATAGCCTTTCTTACACAAGTGAGCGACTATAAAGTGTTCTTGCTGGGTGGCCCCGATGACCGTGCCAGGTGTGAAGAAATTGAAACCAGACTCCCTGGCAGAAAGGTTGTGAACCTGGCGGGCGAGCTTTCCTTAGTCGAGTCGGCCGCACTGATGAAAGACGCGCAGATGAACTTTGTGAATGATTCTGCACCCATGCACCTGGCATCCGCCATGAATGCGCCAGTCACCGCTATCTTTTGTTCGACCGTTCCGTCCTTCGGCTTTGGTCCGCTATCTGATACGTCTATCATTATTGAAACGAAGGAAACACTGGACTGCCGGCCTTGCGGACTCCATGGATACAAGGAATGTCCTAAAGGGCACTTTCGATGTGCTACAACGATTGATCCGGGTTCGCTGTTGGTACCCCTTCGCTAGAAGTCATTCAAGTGTGTGTAGACCTTGTGCATCGGCATGCCCATGACGGTGAAATAGGATCCATTGATTTTCTCAATACCAACCATACCTAACCAATCCTGCGCCCCGTATGCTCCTGCTTTGTCAAAGGGCTGACAGGTGTCTACGTAATATTCGATTTCCTTTTCATCAAGTTTTCTAAACGTAACCTTGGTGGCATCATCAAAAAGATCCTGTTTCTCGGTCGATAGAATACAAACCGCGGTAATCACTTTATGAGTTTTGCCTGCCAGCATGGTGAGCATTTGAATGGCCTCCTGGCGATTCTGTGGCTTGTTCAGGATTTGGCCACCGAGAATCACAACGGTGTCGGCGGTGATGACCCATTCGTCGGCGAGGTTGGGCTTAAAACTTTTGGCTTTTTCCTCGGCGAGAAAGCGGGGTACCATTTCGGCCGGCATAAAATCGGGAAAGCGTTCATCGGTTTTTGGTGCCTCAACCCGGAAGGTATAACCAGCCGCTTTCATCAGAAATTGCCTACGCGGCGAGGTAGAGGCAAGGATCAACGGCCGTCGGGTGGTCATCATGCAAACGGAGAGTAGGGTGGTGTGGCAAAGTCATCTTCCTGGATGGAGCCAAAGAGAAAACCGCAAATTATTTTTGGATAGAAATAGGTGGACTTCTGTGGCATCGTGAACCCGCTGAGGCATACACGCTTTACCTCCTCCATGCTGATGTCTTGTGTAATGATGGCCAGTTGCGCCTCCTCGCGTGAGACTTTGCCAATACAGTCAGAGAAGCTTCGGTCAAAACTGATATGTGGCGATTGGCGTTGCTCTTTCCCGGCGATTCCCAATGCCCGCTCAATGATGAAGTAATGCATGACCGTTAGGTCAAGTCTCTTGATTTCATCCGGAAAGGGCCAATGAAAGTCAAGGAAGGCCTGCGGCAGGAGGCGGATCTTATAACTGTTCTCTTTGAACACCAGTCCAAAGGCCCAGGGTTTTCCCAGAATGATTTCATAGAGGGAATCAGGCTCTTCTATTGGCTTTATGGTAAAGAACGGAGCAAGCTTTCGCAGCACTTTTTCTTCCGTGAAATCATTCAGCCCATTAATCAGCCGATGGGTGGGGAGAATTCGCAAGTCATCAGATTCCATGTTCGAGAGGAACATCAAATGATAATGATATCCTTCATTCCCCCGGGTAGCCGGTGTCTGAAGGCGATGCTTAAGGGCCAGGGAACTTTCATATCGATGGTGCCCGTCAGCGAGGATAATAGTTTTGTCGGCCAGGGTAACCATGAATCTGCGAATCACGTGTGCATCCTGAATAATTCCAAGGACGTCGCGAACTCCCTGATAGTCTTCTGTCTCATAGATTGGATGGGTGATGGCCTCATCCATGTATAATTCAAGTTCAAAACTTGGGTCAGAATAGAGTCCATGCGTGGGGCTTACATGCAGCATTGTCTTTTCCAGTAATTCGATCCGGTCATTCACTGCTTGTGGTATGGTATTCTCATGTCGGAGAATTACATTCTCTTCCCAGTCATACGCCCTCACGTTGCAGATGAATCCCTTTCGGCAGTATTCTTTGGCGGTACCTGGCAGGGTGAAGTATTGATAGTAAACATAGATGGCTGGCAGCGCATCGAGGACAAGGACCCCTTCTTTCTTCCATTGCCTCAGGGTTTCCGCAGCCCTTGCTGCAGGATCTGGCCCCAGTGGAACGGACAGGTGAATGCTGTTTAGTGGATTCTTGTAAAGCGCATGGCGCTGTTTTTCAGAAACAACGTCAAACAATGGTGATGTCAGTGCCTCGATCTCGTTGGACAAGCTGTGGTTGTACCGCCAGGCCCGCAATGGTTTTATTTCAGCCATGCGCTATTGGAATTTATAGACATCCACGACAACAATTATTTGAGCCGGTTGATTTTCCACTTACTTCTCGTTGCTGAATCACCTGTGGAAGGGGCAGGCGCCGCGTGATCGGCGAATACGGTGGCCGCCAGGGCGGCTGCGATGGCATCCCGGTCGGGATCTTCTTTCTGTATTTTCAAGACATCAGGGGTGAAATACTGCTCAACGAATTTCGTATCGAAGGCGCCTGAACGAAAGGCTGGATGCTCCATAACAAACTTGCAAAAGCCCAGGGTTGTTTCTACACCCGTTATCTGATAGTCGTTGATGGCGCGGATCGTCTTCTCAATGGCGGCTTCGCGTGTAGCGCCATGGCAGATCATTTTGGCGATCATCGGATCGTAGTAAAAGGATATGGCCATTCCTTCTTCAAAGCCGTCATCCACGCGTATGCCATGCCCCTGGGGTCTGCGGTATGTTTTTAGGGTGCCTATATCAGGAAGAAAATTGTTGCTTGGATCTTCTGCATAAACCCTTACTTCTATCGCATGTCCATTGATGCGAAGGTCTTCTTGTTGAAAAGGAAGTTCTTCCCCTTCGGCGATTCTGATTTGAAGATTGACCAGGTCAAGGCCCGTGATTTGTTCCGTCACCGGGTGTTCTACCTGAAGGCGCGTATTCATTTCCAGGAAGTAGAAGTTCATTTTGTCGTCGAGGATGAACTCAACGGTACCGGCATTGAAGTAACCGCAAGAGCGCGCTGCATTCACTGCAGCCTGGCCCATCTGCGCGCGGAGCTCCGCGGTAAGGATGGAGGAAGGGGCCTCTTCAACCACTTTCTGGTGCCGGCGCTGGATGGAACACTCGCGCTCAAACAAGTGCACCAGGTGTCCATGTTGATCGCCCAGGATCTGAAATTCAATATGGCGGGGATTGGTAACAAATTTTTCAATGAAGACGGATCCATCACCAAAAGAAGAAACGGCTTCGCTCACAGCGCGTTCCATTTGCTCGTCAAACTCCTCTTCCCGGTTGACGACGCGCATTCCCTTTCCTCCTCCGCCTGCACTTGCCTTTATCAAAATTGGGTAGCCGATCTCTTTGGATACTTTTTTCGCCTTGACGATATCGCTGATTGGTTCAGCTGTGCCCGGGACCAGCGGTACCTTGAATTGGGCTGCAGCATTCTTTGCAGCCAGTTTGCTTCCCATGATCCGTATAGCCTCTGGGGGCGGGCCGATAAACAACAATCCGGCTTTTATCACTGCTTTGGCAAAGCCCTCATTTTCTGAAAGAAATCCGTATCCAGGATGGATGGCATCGACGCCAAGTTCGAGGGCAGCGGCGATGATCTTGTCACCGCGTAGGTAAGATTCGGCCGATGGAGGTGGTCCGATGCAAATCGATTCATCAGCAAACCGCACATGGAGGGCATGCCGGTCAGCCTCACTGTAGACAGCAACCGTTTGAATGCCCATTTCTTTAGCGGAGCGCATTACGCGGAGGGCGATTTCACCACGGTTGGCGACGAGGAGTTTGGTGATCTTCTTTCGTGTCATGTATGACTGCAATGCTATGAATAAATTTGTAAATCCGAAGAAATAGAGCCTTGTGGAGGCTAATTCATTAACATTCCCTTTTTTCCGCTATTTTTGCCCCGAAATTCACGCAATAACCCGGTAACAATGGTAGACCTGTTTGACAAGCTTAAAATGGAGGCCGGCCCGCTGGCCAAATATTCACACCTTCCTGACGATTATTTCTTCTTTCCCAAGTTGGAAGGTGAAATCGGTCCCAGGATGAAATTCATGGGTAAGGATGTCCTCAATTGGAGCCTCAATAACTACCTGGGTCTTGCCAATCATCCCGAAGTGCGCAAAGCCGATACGGAAGCCACCGCAAAATACGGTCTTGCCAGCCCGATGGGCGCACGGATGATGTCAGGTAATTCTGTATTGCACCTGGAATTTGAAAAGCAGCTTGCCGACTTCGTGATGAAGGAAGATGCCATGCTTCTCAACTTTGGATATCAAGGAGTTCTTTCAACCATCGACGCTTTGGTGGACCGTAAAGATGTTATTGTTTATGATGCTGAGTGCCATGCCTGTATCATTGATGGTGTACGGCTTCATATGGGGAAACGCTTTGTGTATCCTCACAACAATATGGAGAGCCTGGAGAAGCAGTTGCAGAGGGCAACAAAACTCGCCGATGAGACGGGTGGCGGTATTCTGGTGATCACTGAGGGAGTTTTCGGGATGTCCGGAGATATGGGTGACCTGATTGGCATTGTTGAACTCAAGAAGAAATATAAGTTTCGTTTACTGGTTGACGATGCGCACGGTTTTGGAACCATGGGCAAGACGGGTGCTGGGGCAGGCGAGGAGCAGGGCGTTCAGAATGAGATTGACCTTTACTTTTCAACGTTTGCCAAATCGATGGCCAGTATTGGAGCATTTATCGCCGGCGACAGGCATATCCTCAAGTACCTCCGGTACACAACCCGGTCTCAGATTTATGCCAAGAGTTTGCCTATGCCATTGGTCGTTGGCGGCATGAAGCGCCTGGAATTGCTCCGGACTAAACCTGAGCTAAAAGACAAGCTTTGGCAGATTGTGAACGCCGTCCAGGATGGTTTGCGTGACCGCGGCTTCTTCCTCGGGGCCACGAAATCACCGGTCACTCCAGTCCTCTTTAAGGGGGGTGTTGGGGAGGCAGCCAACATGTCGATGGACCTCCGCGAGAACTTCCACATTTTCTGCTCGGTTATCGTGTATCCCGTTGTGCCTAAGGATGTTATCATGTTCAGAATCATCCCCACAGCCGCCCATACTATGGCAGATGTTGAGGAGACCCTGACTGCCTTTTCAGCCCT
This sequence comes from Cyclobacteriaceae bacterium, assembly GCA_043750575.1. GTDB lineage: Bacteria > Bacteroidota > Bacteroidia > Cytophagales > Cyclobacteriaceae > ELB16-189. The sequence continues at coordinate 38,992 of JAYVBH010000034.1, forward strand.
TAAACACAAGCTTGACGATGGCTTCTACCGGAAGGAAGAGCTGGTGACCGTGACCAAAGGAATGTAAAAAATATCGTTTTTTGCTTGTATTTAAGGCATTTTACATAACTTAGCGACCACAAAATCCCTTGTTTTAACCATAAACTAAATAGCATGAAAAAATTTGAAGAACTGAAGAGCCTTATTACCTCCATCGAGAATGATGCAGACAAATTCTATAATAAGGGTAACAGCGCTGCCGGAACGCGTGTTCGCAAAGGTATGCAAGACCTCAAAAACTTAGCTCAGACGATCCGTGCTGAGGTTCAGGATTTGAAGAATAAGGAAGCCAAATAATTTAAGAAATTAGGGTAGCCGGATACCCGGCTATTTCAAGGGGACCACAGTTTACTGTGATCCCTTTTTTGTTGCCTGGTAAATCGTTCGGATTTTCTTCACGAGGCTTTCTGATGCCTGCACCAAGGGCAAGCGTACGTTGGGTCCGCAAATCCCCATTTCATGCATAAGTTGTTTGATCCCGACAGGGTTGCCTTCTTCGTACATAGGGCCGTTGATATCCACCAGTTTGAATAACTCCTTATGTGCTTTCGTATAATCTCCCGCGAAAGCAAACTCCTTCATCTTTCGGAATACCATCGGATAGGCATTGGCCAGTACGCTGATGACGCCCACGCCGCCGATGGCATAGATGGGAAGGGTAAGCAGATCATCGCCGGAGATCAGCATGAAACCCGGTGGTTTATCCATGGCGATCTTCATGCATTGTTCAAGGTTTCCTGATGCTTCTTTGATTCCAATAATATTCTTGTGTTTCGCCAACCTGAGTGTGGTGGCTGCGGTGAGGTTTGAGGCTGTACGGCCAGGCACGTTATATAGGATCACCGGAACAGGGCTGGCATCGGCGATGAATGAAAAGTGATGAACAATTCCCTCCTGGGAGGGTTTGTTGTAGTACGGGCTTGCCGACAGAATGGCCGTAATGTGCTCGAAGTTGGTGTCTTGAATTTCCTCCAGAACAGCTGCCGTATTGTTTCCACCAATGCCATATACAATCGGGAGGTTCTTCCTGTTATTTTGGGCAACGAATGAAAGTACTTTTCGCTTTTCTTCTTTGGTCAACGTGACAGATTCACCTGTTGTACCCTGGACCACGAAGTAGTCAACTGCTTTCGACGTGTGCACGAGGACCTGCTTCAGTGAAGCAAAATCAATATTCCCGGACTCGTCGAAAGGGGTGACGAGGGCTACGCCAGTTCCATGGAGTGTTTTCATTAGCGCAGTTGCTTGGTGTACTTGTACATATTGTCCATGAGTCCCTTCGGTGTGCCATTCCCGGCGATCATCAGCTCGAAGAAAGGCTCATTGCCATCCTGGTGTCGTCCAACGCGGCAATGGGCGCGGCTTCGGGCCAGGACATTCAGCACCAGCGGATTTGGTTGCTGATCGATGTAGAATAAGTAGTCGAATGGGGTTTGGCTGAATTTCTCTGCCTGCTCGTTTTGGATCTTTCCCCAGAAGTTGAGGTCCTGAACGGTATAGAAGTCAAACAGAAATTCGTAGTTCTCCTTTTTCTTAGGAAGAAACTCCAATACTTTAACTTGCTTTCCATCCTGCTCCAGGTGCCTGATGAATTCTTTCACATCGTCGTGCTTTTGCCGATCCTCTACGCTGAAAATGATTCCGACGAGGTTTGACTTTTTGTAGGGCGTGCTGGCGCGCAGGCTCTTGTTCTTACGCAGGGCGGACTGGGTTCTCCAACGGAGGAAGGTGAGTTTCAAACGGGTGTTCTTTGGCCGCTAAATTATCTGAATTTTGATCAACCTGTCACTCCTTGAGCAACTTTTGGAACTCTTCTTCTGAAATGATCTTTACCCCGAGTTTTTCGGCCTTTTCTCGCTTCGCAGGTCCCATGTTTTCGCCGGCTACCAGAAAGTCTGTTTTGCCAGTAACCCCCGAGAGCACCTTGCCGCCGTGGGCAGTGATGACATCCTTAATTTCGTCGCGCTCGTAGTGCGCAAACGTTCCGGAGACAACAAAGGACTTACCTTCAAGCGCATTGCTTATTCTTGCAGCCTCCGTGTAGGTTGATTCAAACTGAAGGCCTGCTCGCTTCAGGCGCTCGACTTCTTTGCGGTTTTGAGCGTCACTGAAATAGGACACCACGCTCTGCGCGATAATGTCGCCCACCTCTGGCGCCGCGAGAAGTTCTTCAAGGCTGGCCTTTTGGAGATTATCCATGGTTTTGAAATGGCGTGCCAGCTTCTCAGCAACCGTTTTGCCCACATACCGGATGCCGATGGCAAAAAGGACGGATTCAAACGGGGTGGCTTTCGAACTTTCTATTCCTTTTAGCAGGTTCTTCGTCGATAGCTCTTTAAAGCCTTCCAGTTGCATGATGTCTCCCTCACGCAGGTAGTATAGATCGGCAGGGCTTTTGAGTAGCCCAAGGTCAAACAACTGCTTAATGGTCATTTCTCCCATCGAGTCAATGTCCATGGCCTTGCGCTGGATGAAGTGTTCGATACGCCCCTTGATTTGTGGCGGACAGCCTTTCTCGTTGGGGCAGTAATGCGCGGCCTCGCCCTCTCGCCGGATCAATCCTGTGCCACATTCCGGACATTTTGTGATGTATTTCAACGACTTGCTAGACGCACTTCGCTTCGGGAGGTCCACGCTGGTTACTTTGGGAATGATTTCCCCACCTTTCTCCACATATACGAAGTCGCCGATACGCAGATCCAATCGTGCGATCTCGTTGGCATTATGTAGCGAGGCTCGTTTGACCGTAGTGCCGGCCAGCAACACGGGTTCCAGTTCTGCAACTGGTGTTACCGCTCCTGTTCTTCCAACCTGATAGGTAATGTCATTGAGTCGCGTGCTGACGCTTTCTGACTTGTACTTGTAGGCAATCGCCCATCGGGGGCTCTTGGCTGTAAAACCCAGGCGCTGCTGCTGTTCCAGACTGTTTACCTTAATCACCACGCCATCGGTCTCCAATGGAAGTCCCTGGCGCCGTGATTCCCAGTGGTCGATGTACTTAAAGACATCCTCAATGGTTTTGCACTTCTTGTAGGTTGGAGATACTTGAAAGCCCCAGGCTTCCAGTTTCCCGACGCAGGCATCGTGGGTTTCTAGCTCAAGCTCTTCACCAAGGAGGTAGTATGTGAAACAATCCAGGTGGCGCTGAGCGACAATGGATGAGTCCTGCATCTTTAGGGTGCCAGAAGCCGTGTTGCGTGCATTGGCATAGGTTTCCTCTCCGATGTCTTCACGTTCTTTGTTGAGTCGTTCAAATTCCTTTTTAGGAAGAAAGACTTCGCCACGGACTTCAAATTCCGGGGGAATGTTCTTGCCTTTTGCTTTCAGCGGGATGTTTCGGATGGTGCGCACATTGTGCGTGACATCATCGCCACGTACGCCGTCGCCACGGGTGACGCCGCGGACCAGGATTCCATTTTCGTAGGCAAGGCTGATGGAAACGCCATCGAATTTAAGCTCGCAGAAATATTCATACGCATCGCCGTCCAACCCCTTTGCCACACGGCCGTCAAAGTCTTGTAGCTCCTCGCGTGAGTACGTATTACCCAGCGATAGCATGGGGTAACGGTGTACGATGGATTTAAATTCTTTGGATATCGTTCCGCCTACACGTTGGGTGGGGGAGTCGGGCAGTTTGAGGGCAGGGAATTCTTTTTCCAGCCGGTTAAGCTCTTCGAGTAGTTTGTCGAATTCCAGGTCGCTGATTTCGGTTTTGTTCTTCTGGTAATACAGTTCATTGTGGTGGTTGATTTCGTCGGTCAACTTCCCGATCAGTTTTTTTGCTTCAGCGGCGTTCATTGGCTCCAAATATGGAAAAATTTGGGGATTTTAACCGCAGAGGCCAGAGACGCAGAGAAAAAAATGAACCGCTAAAGGCGCGAAGACGCGAAGGAGTACTGGAATGGAATATTAGCCGCCGAGGAGTTTGGGAATAGGTGGGGTTACACAGAGCGGCACGGAGGATTCACGCAGGTACTAACAAGTGACACTTTACTAACAAGGATTCATAAGCCAACCGCGACACCAAAACTATGGCATGAGCAAAATCTCCAATATAAACCTTCTGTTTAAAGCCTCGATAAACGTTATCTTTAAGCATCAAGCGAAATAATCCGTGACAACATTCAAGAACATTTTATCTCATTTTGACCGATACGTTTCACTGGATGACCATGAAAAGCATGCTTTAGCCAGTCGTTTGACGGAGCGAAGCGTAAAGCGAAAGCAATTTCTTTTACAAGAAGGTGACACTTGCAAGCATTTCACTTACGTTGTTGAAGGTTGCTTTAAGATGTATGGAATAGATAAATCCGGGGCAGAGCACAATCTTCTATTTGCTGCCGAAGACGAGTGGATTACAGACTTTGACAGTTTACACAAAGAGCGGCCATCCAAATTGTTTATTGAGGCCATAGAGCCATCTACCATACTTCAAATCTCCAAGGGCGACCTTTGGTATTTATACACCAACCACCCAAAGTTTGACAGAAACTTCCGAGTAATTATTGAAGACAAATACGTTGAACTCCAAAACCGATTGCTTCAAACTTTCAGTACTACAGCATATGAGCGATACGAAAGCTTTTTGGGGCAATATCCAAATCTCTCCAATAGACTACCCAACACTCAAATTGCATCTTATCTTGGTATCACACCCGAATTTCTCAGCAAAATAAGGAACGAGAGAAGCGGAAAATAACATACCCTTAATCTACATTAAGACTATTTCTTAAGCCAGTTTATAGGTACTGGCTGTTCGTTCACTGCATCTTTGTATTGCTATTTTGATTCAAGGCAAATTCAAAACAAAGTAAAATGAACGCAGAAAACACAAAAACAAAAGTAGCCATAATCGGGCTTGGTAAAATTGGTGAGGCAATTGCGGGAAACCTCGTCAAAGGCAACCATTCGGTAATTCTGGCCTCAAGAGACTTAGGAAAGGCAAAGTCGTTGGCAAGAAAAATTGGTAGCTTGGTCACGGCAAAGGAAACATCTGCTGCCATCAAGGAAGCCGATGTAATTATTCCTGCCATTTATTTCAACTCTTTAAAAGAGTTTTTTAAAACCTTTGCAACAGAGTTGGAAGGCAAAATCATTGTTGACGTTTCCAATCCAATCGCTCCTGATGGAAATGGCGGGTTTAAAAAAATTGTTGGAGAACATGAATCGGCTGGACAGATTCTTTCGAACTTAATTCCAAAAAGCGCCAAACTAGTTAAAGCCTTTGGCACTTTGGGTGCTGGTTCATTGGTGGGGGCAGCGTTTAACAGTCCCGAAAGAAAAGTTCTTTTTTACGCTTCTGACAGTACTAACAGTAATCAACAAATTGAAGAACTTATTTCAAGTAGTGGTTTTGAGCCATTCCACGTTGGAGGTATAGACCAATCTATACGAATTGAAGTTTTTGGTGACCTTCACGAATTTGGAGCGTTAGGCAGGACAGTAACACTTGCAGAAGCTAAAAATAAAGTATCTTACCCTTAAACAAAATGCTATGAAACAATTAATTATTTCCGTAGCGCTACTCATATCAGTAGTGGCTTGTAAAAACGAAACAAACAAACAGTCAAACAGTCAAACTCAAGACACAATGAACCAGGCAACAGAAAAAGCTGCGATTGAAAAGTTACTTTTCTCATACCGCGATGCTTTAAATGCATCAGACGTGAATAAAGTGTTGCCACTTTACACAAGCGATGGTGTATTTATGCCTTCTAATGCGCCTTCGGCAGTTGGACAGGAGCAAGTAAAGGCGTCTTATGAGTTTGTTTTCAAAACCATCCAACTCAATATTGAATTTTTTATTGACGAAACTGTGGTTAATGGCGACTATGCCTTTTCACGGACAATTTCAAAGGGCACAACCTTAATTCACGCCAACGGACAAACTGTGGCAGAAGAGAACAGGGAGCTTTTTGTTCTTCAAAAAATAAACGGACAATGGAAAATAGCCCGTTACATGTTTAATAAAATGAAGTAAACCACCAGATCGCACACACGTTGTTTGGCCACACATGCAATGCCAGGCAAAGAGTGTGCTGGTGGACAATGGAGAGTGGAAAGCAAGTGCACGGGTTCAATACAAGCCGGCACCTGGCCAAAGAAAGTAATGGTTTACACTAAGCCGTTAGATTCCCGGTTGAGATCGCCACTATCCCATACACCCCCGCCGTCTCCGTCCGTAGCCGGTTAGGTCCCAGGCTTACTTTCCGAAACCCATTTTCGATGGCAAGTGAAAGCTCTTCTGCGGTAAAGTCTCCTTCCGGCCCCACGAGCAACACACAGTTACTCCCTGGTTTGACCTCGCCTGAAAGCTGATGGGGATTTGTTTCGTCTACAAATGCAATGAATCGCTGGTCTTCAGTGATTGCCGTAAGGAATGCTTTGAAAGGGACCATATCGGCTAACTCCGGTAGCCACGACTGCTTCGACTGCTTTATCGCACTCACCGTGATCTTCATGAACCGGTCCATCGGCACTGACGGACGCTCCGACGTCTTGCACTGAACAAAGGAAATCTTCTCGATGCCAATCTCTGTGCACTTTTCAACCATCCATTCCATGCGGTCAATATTCTTGGTTGGGGCGATGGCGAGATGAATGGAGTACGGCCTTCTTGTTATGAACTTTTTTTCGGTGATCCGGAAACTCGTCTCACGTTCATCAGCTTTTGTGATCGCTGCTTTGCAGAAATGTCCCTTACCGTCGGCTAGCTCAATGATGTCGCCTTCCCGTAGGCGTAGCACTTTCACGCAATGACGAGATTCTTCCTGTGTAAGATGCGCGACGGTGAGATCGGGTTGATAGAACAGCGCCAACGGGTAGAGGGCTAGCTGTAAGTGGCCACCAGGTTCTTCACCAGGGACACGTACTCATCCATGGCCTGGTCTTTGGTCTTGCCTTTCTTGCCGGTCCATGCATCGAACTTGGCAATGGCCTTGAAATCAAAGCCGCCCGGTCGCTCGCCTGAAACATCACCATCAGTGGCCTGCTTATAAAGCGCGTAAAGATCCAACAACTCTTCATTGGAAGGTCTACGGGTAAGATTCTTGGATCGGTCTACAGCCGCTTGAAAGTCCTCTGCGCGTGCCATCCGAATGCTTACCGCTTTTCGAGCGGGATGAACTTACGTTGCTTCTGGCCAACGTATATCTGACGTGGGCGGCCGATAGGCTCTTTGTTCTCGCGCATCTCTTTCCATTGGGCAATCCAGCCCGGCAGACGGCCCATGGCGAACATAACGGTAAACATGTCAACCGGAATGCCGAGGGCACGGTAAATGATGCCTGAGTAGAAGTCAACGTTGGGGTACAACTTGCGTTCGATGAAGTAAGGGTCACGCAAGGCTACCTCTTCTAGTTTAAGGGCGATATCCAGCACCGGGTCGCTTACACCCAGTTTTTTCAAGACATCATCAGCCGTCTTCTTAATGATCTTGGCACGGGGGTCAAAGTTCTTGTACACACGGTGACCGAAGCCCATGAGGCGGAAGCCGCTGCTCTTGTCTTTCGCTTTATTGATCCACTTCTCAATACCGCCACCGTCTTTCTTGATTTCTTCGAGCATCATGATCACCTCCTGGTTGGCTCCACCGTGGAGCGGTCCCCAAAGGGCATTGATTCCGGCGGAAATAGACGAGTAGATGCTTGCTTTGGAAGAGCCTACAATGCGAACGGTTGAAGTCGAACAATTCTGCTCGTGATCGGCATGAAGGATGAGTAGTTTGTCCAGGGCATCGGCGACAACAGGGTCTACTTCATAATGCTCGGCAGGAAGCGCATAGAGCATCTTTAGGAACCTGGAACAATAATCCTGAGAGTTATCCGGGTAATTTACCGGATGGCCTACAGCGTTCTTATAGGCCCAGGCCGCGAAAGTCGGCATCTTGGCCAGGGAGCGAATGATACTCAGGTAAACTCCCTCAGCAGCACGGTTCGGGTCAAGAGACTCCGGGTAGAAGGCCGTCTGAGCGCAGAAAAGTGATGCCAAAACACCCATGGGGTGTGAGGTAGAAGGAAAACCATCCAGGATCTTCTTGATGTCTTCATGAACCAACGTATGCGATTTGATGTCTGAGCTGAATTTATCCAGCTGGTCTTTCATGGGGAGCTCGCCAAAAATCAAAAGGTAGGCAACTTCCAAAAAGGATGACTTCTCGGCCAGGTCTTCGATGGGGTATCCGCGATAACGAAGGATTCCTTTCTCTCCATCCAGGAAGGTAATGGCGCTTTTTGTGGCACCCGTATTTTTGTATCCGAAATCCAATGTTACGGTGCCTGTCTTTTCCAGCAGGTCACTGATATCAATGCCTACTTCGCCTTCGGTTCCTTCAACCAGGGGGAACTCATAGGTCTTCCCATCGATGATTACTTGTGCTGTCTTTGCCATGATAAACGATATTTTCTCTAAAGTAAATCCGGGCTACTTTAGTTGGAAGCCCTTTGAATAATTTAATTATTGCCGAGAATAAGCGGCATTCCGTCCTTACCGGAACCAATCACGATGATCTTTGTGTTGGGCGATTTGGACAGCTCCAGGGTTGCTTCTATCCCTCTCATTTTCAGCAACTTGTCTGTCAAGCTATTGTTGATGATGTTGTTGGCGCGCGACTCCCCTTCAGCAGCAATCCGCTTGCGTTCGGCCTCACTTTTCTCTTTGTCAAGACGAAACTGGTACGCCAGGGCTTCCTGCTCTTGCTGAAGCTTGCTTTCAATAGCGCCTTTTATCTGTTCGGGGAGTACAATTGACCGGATAAGAACAGCGGTCGTCGTCACGTAGTTTGCGCTCAGAATTTTTTCTGTTTCCTGTTTGATATTGGATTCAACCTCGGCACGTTTGGTGGAATAGATTTCGTCGGCTGTGTATCTACCCATGACCTGACGAACCGTAGACCGGACCTCTGGGATCACCAGGATTTCAACGTAGGATACTGTGAATTTCTGATGGACGTAGCCGATCTTTTCTGGAATTGGAAAATACCGCACCGTAATATCTACGTGAATAGAAAGTCCATTCTTCGATAGGATATCCATCGGCTCATCCAGAGATTGCTCGTTGACCTTGTAGACGTATACATCGTTCCAGGGTGCCTTTAGATGGGTTCCCTGGTCAATGACATTATCCTGATCCAGGCCAGCTCCAAAGGGGTAGAAAATAATTGCGCGCTCTGTTGACTGAATAGTGTAAAACAGGCTGGACGACAGGGCCATGAGGATTATAAATCCGATGACGCCGAGTACAATCAGGGGTAATCTGCTGTTATTCATTGGGGTTGATGGTTAGTGGTTTTTCGACTTGCTAAAGTAGTGAATTGTGATGGGTATTGGGAGTTGGGTATTAGGTATTAGGCGTTAGCTGCTCAAATGGTTTTTTGGTCCCTAAGGCTGATGTGAGGGGGACACAAATAGCACTGAGAAGGCAGAACGGACACGGCGGATATTGGCTGACTGTGTTTAGTCTTTAAGCCGGAATTGGCAGGGACACGAAGCACATTATATTCCTTGGTTCTAGACATGCATTCTTTGTGGTTCTTTGTGGGCTTTGTGACCTTGTATTTTGATTTTATGATTTGGTTTTTGGGTATTGGCTAGCTGGCTTTTGTCTTGTCCTCGAGGCGGGGTAGGCCAAGTAGCCGCCCGATGATGATCATGGAGTATAGCGTTCCCCAGATGGTCTCCACGACGCTAATGTTTCGGATGAGCTGCGATGGTTGCAGGCCGGGGTCAAGCCCACCCAAAATGCAAAAGCTATACCTGACGCACTCCGAGTAATTAGGAAATCCTAACTCAATCTCTGTGCCGAGCCCTCCCCGGTCAATGATGGAAAGCAGGTCATATAGGCTGCCGAATGAAATTCCAAACATCAGGAAGACACATGCCGCACCCCAGAGTTTTCCCGATGTAAGGTAGCCTCCGGCAAAGATATCACGGACAGCAAATGCGATCACGGTCAATTCAATGGGAAAAAGCATACTGTGAACTATGAGCAGGAGTGTACGCCGGTTAGTAACCTCAATGAACTGGTAGTAAGGAAACTCGGCAAGGATGCCAATGGAAATCGTAACAATGAGCAGGGTAAAAATCACAAAAATCAGCACCTTGTTCTTCGTAAAATTTCGTAAAAGGTCACAAAGAAGGAATGTATAGATGGCGCCGAACCCGGAAAATACCGTGATGATGAACTTGGACAAGTCACTTTTGGAATCTTCAAGGATGGGGCCGCTAAGTGTTAGACCCATGACGATGATGACGATTTGGATTAGGACCACATTGCGATAGTCCCTGGTTTTTTCAAATTGAATTTCTGCTCCGGAGAGCGGTGGATCCTGGGTAAATGGGGTATTCATAAACAGCGGTATGCAAGATACAAGTTTCAATCATTGCCCGCACGGGGCTTTGGATACAGCTTTTCCGTTATCGTTAGCCAGGCAATGAACAGGATAAGCAAGTAGCCGGGCAAAAGAAACCGGTCTTCCACGACGGGGTGAAGCAGGTACCGGATCAGAAATGAGGTCATCACGGAAACCAGCAGGAGAGAGCCCTGATCCCGAATTAGGTAATGCCCCAAACGGAATCTCCCATAAAGGGTAATCATACCAAGCCCAATAGCGGGATAGGCATACGAATGAAATACTGATCCGAGGCCTGCACCATAGGCGACGCCCAGCGAAGCACCTTCTGGAATAAGGAATTCTTTGAACAGGGCAGATCCGCCGAAAAGATAGAGCACTACGACACCTCCAAGTAGGGACATAGCGAGCCCGGTGGACCATTTTATTTGACCCAGGAGTACAAATACCGGGGTAATCAAAAGCGACAGAATCAAAGCGTCGGGGCGGATCAGAATAGCGGTGAGAAGTACCAGGAGACCAGGCAGAGTTCTCTTGCTTAAAATCAGTAAGAAGCCAGTAGCAGAAACAAAGGCGCAGAGCATATCTGGGGACGAATAGCGGGCAAGGTCAACCATCGGAGGGGCAAGCATAATGACCACCGTAGCCAGCCCTGCAAGCATTGGAGGTCCACTACGCAGCATCCACCAAAACAGCAAGAGGCCAAGGGTTAGGTAGCTGAGCAAGGAAGGTAAATAGGTCGCCGCAACGAGGTTGGCGCCGAGGTGATACAAGACCCAAACGAAGGCATTGTATCCGGGCTTGATGGTGAAGTATTTCAGGATGCCTTGGAAGCTGGCCGCATCCATCATGAGTTCGGGCTGCCTGCCAGAGATCGCTTCAAAGTCTTGCGGTGGTAGTTCGGCCTTGGCAATCCGGTAGACTTCACGATGAGTATCGTCAAAAGAGACTGAAGGATTGGATGACGCAATCGCCATGTAGGGGAACATATCCCAGTTGTAATAAGGGCGTTGACCAAGGATGAGGGTCACTGCCAGGAGCAGGGCGGGGATGGCAAAGCGTATGAAGCGTTGGAGGCTCAAGGGAACGGGATAGTGCCTCCAAAATACAAAAAGCGGCCTTAGCCGCTCTTTGAATTCTTAGAATTGGAATCCGAATTACATCGGGCCCATGCCGCCGCCCATATTGCCCGAATTGGGTTTTGGGGTGGGTGCTGGAGCAGGAGTTGGAGCTACTACTACTGGAGCAGGAGCGGCCTTCTTAGGGGCAGCCTTCTTTGCAGCAGGCTTTTTCCTGGCAACCTTTTTAGTAGCCTTCTTAACGGTTTTCTTAGCCGCTTTCTTCACTACTTTCTTGGCTTTCGCCTTTGATTTTTTTGCGGCTTTCTTCGCTTTTTTCTTTGCCATGGTAAATGTGTTTTGTGTGGTTTGTAAGGTTTTCGTCAACAGTATGCCTGCCAATCGGGTGGTAAAGTTACTGAAGTGTTCATTATCTAAAATCAAACGATAGAAAAATTTGTAAAGCAGGTGCGAGTAAATGGTAGCCTCTAACTAGACGCGCGATACGCGCCGGTGGGTGCCCATTGCGGCCCGGCGGAAGCCAATGACTAGTCAGGGTATCAGGGAAGCTGCCGGGAAGAGGACCAAAACAATCGATTCCGCTACTTATCGTTAGTGCGGAATTTGATTTTTTTTTCAGTTTTCTCACTGACTTACTATCAATACCGAATCAGGAATGTAAATTTCAAACAACCACTTTTTGAATTGGAAGAATTGAGTAGCCCGGTACCCCAAGGATTGTATCATTCATCCTTTGAACACGACTCCTGTGGAGTCGGGTTTATTGCCAATGTAAAGGGCCGGAAGTCTCATCAGCTGGTGCTGGACGGGATCACGATGCTGGAACGAATGAGTCATCGGGGGGCGTGCGGAGCGGAGACCAACACCGGAGACGGAGCTGGTATTCTTATCCAGATCCCGCATACTTTCTTCTCGGGGGTGTGCAACACCCTGGGTTTTTCACTGCCGCCACCTTTACGATACGGGGTAGGGCTGGTCTTTTTCCCACGCGACCAGGCAGCACAAGCGCAATGCCGTTCGGTACTAAGTCAGCAGATCAATGACATGGGCATGACCCTGCTGGGCTACCGAAGTGTACCTATCCGGGACTCAGAAATTGGTCCCACTGCAAGAAAGACAGAGCCGCTCATGGAGCACATCTTTATTCAGTGCCCTGACATGATCCTTGATCCCTCGGAGTTTGAGCGAAAGTTGTTTATCCTCAGGAAGTACACGACCCGGATTATTACCGACACCATTCCCAACGTAAACCAGCAGTTCTATTTCTCGTCCCTTTCGTGCCAAACCATATCCTACAAGGGAATGCTCACTTCCCGGCAGTTGAAGTACTACTTTGCTGACCTGGAAGACGAACGTGTTGAATCGGCCCTGGCCGTGATTCACGCCCGATTTTCGACGAATACATTTCCGTCCTGGCGTCTGGCACAGCCTTTCAGATTCATCGCGCACAATGGTGAGATAAACACCATTCAGGGTAATATCAACTGGTTTAGATCAAAGGAAGCATTTTTCCAGTCCCCCAACTTTACCCGCGAAGACCTTGACAAGATTTTGCCCATCTGCAACCCGGCGCAATCAGACTCCTCCAACCTCGACAATGTGATCGAGCTGTTGCTTCATTCCGGGCGGTCGCTTCCCCACATTATGATGATGCTGATCCCTGAAGCTTGGGAAGGCCAAGACCAGATGGAGGAGTACAAGAAAGACTTCTATGAGTACCATGCCAACCTGATGGAGCCGTGGGACGGCCCCGCGTCGATCACGTTTACCGATGGACGTTTTGTGGGGGCCACGCTTGACCGGAATGGGCTTCGGCCATCGCGATATGTGTTGACCAACGATGACCGGGTAATTATGGCGTCTGAGGTAGGTGTGCTCAACATTGATCCGGCCACCGTTATTTCAAAAGGCAGGCTTCAGCCTGGAAAAATATTCGTAGTGGACCTTGAGCAAGGCCGGATCATCAGCGATGATGAACTCAAAAAGGAAATATGCCAGCAGCAACCTTACGGCAAGTGGGTAAAGGCCAACAAAGTAAGGCTGGCTGACCTGCCGGAACCGGGGGGCAGCTTTCATAAATATGATCCGCGCACATTCCATAAGCGGCAACTTTCTTTCGGCTATACGACAGAAGACATTCGGGTCGTATTGACGCAAATGTGTGAATCGGGAAAGGAAGCCATCGGATCCATGGGCAGTGATATCCCGTTGGCGATCCTGTCTAATCAGGTGCAGCACCTGTCCAGCTACTTCAAGCAGTTGTTCGCCCAGGTGACCAACCCGCCCATTGACTCGATCAGGGAACGTCTGGTTATGTCTCTTTCAACCCATGTCGGCGGGTCACTCAACCTACTGGAGGAAACTCCGGCACACTGCGTTACGCTGGAGTTACCCATACCAGTACTTTCCAACAGTGATCTGGAAAAGATCCGCTACATCGACCACGGCCATCTTCAGACCAAAACCATTTATACCTATTTCCGATCTGATGGCGAACCGGGATCGCTCAAGCGTGGACTGGACCGCGTATGTCAGTATGTGGCGGACGCAATCGAAGATGGGTTCACGATCATCATCCTTTCTGACCGTAGTTTCGATAGCGGCCACGCGCAGATGCCATCGCTTCTGGCGGTGTCGGCGGTTCATCATGATTTGATCCGTAAGGGAGTCCGCGGAAAAGTGGGGTTGTTGGTGGAAGCAGGAGATGTTTGGGAGACCCACCATTATGCCACGTTGATTGGCTTTGGTGCTTCCGGGGTTAATCCCTACCTGGTATACCAGACCATTCATGATATGAAAAAGCGCAATCTTCTTCGTGAAGAAATTTCAGAAGAGAAAGCGGTGATAAACTATAAGAAGGCGGTGAGCGGTGAGTTGTTGAAGATCATGAGCAAGATGGGCATCAGCACGTTGCAGTCGTATCATGGTGCCCAGGTATTTGAAGCATTGGGGATCAACAAAGAAGTTGTAGATCATTACTTTTCAGGCGCGGTCTCGCGCATCGGCGGTCTCGGGCTTGATGACATAGCCCGTGAAGCACTGATTAAACATCACCTGGCTTTTCCGAAGCGACCATCCGAGGCCCCGAGAATGGAGGTTGGTGGTGTGTACCAATGGAAGCTTCGTGGGGAGGTACATCTGTTTAATCCCCAGACCATTCACCTGCTGCAACAAGCGGCGAGAACCGGCGACTACAACACGTTCAAGAAATATACAGCACTCATCAATGACCAGGTTGACACGGCCATTACGCTACGCTCACTATTGAAGTTCCGCAAAAGCAATCCTGTACCGCTGGAGGAGGTGGAATCAAGGGAAAGCATACTCAAGCGGTTTGCCACCGGGGCGATGTCGTTTGGGTCCATCTCACACGAAGCGCACAGTACGCTGGCTATCGCGATGAACCGGATTGGGGGGAAAAGCAATTGTGGTGAGGGGGGTGAAGATCCGGCGCGCTTTATTACCCATGCCAATGGTGATTCAGAAAACTCTGCCATCAAGCAGGTGGCTTCCGGTCGATTTGGTGTCACCAGTTTCTATCTTGCGACAGCCAAGGAGATTCAGATCAAAATAGCACAGGGAGCGAAGCCGGGCGAAGGGGGTCAGCTGCCCGGCCACAAAGTTGATGAGTGGATCGCGCGTGTGCGTCATTCGACTCCAGGTGTTGGTCTGATTTCACCGCCACCGCATCATGACATCTATTCCATTGAGGACCTGGCACAATTGATTTTCGATCTGAAGAATGCAAACCGTGATGCCCGTGTCAGTGTGAAATTAGTTTCAGAAGCCGGCGTTGGCACGGTGGCCTCAGGCGTCGCTAAAGCACATGCCGACGTTATTCTGATATCGGGACATGACGGCGGTACTGGCGCTTCGCCATTAAGTTCCATTCGTCATGCCGGTCTTCCCTGGGAGATGGGATTGGCGGAAGCACATCAGACTTTGGTTCGTAACAATCTCCGTGGCCGTGTGGTATTGCAGACTGATGGTCAGATAAGGACAGGACGGGATTTGGCTGTAGCTACTTTGCTGGGCGCTGAGGAATGGGGCGTAGCCACTGCAGCACTTGTTTCCGCGGGATGCATCATGATGCGGAAGTGTCATCTGAATACATGTCCGGTGGGTGTTGCAACGCAAAACAAAGAGCTTCGCGCGCTCTTCTCCGGAAAGCCCGAACATGTGGTGAACCTGTTCAACTTTCTGGCCGAGGATCTTCGGGAGATTATGGCCGGTTTGGGTTTCCGTACCGTCAATGACATGGTAGGTCATGCAGACCAGCTTGAACCTCGTGAGCCGCTACATTGGAAGGCAAAGAAAGTGGATATCAAACCGCTTTTCTATCAGGACGCAAGGTTCACCGGCAATGACCTGAGAAATAGCCAGGAGCAGGATCATGAGATTCAACATGTTCTGGACCGGAAACTCATTCATGTGGCCATGCCATATCTGGAACAGCACATTCCCGTTCACGCGGTGTTCCTAATCACCAACGAGGATCGTTCGGTAGGAACTATGCTGTCCAACGAATTGTCAAAGCTCCGGATTAACCGGATCCTAAATACGACAGAGGAACTCAATCAGCATCAACAGCCTCATCCCAGTCGAATCCACATTAAGTTCAAGGGTACGGCCGGCCAGAGTTTCTGCGCCTTTGGCGTAGAGGACCTGGTTTTTGAATTGGAAGGTGAGACCAACGATTACTTTGGCAAGGGACTTTCAGGAGCACGCGTTATTGTTTATCCCGACAAGCGTTCAGTCTATCTGGCGTCGGATAATAGTATCATTGGCAACGTTGCGCTGTATGGTGCGACCTCGGGTGAAGTCTTTATCTGCGGCCGGGCTGGTGAGCGATTCGCCGTTCGTAATTCAGGAGTAAGCGCCGTGGTGGAAGGGGTCGGTGATCATGGCTGTGAATACATGACGGGAGGGACCGTCGTTGTGCTTGGCGACATCGGCCGGAATTTCGGCGCTGGCATGAGCGGCGGAACAGCTTACTTGTTTGATCCCGGAAAGCGCGTAGCTGGCAATCTTAATGCTGAGATTCAGGAGTTAGAACCACTCACCGAAGACGATGCAGTGTTGGTTCATGGAATGATCTCAAAACATCATTCGCTGACCGGCAGTAAACTGGCCGAAGCCTTGCTGGCGAATGCGGAAGATATCTTCGGCAAGTTTGTGAAGTTTGTCCCGGCAGAATTCAAAGCCGCCATTCACCAGCGTCGGATGTTTCTTCCCGTTGAACAACCAGACACCGTCCACATCAAGCATTCCTGATGAGCAAACCGGACGGATTTCTGGCTTATGACCGTGAGCTTCCGCACAAGCGGAAAGTGGAAGATCGTATCCGTGACTTCAAGGAAGTGGATGGGCCGATTGAGCCTGAAATTTCTGTCAGGCAGGCCACACGGTGTATGGACTGCGGAACCCCGTTTTGTCATAACGGTTGCCCTCTCGGCAACAATATACCTGAGTTCAATGATGCTGTTTATCAAGGGAACTGGAAGTATGCCTACGAGGTCCTGGCTTCTACCAATAACTTCCCGGAATTCACCGGGCGTATTTGCCCAGCTCCCTGTGAGGCATCGTGTGTGCTGGGCATTAACCAGCCGGCTGTAACAATAGAATATCTTGAGAAATCGATCATTGAAAAGGCATTTGAGGCCGGATACGTTGTGCCTCGCATCCCGGCGCAGCTAACCGGGAAGAGTGTCGCCGTGGTAGGCTCTGGGCCATCGGGGCTGGCCGCCGCAGCACAGTTAAATGCGGCCGGGCACACGGTTTCCGTGTTTGAAAGGTCCGATGCGGTAGGAGGACTGTTGCGGTATGGTATTCCTGATTTCAAACTTGAGAAAACGATCCTTGACCGCCGGGTTGAGCTCATGCAAGCAGAAGGCATTTCCTTTCTGACCGGTGTTGAGGTAGACGCAGGCAAACTTCGAAGTGATTTTGATGCGATCGTACTGGCCGTTGGGTCAACGATACCGCGCGATCTTAGCATTCCGGGGAGAGACTTGCAGGGTGTTCATTTTGCCATGGACTTCTTAACGCAACAGAATCAACGAGTGCGTGGTGCGACGATAAATTCCGATGAAATTCTGGCCCAAGGAAAGGATGTGATCATTTTGGGTGGTGGTGATACTGGCGCCGACTGTTTGGGGACTTCCATCCGCCAGGGCGCGCGTTCTATTACCCAGTTGGAGATACTGGATAAGCCGCCATTGCAGAGAACCCATAACATGCCCTGGCCACAGTGGCCGATGATCCTGCGCACATCAACTTCGCACGAAGAAGGCGGGCAGCGCGCGTGGAATATGTTGACGAAAGGGTTCTTGGGAAATGAAAAGGGACAAGTCGTTGCTATCCAGGTAATAGAAATCGCCTGGAACGATGGTCGGACCTCCTTCCGTGAGATTCGTGGAACAGAGAAAGAGATTCCTTGCGACCTTGCTTTGCTTGCGCTGGGTTTTACAGGGCCGCAACAAGATGGACTGCTTTATCAACTAGGCGTACAACTTGATCAGCGGGGCAATGCGTTATGCACTCACTTCCAGACGTCTGTGCCAGGTGTTTTTGCTGCAGGGGATATGCGTCGTGGACAGTCGCTAGTAGTCTGGGCTATCCATGAAGGCCGCGAGGTAGCCCGTGTAGTTGACCAATACCTTATGGGCTCCACTGCCCTCGAAGCGAAGGAATCAGGATTCCTGCATGCTGGTTGATGCCTTGATCCCTTAGGCTGGCACGCATTTTACCTTAGCGCAAACGAATTCTGTAATTATTTTAACTACATAAGGTATTTTTTAACCCTATTGTGCCCAAATTGTAACAAAATTTAATGCTCAAGGATCGTGAAAAGACCTAAAACCCGCTGGATCGTTATTTTCTTGATACTTGTGGCCCTGCAATTCATTGTTCTCATGCGTGGCGATTACACCGATAGGCCAACCACCGGGGTTATTGACAAAGCGGATACGGCGTGGATGATTGTGGCTACAGCCTTTGTGTTGTTCATGACGCCCGGACTTTCTTTCTTCTATGGAGGTATGGTGAGTTTCAAAAACGTGATCTCAACGATGCTCCAGAGCTTTATTGCGCTCGGGGTGATTAGCCTATTATGGTACCTGGTTGGTTTCAGCCTCGCTTTTGGGGAAAGTTGGCATGGCCTGATCGGAAATCCGTTTACTTATTTTGCATTCCAGGGTGTGGACCTGAATCCCAATCCCCTGTTCGCACCTACGTTTCCATTTTTACTCTTTGCGTTGTTTCAATTAAAGTTCGCCATTATCACTCCTGCCCTGATTACAGGGAGTTTTGCGGAGCGGGTTAAGTTTACTTCCTATCTCATTTTCATGTGTTTGTTTTCACTGCTCATCTACTGTCCGCTGGCCCACTGGACATGGCACCCCGATGGATTCCTGCGGCGATGGGGGGTACTCGACTTTGCTGGTGGTTCCGTGGTTCACATGTCAGCCGGGTTTGCGGCGTTGGCAGGTGCGGTTATTTTAGGGAAACGGGAGCATAAGGTTCATCAGCCTGCAAATATTCCATTTATTATCCTGGGGACAGGCATGCTTTGGTTTGGGTGGTTCGGATTTAATGCCGGCTCTGCGCTTGCAGCAAACGGTCTCGCCGTTAAGGCCTTTGCCACCACCAATTTTGCATCGGCATCAGCCATGATGACCTGGGTATTATTTGATGCGTTGGTTGGCCGAAAGATTTCAGCTACGGGAGCGTGTATCGGCGCTGTGGTCGGGTTGGTGGCCATTACACCGGCAGCCGGTTTTGTTAACCTCGGGCAAAGCATTTTTATTGGCTTTGCTGCAGCCATCGTCAGCAACCTGGCCGTTTACTACAAACAGCGAACCTCACTCGATGACACCCTGGATGTTTTTCCTTGTCATGGAGTTGGTGGGATTGTCGGAATGCTCCTGACCGGTGTATTCGCCAAGGATGTCGGGGTGTACTACGGGCAATGGGATCTCTTCCAGAATCACTTGCTGGCGCTGGTTATCGTTGGCGTTTTTTCTTTTGTTGGATCGTACCTAATTTTCAGGCTCATCGGAATGATCACCCAGTTACGGGTGGCACCGCACGAGGAACGGCTTGGCCTTGACATCAGCCAGCATTCGGAAACGCTCGAAACAGAAAGTAACCCGTCAGCCAATACCAAAGCAACATTGGCAGGTATGCATATCAGTCAGTGAGGTAAGAAAAAGAAGAGACACAGTGTTCCAATCTGTAAAATCCTTTCAATCTGTTTAGCAAGTGGCCTCAGTTCTCGAAGTCTTCGAAGTGCGGAGGCTTCACGCTAGGATCGTGTTTCAGATGCCCAGGATTGCGATAACCTCTTTCAAAAATGATGGGGAAGACCAGCAACGTAAGAATCGTCGAGCTGATCAGTCCCCCAATCACGACAATGGCTAACGGTCGTTGCGTTTCCGAACCAATTCCAGTGGACATGGCGGCCGGCAACAGCCCGATAGCGGCCATAATCGCAGTCATGATAATGGGCCTCGTTCTTTCGGTTACACCTCGCTGAAGTGCTTCAGTAAGTGGAAAATTATGAATGTGTTTCTTGAAAACGGAGATCAGGATCACGCCGTTCTGAATACATATTCCAAACAGGGCAATAAACCCGATTCCGGCCGAAATACTGAAAATAGTGCCGGTGATGTGTAAGGCGAGTATTCCTCCGATGAGTGCAAAAGGCACGTTGATGAGCACGAGTCCGGCATCCTTCACATTTCCGAACGCAATAAAGAGAAGAAAGAAGATGAGTACCAGGCAGATCGGAACCACTTCCGTCAATCTGCCTTGTGCCCGCACCTGGTTTTCAAACTCCCCGCTCCACTCCACTTCAACTCCTTTGGGTAGAGTGACACCTGCATTCACCTTTTCCTGCGCTTCTGCGATGGTGCTTCCCAAATCCCGTTCCCGGATAGAGAACTTGATTGCGATAAACCGCTTGTTGTTATTGCGGTAGATGAAAGCCGGTCCGGTATTGGCTCTTATTTCTGCAATCTCTTTTAAGGGAATCTTGTTTCTTTTCAGTGTGGGTACTTTCAGATTTTGGATCTCCCGTTCTGATTTGCGGAACTCGCTGGCATACCGTATTCGAACGTCGAATTTCTTTTCTTGCTCATAGAATTGGGTAGCGGTTTTTCCGCCAATGGCCATCTCAATAACCGCTTCGGCGTCGGCAATGGTTACCCCGTAAAACGCCATCTTTTGCTGGTTAAGCACGATACTGATCTCAGGCTGGCCGATGTTTCGAAGAATCCCCAAGTCCTTGACGCCGCGAACCGTTCGGAGGATCGTTGATATAGAGTCGGCTTTGGAGTTGATCTCTTCAAGGTTATTACCAAATATCTTTACCGCCAGAGATGCATTAATCCCGGCCACGGCTTCAGCTACGTTATCAATGATGGGTTGAGAGTAGTTATAGATCACCCCCGGGTACTGCCGGAGTTTCTTATCCATTTCTTCAACCAGTTCGTCGGTGGACAAGTCGCGGTTCCACTCTTTTTTTGGTTTGAGGTTTACCTGGCACTGAACATAGAAGAAACCAGAAGGATCAGTCCCATCATTGGAGCGGCCAATTTGAGAAAGTACGGATTCCACCTCATCAAACTCATTGATCTTCTCCCGAAAAATATGTACGAATTTGTTGGTCTCTGTAATCGAAGAACTCATGGGAAGTTTTGCTTCCACCCAAAGGGCTCCTTCGTTGAGGGTGGGAAGGAACTCGGATCCGAGGAAGCGAAAAGAGAAAAGGCTAACCACCAAAATGATCATGCTGACGGTGACGCTCAACCCTTTATGTGCATAACAATAATTGAAAGCGCTGTTTACGATCCGGTTAAAGAAATTCACAACTGGATTATTCCGTTCCTTGACATTTTTATTGAACAAGAAACTGCTCAGCACAGGCACCAGGGTGAGGGTGTAGATCAAGGCACCGAGCAACGCGAATCCCAGCGTATAGGCCAACGGGGAAAAGAGCTTGCCTTCTACCTTTTCAAATGAGAAAATGGGTATGAGGCTGGTGATGATAATCAGCTTGGCAAAGAATATCGCCTTTCCGAGTTCTGCTCCTGAACGTTTGACTACGCCAAGTTTCGAAAGTTTGTTAAAACGTTCCATGCCCACATGGTCAGCTTTGTGTGCGAGGAGCACAAACAGCCCTTCCACCATGACCACGGCCCCGTCTATGATAATACCAAAGTCGATGGCCCCCATAGAAAGCAGGTTGGCACTCATTCCTTTCAATTTCAAACACATAAAGGCGAAAAGCAGAGACAATGGAATGATAAGCGATACAATCAGGGTGCTTCGCCAGTCAAACATAAAAATGAATACCACAATGGTGACGAAAAAGATTCCTTCCAGCAGGTTCCCCGTTACCGTTTCCCGGCAATAGCTGATCAGTTTGTCGCGGTCGTAGAAGATCTCCATCTGGATATCTGGGGGGAGTACTTTGGCGTTGATCTCATTGATCTTTGATTTTACACGCGCCAGCACGAGGCCTGGATTTTCACCTTTGCGCATCACCACGATGCCTTCAACGACATCGTCATTTTCATCGAGCCCTGCCATCCCCACGCGGGGAAGAGAGCCTACTTTGACCACCGCAACATTCTTCACCAATACGGGCACATCGTTGATGGTTTCGATCAGTATGTTTTCAATATCCTGTATGCTGGTCAAAAGGCCGATGCCGCGAACGACAAAGGCCTGTCCGTTCTTTTCAATGACATCACCGCCTACGTTGATGTTGCTCTTCGACACAGCCTCATGCACTTCCAACGGGGTGATATCAAATTCTGCCAGCTTACTGGGATTGACAACGATTTCGTAGATCTTCCTTGCACCGCCGAATGAAACGATATCCGCCACACCGGGCACACTTCGTAAGTTCCGGTCGATGATCCAATCCTGATAAGCAAGCAATTCGCTGGTATTGCGTTCGCTTCTCAGGGTATATCGGAATATCTCTCCAGTTGGCCCATAGGGTGGCTGTACATCAGGCTCGACTCCGTCTGGCAGTCGGACATTTATTAATAAATTATTGACTTGTTGGCGTGCATAGAAGTCTTCGACATCGTCTTCAAAAATAATTTTGATGACTGACAGACCGAACATGGAGATGGACCGGACGCTGGTCTTTCGCTGAACGGAATTCATGCTTACTTCAATGGGAATGCTTACAAAACGCTCAACTTCTTCTGCACTTCTGCCATTCCATTGGGTGACAATGATAATTTGGGTATTGGTGACGTCCGGGAATGCTTCAAGAGGAGTTTTGATGTAACTCCAGATTCCTGCCACCACAAGAACGGCCGTAGAGAAGAACACAAAAAACCGGTTCTTGAGAGAAAAGGCGATAATATTTTGAACAAAACGATTCATAGGTGCGGAGGAGTCTGAGGATTAGTCGTTGAGCGCGTCGTATACCAGCAGTTGGTATTTTGTCATTACTTTTTCACCGGATTTGACGCCGCTGTCAAGGTAGGCGATGCCGTTGAGCTCCTTATAGATGGTGACCTCGCGCGTTTCAATATGATCGTCGGCCACATAAACCATTACGAATCGCTTGCTCTTGTCAAAGATGACAGCCCCGCTTGGGATGGCAACCCTTTTTTCTGAACCGGTAAAGTGAACGTTGATTTGGGCGAACATCTCCGGCTTCAGAATATTGTCTTTGTTCTGCAGGGTGATGCGGGCCCTGAGCACGCGGGATTCAGGATCAAGCGTATTGAAGATCTTATCGATTTTTCCTTTGTAGATTTTGTCAGGGTACGCGATCGTGGTGATGTCAACATCATACCCCACTTTGATGTGTGCGACATCTGATTCGTACAGGTTGGCCATCACCCAAACCTCATCCAAACTGCCTACTACAAACACAGGACTTATATCTTCTGTGCGAAGTTCCATGTTGAGGGAGATGTTCTTTTGGATCACGAAACCAGACATCGGCGATTTGATTGCATAGGTGGAACGGTCGCTGGCTCCATAAAGCCGAAGTACTTCCTGCGCGCGTGCTGCTTCGCCTTTTGCCCTATCAAGTTCCTTCTGATCGTTGAGAAGTTGAACTTCAGAGGCATTTCCCGTGCGGAACAGTTCTTCAGTGACAGACGCATTTTTGGCGGCAATTTGCAACCGGGACTGGGCGGCGTCATTTTCCTGGATGAAGCCGGCAATCTCAGGGCTTCGGATGAGGGCCAGGCTTTGGCCTTTACTAACAAAGTCTCCCATCTCTGTGGTGAGTTCATCCACAAATCCGCCGGCCAACGGGAAGACCCGGGCAACCGTGTTCTCATTGAACGTAACCTTTCCTGTCAATGCGACTTCATTTTCAACAACTTTCTCCACAGCCTCCGACAATTCCTTGCCGGATGAAAGTGTCTCCGAGAGCACAAATTTGGCTGCTGCCGTTTCTGTGGCTTCTGGCTTGCAGGCACCGGTGAACAGAATCAGGAGCGCGATGAGTTTTGAAAAGTTCATGGTAGAGATAGTTGAAAGTGAGCGATTGGTTCAGTTAGAAAAGACAGGAGAATCGAAGACCATAGGCAAGCTGATGGCCATTACCCTGGCCGGCAGCGTAAACATTTCCAAACCCTTCGGTAAAGACAAAGTGAAGCTGGAACACAGTGCCGCTGCCACCGGAGTCGATGTCAGCGCCAAGGGATACCTGGTAGCCTAAATCATTCCGGATGTAACTATCAGTAACCAGGTTGTCTTTATGAAGTCCATCAAGAACACTTTGAAAGACATCATTAGCCTGGATGTTGTAGATATAGATGATTCCCGCGGCTCCACTCAAGCGAACACCTTTTACTACATCCTTGGGTGTTCTTAGATTAAGGGTGAGAGGAAACTCAAGTGTATTGAACCTGAGCTTCTGAAGATAGGTTGAATCGGGATCACCCTGGTTTCCGTTTTTGTCAATAACCCAGGGATGGGAGAATGCGCCGCCGGAATTATCAGCATTGATGACACCGGTTCCGCGCTGTTGGTATCCAAATCCTGCTCCTATACCCAGAAAGGATGTGAAGTAGTACTCCGCGCGGATGCTGATTCCAAGCGAGGGCTTGGCGTAGTAGGCCACGGGGAGGTTATCGCCGGTCAGTTCGGTCAAATACATCTGGAAGCCGGCGCCAAGGCGAAATTTCTTCTCAAACGGATTCTTCTCCTTGCCGTCCGCGACAACGTCTTTCATCGTTTGCGCCTCGGCGCTCATGCAAAGACAGAAAATAACCAGGAGGTTGAGGATCCGGGTATTCATAGGCATTTTATTTGTTGGATTCGTCATAGCATTAATACTCAATCAGATTGTTGCCAATACTGAAGTTCAATTCATTCACGTTGTTGAGGTACTGTTGCTTCATGTTAATCAGTTGGATGTTAGTGAGGATATAGATCCGCTGTTGATCGATAAACTGAAGCAGGCTGATGTTTCGCTTTTGAAAATTCTGGTTGGTACTTTTGTTCAATTCAAGAAGCCGTTGCAGAAACTGTGTGTTGTAGTTGCTCAGTCCGGTCTGCGAGCTCTTGTATCGGTTGTAGGCAGCGGCCACTTCATTCCTGGTCCGGTTTTCAATTTCAGTAGTCTTTAGCGCTGATTGCTTGATAGCGTATTGTGCTTGTTTGATTTCGCCTTGCTTGCGATCAAATAGGGGTAAAGACATTTCCGTGGTGAACCCGTGATAGGGCCGAACAAAATTGCTACCCCGGTCCTGAGGCTGGAACCCAAATTTGATATCAGGCATGATGGATGAGCGTTGGAGTTTGAGATTCCGCTCCTGATACTTGATTTCCAGTCGGGCGAGTTCAAGGTCAGGCCGGGCAGTCACGGCCTGGTCTGCCAATAACGTTGGGGAGAATTCCTGGCCCACAAGCGGCAAGCGTTGTTCAACAAAGAACACAGTGTCTTGCGAATACCGCAGCAATGATTTAAGATTCGAGAGCGCCTTTTCTTTTTCTCCATAGTTTGTAAGCGCATCAGTCTTCACACCAAGGTATTCTGCTTCCAGTCGAATGGCTTCAGTCACGGAAATTGCACCCACTTCCAGCTGCTTGTGGGTAGCTTCCATCAGTTTGTCGTAGTTGGTGATTACCTGGCGGTAAAGAACCTCCTTCTCCTGCAGAGCAGCGAGGTCATTGTAGGTGTTACTTAGCTCGAAAACCAGGCTGCGGATGACATCCTCCATTTGCTTTTCAGCCATCTCGACACCAACCCGCGCTAGTTTTACTGAATTGGTATGCTTGCCCGCGATGGAGAACGTTTGCTCGATTTGGACGAGCAACTGGTTTCGGACGGCGAAGTACTCATTGGTTTCGCTGTTCCACATATCGCCGTTGAAAATGAAGTAGGGATTGTTCCAGACCCGTGCCTGAATCACCTGTGCCTTGGCCAGGTTGATGTTGTAATACGCCGCCAGCAACCCCAGATTGTAATTGACAAGCCTCGCCTTAGCCTCCGTGAGGGAAAGGACCGAGTCTGCCTGCTCCTGGGCACAGGTTGTTCGAACGGAAAACAGGATGACGAGCAAAATGCCCGAAACAAATCGTTTCATAAGTAGAGAGATATAGTGAATGATAAGCGACCCCATAGGAGTCGGCAGGAACTACAAGTGCCCGAAGGCTGAGGGGGAAATTAAATAATCAAACGCTTGTAGAGAAGCGTCCGGCTTCCGCACGGAAAGGAAATGCAGGGCAGTTGATTCTCTCTGATTGGAACAAACTGCGAAAGAATTTTGGAATGAAAAACAATACCAGAAAGTGCGACCGCTTTTGTGTCTGTGCCTGGTCGTGCTTCAGAATCGGTAACATCCGCCTCTCCATCTACGGCCTGACGGGTAAACACATTGGAGGCATCCATTTGGCCTGCCTGAAAGACAAGGTGGAAGGGGAGCGAGGCGTCTTGCTTAACCGGGGCATTGCTCAGAACTGCTTCTCCTATAATGAAGGCGAGGAAGCCAAAACAAAGGCTTAATGAGACGCTTGGAAGAATGTCTCTGAATCGATAAATAGGCGAATTCATCCGCCGCAAATGTATGGCGATTTTTTAATAAACGAAATAAATGGGTAAGATTGGCCTTCAAATGCAGGACAGGAACTCAGGTTTGTTTGTTCGATTGGCATTCGGATCCTCCTTCGTTTTGGGTCTAGCTACTAACGCCTGTTCGCAAGACAGCCTTCACTTCTCCGTGGATCGGCCTGGTATTTCTGATTATCCTACGATCGTGCCAAAGGGCAACCTCCAAATTGAATCCGGTATGGAGTATTACCAACGTGAGGGTCACCGTTCCATCTTCCTTCCTACTGTAATGCTCCGAACGGCAGTTAGTAAGCGTGTTGAAGTACGAGTAACCAATAGGCTTCTCCGGGTTGACTCGACGGCCGACCAATCGGATCATGATTATTACTATTTCGGTGCGGTAGATGTAAAAGCTCTGCTTACAAAGGAGCATCGCCTGCGGCCAGCGATATCCTTACTTGTCGGTTACAGCGTCACACCGGAAACAACCAAGAAGCTTAGTGGCCCCATGTGGGGAGACTATGCATTGTTGTTGATGGAAAATACCCTGAGTGACCGGCTCCTTTTAAACTACAATGTTGGGGTCTTCTGGGATGGGAAAGATTCACGACTGTCTGAAATGTATTCCTTTTGCATAGAATGGGAGCTAGGGCATTCAGCTTCGGTGTTCCTGGAACAAAGTACCCTTTTCAACCACTATGAAAAGAATGACTATTGGATTGATGGCGGATACACCCACCTTATCGGCCGACACAGCCAAATGGACTTTTCGGCCGGCACAAACCTGAACGGCGGCGAACATGATTTTTTCTTTGCGGTAGGGTACTCGACAAGGATTGCTTATAAGAAGGGATAACAACACAGACCTTGGTTTGGAGGATTGAGGTGTAGTACGCCAGAAGAGGGGGCTCATGCGACCGAAAAGAAATTTACCGTTGCTGTAAAAGTTGGTGGAAATACCGCTTAAAGACTTCAGTTTAGTTCATTGCCTAAGCTGGCGGCCTAAACCACTTTATTCTATGCAGACCCTCACTCAAGTTGGTATTCAACCAGATAGCAAGATTTCCGAAAGTGGACTGGAACGGCATGGGATCTTCACGAAGATTGTTGATGGCATCAAGGTGCATGCTGTCATCTGTGGCTGGGTCAAGTATCGTAATGCGCACATCCACTCAAGCCTGGGGCCGTATTTTGTTTTGCTGGATCCGACTTTTGTGGATTGGATGCCGATCTATTCGTGGGTGATTGAGCACCCCGAAGGAACGATTGTTATTGATACCGGGGAAACAACCCTGGCAACTGACAGTTTGAAGAACGGCGGAATGAATGGCTGGCTAAACAAGCACATCGCACAACTAAATGTCAGCGAGAATTCCGACCTGAATGCGCAGCTAACCCTTTTGGGAATCCGTTCAATAGACGTGCGCTGGGTAGTGCTTACACATCTCCATGTGGACCACGCGGGCGGCTTACAATACTTTCCTAAATCTGAAATTGTGGTTGCCCACGAGGAATATGTGCGACCCTCCGCTTTTGTTGAGCAAGCATGTCCTTCCTGGTTTAAGCCACACCTGATAGGGCACCATGACGATGTTGATAATGTATTTGAGCGCGGCCATATCCTGACCAAGGCTGCAGATGTGATCATTGTGCCAACGCCCGGGCACACTCTGCATCATCAATCTGTGATATTGAAGACATCCCAGATAAATTTGTTTTTTGCCGGCGATGCAAGCTTCAGCTTTGATAATGTTAGAACAAAGTTTGTACCCGGCATTAACGTGGACAGGCAAGAAGCTGGGAGGACACTGGCTAAGATAGAGGAGTATTGCAAGGAATATCCAACCGCTTACCTACCCAGCCACGATCAGAAGTCTGTGAATCGATTTTTTTGTTGAATGGGTGCAAGTGCTATCGCCAGGATTTCTTGGCAAAAGAACAGGTGAATCCAGCGAGGAGCCTGTTATCTTGAAAATCAATTCTATTCAGAAAAAAACCCCTGGATAGTCCAGGGGTTTTTTTAGTTACTTAGAACTCAGATCTTTTCTCCATCGCATGATATATTGCTCTGTCTTGTCAACAGCAGCGTCGAGAATTTTTACCCGATCATCCCACGCAGTGTGTCCGTATTTTTTTACGTATTCATCTCTGAACGAAGGACCTCCAGGTGCATCAGCAGGATAGAAGCCGTTAGCAAGGGATTTAAATCCGTCTTTAAGACTACGGACAGTTACAGTTACTTGATCGGAACCATCCCATAGCTGTTCGTAATACGTAGAGCTGAAGCTTTCCCAGAAAGCTGATTTTTGTGCTAACCTTATTTTTGATGCTCTTGCCAATTCCCTCCGGTAATCCTGCATGTTAAGGCCTTCTTTCAGATGTCTTACCGTCACGGTAGAGGCCTCTGCACTGGATAGCGGTCGGATGCCACAGCTGTCAATCATTTGGTATGTTCCATTGATTGTTTCATCCAGCAGGGGAAAAAAGGTCTTGTCAAGGTCCAGGCTATGCGCGGCAGCATCTGTCCTTTCTTTATCAAGGTCAGCATATGTTCCGGCAGGGCCCACAATGTGATAGAAGCCGGCATTTGGTCCACTCATAATCTCGTAGACATTTGTTTTGTCATTTGCAGCGTGAAATTTGGCAATGTGCTGTTTGTAAGCAGCTTCAAATGCCATCTTTTGCCCTTTCTTTGGTCTTACCGTATTAACGGTAGACAAGTCTGCCTTTGGGGTTTGGGCAACTGCTATGGTTGACACCAATAGCAATAGCGCAATGGTCTTTTTCATGGGTGTGTTGGTTTGGTTTAGTTTAGGGAATGTAACTATTTCCTAACCATCAGCAAACCCCCACGCGCTGGTGAGTCCAGCGGGGTTTCACGACAAAGCATCCAACTTCTTAATTAGTAGGGGAGTTGAAAGATTACTTCCATGGTTTTTTGCCAAATGAATAGGTCACGGCCAGCGAAGGACCGTTATAACCCCATTTGAAGTGACCTTCACCGTTCGTTTCGTTTTGAAAATGTCCACACCAAGCGGCTCCGCCCTTTATTCCTACTTGAATATTGGTATTGGAAACAGGAAGAAAGGAGCCCACCGAGAACTTGAATTTTTCCACGAACCATCTTCTTGAATTTCGTTGCTGTCCATTCATCATAAGTTCTACTATTAATTGCCGGCATGCGTATGGCATAGCCATGCTCGGAATTCCTTAATTTTAGGAGTGTGAATATTCCTGAATGAAAAGCTTGAGAGCCCTCGCCTTAATTGTTGTCGTCTATTGTGTTTTAGCTTGTCAATCGGCAGGTCCGGGCTCACCAGAGCATGGTCCCTTCCTGGATTCCCTTTCGGCCGACACGTTTGATTACTTCTGGGATCTTGCCAACCCTTCCAATGGCCTCGTCCCCGACCGCTGGCCGTCGCCCAGTTTCTCGAGCATCGCGGCAACGGGATTTGGTTTGACCAGTTATTTGGTTGGCGTTGAACGTGGATACATTACCCGGGAATCCGCAGCAAGTCGGGTGCTCACCACACTGCAGTTTTTTCAGCGCGCGCCGAAAGGGGATAGTGTTGCCGGTGTTGCAGGGTATCGAGGGTTCTTCTACCACTTCCTGGACATGAAGACGGGCCTCCGTTTTCGCGAGGTAGAACTTTCGACCATTGATACAGGACTGTTGATGGCGGGTATTCTTTCCTGTCAGAGTTATTTTGACGGAGGAACCGATGTAGAGGTTGCCATCCGTGCGATGGCCGATTCCCTCTATCGGGATGTTGACTGGGATTGGGCTATGAATGGAAGGGAAACGATGAGCATGGGCTGGCATCCAGAAAGAGGATTCATGGAGGCGTCATGGCAGGGCTACAATGAAGCCATGATCCTGTATGTCCTTGCCATTGCCTCGCCGACACACCCCATCAAGGCAGAGACCTGGAATGCGTGGACAAAAACCTATCAATGGGGAACCTACCAGGGGCAGGAGCATGTCAATTTCGGTCCACTGTTCGGACATCAGTATTCACACATGTACATCGATTTCCGGGGGATCCAGGATGACTACATGAAAGCAAGAGGCATCGACTATTTTGAAAACTCCCGGAGGGCAACGATTGCGAACCGATTGTATTGTGTGTCGAACCCTGGCGGTTGGGAGGGTTATGGAGAAAATGCCTGGGGGCTGACGGCGTGTGACGGACCAGGCGATGATACCAATGGCAATCCAAACATTTCCTTTAAGGGATATAATGCGCGTGGAGCCGCCCGCTGGTATGTGGAAGATGACGGAACGATTGCTCCAACTGCGGCGGGAGGTTCAATTCCGTTTGCCCCGGACCTGTGCATTCCCGCATTAATGCACATGAAGACACTCGGTGACAAAGTATACGGCAAATATGGATTCAAGGACGCTTATAATCTGTCCATACGCAATCGCGATGGATCGACGGGATGGTTTGATTCTGACTATCTTGGCATTGACCAGGGCCCAATCCTCATTCAGATTGAAAATCATCGCACAGATTTCCTCTGGAACCTTATGCGCAAAAACGGGTATATTGTTGAGGGGCTTCAGAAGGCCGGATTTCATGGAGGTTGGCTGGAGAAGTAGGTGCTGAACGAATGCTGAATAGACTGATCATTGTTGTTGCCGCCTTTTCGGCATGGCCCGCCTGGAGCCAATCCCTGGAAGTTCCCACCGGGGATGAGCGGATATTGTATCTCAACGAGCTAGACTTCCTGGTTGACACTACCAACGTCCTTGATTTTTCAGCGGTGTCAGGTCAGGGGGCCCGTAACCGATTCCGTAAAAGCCCGGCCTATCAGAATAAAGATTTTGTTGTCGATGTGTCATACTGGATCCGTATACCGATTCATCATTCGGGTGACCGAAGTAAGGTCTGGTTGTTGGAATTCTATGATCAGACCATTGATGAAATCGAAGCCTTTGTACCATCCGAGGAGGGCACCTATACACGGGCTATTATGGGGGACCACCACCCGTTTACCCAGCGAACTTTCCAGCATAAGAATTTTGAAGTTCAGCTGGACATGCGCAAAGACACAACGCTGGCCTACTATTTCAAGATTCGCTCACATGAGTTTGCCGATATCCGGATTGCTTTCCGGTCGGAGAGCCGATTCATCAGCTATGCACTGAATGAGTATTTTCTTTACGGAACGTTTTACGGAATGATCCTGATCATTGCGTTGTACAATTTTCTGGTATACCTGGCCATACGTGAGATCAAGAACATCTATTACATTCTCTATATCCTTAGTGTCGCATTTTATGCGATGAGCCTGGATGGAATTGCTTTTCAGTATCTCTGGCCGGACCATCCTGGCTGGAATGATTACGCAATAGGCATAACTTTGTACTCTCTCATTCTGTGGGCCCTGGTTTTTACCAGGCGTTTTCTCAGCACCCGGGCTAAATCGCCGCGACTGGACATGATGCTAAAGGCGATGATTGTCGTCCGGTCGGCCGTCTTCCTTTTGGAACTGTTCTTCTTTCCAGAGTGGTTTGCTTACAGGATGATTGAGATCATCCCGCTTTCGCTCATTTTTTATACAGGCATGAAGATCTGGCTACGGGGCTACCGTCCGGCACGATTTTTTGTGATTGCCTATGGGCTGCTGCTGATTGGGTTCTTTCTACGGAGTCTGGTGTATTTCAATTTTCTCTCCATTACCACCGTATCACACTACAGCCTGCACTTCAGTTTTGTGGTGGAGATGCTCTTCCTGACGTTTGCGCTCGGGGACAGGATCAGGATTTTGAAAGACAATCGTGACCGGGCACTCAAGCGAATCATTCTCCAAAATGAGCTAAACATGCAACTGAAAGACAAGGTTAACCGGGAATTGGAGGAAAAGGTGCAGGAGCGAACCATTGCACTGGATTCAAAGAATAGGGAACTGGAGGAGAGCAACCAGAAGCTTAACATCCAGGCCAAGGAAATTAACCGGATCAATTCCTTGCTGGATCTTGATAACTGGAAACTGAAGAACAAGGTCAAGGAGGTGCTTGAGGAGCGGATTCACGAAACGTCCATGGAGTATGGCGAGTTCAAAACCATCTATGCGGATACCCTCGCCTGTTACCGGTTCCTGGAGAACCTAAAGTGGGGTAATGGGTTCTGCTGCCGGCGCTGTAGCAACGAGAAGTATTTTGAAGGTGCGCAAAAGTTTGGACGCCGATGTACACGGTGTGGTTACAATGAATCAATCACCAGCTACACAATTTTCCATGGCATTAAATTCCCCATCGAGAAGGCATTCTACATCGCTTATGTTGCTGTCGCAGCCAAAAAGAGGATTACCCTCGAAGGCCTTGCCTCAACACTGGACTTGAGAATTAATACAGTTTGGGGTTTCCGTCGCAAGGTCACGGAGCGAGTTGCTGAGCTTGAAAAGAGTGGCCGCAAACCCTCCGCAAGCAGATGGGAAGACCTCGTTCTTTTTGGACTTTCAGAAGGTAAATTGGATGTTCGCGCAAGGGTTTCGGGGTTCCTTCGGCGTTCTTTGGAAAGGCTCCGCAAATAGGTCGTCTGGAGGGTTTGTTTCTCAAGCGCAAAACAGAGCAACGGATTTCTGCAATTGTAGGCAGAATACGTTTGAAATCCATGTTTTTATTCCGTTCAATCCTATCCTGCCCCGAGCCAATTATCCTTCTCTTTTTGGGGGATAAGTGTAAGAATAATTAGTTAAAACTTGACTTTAACCTAACTTCATTCGGTTTAAGGTCAAGTACTGCCAGCTAATTCATTGACTTGCCTATGATTAAAGCATTGGTAATCAACATTCTAATTTCAACTCCACTCATGGTTTGGGGTCAAACCCGGGTAGTCGAGGGGACTGTTACTTCCAAGGAGGACAGCCAATCCATCCCTGGAGTAAACGTTTCGGTACCGGGTACCACAAAAGGTACTGCCACCGACGCTGATGGGAAATACCGCATTGAACTCCAATCCGGGGAAACCTCGCTCACTTATTCTTTCGTCGGGTTTGCGTCCCAGACAATTACGGTGGGCACGCGGGCAACCATAGATGTAGCGCTTGAGATGGACGCTGACTTATTGGATGAAGTTGTGGTTGTGGGTTACGGAGTACAAAAGAAGAGCGACTTAACCGGTTCAGTCGCATCCATCAAGAGTGGTGATATCGTTCGGATCCCATCGTCCAATGCGGTGCAGTCGCTTCAAGGCAGGGTATCGGGTGTGCACGTTTACAATTCTTCAGGTGCACCTGGAGCTGTGCCCGTCGTTCGCGTGCGCGGGGTGGGAACGTTCAACAATGCTTCACCCATATATGTAGTCGATGGTGTCATTCTCGATGACATCTCCTTTCTCAACCCAGGAGACATTCAATCCATGGAGGTACTGAAGGATGCTTCGTCTACTGCCATCTTCGGTGCGCGGGGAGCGAATGGCGTAATCATGGTCACCACCAAAATTGGCAAAGTGGGGCAGGAGAAACCTAATGTAAATTTTCTTGCAGAATATAGCGTACAAGAAGTGGCCAAAACCATCGACCTGCTGAACGGTCAGGAGTTTGGACAGATCACCAACGAAATTATTCCAGGAACTTATAATAACCTGAATGCACTCCCAAACACCGACTGGCAATCCCAGATATTCCGTACGGCACCGCAACAAAACTACCAAGTGTCAGTCGCCGGTGCCAACCAGAAAGCTCAATACTACCTTGGCGTAGGCTACTTCAACCAGCAGGGGATCGTTCCAAAATCCAAGTATGAGCGGGTCACGCTGAAGTTCAATAATACCTACGCGCTTTCAGATAATTTCAAGCTCGGCAACAACATCACCTTTGCGCCTTTCAGCCAGCAGAATGCACCGGAAGTTGTTTATCAGGCGTATCGTGCGCAGCCATTAAGAGAGCCTTACTATGCAGATGGTTCGTTCGGGGCTGTTCCGAACGTAGGTAATCCGTTGGCTAGTCTCGAATATTCCAATAACTATAACAGCGGGATGCGTCTGGTGGGAAACCTTTTTATGGATGTGACCTTCCTGAAGGATTTCCTTTTTCGCTCCAGCTTTGGAGTTGACCTTAACAGTGCCAAGAGTGAGGATTTTACTCCGGCCTTTGCCGTGCTGAACCCCGATGGCACACCGAACCAGCAGCGAAATCTACAAAGTACGCTGTTTAAGGGAACATCCTCGGCCTCCACGATGCTGTGGGAAAATACATTGACTTACACGAAAGAAGTGGGTGATCACCGAATCAATGTGCTCGGCGGATTTACAATGCAATCCACGTCAAACGAATTCATCAATATCCGCGGGAGTAATATTATCCGCGATTTTCCTGAACTGCGGTATTTGAACAACCCGCTCTATTTCTACGATCCTACGAGCATACCGGCCGTCAACAATCTCGCGGCTATCACTAACGGGGTGGATGCGAACCTGTATTATTCACTGGTTTCTTATTTGTTCAGGGTCAACTACACATGGCGTGAGAAGTATTTGCTCACCGCTTCGTTTCGCCGTGATGGTTCCTCAAAATTCTCTCCTGACAACCGTTGGGGAAACTTCCCTTCGTTTGCGCTCGGATGGAATGTGATCAATGAAGACTTTATGAAGGGTGTCACCTTCCTGACGAACATGAAGCTAAGGGCCAGCTGGGGCGCCATCGGCAACGAAAAGATCGATTACCTCAAGCAATACTCCCTTGTGACGTCCAACGGAAATACAAGCCCGGTCTTTGGAGTTGGCAATAATCTGGTCTCCGGCGCTACGTTTGACATTGCTGGAAATCCTAACCTGGTTTGGGAGACAACGTATCAAACAGACATCGGACTTGAACTCGGCTTCCTGAAGGATCGGTTGACTGCGGAGTTCGACTACTTCAGCAAGGAAACGCAAGATATCCTTGTACCGCTTCGAACTCAGGGCTATGCCGGCAATGGAAGTGGAGCCTTGATTACGGTGAATGCCGGTACTGTGCTCAATCGTGGATTTGAATTCAACGTTGCCTGGCAAGATGAAATCGGAGGCATTAAGTACAAGATCGGCTTTGTGGGAAATACCCTTCACAATGAAGTACTTGCCGTAGGTGGTTCCAAAGGTGTTGATTCCACATTGGTAGGTGGCTTCCTTGGCAATGGCCAGGCCGCTACGTTGAGCAGTGTCGGCCTTCCCATTGGATCCTTTTACGGATTCCGAACCGATGGTGTCTTCCAGAATGATGCGGAATTGGCTGCCTATCCACACGACTCCAATGCTATTCCCGGTGACCTCCGGTTTGTTGACGTGAATAATGACGGCGTGCTGAACGGAGCTGACAGGACCAACATCGGTTCTCCGATCCCTACGTTTATCTATGGCTTCAATCTTCAAGCTGAGTATAAGGGGTTTGAACTCCTTGTTGATTTCCAGGGGCAGTCAGGCAACAAAATATTGAATGGTAAGGAAATCGTCAGGCCCGATCCCTACAATTTTGAGCAGCGCGTGATGAACCGGTGGACAGGCGATGGTACATCGTTTAAAGAACCCCGGCCCTCCTTTGGCGGATATAACTATTCCATTTCCGACCATTTTATTCAGGATGGTTCCTACTTCAGGCTCAGGAACATCACACTTGCCTATACGCTGCCATCCGCATGGACCGACAAGGTGTCACTGAAGTCGGTCAAGTTGTATTTGCGAGGCACGAATGTCTTCACAATTTCCAATTTCACTGGTTACTCTCCGGATTTTGGAAGCTCTAATGTACTGGCGAACAATATTGATAATGGTGCATACCCCGTTGCGCGGGTGTACACACTTGGACTGAATGTTACTTTCTAGCATGACATTTATGAAACCTTACCACGCAAATAATCTGAACGTCGGCCGTTGGTGGCTGATACCGGTGTTGTTGCTGGTGTCTGCATGCCAGGATTTCCTGGATCAAAAGCCTCAGGGTCAATTATTACAGACATCCTTCCCAGTGAGTGCAGAGGATGCCCTCGCGGCAACCAACGCGGCCTACGCTGCACTCCGCAATTGGCATTACAATTCCGGCGGTTACCCGATACTCGATATCATGTCGGATGACGCGCGAAAAGGCAGCAGTCCGGGTGATCAATTTTCCAGCGTAGGCGCCTATGACAATTTTTCGATCAATACCCAGCAGGATGGCCTTGACCGCTGGTGGAGTACGGTGTACCAAGGCATCAAGAATGCCAACGTTGTTATTGCCTATGTTCCCCCTATTACAATGGATGAAGGACTGAAGGCAAGGTACCTTGCCGAAGCAAGATTTCTGCGAGCCTTGTACTACTTTGACCTGGTCAGGGCCTGGGGCGGTGTGCCTCAGGTATTAACACCTGAGCCTCCGCTGGACCTGGGTAGGGCAACGATCCAGGAAATTTATGACAACGTAATTATTCCAGATCTGCTTTTCGCGAAAGACAATCTGCCTGAGCAAAGTACCTATTTGGGAAACGACCTCGGCCGGGCCACTAAAGGTGCTGCAAAGGCATACTTGGCAAAAGTTTATCTTTTTCTTCCTGTTCCCGACTTCGTCAATGCCGAGAAGTATGCCGTTGAGGTAATCAATTCAGCTCAGTACATTTTGGAGGCAGACTTCGCCAATGCCGCCGGCGTATTGGGAAACTTTGGTACCGAATCCGTCTTCGAGGTGGGAGCGCGACCGAACGATGGCGTTGAAAACGGAGGCGCACAATTTGCAAATACTCAGGGTATTCGCGGAGTTCCCGACCGCGGGTGGGGGTTCAACCGCCCTTCGATTGACCTTATAAATTCTTTTGAAGCCAACGATCCCAGAAAGGATGCTTCCATAATTTTCCTGGGCGAAGTCCTGGATGGGGTAATCACCCAGGGCGATCTTACGTGCCCGGATACTACCAAAGTCAGCAATGTTATTATCGAAGTAGAGTGTTATAATCAGAAAGTATGGACGCCTGGAAATAGCACACCTTCACAATGGGGTCACCATCGTCGCCTGATGCGGTATGCCGATGTTCTCCTGATGGCCGCGGAGGCGCTCAATGAAAATAGCAACCCGGCCGGGGCGTTGATTCGTCTGAATGAAGTGAGAGCCAGGGCGCGCGGAGGGGTGGGAGGCATTCTGCCTGACATTAGCGAGAACAACAAGGACCTGTTGCGCGAAATTATTTTAGATGAGCGCCGTCATGAGTTGGCGCTTGAGGGTCATCGCTTCTGGGATCTCATCAGAACCAAAAAGGCAGTTGCAGTTCTTGGGCCTTTAGGGTACACCACCAAGTATGAACTGCTGCCGATACCGCAGCCACAAATCGATCTTTCGCAAGGACGGATCACACAAAATCCCGGATGGAACTAACTAGTCAATTTTCTTATATACCGTTACTATTTTAAACCAACTAAACTATCTATGATGAAAAAAGTGAAATTTGCATTTATGCTGGTGTTCCTGGCTGGAGCAACCAGTATGTACATGGAGAGCTGCTCTAGCGATAATTCACCGGCGGCACTTGTGCTGTCGAGCTTGATGACCGACGGCGCAATAGCACTCGATGAGGCAACGGCAGCTACGGACATTCCTTTGAATGCTTCTGTGATAGCCACTTTCAACAAGTCAGTAAATGCGACAACGGCTACGTCAGCTAATATCTCATTGCAAGTTGACGGCGTTGAAGTTCCTTCGACCATTACGGTTGCCGGAGCTATCGTTACAGTCGATCCTACGGACGAACTTGTGACCGGAACGAACCACACCGTGACGGTTTCTGCCGGTCTCCGGGCTACCGATGGTGGTGCAGCTGCGGCCGGTGCATTTACGTTCAAGACGTTTGGTCCTCCAGTGGTCACAGCCCCTCAGGCTGACAACCTGCTCTCCTTCTTCTCGTTCAACGGGAGCCTCGAGGATTCAAAAGGTACACACACACCTGATGCCGCCGATGTAGACGACATTACGTTTGTTGAAGACCGTTTCGGCTTTGCCGGACTGGCTGGAAGCTTCAATGGTACTACGTCAATCGTTGAAGTTCCCAATGGAGCTGGTTACATGGTTGGACCTGATCTAAGTATCAGCTTCTGGGTGAAAACCGACGGCACAAAAGAAAGTCATTTTGTGCTTGGTCTTGGCGGATGGTATGGCTTCCAGTTTGAGATCATGGGCGGCCCATGGACAGACCTTGGCAAAGGGGTGAAGTTGGCCACACGTTATGATCTTACCGGCGGCATCACTGAGGCTGAAGATACCTGGTGGAATGGTAACCCCAACGGCTGGCAAGGTTCTACATTCGCAAAGGATGTAACAGGTTCCGGCGGTATCGCTTCTTTCTTTAAAGACAGATGGGTACATGTTGTATGTACTTACAAAGCTTCGACAAAAGTTGGAACAATGTACGTTGATGGTCAGAAGGCCAGGTCATGGGATTTCAACCTGTGGCCAACGTGTACAGCGCCATGCAAGACATCTGCAACAGGTGTTAAGTTTGCCGGAAACACTACGGGCGGTGGCGAAAAGTTGGCAATTGGATTTATTCAGGCAAGCCAGAACCGCGTCATTTCTGATGGATGGGCGGATCCTGCCGATCCACTTAACAACCACTTCAAAGGCCTGATGGACGACCTGAGAATCTGGAAGGGTGCGCTTACGGAAGCGGAAATCATTGCTCTCTATACGGCTGAAAAGCCTTAGTACTTGAGTTTGGTTTAATTTGATTGATGAAGGGGTTTCCGGCTCACGCTGGAAACCCTTTTATTTCCCACAGCTTTTCTACTTCTTACCTGCATGCAACAACGAACAGTACATACACGACTTCTTTTGTTTGTTGCAACACTTGCACTATTCGCGTCATGTACATCGAATACATCTGAACCGGTACCTGCCGGAACCCTCCAACTCCTTGAAGTCAGGGTAGGTACCCTGCCCTTGACACCAGGATCAACAACCGAAGGCATTCCCAATGACCAGGCGATCGTCGGTGATTTCTCCGCAGCCCTGGATACGGCCTCCATCACTTCGGGGATCACACTTTCATCAGGATCGACGACGGTTCCATTAGCGATCTCATATCTCAACGATTTTAAGTCATTCTCAGCCATGCCTATAGTGGCACTGCTGAACAAAAAAGAATATACGCTGACCATCGCACCTACGGTGAAAGGCAGCAACGGAGAAACCTTCGGAGGGATCGTGGCCAGCTTTGTTACCGAAGCGGAACCGCTCACGATAGTGTCAATGAAGTTCGGAGATCAGGTGGTTACGGCTAACGGCAATGTCACCGATGTGCCTCTGGCGAACCTTGTGATTGAAATCAATTTTTCGGCAGCGCTGGACCCGGCATCGGTGACCAGTGTTAACATTCAGATCCTGGGACCACCTGCGCTGGCAACCCAAATAACACTTGGGGATAACAACAAGAAACTGACCATCGCGTTGCAGCAAAATCTTGTCGGATTTACCCGCTACCGTCTTTACTTGTCCGACCAGCTGAAGGGATTGAATGGAGAGATATCCCCGCAATATGTCAGGGAATTCTATAGTGCCATAGACCCAACGCCCAAGTTTCCGCTCATTACGGATGATGAGTTGCTCACGCTCGTTCAGCAACAAACATTCAAATATTTCTGGGACTTTGGTCATCCAACCAGTGGCCTTGCGCGCGAGCGTAATACTTCTGGCAATACGGTAACGACCGGTGGTTCTGGATTCGGCGTCATGGCTATCCTGGTTGGCATTCAACGCAATTTCATCACGCGCAATGAAGGAGTGCTACGACTTGACAAGATTGTGAACTTCCTGGGGACTGCTGACCGCTTCCATGGTGCGTGGCCTCATTGGATGGATGGCAATACAGGTCGTGTGATTCCCTTCAGCCCCAATGACGATGGTGGTGATCTGGTGGAAACATCTTTCATGCTACAAGGATTGCTCACCGTCAGGCAATTCCTCAACCCACTCGATGCAACCGAAAATGCCCTCATATCGAAGATCAACAGCCTGTGGCAATCCGTAGAGTTTGACTGGTACACCCGGGGTGGAGAGAATGTCCTCTACTGGCATTGGTCACCCCGCGTGGAATGGGCTATGAACTTCAGGGTTCGTGGCTATAATGAAGCTTTGATCATGTACGTCCTTGCAGCGGGTTCGTCAACACACACCATCAGCCCGAGCGTTTACCACCAGGGTTGGGCCAGGAGTGGCGGTATCGCGAATGGCAAGACGTTCTATGGTACTGTGTTACCGCTCGGTACAGATTTTGGCGGCCCTCTTTTCTTTGCGCACTATTCTTTCCTGGGATTTGATCCCCGCGGCCTTTCCGATACATATGCAAATTACTGGACACAAAATGTCAGTCATACAGGTATCAACTATTCCCATTGTGTGATCAATCCAAATGGAAAAGTCGGATACAGCGATCAATGCTGGGGACTAACGGCCAGCGACAATGAAGGAGGATACTCAGCACATTCACCCACCAACGACCTGGGTGTTATCTCGCCGACAGCGGCACTATCCTCGTTTCCCTACACCCCGGTAGAATCCATGAAGGCATTGAAATTCTTTTACTATACGATCGGCGACAGGACCTGGGGACCCTATGGGTTTTACGATGCATTCAATCCTGGGAAGGGATGGTACGCGAACTCTACCGTTGCCATCGATCAGGGGCCAATCATTGTGATGATTGAGAATTACCGTACCGGAATGTTGTGGGATCTCTTTATGACGGCACCGGAAGTACAGACGGCAATGACCAAGCTTGGTTTTGTTAATTGAATAATAGTTACAAAGGCACCTATGCTCAAATACCTCATTTTTATTTTGATGTTCGCACTATTGGGCGCCTGTTCCAGTCCTGCAAATCGGGAAGATGTTATTGCCGGGAGAGTAGATTCGTTAATGTCTATCATGACCCTGGAGGAGAAGGTAGGCCAGCTATCCATGTTTACCAGTGATTGGGATGTCACCGGACCAACCATGCGCGACGGGTATAAAGAGGATATCAGGAAGGGCGGGGTTGGAGCTATTTTCAATGCGTTTACGGCCAGGTATACTCGTGAACTTCAGCAGATAGCTGTCGAGGAAACACGACTTCATATCCCTTTGCTTTTTGGCTATGACGTGGTTCATGGCCATCGAACCATCTTCCCAATTCCGCTCGGGCAAGCAGCCAGTTGGGATTTGAAAGCCATCGAACAAGCAGATCGTATCGCCGCTGAAGAGGCTTCTGCTGAAGGTCTCCATTGGACGTTTGCGCCTATGGTGGATGTATCCCGCGACCCCCGATGGGGCAGGGTTGCCGAAGGCGCTGGTGAAGACACCTACCTGGGTTCACGTATTGCCGAAGCCCGGGTGGCCGGATTCCAGGGAAAGGGTGTGGGTGAACTCAATTCCGTAATGGCTTGTGTGAAGCATTTCGCTGCCTATGGTGCACCGCAGGCCGGACGCGAGTATCACTCGGTGGACATGTCTGAGCGGGTCTTTCGCGAAGTGTACCTTCCACCTTATGTTGCGGCGATCCGGGCCGGGTCGGCAACCGTCATGTCTTCATTCAATGATTATGATGGTGTACCGGCAACCGCTAGCGGTTACCTCCTCAACGATTTGCTCCGCAAGGAATTGAAGTTTGAAGGCTTCGTTGTGAGCGACTATACCTCGGTTATGGAACTGATTCCGCATGGCGTGGCTGCTGACACGATTGCCGCTGCGGCGATGGCTTTGGAAGCCGGACTGGATATGGATATGCAGGCTGGCTTTTATAAGGATGTGTTGCCCGCCCTTGTGAAGTCCGGAAAGATCAACGAAAAGCTTATCGATCAATCTGTGAGACGCATCCTTCGCAAGAAATTTGAGCTGGGGCTATTCGATGACCCATATCGGTACAGTGACACCATCCGTGAGAAGAGTACGGTCATGAAGCCTGAGTTTCTCGAGGCTGCCCGCGACCTTGCGCGGAAATCTATGGTGCTCCTGAAGAATGACAAGGCATTGCTACCGCTGCGAAAAGATATAGGACACCTGGCGGTCATCGGGCCGTTGGCCAATGCCCGCCGCGAGATGATGGGCTCCTGGTCTGCCGCTGGTGACTGGGCCAAATCGGTGACGCTGCTGGAAGGAATCACGGCATCCGTGTCGGACAAGACGA
Organism: Cyclobacteriaceae bacterium; assembly: GCA_043750575.1. Lineage (GTDB taxonomy): Bacteria > Bacteroidota > Bacteroidia > Cytophagales > Cyclobacteriaceae > ELB16-189. The sequence continues at coordinate 81,600 of JAYVBH010000034.1, forward strand.
AGGTCATGTATGCGAAAGGGAGCAATATCAACGACGACTCAACCAACTATTTTGCAGAAGCGATACGGGTGGCCCGGCAAGCCGACGTTGTGGTTTTGGCTGTTGGGGAAGCCGCAGGGATGACCGGAGAGGCAGCTAGTCGTACCTCGCTGGAGTTGCCAGGGGTTCAGCAGCAATTGGTGGAAGAAATCTACAAGACTGGAAAACCGATCGTGATTGTTTTGATGAATGGCCGGCCACTGGCAGTCACCTGGATCGATGAACATGTTCCCGCCATTCTGGAGACCTGGTTCCTCGGAACGCAGGCAGGTCATGCAATGGCCGATGTATTGTTCGGGGATTATAATCCATCCGGCAAGTTACCAGTAACTTTTCCCCGGTCCGTCGGACAGGTTCCGATCTATTACAACATGAAGAACACAGGCCGGCCGCTGGAGCTGAATAACAAATACACCTCTAAATATATTGATGAAGAGAATACACCCCTGTATCCTTTTGGTTTTGGGATGAGCTACACAACCTTTGTTTATGGTGCGCCTACGCTGGACAAAAGAGAGATAACCAGCGGGGGAGAGCTTACTATAAACGTTACCGTGACCAATACCGGGGACAGGGAAGGCGAAGAAGTTGTTCAGCTTTATGTTCGCGATTTGGTTGGATCCGTAACCAGACCTGTAAAAGAACTGAAGGGATTTCAGAAGATTGGGTTGAAGCCGGGCGAGTCAAAAGTAGTTTCGTTTAAGCTGGCATATACTGACCTGGCTTTTTACAGAAGAGATATGAGTTTTGGTTGCGAACCCGGACGGTACCTTGTTTTTACCGGTGGCAATTCAAGGGATGTTCAGGAGACTGAATTTGTTTTGAAATAGCATGAAAGAAGTAAAGGTCACGAAGGACCACAAGGAGCACGAGGCTATAGAAAACCCTTTGTGATCTTCGTGTATTCTTAGTGCCTTTTGTGTTCCTGTATTCTGAAAAAAATACAGAAACTTACGGCTTCTCCATCGCCGTGCTGATGATCTTCCAAAGGTTTCTTGGCTTCTCCGCGAAAGAATCATTGAACAGCGTCACCGCCAATACAATGTATACGACAAAGCCAGCTACGATAAACATCTGTGCGGCCGATGTTTTTTGAATGTCCTGCTTGTTCTTGACGTCGCACACCTCGCCGGGGCAATACTGCACTTTTTCTTTGTAGAACACCCCATATACCAGGCAACCGAGGCAGATGCCGAAGGCTGATTCGAAGAAAAGAAAAAGCAGGCAAATCAGGCAGGTCAAGCCGCTCAGGATACTGTATGAGTTGAGAATAATCATCAGGACGAGCATGAAGCTCGCAAAGGCGATGCCGATCTTCCAGGCAAACTTCTTCTGGGGGGCACCGACATATTCAGGATTCTGTCGGCTGACGATTAGCCGGCCTATGATGAGGAAGGGGGAGAACCGCGGGTTAATGAACACCCGGATAAGCATATCGGTAAGAAAAAGAATGATGATGTACTTAATCATGAGGAAATTCCCTTTGAAGATGATCATCATGAGGGCGATTAGCATGAATACGAAGAGTATCCCGGCAGCCGCTCTAACTTCACGCTCATTCAAGACGGGAATGTTATAGCCTTCTACGGTTTCGCCGAATTGAATTGTGGGATGTTTCTTTTTCATGGGTTATCCGGGATATCGTGTATATGTGGATTAATGGATAGGCGTTGAAACAACAGGAGTATACGGTCAAATAGGGTTCCGGGTTGGCATGACAAGGAGTTGGATCCATGGCACCTTTTTGCCACGGATTGCACGGATGAGCACAGATGAATTCAAAGAAGTTTATCTTGGAAGCTACCGCCTTATTCCATTGTACAAACCGACGAAAGTGGTAGCTTTTGCCCTTAATTAACATTTTCGTATGACAGTCATTAAGTCAAGGGGAACGATTGGAATTTTAACAGGGGGTGGCGATGTTCCTGGTCTTAATCCAGCCATCCGGGCCGTAACGGTGCGGGCGTTGCGCGAAGGGTTTAGGGTAATAGGAATCCGGAGGGGATGGGCAGGACTCGTGGATGTTGTACGCGATACCCAGGCCAACAACGAGGAGAACTTTATTGAACTCTCGAAAGTCGTGGTGGACCGCGCTTCAAGGACCGGTGGAACCTTTCTTCACTCCTCGCGCACAAGGCCAAGCAATGTTTCGCAGAGCAGAGTGCCCGAACACCTGAAAGGTGCATTTAACGGGAAGACCAACGATCTCACGGAAGAGGTATTGAAGAACCTGGAATGGATTGGGATTGATCAGTTGATAGTCATTGGCGGTGACGACACACTCAGCTATGGCGTGGAGCTTTCGAAGCGGGGCTTCAAGGTCAATGCCATTCCCAAGACTATGGATAACGATGTGCCAGGAACGGACTACTGCATCGGCTTCAGTACCTGCATCACCCGAACCATTTCGATGACGAATGCCCTGCGCACCTCTGCGGGCTCGCACGAGCGCATCATGGTGTTGGAGGTGTTTGGGCGCTACGCTGGATTTACAGCCATACTCCCCACAATGGCTGGCGCTGCCAATCGGTGCGTCATTCCTGAGCATCCCTTCGATATCGAGCAGTTGACAGAGAAACTGATTGCTGACCGAAGTGAGAACCCCAGCCGCTACTCCATCCTGATTGCCTCGGAAGGGGCCATGTTTTCCGGAGGCGAAATGATGTTTGCGGGAGCCGAGAAAGATGCCTACGGTCACGCCAAACTCGGCGGCATCGGCGATATGATCTCGGCCAAGATCAAGGAGCTTTCACCAAAGTACAACAAGGGGAGAACCATTGACATCATTAACCAGAAGCTGGGCTACCTGGTCCGCTGCGGTGATCCCGATGCGATAGACTCTATTGTGCCGATGGCCTACGGAACCATGGCACTCGATTTGATCATGAAAGGAACTCATGGTCGATTGGTAGCCTTGCGCAATGGCCGCTATGACCACTTGCCCATCGACATCGTAACGAGTAAGAAGAAATTGGTGAACGTCAGCAAGCACTACGATACCGAGCGCTTCCGCCCCATCTACGAGGACTTCGAGATGCTGCCGTTGTTTTTGATGGCGAGTGAGTAGCTCAAAGGGTTTTGCCACAGATTACACAGATTTTTAGGGCATTCATCAGTGGTAATCTGTGTAATCTGTGGCAAACTTTTTTCCCAGTTGGTCGGGACCTGCGGTCCCCGATCCATTCGAAGGATATATCTGATACGGAGGCGGACCTGTGGTCCTATCCGATCGCGGATTTGCGACGCTCGGGTGAGCGAAGCAATTACTATTCCACCAGAGGGTCGGGACATCCGGTCCTGCAAGTCCGGACCAACAACGCCAACAACGTAACCTTGTGATGATCAAGAGGAGCCGGAAGCCATCAATTAGTCTTCGGCTTCAACATGGACTGCTGACGGCGATAGAGCCAGGGTGGCAGTGGATTTTCTTCTGCCCAGATGCCCAGGCCTTGTTTCCGGGCATGTTCTTTTAATGACTCCATTTCCTCATCTGGTCCGGAAGTCCATGCAAGGCCTGACCTCAAAAGTTCACGTTGTGGGTCATTCACTCCTTTTGCGGTGACTTCTGCGATCCGATTGCCGTAACGATCCTTGCCGCGATCAATGAGCGTAACCATTTTATTTAAGAGCAGACTTTCCAACAATTTCTTCGCCTCCATGGAAAACTTTTGACCTTCATCCGGACTATCCACACCATAAAGGAGGATTTGAACACGCTCCCCGTCGGTAGTCATAATCTGGATCGTGTTTCCGTCAATAACTGAAATCACTTTGTAGGTAGGTTCAGCCAAGGCAAAGCAGAGAAAAGATGAGGTACAAAGCGCAAGTGAGACGAGCAACATTTTCATTTCTTAGCGATTTGTTGCCTAATGGTCAAAAATGTAATCAAGTTGTAACTACGCCTGCTTCTTTGGCGATCCTTTTCTTTTTGTCCGTAAATACCCGGTTCCATAAATTCGACGCCCAATTTCCTATTGCCGATGTCTTGCCTTCAAGAGGATCGCTGACCAGGTAGCCGAAGGGTTTCAGGCTGTTGATGTTGTCAAAGAGAATTTTTGCCATGGCGAGCAACGGGATGAATAGGATCATCCCGGCGATGCCCCACAACGCTCCGCCGATGATGATGAAGGCGATCATGGGAAGCGCACCCAGCCGCAGTTTGCCACCGACCACCATGGGCTCGATTACATAGGTGTTCAGGGCATTGGCGAGCACGACGACCACCACTACTTTCAGGGGCAATCCATCGGAGGGTCTGGCAGTGAGTGACATGAAGAATGGAAACAACCCGCCGATGACACCGCCCACCAGCGGGATGATGGCGATAAGCGAAGCGATGGCGCCCAGCAGGATTCCGTTCTTGAGGCCGATGAGGGTGAAACAAGTGGCGTAGAACAGCCACAACAGCAGAGCAGCCCCGGTGCGTCCCTTGATGTATTGCTTGCCGACCAGGGTAATGCTGTCGATTATCTCTTTCGTCTTCTCCGGCTGCCCTTTGCCTAAGAGCCGGGTGAGGAATACTTCATAGCGTTCGCGGTACAGGAGCATCAGAAATGTATAGAGGAGGGTGACGACGAGCTTGCCAACTACCTGGGCGCCACCGGCGGCGAGGCTCCCGAGGTAAGACCCCTGCGATTTTCCAAGGGCACTGATCTGCTCTTTCGCCATGGCCACCTGCTCCCTGGGCTCTAGTCCGAAGTTATCGTGGATTACCACCTCAATGGACTGCAGCAGGTCATTGGCAGTAGCCACTATGGCGGGGAGGTCGCCCGTGAAACTGATGATCTCAGCGATAATGATAGCGATGACGCCCAGGATGCCACCCAGCAACAGGAGGATGCAGAGGATCACCGCGAACGGTCTTTTGATAAACTGCTCCATCCGTCCAGACAGGGGAGCCAGCAGCATGGCAAAGAAGGCGGCGGATACGAACGGCACCAGCAGGCCGCGTCCAAAATATAGGACAGTAACCAGCAGGACGACGAAGAGAAGGCCCTGATTGACCTTCCAGTTGATTATGCGGGGTTCCTTTGTTGCGATGGCCATTTTTGGACTGAAAACAGTGCTATGCTCTTTTCTAAAAATAGCATGCCAGCGCTGAGCCGGTACCGGGGAAGAAGCCAATGAGTATGTTAAGGAATCAGGCAGTTCCTGGCCGCCCTCAGGGCATCTACTAGGGCTTCGAGATGCTGCTGTTGTTTTTGATGGCGAGTGAGTAAGGGTTTTGCTACAGATTACACGGATTAGCACAGACAACGTATTGAATTTTAATCTGCGATAATTTGTGTAATCTGTGGCTAACCTCTTCCGACTGGATTCGTACAATATTGGTATATTTACTACTACCATTTTGAAAAAACATACCCTATGAAAGTCCTATTTATTCTATGCATTCTCGCCGTGCTTCCATCCGATGCTTTGTTTGCGCAAAGCAACAACAGTGCGAAGCCGGACAAGTCAGTGTATCGATTTCTTCCGGTGTACGACGCTTATGGCTCAAAAATGAGCATGCTCAAACTCAAGGACGGCCGAACCATTAAGGGTATTAAGGGTGATTTGGATAGAAAAAAGGGACAGATTTACTCCATTGTGATGAAAGATTCTGTAACCAACGAGAAGACAGAATACAAAGCCGATGAAATCGACGAGATGTACCTCTTGCCTTCGGATTTGGAAAATGTTACCAAAGTATCAAAGGCGATTGATCCCTCGGTAGCTCGCAATTACACGAACAATAGCCTTGATCAGATCATCAACAGAGGTTACGTTTATTTTAAGAGTCAGTCTGTTTCATTGAAAAACAGGAAGGATGAAAAACAATACCTCATGCAATTGGTGAACCCCAGCTTCAGCGCTGTCATATCGGTGTATGGTGATAACATGGCAAAGGAAACGGGGGGCATCGGTGTCATGGGCGTAAAAGTCTCGGGTGGGTTGGATAAGTCGTATTACATCAGCAAAGGTGGTGAAGTATTCTGGCTGAAGAAGTCTGAGTTTGATGGCGACAACTACCTCCGACTTTTCGGTGACAGTGAAGAGTTTTTAGCAAAGTACCCTAAGAAGAAAGCGGATTGGGAAGATTTGAACCTATATGTGTATGAGTATACACGGATCGTAGCCAAGTAGTTTTCCCATGCTTGTCCGGCAGCGCTTCTCGTAGGCGTTGGGTATGACAGATTAATTCAATCAGTTTATCTGTGATAATCTGTGTAATCCCCGCCTGCCTGCTACGCACACCTTAAATTTCTCTTAGGTATCTGGCAAGGCGGGCAGGTGTGGCTAACCTCTTCCGACTGGAATCTCAAACAAACTCAGCGTTGCATTCCTATAGTGTTTAGGAAGGTCATCCGCGGCACCCAGTGTTGTGAGACCCAAGAAAGTGAATCCACAGGCCACGTAGTAGTCAATCAGTTTTTGGTTGTCACCGAACGTATCCATGCGGATAAAGTGCTTTCCGTGTTCTCTTCCAAAATTCAGTGCCCAGGCTATAATGTCTTTCACGAAGAAGTTTCCCCGGTGAGCGGGGTGGGTGACAATACGGTGAAGATAGAGGGAGGGGTCACCATCTTTTTCCTTCCAGATGATGGGATCGTTGTAGGTGATGGCAAAAATGCAAACCACTTGATGGCCGATCACCATCTTCCACTGACGCTTTTCCCTTATTTCGGTTTCAATCAATTCCCTGTCAAAGGGCTTCCAGTATTTGGTAAACACTTTTTTCTGATGCTCAATAGCAGAATCGTACAGGGACATTATTGTAGCGAGGTCATCTGGCGTACTGTTTTGGATTTTCATGGTGGAAACGCTGAGCGGTATGTTAAGATACTTAAATTCATAAAATCAAATAGCACCCCACAAAGTATTTAATGCTGCTCACAAAATGCCCAGTTGGTCGGGACCTGCGGTCACGACCCATTCGAAGCACCATTTCCTTCGGAGGCGGACCTGTGGTCCTACCGGGTGGTGGAATTGCCACAAACTAGTGAGCGAAGCAATCACTACCCCACTTTGGAGACACAAATTGTACGGAAAACCGGATTGAATCGCTCATAGCATTTGAATAGGTTGCCTAATGGGCTTCAAGTATGCTATACGCAGCGAACGCTTACATTTCCTAACCCACACCATCGTTGAGTGGGTTGATTTGTTTACCCGGCGCGAACTTGGTATGGTGGTGGTGGATTCGCTGAACTACTGTATTGAGAAAAAGGGACTTGAAGTTTATGTGTGGTGTCTTATGCCGAGTCACCTTCACATGATTGCTTCGGTGGTGCCTGGAAATCCCAAAGGCCTGTCCGATGTAATGCGGGACTTCAAAGGCTTCACCAGTAAGGAGCTTTTGAAGAAAATAGATTCGGACTTTGAAAGTCGCAAGTATTGGCTGAAGAAGCACTTTCAGACAGACCGCAACGCACATCAGGTTTGGCGGGAAGGCATGCATCCGGTTGAATTGTTTACGCGGAAGTTTACAAACCAGAAGATGGATTACATCCACAATAATCCTGTGGCGGCAGGTATCGTTGATGAGCCAGAGCATTACGTATTTAGTTCGGCGCGGGACTATTTCGTGAACAGTAAGGGGCTGGTAGATATTTCTTATATTGAATAGAGGATTCGTGCCTGTCTGAACGTGTGGTCATCCGAGCCCAGGGAGGTGGAGTGAGAAGGTGTTGGAAGGACCAGAGGTCCGCCTCCGAAGAAGAGTGTGCTTCGAATGGGTCCGGACTGCAAGTCCGGACCAACGCGGCGTCTGGTCATCCGAGCCCAGAGGAGGTGTAGTGAGAAGGTGTGGGAAGGACCAGAGGTCCGCCTCCGAAGTAGATTGGTGCTTCGAATGGGTCCGGACTACAAGTCCGGACCAACCCAGACAAGTCCGGACCAACCCAGGATTCATCTGTGGTAATCTGTGTAATCCGTGGCTAAAGTTCGAAGTTGGTCGGGACTACAAGTGCAAGTCCGGACCAACAAAGTTCAATGATTCATGGGTTGCCAACGCATTGGCCATCAACGCAAGCGACGTTAGCTGGCGACAGCCCTACACTGCAATCAGATACAACGGACCACTTCATGTTGTAGGCGGCCTCAGCTGCGTTGTATTGGGTAACTTTGTTCACGAGCTGAACGGTATCTACAGAGGTTGGATAGATCAGGTAGGACCAGGGGCCCCCGCAGGGCTTGCTCCCCAGTCCGGTCAACCGACACGGCGAATCCGGAGCACAAGGGTGGGACTTTGCCAGGGCTTCAATTTCCTCCCGGGTCTTATTCAATAGCGCCTTGTCTTCCTCGCGGGATTTGCCCGTATCGCATGCCGCCGCCAGGGCGCTAAGAGCAAGGAGGATGATGCGTGCTGCTTTCATGCGTAGATTAATGTTGCTCGAAGGTAAGTTACAACACGATCTCTCGTACTGTCTTATTTCCTGGCCGGTCATATGCTGCTGCTATGATCTTCATTCCAGGTTTCGTTGGCTGTGCAATTGCGGGAATGTAAAACCAGCCATCAATGCGCTTCTTAGATTTTTGCGTTGCTTCACCTCTTTCGATCAAACTGTCGTCTGCAGCAAACATCTCTATACTTACGCGTATCACCATGAAGTCATCGCTCGCGTTAATCTGGATCTCATCGTTGCCAGCTACCTCGCGTTTGTTGACCGCAAGGGCACTGATCTTAGGCGCGTTGTGAAAGTCGGCAAGTGCCACGGTGTACGCCGACTCATACTTTCCACGTTTACGGGTAGCATATAATGCGTTCAATAGTGCATCATGCTGCACGGCGCTCGCATAGCGTGATGCTTGCTGGAAACGCTCACGTTGGGCAATCTCGTTTTCAGTAAGCTTGCGTTTTTTGCCGTTGCGCTTTGGGCGGTTTTTTACTACTACGCGGTTGTTGACTTTGCGGACCGTCACGGACTCGCCAAAAATCCCTCCAACATCCGTCTTGTCCTTTCGTTTGCTCATATCATGTCAATTACGTTGAAATGAACCTATAAATAGGGAAGGAGAAGCATGTCTTTCCGACCAGGATCAGACTACTCTCCGATAGAAAGATAGCATATTTAAGAGAAAAAGGTAGGGTGAGCCTAGTCAAAACCTAGGGTAAACCTAGGGTAAGTCTATCCTAAACCTAGGGTAAACCTAGTCAAAACATAGCCCAAGCCTAGTCAAAACGTAGTCCAACAGATCTATCTAGCCGATATCAGACCGTTAAACGAGGAATTCCGAACTGACTGTCCATCGCGAAATAACCTCTTTGAATTTCGGGCTTCGATGGAATGGATGCTGTGCGGAATGGCAATTAAAGATACGCTTAGACACTCCTTTTGTTACAAATCCGGAAGTGTTTTTTTGTAACATGGAAATTGATGTTTTTTAAATCGTTCGGATAAACGTGTGCTGCTTAAATCGGTTCAGTACGAAGGGGTGAACAGTATCGAAGACGGACCTTTGGTCTAAACGGGTCTTTGGTTCAGATGTTGAGATGTTGGTCAGGAGTTTCCTCCCGACCCATCGAAGGAGTACAAGTAATTCGAAGGAGGACTTTCAGTCCAACCTTGACACCGACCCTTCGGCGGTGTGGCAAGTAAAACGAATACATGATCAGGAGTTTTTGGGAACCTTGGTTAGAAGGAAGATTTGTCCTGAAAACCGGATTGACCAGGAAGGACAGGTTGCCGAATTTGTGTCGCGGGATTCAAATATGATGATATACTCTTGACATTATGTCAATATTGACATATATTTGCGGATCGGCATGAGTACTCGAGACAAGCCGCTTGTTTGGGTGCACGGCGAGATAAAGACGCCACCGTTTTCGTCTCAGACAAGAATTGAAGCCGGCTATTTATTGAGACGCGTACAGAAGGGCGAGAAGCTATCTCTACCACATTCACGTCCAATGCCATCAATTGGTGTGGGATGTCACGAGCTTAGGAATGCTGAGGGGGATAAGACTTGGAGAATTGTGTATCGAATTGATAATGATGCCATCTTGATTTTGGAAGTTTTTCAAAAGAAAACACAAAAAACTCCTAAAACCGTCATTGAGAATTGCAAGCGCCGGATTAAACAATATGATAGGTAGAGAAAATACATATGAATAGCTCAAAAAAAAAGCGTTTAGAAGCGAAAGGGTGGAAAGTTGGTACGGTTAAGGAGTTTCTGAATCTTTCACCGGAAGAGGCTTCCTATATTGAACTTAAACTTGCCTTAAGTAAAAACCTGCATGATTATCGCAATGCCAAGCGACTAACTCAAACTGAACTCGCACACCGAATCAAGTCCAGCCAGTCAAGAGTTGCAAAGATGGAGTCTGGTGACCCTTCAGTTTCGATCGACCTTCTTATTCGGTCATTGTTTGCATTAGGCGCTTCCAAAAAGCATTTGGCAGACATGCTTGCATAAATTTTCGAGTTGGTATGACGCAAGTAATTTCTGGAAGTGGTACCTGCAAAGTTAGAGGCATTGCTGGGGTCAGAGGCAAGAAAGTAGGTCTCAAATGGAAATCGTCAGTTTGCTTATGGTTGGTGTTGTCCTCGGTCAAGGCTAAGGCAAATAACATCTGAAAATCTGAGGCATTACTTCCCGATACAAAACTTCCCAAAAATATTCCCAAGAAGGTCCTCCGTTGTAATCTGTCCCGTGATGAGACCCAAATGATGCAGCGCATTCCTCACATCCATCGCCAGGAAGTCGCCCGTGACGCGTTCATCCATGCCCTTGAGCACTCGACTCAACGCATCGTGAGTATCTTGTAAACTTTGATAATGCCGGGTGGTTGGTTACTACAACATCGCCTTGCTTGATCTTGTCAACGTGGAACTTGTCCAGGATTTTTTCCTCCAGGGCCTTCAGGTTTGTCTTTTTCGTGGCGGAGATGAATTGAAAATCCTGTTTCATTAGTTGCCGAACGAGTTCCGGATTTCCCTTGTCCCCAGTTGGTCGGGACCTGCGGTCCCGACCCATTCGGAGGATAGATCTGGGTACGGAGGCGGACCTGTGGTCCTATCCGATCTGGGATTTGCAACGAACGGGTGAGCGAAGC